>NZ_QXMN01000001.1:0-590902 GCF_003581445.1 Acidovorax cavernicola | reverse complement strand
GGGTGGGGCGGTTCATGGCGGGCGGTCGGTGGTGCTTCACGTCACTTGAGGCGACGCAGGCCAGGGCGGCTGGGCGCGGCGGCGCCGTCCATCAGCTCCTGCAGACGAAGGCGGGCGCGGGAGAGGCGCGACATCACGGTGCCGATCGGGATGCCGAGCACCTTCGCTACCTCGGCGTAGGACAGGTCTTCGAGCGTTACCAGCAGCAGCACGGCGCGCTGCTCTTCGGGCAGTTGCATCAGGCAGCGCTGCAGGTCGAGACCGAGGCCCGGGTCACGGCCTGGGTCGGTTCCGCCTTGCAGCTGCTCGGGTGCCACGTCATCCAGCGGCACGACTGCATGCGGCGGTGGCCGACGACGCACCTGGCTCGCAAAGAGGTTGTGCATGACCGTGAAGAGCCAGGCGCGCAGGTCGCTGCCCACCACCCAGAGCCGCCACTTGCTGCAGGCGCGCTCGAGCGTGTCCTGCACCAGGTCATCGGCCGCCCAGGCATCGCCCGTGAGCGCGCGCGCATAGCGGCGCAGGCTCGGGATGTGAGCGATCAGCAGGCGGGCGTCCATGGGCGACGAAGGCAGGGCGCCTCAGCGCCCCGTGGACCCGGCGATGGAACGGACAAGAGCAGGGAACAGCGGCATGGAACACTCCTGGGCGATGGTGTCGTCACCGGCACGGTCCGATGTCGACAGCCGCATAAACGCCACGGTAGCGTCTTTTATTCCCTGCGCGCGAAAAGAAAAAGAATCAGCGGTTGCGGCTCTTCATCGCGCGCTCGACTTCGCGCTTGCCTTCGCGGTCCTTGATGGTGTCGCGCTTGTCGTGCTCGGCCTTGCCCTTGGCGAGCGCGATCTCGCACTTTACTTTGCCGGCCTTCCAGTGCAGGTTCAGCGGCACCAGCGTGTAGCCCTTTTGTTCGACCTTGCCGACCAGCCGCTTGATCTCTTCCTTGTGCAGCAGCAACTTCTTGGTGCGGATCGAGTCAGGATTGACGTGCGTCGAAGCGCTCTTGAGCGGGTTGATCTGGCAGCCGACCACGAACAGCTCGCCGTCGCGGATCACCACGTAGCCGTCGGTGAGCTGCACCTTGCCTTCGCGCAGCGATTTCACTTCCCAGCCTTCGAGGACCATGCCGGCCTCGAAGCGTTCTTCGAAGAAATAGTTGTAGGCGGCCTTCTTGTTGTCGGCGATGCGGGAGGAGGTGTCTTGTTTCTTGGTGGCCATGGCTCGAGAAGATGGGGGCGCATGGCTTCAATACAATCCGTCGCGCACGCTGTGCCGATTCTATGAAAACAGTCCACAAGTCCGTCCTCATCTGGTACAGCGCCGAAGAAATGTACGCGCTCGTCACCGATGTGGCGAAGTACCCGCAGTTTCTGCCCTGGTGCGACAAGTCGCGTGTCATCGAGCAGGACGAAGGCGGCATGACCGCCGAAGTCGGCTTGGCCTTCGCCGGGCTGCACCAGAGTTTCACCACCCGCAACACCCACATCCCTGGCCGCGAAGTGCAGCTGAAGCTGGTCGACGGCCCGTTCTCCAACCTCGACGGCACCTGGAAATTCCACCCCGTGGGCGAGCAGGGTGAGCGCGCCTGCCGCGTCGAGCTGCAGATGAGCTACGGCTTCAGCAACTTCGCGCTGCAGGCCCTGGTGGGCCCGGTGTTCGACACCATCGCATCGAGCCTGGTCGAAGCCTTCGTCAAGCGCGCCGAGCAGGTCTACGGCGAAGGCTGATGCAAGGCGGGCGCATCGAGGTCACGCTGAGCTGCGCGCCCGCGGCGCGCGAAGTGTTCGAGCAGGTCCTGCAGCTCGCGCCTGACACTGTGCTGAGCGAGGCGGTGAAGGCCAGCGATCTCATGCAGCGCTTTCCCGACCTGGACTGGCGGCACACCATGACGCCGGGTGTCTGGGGCAGGGCGGTGGCGTGGGACCAGCCGCTGAAGGATGGTGACCGCATCGAGCTGTGCCGTCCGCTCACGGTCGATCCGAAGGTGGCGCGCCGTGAGCGCTTCCAGCGCCAGGGAGCGCGCGGCACGGGCCTGTTCGCGAACAAGCGCAAAGGCGGCAAGGACGGCTACTGAGCCACGGCGCCGGCTTACTTGCAGTCGCTGTCAATGACCGTTTGAGCGCGCTTTTGCGCGTCGGCACGTGCGGCGTCGTCCATGAACTCGCGTTCGCCCTTGGCATTGACCTTGGCAATGCGGATGCCGCTGTCGATCGTGTTCTTGTTCTCGCGCGCACGGGCGCAGTTGTCGGCCTTGGCTTTGGCGATCTTTGCTGCTTCGGCGGCTTCCTTGGCCTTCTGCTCGGCCTCGGCTTTTTTTGTCTTTTCTTCGAGTTCCTTGTCAACGCCCGTGGGCTTGGGCGGCGCGGTGCCTTCGCGGGCCTTGGGCGCCGCAGCAGTCGCGTCGGTACCGCCTTCGGGGGCTGGCGTGACAGGCGCTGCTGCGCGGGTGGACGGCGAGGGGCCGGCGCGGCGCAGGATGTTCTTTTCGGGGATGTCGGTGGGCGGCGGCTGGTCGCTGAAGACCTTCTTGCCGCTGTTGTCGACCCATTGCCATTGCGCGCTCGCCGAGAGCGGCAGCGCGCACGCGCAACCCAGTACCAGCCAATGCAGGAGATTCATGCGCGGAGTTTAGCTGCGCCTTACTTTTTGCAACATCCGGAATGGGCGGTTTTGCAACGGTCGGAAAGAACCCGCGCCGGCGAAGCGGGCGGGGGCCTCGTTACAATCCGTCTTTTGGAGCCTCACCCATGCGCCTTCTCGGCAAAGCGCTCACCTTCGACGACGTGTTGTTGGTGCCAGCGTTCTCCCAGGTCCTGCCCAAGGACACGTCCCTCGCCACCAAGTTCTCCCGCAACATCACGCTGAACCTGCCGCTCGTCTCGGCGGCCATGGACACCGTGACCGAAGCGCGCCTCGCGATCGCCATCGCGCAGGAGGGCGGCATCGGCATCGTGCACAAGAACCTCACCGCCCAGCAGCAGGCTGCCGAAGTGGCCCGCGTGAAGCGTTACGAGTCGGGCGTGCTGCGCGACCCGGTGGTCATCACGCCGACGCACTCGGTGCGCCAGGTGATGGCACTGTCCGACCAGCTCGGAATCTCGGGCTTCCCGGTCGTCGACGCCGGCAAGGTGGTCGGCATCGTGACGGGGCGTGACCTGCGCTTCGAGAGCCGCTACGACGTGCCCGTCAGCGAAATCATGACGCAGCGCGACCGGCTCATCACCGTGCCCGACGGCACCACGCTGGCCGAGGCCAAGGCGCTGCTGAACAAGCACAAGCTCGAGCGCCTGCTCGTCATCAACGGCGACTGGGAGCTCAAGGGCCTTATCACCGTCAAGGACATCACCAAGCAGACCAGCTTCCCCAACGCCGCACGCGACGCCAACGGTCGCCTGCGCGTGGGCGCGGCGGTGGGCGTGGGTGACGGCACCGAGGAGCGCGTCGAGGCCCTGGTGAAGGCCGGCGTCGACGCCATCGTGGTCGACACCGCCCACGGCCACAGCGCCGGCGTGATCGAGCGTGTGCGCTGGGTCAAGAAGAACTATCCGCAGGTCGACGTCATCGGCGGCAACATCGCCACCGGCGACGCCGCACGGGCACTGGCAGACGCCGGCGCCGACGCGGTCAAGGTCGGTATCGGCCCGGGCTCCATCTGCACCACCCGCATCGTGGCTGGCGTGGGCGTGCCGCAGATCATGGCGGTCGACAGCGTCGCCACCGCCCTGCAAGGCACGGGCATTCCGCTGATCTCGGACGGCGGCGTGCGCTACTCAGGCGACATCGCCAAGGCCATCGCCGCTGGCGCCAGCACCGTCATGATGGGTAGCATGTTCGCCGGCACCGAAGAGGCGCCGGGCGAAATCGTGTTGTACCAGGGCCGCAGCTACAAGAGCTACCGCGGCATGGGGTCCATCGGCGCGATGCAGCAGGGCAGCGCCGACCGGTACTTCCAGGAGTCGACCACCGGCAACCCCAACACCGACAAGCTCGTGCCCGAAGGCATCGAAGGCCGCGTGCCCTACAAGGGCTCGATCGTCTCGATCGTCTACCAGATGGCCGGCGGCGTGCGCGCCAGCATGGGCTACTGCGGCTGCGCGACCATCGCCGACATGCAGAACAAGGCCGAGTTCGTCGAGATCACCACGGCCGGCATCCGTGAGAGCCACGTCCACGACGTGCAGATCACGAAGGAAGCGCCGAACTACCGCGCTGAGTAAATAGGGCCCCCACGCGCCCCCACTGCGTGTGGGGCGCTGCCCCCCAAGGGGGCCGCAGGCCGCCTTGGGGCGGCCCGGCGCCGGCCTGAAGCCCAATCTGGCCAGACCTTGAAAGTCAGGCCAGACTTGGCTTAGAATTTGGGCCAGATTCAAATTTTCTGGCCCAAATGCAATCCATCGGCATCGCTGAAGCCAAGAACAACTTCTCGGCCCTGATCGACCTGGTCGAAAAGGGCGAAGAGGTTCGCATCACCCGTCACGGCAAGGAAGTCGTGCGCATGCTCCCGGTGCGCCGCAAGCCCGTCATCACCGACGAGCAGATCGCGCGCGAACTGGGCCAGATCGACGCACTTCACGCCAGCATCCAGCCCGGCCTGCCACTGCGCGCCCTGCGCGAAGAAGGGCGCCAGTCGTGACGGCCTTCGTCATGGACGCCTCGGTCACGGCCGCCTGGCTGTTGCCCGACCACGCTAGCGAACACACCCGCAAGCTCTACGCCGCCATTCGCCGCGACGAGGTCGAGCCGCAGGCGCCCAATGCCTGGCAGTGGGAATGCGCCAACATCCTCGCCAACGGCGTGCGCACGGGCCGCATTCCGTCGTCAGCCGTCGAGGGGCTGTGGAGCGTGCTCGACGCCATCCGCCATCGCGTCGAATTGCACGAGCTGGCGCCGGCCCAGCATAAGGCCGTGCTTGCTGTTGCCATCGATGCGGGCGTCTCGCTCTACGATGCGGGCTATCTCTGGCTCGCGAAATCGCTCAACCTCCCGCTCGCCACCTTCGACGAGCAACTCATCCAGGCCGCGCCCAAGGCGGGTGTCCGGCTGTTCGACATTTCAACGCTCTGAGTCCTTTCGCCATGCAACACGACAAGATCCTCATCCTCGATTTCGGCTCGCAAGTCACCCAGCTGATCGCACGTCGCGTGCGCGAAGCCCATGTGCTGAGCGAGGTGCATCCCTGCGACGTCACTGACGAATGGGTGCGCGAATATGCCGCCGACGGCCACCTCAAGGGCGTGATCCTCTCGGGCAGCCACGCCAGCGTGTACGAAGAGACCACCGACAAGGCCCCGCAGGCCGTGTTCGACCTCGGCGTGCCGGTGCTGGGCATCTGCTACGGCATGCAGACCATGGCGCACCAGCTCGGCGGCAAGGTCGAGGGTGGCCACAAGCGCGAGTTCGGCTTCGCGGCCGTGCGCGCCCATGGCCACACCGCGCTGCTGAAGGACATCGCCGACTTCACCACGCCAGAGGGCCACGGCATGCTCAACGTGTGGATGAGCCACGGCGACAAGGTCACCGAGCTGCCGCCCGGCTTCAAGCTCATGGCCAGCACCGACAGCTGCCCCATCGCCGGCATGGCCGACGAGGCACGCCGCTACTACGCGCTGCAGTTCCACCCCGAAGTCACGCACACCGTGCAGGGCAAGGCCATCATCGACCGCTTCGTGCTCGGCATCTGCGAAGCCAAGCCCGACTGGGTCATGCGCGACCACATCGCCGAAGCCGTCGAGAAGATCCGCGAGCAGGTGGGCGACGAGGAAGTCATCCTCGGCCTGTCGGGCGGCGTCGATTCGAGCGTGGCCGCCGCGCTGATCCACCGTGCCATCGGCGACCAGCTCACTTGCGTGTTCGTCGACCACGGCCTGCTGCGCCTGAACGAAGGCGACATGGTCATGGAGATGTTCGAAGGCAAGCTGCACGCGAAGGTGATCCGCGTCGACGCCAGTGACCTGTTCCTCGGCAAGCTCGCCGGCGTGAGCGATCCCGAAGCCAAGCGCAAGATCATCGGTGGCGAGTTCGTGACCGTGTTCAAGCAGGAAGCGGCCAAGCTCAAGGCGGGCGGTGGCGGCCACAAGGGCGCGACCTTCCTGGCGCAGGGCACGATCTACCCCGACGTCATCGAGTCGGGCGGCGCCAAGAGCAAGAAGGCCGTCACCATCAAGAGCCACCACAACGTCGGCGGCCTGCCCGAACAGCTCGGCCTGAAGCTGCTGGAACCGTTGCGCGACCTGTTCAAGGACGAAGTGCGCGAACTCGGCGTGGCCCTCGGCCTGCCGCCCGAGATGGTCTACCGCCATCCGTTCCCCGGCCCGGGCCTGGGCGTGCGCATCCTGGGCGAAGTGAAGAAGGAATACGCTGACCTGCTGCGCCGCGCCGACGCGATCTTCATCGAAGAGCTGCGCAACTTCACCGACGAATCGGGCAAGACCTGGTACGAACTCACGAGCCAGGCCTTCACCGTGTTCCTGCCCGTGAAGAGCGTGGGCGTGATGGGCGACGGCCGCACCTACGACTACGTCGTCGCGCTGCGCGCCGTGCAGACCAGCGACTTCATGACCGCCGACTGGGCCGAGCTGCCGTACGCGCTGCTCAAGAAGGTGTCGGGCCGCATCATCAACGAAGTGCGCGGCATCAACCGCGTGACCTACGACGTGTCGAGCAAGCCGCCGGCGACGATCGAGTGGGAGTGAGTTCCTGAGCAAAGAAAAAGGCGCCGCGAGGCGCCTTTTTCATAGGGCACGGTCTGCGATCAGAAGTTCGCCTTCAGACCCACCGTGAACATCCCGCCCTTCGCCTGCTTCGACAGCTTGCCGAAGTGGTCGTAGTCGGCCGTGATCGCCAGGTTCTGCGTCATGCGGTACTCGGCGCCCACGCCGAACATCAGGCCCGTGCTGCTGCCCGAGAGGCGCTGGTTGACCGGTGCCCAGTTGTTGTCGCCGGAGACGCGTCCGCGTGCCACACCCAGGCGACCGTTGATGGCGAAGGCGTCGCCCAGCGGCATGCGGGCGGTGGCGGCCGCGTAGAAGACCTGGCCGGTGCCGCTTTGCAGCCTGGAGTTGCCGTAGCCGTAGGTCGGGCTCCACTGGCTCACGCGGCCGAGGCGGGCGTAGCCGCCTTCCACGCCGAAGTGTTCGGTGAAGCGATAGCCGCCGTACAGCTTGTAGGCCGTGCCGCTCTTGCTGGCCTTCTGACCGCCCCATGGCACCGTCACGGGCATGCGGTTCGAGGACGACAGGCTGTAGCTGGAGCGGCCGATGGCGCCGCCGACGTACAGCCCGGTGTCCTTGTCGGGACCGGCGGCGTAGGCGCCGATGGAAGCGGTGCCGAGCCAGAGGGCTGCGAGTGCGAGGCGGGCTTGCGTTTTCGTCAAGATGAAATCCTTGTTGGTTGATGGATGGAATCCGTGGATGAACGGCGATTCGTCGAGCGGCACGCTTGTTGTTGTCCGCCTTGCCGCTACCGTGCGACGATTCTCAAAAACCAAGCTGAAGACGAGCTTCGCGTTTGCTGAAGGTCTCATGAAGCCCCCTTGCCATGGGCGATGATCGACACATGTCAGCACAGCTTCTTCTTCCTGGAATCGATCCCCCGCCGCGGCCCCTGCCGCGACCGCGCGGCACCAAGGCACCTCGCAAGGCGCCGCTGCCGCACTCGCTTTTCTTCGCACTGCTCCCCGACACGCAAGACGCCGCGACGATCGCCGCGTTCGGCGAGCGCATGAACTCACTACACGCCCTGAAAGGCTCAGTGGTCGACGCAGACCGCCTGCATGTCACGCTGTTCGACCTCGGCGACTACGAACAGGTGCCCGTCGACAAGGTGGCCCAGGCGTCGAGTGCGGCCGCCGCGGTGCCCGTGCCGGCGCTCGATGTCGTCTTCGAGAAATCCATGAGCTACGCGAAGGGCGCGTTGGTGCTGTGCGCCGACGATGAGGAGAACGTCTCGGCCCTGCGAGCATTCAGGCAGCGCCTGGGCGAAGCGCTGGCCGATGTCGGCCTGAAGCCCTCACGCGCCTTCACGCCCCACATGACCATCGCCTATGCGCGGCGCAAGCTCGAGCGGCATGCGCTCGAAGCGCCCGTGCGGTGGGCCGCCCATTCGCTGGTGCTCATCGACAGCCACGTGGGCGAGGGCGTGCACGAGGTGCTGGGGCGGTGGCCTGTGGCATCGCTACAGGCCGCCTGAGAGCCTTCGGCTCAGCGGTTCTCTCGGCGCTCCTGGCCCGCTTCGTCCGTCCAGCGGCCCGACCAGAGAAACGGAAACACCTGCTGCGCCCAGAAACCCTTGAAGACGTAGTCGCCCACCACGCCGTAGCGCTCGGGCCAGACCTTGTTCTTGTCGGCCTTCACGGCCGTGCCGAAGAGGTAGTCCCAGAAGGCGAAGTGCGCGGCGTAACAGCGGTCGAGGCCTTCGGCGTCGCGACTGTGATGCCAGTGGTGGAAGTTGGGCGTGACGATCAGGTAGCGCAGCGGTCCGAGCCGCACCGACGCGTTGGTGTGGTTGAACACGGCCTGCGCACCCGCGATGAGGATGTAGACGTTGATCACGCCTTGCGAGAAACCGAGCAGGAAGGCCGGCGCGAGGATCACCACGGTCGACAGCACGGTCTCGATGCCGTGCGTGCGGCTGCCCGAAATCCAGTCCATGTGCTCGGCGCTGTGGTGGATGGCATGCAGCCGCCAGCCAATGGCGGTCTCGTGATAGAAGCGATGCAGCCAGTAGCGGGCGAAGTCGGTGATCAGCATCAGCAGAAGCAGGGCCGCACCGAAGGGCAATTGGCCGATCCAGCCGCGCAGGCTTTCCTGCGCGTGCGGGTGGACCGCAGCGAACATGCCTGTCATGCCATACAGCGCCGCGTAGACCAGGAACAGCGTCACGCCCACAAGCAGGTGGCCGGTCACGAAGTACATGAAATCGGTCTGCCAATCCTTGCGGAAGATGGGCATGTCGCGCTTCAGCGGCCGCAGCTTCTCGATGGTGGTGAAGAGCAGCGTGGTCGCCAGCAGGTCGAAGATGAACCAGTCGATGCCCAGATACGGAACGCTCGCCGATAACGCTCCCACCGGCAGCCATTGCGCACCGCTGGAGCTTCCCAGGCGCGAGCCCACCACCGCGCAGGCGAGCCAGAAGAGTGCCCAGCCGGAGAGCCGGCGCACACGGTTCAGCACGATGTTGGTGAGCGCGAGTGCGCCTGATACCACCATGGCCGCCAGCAGCACGAACCGCATGGCATCGAAGCTCAGGTACTCGCGCACCTTCGGTGTGGTGAGGTAGTCGGGAAACTGGAACATCAGCACAGCCAGCAGGCTGAAGTCGGCCAGCACGAGGGCGATCAGTCCGCTGATCATGCCTTTGCCTGGGCGCAGCGGCCCATGGGAGAGCGCGAGACGGACGCCCTTGCCGACCTCTTCTGAAAGGTCTTCGTGGATGCGCTTGAGCGCGGACGGGGTGGGTGGAATCATGCGTTGCTTTCTTCTCCGGACCGGCCGGCACCGACGGGCACCGTGGGAGCGCGCGGGCGGGGTTGTATCTCGCAGGTCGTCGGCGCGGCGCCTGCGGGTGCCGATCTGGAACGCGGGAGCGCGCCATATGTCACGCATGGCGAGACTGCCGGCGAACGCCACGTATCGTGCGCGCCAGAGTTCACATGGGCGTCACGAAGGTGAGTTCGGTTTTGCTTTGTGAGCAGCCTCGGCTCAGGCGGCCGAAGCGCCTCCGTCGCCGTCCGCAAAGGTATCGAACAGCACCCCCCGCAGCCACTGATTGCCCGGGTCGCGGTGCACCTTCGCATGCCAGAACAGGTTGATCGCGATCTGCGGCAGCGCCACCGGGTGCGGGCGCCACACCAGCCCGAAAGGCTCGGCGATGCTGCGGGCCAGGCGCTCGGGCACGGTCGCGATCATCTCGCTCGATTGCAGGATGTGCCCGATGGCCACGAAGTGCGGCACCTTGAGCCGGATGCGGCGCTGGATGCCCTGCGCGGCCATCACGTCGTCGGCCTTGCCGTGGCCCGTGCCGGCGGCCTGCACCTGCACATGATCGGCCGCGCTGAAATCCTTCAGTGACACGCTGCGCTTGCGCGCCAGCGGATGCGCGCCGGAGAACAGGCACACGTAGCGTTGCAGGAACAGTCGGCGCTGGAACACGCCCGACTTGAGCTGCGGCAGCAGGCCGATGGCGATGTCGACGTGGCCGGATTCCAGCTCGTCGCGCAGGTTGGTCGCGGTGTTGTTGCGCAGCGTGCTGATGGTCACGCCCGGCGCGGCGACCGAAAGCGTTTCCATGAGCCGCGGGGTGAAGTAGATCTCGCCGATGTCGGTCATGGCGAGCGTGAAGCTGCGCGTGCTCGTGGCGGGGTCGAACACCACCTGCTGGTTGAGCGCCGTGTGCAGCGCGCCCATCGCGTAGGCCACGGGCTCGGCCAGTTGCAGCGCGAAGGGCGTGGGCTCCATGCCGCGCGCGGTGCGCAGGAAGAGCTCGTCACCCAGCAGCTTGCGCAGGCGCGCCAGCGCGTTGCTGATGGCGGGCTGCGAGAGGCCCAACGACTCGGCCACGGCCGACACGCGCTTCTCGGCCAGCATGCGGTCGAACACCAGCAGCAGGTTGAGATCGATGTCCTTGAGTTGCATCGCGCACCTTTATTCATGTGGGTGATACAGCCGATTCACCGGATTCTATTGGTCAATTTTCAGGGGCCGCGCATCATCCGTCCCCAGAGACAAGCCGGCCCTGCCGCCGGCGCAAAGAGAGCCCGACGATGGACCTGCACATTCACCCCCTTGCCCGCACCCTCGAGGTCCGCCCCGGCGCGAACCTGCTCGAGGTGCTGCGCGAGCACCAGGTGCCGGTGTCGTACAGCTGCATGTCGGGGCGCTGCGGCACCTGCCGCTGCAAGGTGGTGTCGGGCCAGGTGCTCGACGGCGGCCAGAACGCGATCCGGCCGGACGGGCAGGGCGAGCGCTACGTGCTGGCCTGCCAGAGCACGCTGACCGAGAGCTGCGCCATCGAGATTCCCGAGCCCGACGAGGTGGTGGTGCACCCGGCCCGCGTGCTCAAGGCCACGGTCGCGGGCATCGACGTGCTCACGCACGACATCCGCCGCCTGCGCCTCAAGCCCAACAAGCCGCTGGAGTTTTCGCCGGGGCAGTACGCGCAACTGCAGTTCGGCCCTGAGCTGGCGCGGCCGTATTCGATGGCCGGGCTGAGCCGCGACGCGGAGCTCGAGTTCCACGTGCGCCGCGTGCCGGGCGGCCGCGTCACCGCGCACATCTTCGAACAGCTGCGCGTGGGCGACACCGTGCGCGTGAGCGGCCCGCTGGGCACCGCCTACCTGCGCACCAAGCATCGCGGGCCGATGCTCTGCGCGGCAGGCGGTACGGGGCTGGCGCCGATCCTGTCCATCGTGCGCGGCGCCGTCGCGGCCGGGCTGATGCAGCCGATCCATCTCTACCTCGGCGTGCGCTCCGACGCCGACGTGTACGGCCTGCCCGAACTGCGTGAACTGCAGGCGCTGCACCCGGGCCTGAAGGTGCACGTGGTGGTGGTCGCCGGCCCCGCACGCGACGGCCAGCGGCTGGGGCTCATCACCGATGCGATCCGCGCCGACCTGCCGGCCAACCTGGAAGGCTGGCGCGCGTACCTGTGCGGCTCGCCGCCCATGGTGGAGGCCGCGAGCAGGCTGGTGCAGGCACATGGCTTGGCGCCCGAGCAGACGCATGCCGATGCCTTCTATCTGCAAGGCACCTGAAGAACCGAAAAGAAAAGGAGACCCGCGATGACCACGCCAGCCGTGTTCCCCATCGAGCTGCGATGGGAGAACGACAAGACCAGCCGCATTCCCTTCATGGCCTACACCGACGAGGCGCTGCACAAGAAGGAGCTGCAGCGCTTCTTCTATGAAAAGCACTGGTGCTACGTCGGACTGGAAGCCGAGATCCCGAACCCGGGCGACTTCAAGCGCACCGCCATCGGCGAGCGCTCGGTCGTCATGTCGCGCGACGAAGCCGGCGCCATCCACGTGTTCGAGAACGTCTGCGCCCACCGAGGCATGCAGTTCTGCCGCGAACGCCATGGCAACAAGAAGGAATTCGTCTGCCCCTACCACCAGTGGAACTACACGCTCAAGGGCGACCTGCAGGGCGTGCCGTTCCGGCGCGGCGTGAAGCAGGACGGCAAGGTCCACGGCGGCATGCCCGCCGACTTCAAGACCGAGGACCACGGGCTGAACAAGCTCAAGGTGGCTTCGCGCGGCGGCGTGGTGTTCGCGTCGTTCGACCATGACGTCGAATCGTTCGAGGACTTCCTCGGCCCCGACATCCTTCATTACTTCGACCGTCTGTTCGACGGCCGCAAGCTCACCATCCTGGGCTACAGCCGTCAACGCATCCCGGGCAACTGGAAGCTCATGCAGGAGAACATCAAGGACCCGTACCACCCGGGCCTGCTGCACACCTGGTTCGTGACCTTCGGGCTCTGGCGTGCCGACAACAAGTCGGAACTGAAGATGGACGCGCGCGGCCGCCACGCCGCCATGATTTCCACGCGCGGCAGCGCCGGCAAGGCCGCGCAGGTGACGCAGGTGTCGAGCTTCAAGGAGAGCATGCAGCTCAAGGACCCGCGCTTCCTCGACATCGTGCCCGAGCCCTGGTGGGGCGGGCCGACGGCGGTGATGATGACGCTGTTCCCGAGCCTCATCCTGCAGCAGCAGGTCAACAGCGTGTCGACGCGGCATATCCAGCCCGTGGGCCACGATGCCTTCGATTTCGTCTGGACGCATTTCGGCTTCGAGGACGACACGCCCGAGATGACGCAGCGCCGCCTGCGCCAGGCCAACCTGTTCGGCCCGGCGGGTTTCGTGTCGGCCGACGACGGCGAGGTGATCGAGTTCTCGCAGGAAGGCTTCGAGCAGAAGCCCTATCACCGCACGCTGGCCGAGTTGGGCGGGCGCGAGGTCGAGAACACCGACCACATGGTGACCGAGACGCTGATCCGCGGCATGTACCGCTACTGGCGCGAGGTGATGGACGCATGACTACGCTCGACACCTCCATGTACCTTGACCTGTCGCGCCTGTATGCGGCGTATGCGCACGCGGTCGATTCGGGCCAGTGGGACCTGTGGCCCGCCTTCTTCGTCGAGCAGTGCAGCTACCGTCTGCAGCCACGCGAGAACCACGAGCGCGGTCTGCCGCTGGCCACGCTCTCGTTCGAGAGCCGGGGCATGCTCGAAGACCGCGTCTACGGCATCAAGGAGACGCTGTTCCACGACCCTTACTACCAGCGTCATGTGGTGGGCCTGCCCATCGTCCATGCGGTGGACGACGACGGCACGATCCACAGCGAGGCCAACTACGCGGTGTTCCGCACCAAGCTCGACGGGCCTTCGACCGTGTTCAACGTCGGGCGCTACATCGACAAGGTCGTGCCCACACCCGAGGGCTTGAAATTCGCGTCGCGCCTGTGCGTGTTCGACAGCGAAATGATCCCGAACTCCATCATCTATCCGATATAGGGCTCACCCCCAGGCTTGCCCACTTCGTGTGGCCTCCAACCCCCTTTCAGGGGGCAATACCAGCGGCCCGGCAAAGCCGGTTCCGCGGTATTCCACGAACAGATCATTTGAGTGACGAGAGACAGCTGAAAATGCAAAAAGAACCAGAGACCCACGGTGCGCCCCTGCGCCGCTTCACCGACCCCGCCTATGTGCCGCTGTGCGCGAACCTGGCCGAGGTGCGCGAGAACATCGACCGGCTCGACCGCCAGATCGTCACGCTGCTGGCCGAGCGCGGCCGCTACGTGAAGGACGCGGCGCGCTTCAAGCGCGACGCCTTCCAGGTGTCGGCGCCCCAGCGCCAGCAGGAGGTGATCGACAAGGTCAAGGCGCTGGCCGAGAAGGAGGGCGCCTACCCCGAGGTGGTCGAGGCCGCCTACCGCGCGCTCATCGCGGGCTTCATCGCGCGTGAGCAGCAGGATCACCTGGGCATGGTCGGCGTGGAGGTGCAGCCATGAAGCACGCGCGCGTTCTCTTCGCCCTCGGCGCGGTGGCGCTGGCGGCAGCGGCCCATGCGCAGGACTGGCCGCAGCGCCCGGTGCGCATCGTGGTGCCGTTCGCGGCGGGCTCGTCGCCCGACATCCTCGCGCGCATCGTCAACGACAAGCTCGCGGCGCGCATCGGCCAGCCGCTGATCGTCGAGAACAAGGCCGGCGCGGGCGGCAACAGCGGCACCGACCAGGTCTCGAAGGCGCAGCCCGACGGCTACACCTTCCTGCTGTCGGTCAACGCGCCGCTGGTCTACAACACCATCCTCTACAAGAACCTGCCGTACGACCCGTTCAAGGATCTCGTGCCGGTGTCGCTCGCGGCGACCACGCCGAACGTCTGTGCGGTGTCGAATTCGATGGGCGTCGATTCGGTCAAGGGCTGGCTGGCGGCGATGAAGAAGAACCCGGGCAAGTTCAACTTCGCCTCGACCGGCAATGGCTCGATCTCGCACCTGGGCGTGGAGCTCATCAAGGCCAAGACCCAGTCGTTCGCGGTGCACATTCCGTACGCATCGTCGGGCCAGGCGGTGACGGCCATCGTGCAGGGTGACGTGCAGTACGCCTGCCTGCCGCCGGTCACGGTGATGCCGCAGGCCAAGGCCGGGCGTATCAAGGCCCTGGCCGTGACCTCGGCCGAGCGCTCGGCGCTATTGCCCGACCTGCCCACGCTGCGCGAATCGGGCCTGCCTGATATCCAGGCCGTGCCATGGTTCGCCTACATGGCGCCCAAGGGCACGCCGAACGACGTCGTGCAGCGCATGAGCCGCGAGATTTCCGCCGTGCTCAAAGATCCCGAAACGGTCAAGCGCCTGCAGACCGCGTACTTCGACCCCGTGGGCAGCACGCCCGAGGGGTTGTCGAAGTTCATGGACGAAGAACTGCGCCGCTGGAAGCCGGTGATCGAGCGCGCCGGGCTGAAGCCTGATTGAGAAGAAGAAAGGACACACGATGCCCACGATGACCTGGGTCGACGCCGCGGCGGTCGACGATGTTCCCGCCGACGACGTGGTCGGCATCGAGGTGCAGGGGCGCGACATCGCGCTGTACGGCACTGACGACGGCATCCATGCCACCGACAACATCTGCACGCATGGCCACGCGCGGCTGTGCGACGGTTTTCTCGAAGGCCACGAGATCGAATGCCCGCTGCACCAGGGGCGATTCGACGTGCGCAGCGGCAAGGCGATGTGCGCGCCGCTCACCGAGGATTTGCGCACCTACCCGGTGAAGATCGAGGGCGGGCGGGTGTTCCTGGCCTTCGAAGGCTGAACTGTTGTGCCTTCGGTCGGTGTGATCTGTATCTGTTCGCGCCGGAGGGGTTGGCGACAATGACGGCCCGTTTTCCTGGACATCCGATGACAGAAGCACAAAGCCGCGACCAGATCGCCGACCGCATTGCCGCCGAGCTGGGCCACAGCTTCGAGGGCGAAATCCTGGCCGGCGGCCATTACGTGCCATTGGTGCGCGACGGCCGCACCGTCTACCTCAGCGGTCAGGTGCCGCGCGTGGGCACCACGGTGGTCGTCACCGGCCGCGTGGGCGATGCGGTGTCGCTCGACAAGGCGCGCGAGGGCGCGCAGATCTGTGCGTTGCGCAGCCTCGCGCTGCTGCGTCGCGCGCTCGGCTCGCTCGACGCGGTCGAGAAGGTGCTGCGCGTCGGTGTCTTCGTGCAATGCACGGCCGACTTCACGCAGCAGAGCGAGGTGGCCGATGCCGCCTCCGACCTGCTGCATCGCGTGTTCGGCGAGGCCGGCGTGCATGTGCGCACGGCGGTCGGTGTCTACGCGCTGCCGAAGAATGCGACGGTCGAGGTCGAGATGACCGTCGCCACCAAGAACGCAGCCTGAGCCTGCGCGCCTTCAGCCGCGCTCGCGGCGCGCGGGTTCGCTGCGGTGCAGGTGCACCGCCAGCGTGTCGCGCGGCGGGCGCACCGCGCATTGCGCGAGCAACCGGCCGGCTTCGCCCCGGTGGTAGCCGTTGTGTGTCACGACGTGGGCCAGCATCTCCTCGCGCGTCATGCAGCCCTTGTCGCCGTCGGTGAACACGAAGGGGACGGATTCCGCGAGAAGTTCCGGTGTGAGCGTGTCCAGGTAGGCGAGGTACCAACGATCGGACTCCGCCACGGCGGCGCGCAGGTCGGCCAGCGCGGGCGTTTCAGGCGTGTTGTCGTCGGCGAAGCCGTGCGGCGTGCCCGTGAGGTGGCCCGCGAAGATCCGGTTCACCACATGGGCATGGTTGACCACGCGGATCGCCGCGTGGCGGGCGTCGCGGTGTTGCTCGGGGTCGAGGCTGGCCACGCGGTCCAGCAACTCGTCGTTGGCCCACGCGTGGTACTGGAACAGCGTGCGCAGCAGGGGTGGGGCGCTCATGTCGGGTGTCCTTGTCGCCGGTCGGCGTTTCGTCGGGGAACCCGGATGTTCGCGGCAGGCGCGGCGCCTGTCCAGCCGCCGGTGGATCAGCGTTCGCCGAGCATCCAGTGCGTGCGATCGCCGCGCCCGGGCAGGTGCAGTGCGGCGGTGGCTGCCGGTGTCTCGGCCAGCAGGCGGCCCTTGCGGAACACCTTGAGCCGCGTCGCGCGCAGGCGGATCGCCTCGACCGGGTCGCGCGCCTGCAGCAGCACGAAGCTGGCGTCGCAACCGGCCTCCAGTCCGTAGCCGTCCAGGTGCATCACGCGCGCCGCGCGGGTGGTCACGGCCTCGAAGCACTGGTGGATGCCGGCCTGGCCGGTCATCTGCGCCACGTGCAGGCCCATGTGCGCGACTTCGAGCATGTCGCCCGAGCCCATGCCGTACCACGGGTCCATCACGCAGTCGTGGCCGAAGGCGACGTTGACGCCAGCGGCCAGCAGCTCGGGCACGCGCGTCATGCCGCGGCGCTTGGGGTAGCTGTCGTGGCGGCCCTGCAGCGTGATGTTGATGAGCGGGTTCGACACCACGCTCACGCCGCTCTCGGCGATGAGTGGCAGCAGCTTGCTCACGTAGTAGTTGTCCATCGAGTGCATCGAGGTGCAGTGCGAGCCGGTCACGCGGCCCTGCAGGCCCAGGCGCAGGGCCTCGGCGGCCAGCGTCTCGATGTGGCGCGAGAGCGGGTCGTCCGACTCGTCGCAGTGCATGTCGACCAGCTTGCCGCGCTCGGCGGCCAACTCGCACAGCAGCTTCACGCTGGCGGCGCCGTCAGCCATGGTGCGCTCGAAGTGCGGAATGCCGCCGACCACGTCCACGCCCTTGTCGAGCGCGCGCGTGAGGTTGTCGATGCCGCCCGGCGAGCGCAGCACGCCGTCCTGTGGAAACGCGACCAGCTGCAGGTCGATGTACGGTGCCACCTGGCGCTTGACCTCGAGCAGCGCATCGACCGCGAGCAGGCTCGGGTCGCTGGTGTCCACATGCGAACGGATCGCCAGCAGGCCCTTGGCCACGGCCCAGTCGCAGTAGGCGAGTGCGCGTTCGATGAGCGCGTCGGCCGTGAGCAGCGGCTTGAGCTCGCCCCACAGCGCGATGCCTTCGAGCAGCGTGCCGCTCTGGTTGACGCGCGGCTGGCCGTAGCTCAACGTGGCGTCCATGTGGAAGTGCGGATCGACGAAATGCGGCGAGAGCAGCAGGCCCTGCGCGTCGAGCGTCTCGTGGGCGGGCGCGGCAAGGCCGGGCGTCACTTCCGCGATGCGCCCGTCCTGCACGGCGACCGACATGCCGGTGCGGCCGTCGGGGAGGGTGGCGTTGGTGATGAGGAGGTCGAGCATCGGTGGGGTGTCTTCTTCGAGGTGCTCAGCGCGTGCGTTGCGCGCGGAAGCGGTACTGTCCAGGCGCCGGCCCGACCTCGATGGTCACGCGGCGCAGCTTGTCGTCGTGGCCCGAATCGGCCTTGGCCGTCACCACGATGCCGCGCGGCGTGGCGCGGCAGGTGAGCTCGCTGAGCGAAATCTCCGCGTGGTCGTTGTCGAGTTCGGCGATGGCGGTCGTGTGCACGGCGTACAGGCTGTAGCTGCGGTCGGCTTCGCCGCGCGCCATCCATTGCACATAGAGGAAGGATTGCGCGAAGGCTTCGGCATGCACCACGCGATAGGTGCCCTGGTGGTTGGTGCCCCAGGTGCCGCAGGTCTGCACCCAGGTGACGGCGTCGTGCGTCGCGAAGCGCTCGGGGCCGAGGTCGGTGCCGAGTGCGGCGGCGCCGCTGCCTGTCAGCGCGAACGCCAGGGCGGCGAGCAGGTGACGGAGCCGGAGGGGCAGGGTCATCGGCATGTCAGCGTTCTCCCTTGCGGTAGGGTTTCATCAGTGCCTGCGGATAGCTGGCCTTGCGCGCCACCAGCACCAGCGCCAGGATCGACAGCAGGTAGGGCAGCATCAGGTACAGCTGGTAAGGCAGCACGGCGTCGCCCGATTGTTGCAGCCGCAGCTGCAGCGCGTCGAAGAACGCGAACAGCAGCGCGCCGAGCAGGGCCTTGCCCGGCCGCCACGACGCGAACACCACCAGCGCCACGCAGATCCAGCCACGGCCGTTCACCATGTTGAAGAAGAAGGCGTTGAAGGCCGACAGCGTGAGGAAGGCGCCGGCCACGCCCATCAGCGCCGAGCCCGCCACGATGGCCCCGGTGCGCGTGGCCGCCACCGACACGCCCTGGCTCTCGGCCGCCTGCGGGTTCTCGCCGACCATGCGTAGCGCCAGGCCCAGCGGCGTGCGGTACAGCACCCAGGCCACGGCCGGCACCAGCAGCAGCGCGAACAAGGTGAGCGCGGTCTGCGCGTTGAGGATGGGCACGGGCAGCCAGTCCATCGGTGCGAAGGGCGTGATGGTCGGCGGCGTGTTCACCTTGGGAAAGCTCACGCGGTAGCCGAAGTAGCTCAGCGCCGTGGCCAGCAGCGTGATACCCAGCCCCGAGACGTGCTGCGACAGTGCGAGCCCGACGGTCAGGAAGGCATGCAGCAGGCCGAACACCATGCCCGTGAGCGCGGCCACGCCGACGCCGGCCCACAGCGGCGCGCCGGCGTACACCGCGAGCCAGCCCGTGAAGGCGCCCGCGACCATGATCCCCTCGATGCCGAGGTTGAGCACACCCGCGCGCTCGCACAGCAGCACGCCCAACGTGCCGAGGATGAGCGGCGTGGCGATGCGCAGCACTGCGACCCAGAAGGCGGGGTTGGTGAGGATGTCGAGCAAGTCGGTCATTTCGTCACCCGTACCCGGTATTGCGTCAGCAGCGTCGCCACCAGCACCGCGATCAGCGAGGCCGCGACGATCACGTCCGCGATGTAGGTCGGCACGCCCACGGCGCGGCTCATGGTGTCCGCGCCGACCAGCACGCCGGCCACGAACACGCCGGCGGCGATCACGCCCAGCGGGTGCAGGCCGGCGAGCATCGCGATCACGATGCCGGTGTAGCCATAGCCCGGCGACATGTCGAGCGTGACGTAGCTGGTGCGGCCCGCCACCTCGATGGCGCCGGCCAGCCCGGCCAGCGCGCCCGAGAGCAGCGCCACCATCACCACGGTGCGCGTGACCGGCACGCCCGCGAAGGCGGCGGCGCGCGCATTGGCGCCCACCGCGCGGATGTCGAAACCCAGCACCGTGTACTTGAAGATCGCCCACACGCTCACCGCGAGCGACACGGCCCACAGCAGCCCGGTGTGCACGCGCGTCTGCGCGATGAGCTTGCCCAGCTCGAGGTCGGACTGCAGCGACACGCTCTGCGGCCAGCCCATCGCGCTCGGGTCTTTCATGGGCCCGTCGAGCAGTGCCGACACGCCCAGCAGCACGATGAAGTTGATGAGCAGCGTGGTCACTACCTCGTCGACGCCCAGCTTGTTCTTCATGAGCGCCGGGCCCAGCAGCAGCAGGGCACCGGCCACGGCGGCGGCCAGCATCATCAGCGGAAACAGCACCCACGGCGACAGTTCGAAGCCCGTGCCGCCGTGCATGCCGCCCACGGCCACGGCGGCGAGCGCGCCCGCGAAGAGCTGCCCCTCGGCGCCGATATTGAACAGGCGCGCCTTGAACGCGACCGTGGCGGCCAGCCCGGTGAGGATCAGCGGGATCGCCCGTGTCAGCGTCTCGCTCCAGGCGAACACCGAGCCGAAGCCGCCCTGCAGCAGCAGCGCGTAGGTGCGCCCGACCGGTGCACCGGCCCAGCGCACGAGCAGGGCGCTCACCGCCAGCGTGAACACGATCGCACCGATGGGCGCCAGCACCAGCGCGGCGCGCGAACTCTGGTGGCGTCGTTCGAGGCGCATCATGCGGCGGCTCCCGGGCGTTGCGGCGTCGTGGCGCCGGCCATCGCCAGGCCGATGGCTTCGCGTGTCCAGGCCGCGGCCGGGCGCGCTTCGCCGAGGTGGCCGCCGTGCATCACGGCCACGCGGTCGCCGAGCGCAAGCACTTCGTCGAGGTCGTCGGAGATCACCAGCACGGCCGCGCCGGCATCGCGCGCGGCGATGAGTTGCTGCTGCACATAGGCGACCGCGCCGATGTCCAGGCCCCAGGTCGGCTGGTGCGCGACGATCAGGCGCGGTGCGCGGTTCGGGTACTTCTTGTTGTCGATGTCTTGTTCCACTTGCTCGGGCGCCAACAGCGCCCGCCCCAGGATCAGTTTCTGCATGTTCCCGCCCGAGAGCGAACGGGCCGGCGCCATGAGGCCGGCGCCGCGCACGTCGAAGGCTCTTTCGATGCGCCGGGCATGCAAGCGCGCGGCGGCGCGCCGGACGATGAACGACCAGCGCGAGAACACCGGGCTGCGCAGCCGCTCGGACACGGCGTTCTCCCACACCGGCAGATCGCCGACCACGCCGACCGCATGCCGGTCTTCGGGAATGCGCGCCACGCCCCGTTGCACCAGCCGGGCGGGCGATGGCGGCAGCGCGCGGCCCATGAATTGCGCGGTGCCGGAGACGGCGCGGCGCGTGCCGCTGAGCAGCTCGGCCAGCGCGACCTGGCCGTTGCCGGAGACGCCTGCGATGGCAGTGATCTCGCCCGCGCGCAGCGTGAGCGACACCTCGCGCAGGCGGTCCTGCCCGCCGTCTTTCGCCGATGCGGTGCTCACGTGATCGAGCACGCAGACCGCGTCGCCCACCGATTTCGCGGGCCGCCGCTGCGGCGCCTCGACCGCATGGCCCACCATCCACAGCGCGAGCTGCGCCTGCGTGGTGTCGGCCGTGCGCGCCTGCGCCACCAGCTTGCCGCCGCGCAGCACCGCGATGCGCTGAGACACCCGCAGCACCTCGCCGAGCTTGTGGCTGATGAAGATCACCGAGAGGCCCTGCACCACCATCTGCGCGAGCGTGGCGAACAGCGCCTCGCTCTCCTGGGGTGTGAGCACCGCCGTCGGTTCGTCGAGGATCAGGATGCGCGCGCCGCGGTACAGCGCCTTGAGGATCTCCACGCGCTGGCGTTCACCGACCGAGAGGCTGCCGATCGTCGCGTCGGGCTGCACCGGCAGGCCGAAACGCTGGGCGACCTCGAGCAGCCGCGCACGGGCGGTCGCACGGCGCGAGCGAAGGCGCCACAGCGGCTCGGTGCCCATCATCACGTTGTCGAGCACGGTGAGGTTGTCGGCCAGCGTGAAGTGCTGGTGCACCATGCCCACGCCCGCGGCGAGCGCGGCCTTGGGGTTGCCGGGCGGCAGCGGCGCGCCGAACACTTCGATGCTGCCTTCGTCGGCAACGTAGTGGCCGAACAGGATCGACATCAGCGTCGACTTGCCCGCGCCGTTCTCGCCGAGCAGCGCGAGCACTTCGCCGGCCTGCAGGTCGAGGGAGATGGCGTCGTTGGCCACGAGCGGGCCGAAGCGCTTGGTGATGCCCTGGAGGCGAAGCACGGTGGAATTCATGGGGAAACGGAGGGCGACGGCAGGTCGCGGCAGAAATTTTCGATGGCCCGGGCCGATGCGGCGGGCGAGGCCTGCAGCAGGCCGTGGGGGCCGTCCAACTGCACCAGGTGCAAGGCCGACAACCCGCGCTGGATGGCCGCCGCCGCGCGGCGCGGCACCACGCGGTCCTGCAGCGCCTGCAGGTACATCGCCGGCACACGGACCAGCGGCAGCTTGTCGCGCACGTCCACACGTTGCACTTCCTTCATGCGACGGGTCATGACGGCGACCGACACCTGCTTCAGCGACGCCTGCAGCATGTCCGACAGGTGCGGCGTCGCTGAGCCGCCCAGCAGCAGATGCTGCATTGGTGCGCGCATGAGTTTCGAATGCAGCAGGCGCATCGACAGGTCGATCAGGCCTGCGCGCATCAGCGCGAGCCCGGGCGCGGGCCGGCGCGCAAAGCTGCAACACAGGATGAGGCCCTGAAGACCCGGCGGGCGCGAGGCCGCGATGGAAATGGCCAGTGGCCCGGAAAACGATTCGCCAAGCAGCACGAAGGGCTGCTGCGTGGGCAGTTGCGCGCGCACCAGCGGTTCGAGTTCGTCATAGCCCAGCGCCTGCCGGCCCGGGTAGCGCACGACGTCAATGGCGGCGTGCGGCCCGAGGGCTTGCGTCAATGGCGCGAAGAGATCGCCGGTGCCGTCCATGCCCGGCAGCAAGACCAGACGAGGCAGGCGCGCGGGCGCTACCGTCACTTCCAGGCGGCCAGGAATGCCAGCATGACCTTGGCCGAGTTGTCGGCCGCGATGCTCATGAAGGTGCCCATCTCGTTCTCGCCGTCGCCGCCGCCCGCCAGATCGCTGAGCGAGCGGAAGGCGATGTAGGGCACGCCGTTGCTGTAGGCGACCATGCCCACGGCGGCGGTTTCCATGTCGAGCACGTTGGCCTGGAAGGTCTTGAAGGTGTATTCGCGGTACGCCTTGTTGTCCATGAACGCCTGGCCCGACACGCCGTTGCCGCCGACCACCAGCTGCGGCTTGCGCGGCAGGCACTTGCCCGCGCCGCAGTTCGCCAGCTCGACGTTGCGGATGCTGCGCGCCACTTCGAGCATCTTCGGATCGGCCTCGAACCAGAACTTGCGCTCGATGTTCGGCTTGGCCGCCGAGCGCACCTCGACCGGGCGAGGGAAGTTCATGCCGAAGTTGGGCAGCGTGGCGTCGGTGATGAAGGGCGGCGCGGTGTACTTGCCCGGCGCGGTCTCGCGCGCCATCAGCACTTCGAGGTACTGCCCCCACTGCGCCGGCACCGTCACGTCGCCCACGTGCAGCGACGGGTTCACGCCACCCGCGATGCCGCTGAACACGATGCTGGTGACCCGAAAGCGGTTGAGCACGAGCTGCGTGTTCATCGTCGCGTTCGTCATGCTGATGCCCGAGAGGAACAGCACGACCGGCTTGCCCTCCAGCGTGCCGGTGGTGAACTCCACGCCGTTCACGCGGTGCTTGGTCGGGCCCTGCAGGCGCGTCAGCAGCAGCTTCAGCTCGGGCTCGAAAGCCGAGATCACGGCGATGCGCGGCGTGTCGTCCAGGCGCGTGCTGCTGTTGATGCTGACGCCGGTGCCCTTGTAGACGCCGACGCAACCCGAAAGGCCCACGGCCAGCACGCCGGCTGCGAGGAGGGAGCGCCAGCGGATCGTCGTCATCGGCCTGCTCACTTTGCGGTGGACTTGGGTTGCGCGTCGTCCACCTTCACGGTGAACTTGCCGGCAAGAATGTCGGCCTGCTTCGCCTTCACCTTGGCGACGATGTCAGCCGGCACCTTCTTCTCGAAGGTGCCCAGCGGCGCCAGCTCGGAGCCCTTGTGCTTCATGTGCGAGTACACGCCGTAGTCCTCGGCCGCGAACTTGCCTTCCTTCACGAGCTTGATCGCCCGGTCGGCCGAGGGCTCGAAATTCCACAGGGCCGAGGCGACCACGGTCTCGGGGTACTGGGCCTGCGTGTCGATCACGTTGCCGATGGCGAGCTTGCCCTTTTCCTTGGCCGCATCCGACACGCCGAAGCGCTCGGCGTACATGATGTCCGCGCCCTTGTCGATCATCGCGAAGGCCGCTTCCTTGGCCTTGGGCGGATCGAACCAGCTGTTGATGAAGCTCACGCTGAACTCCACCTTCGGATTGGTTTCCTTCGCGCCTGCCATGAAGGCGTTCATCAGGCGATTGACCTCGGGGATCGGAAAGCCACCGACCATGCCGATGCGGTTGCTCTTGGTCATCCCGCCCGCGACCATGCCGCTCAGGTACGCCGGTTCCTGGATGTAGTTGTCGAACACCGAGAAATTGGGTGCCTGCGGCTTCAGCGACGAGCCCATGAGGAACGCGACCTTGGGAAAGTCCTTCGCGACCTTGCGCGCCGCCGCTTCCACGCCGAACACCTCACCCAGGATCAGCTGATTGCCACCCGTGGCGTACTCGCGCATCACGCGCTCGTAGTCGGCGTTGCTCACGTTCTCGGTCGCCTTGTATTCGATTTCCCCCCGCGCCTCGGCCGCCTTCAGCGCCTTGTGGATGCGGCCCACCCATTGCTGCTCGAACGGCACCGTGTACACGGCCGCCACCTTCAGCTTGGCCTGCGCGAGCGCAAGGCCCGGGGCGCCCGCCGCAAGGGCTGCGGCAACGGCGATGGAACGAACGATCAACTGACGGCGTGCTGTCACGGTCTTCTCCTCGATGAATAAAAGAACCACCCTGCAATCCCCATGCCCGCAGCGCCCACCCCGCAGTGGCCCCTTCCAGAAACACCGAGGAACCGGCTTTGCCGGGCCTCAGGTGTTGCTCCCGGTAGGGGGAAGGAGAAGCGACACGAAGTGCGCGAAGCCTGGGGGCGAGCCTATTTCGTGCCGAAGATGCGGTCGCCCGCGTCGCCGAGGCCGGGCAGGATGTAGCCGTGGCTGTCCAGCTCGCGGTCGATGGCGGCGGTGTAGATCGGCACGTCGGGGTGTGCGGTCTGCATGGTCTTCACGCCTTCGGGGCAGGTCAGCAGGCAGACGAACTTGATCGACTTGGGGTTGAGTTCTTTCAACCGCTCCACCGCGGCCACGGCCGAGTTGCCGGTGGCCAGCATCGGGTCGACCACGATCACGTCGCGGTTCTCCATCTCGCCGGGCATCTTGAAGTAGTACTCGACGGCCGTGAGCGTCTTGGGGTCGCGGTACAGGCCGATGTGGCCGACGCGCGCGCCCGGCACCACCGTGAGCATGCCGTCAAGGATGCCGGTACCGGCGCGCAGGATCGACACCAGCACCACCTTCTTGCCGTCGATGACCTTGGCCTGCATGGTTTCGAGCGGTGTTTCGACCTCGATGTCCTGCATCGGCATGTCGCGCGTGACCTCGTAGGCCATCAGCATGCTGATTTCGTTCAGGAGCCGGCGAAAGCTGTTGGTGGAGGCGTCCTTGCGGCGCATCAGGGTGAGCTTGTGCTGGACGAGGGGGTGGTCGACGAGGTGGACGTTGCTCATTGGAGTCTTCTTTTGGTGTGCCGTTGCGGAAAACTGGAGAGTCTAAAAGACTGAAAGCCTAGAAGACGGTGCCGTCGCTCTCGATCTGCAGGGGCGGTGCGCCGTCTCGCAAACGCTGTGCCAGCACCCGACCCGCGGCCCAGGTGCCGCCTTCGAGCACGCAGGCCAGGGGCAGCTCCTCCTCGGTGCGGTCGAGCACCTTGCGCACGCGTGGCGCGATCTCGTCGAGCAGCGCGACGGTGAGGGCACGCCATTCGACGATGAACTCGTCGCCGGCCTTCCATTTGCGCGAGAGAAATGCCGCGTCCCGGGGCACGATCACGCCGCTGTCGATCAGCAGGCCGCCGTTGCGGTATTCGGGCAGGGCAGTGAGCGCGTCGAGGTGGCGCACCTTCACGCCGGCCCATTCGAAGGGTTCGAGCAGCGAATACGTAAGCCACTGCGACAGCTTGTGGAACGGCATCCAGCCGTTGGTGAGGCCGGGGCCGTGCACGGCGCTGTGGCGCCAGCAGTCGCCCAGTGCCAGGGAGGGGTCGCCGGTGCCGATGCCACCCGCGCTGTCGCTGCCGTCGGCTGCGATGCTGTCGATGGCATTGGCGGAAGGCCAGATGCGCGAGAGCGTTTCCAGCAGAAGCGACAGGATCTGGTGCGCGGTGATCTCGGCCGTGGGCGGCGTGGCGGCGCCGAAGGGGGCCACGAGGGCGTCGAACATCCCGGCGGGGCGGCCGTCGTCGCCGAAGGTCTCGGGCTGCTCGCTCATGGCCTCGCCGAGCCGGCGCAGCAGCGTGGCGCGGCCCGCGAGGCCGACCAGCGGATTGACCTCGCTCACCTGGAACGCATCGCCCAGGCGCTCGGTCACGAGACCGCGCAGGCCGGCCGCGTCGACCTGCAGCGGGTGGTCGGGGTCGGACGAGAACAGCCCGCTGGTGAAGGCATGAAAGCTCGCCACGCCCAATCCTTCGGAGCGGGTGAAGCGCTCGCCGGTGGCCGATTCGGTGTAGTGCCACGTGGGGCCGGCGCCGGCGTCGAGCAGCACGCTCACGAGCACGAGGTCGATGTGGGCGCGGGCGCGCTGGCGGGCGTCGATGCCCTTGCCGAGCAGCGCGTCGAGCTGCTGTCGCCGGTCGATGCCGCCCGCCTCGAAGTGGCGCCAGCGGCTGTGGTACGGGATGGTGTCCCACGGATAGCGCTCGCGCGTCACCTCGGCCACGGTGCGCGCGGCGTCTTCGAGCGCGTCGTCGCTGCCGATGCGGAACCACTGCGATTCGCCACGGCGCGCGCGCGCCAGCAGGGCGCCGGCACGCTGGCGGATGGCGGTGGTGGTGCGCAGCAAGGTGGCGGCGCCGGCCGGATGGCCGGTGTCCGGCGCAAACTCGATCGACGGATCCACGGCGCCCGCGCCGCCGGGACGCAGGCTGCCGGAACCGTCGGCGGGCAGGTCGATGTCGGTGCTGCGGCTCATTCGCTCAATCCCCGGCCCTTGGCCTTCTTCAGTTCCTCGGCGTCCGGCACCGGGCCGGGCGTGAAATAGCCCGCGGCCATCTTGGCGTCCATCTCGACGCGGGCGTCGGCCGGGATCAGTTCGTCCGGGATGTTCACGCGCTCGCCGATCTCGATGCCCGAGCCGGTGATGGCGTCGAACTTCATGTTGCTCATCGACACGAGGCGATGGATCTTGCGGATGCCAAGCCAGTGGAAGACGTCGGGCATCAGTTCCTGGAAGCGCATGTCCTGCACGCCGGCCACGCATTCGGTGCGCGCGAAGTACTGGTCGGCCGTGTCGCCGCCGACCTGCCGTTTGCGGGCGTTGTAGACGAGGAACTTGGTTACTTCACCCAACGCGCGGCCTTCCTTGCGCGAGTAGGCGATGAGGCCCACGCCGCCGCGCTGCGCGCCCTGGATGCATTCCTCGATGGCGTGCGTGAGGTAGGGGCGGCAGGTGCAGATGTCGGAGCCGAACACGTCGGAGCCGTTGCATTCGTCGTGGATGCGCGCGGTGAGCTCCACATCGGGATTGGCCAGGTCGCGCGGGTTGCCGAAGATGTAGAGCGTCTGCCCGCCGATGGGCGGCAGGAACACCTCGAGGTCGGAGCGCGTGACGAGTTCGGGGTACATGCCGCCGGTTTCCTCGAACAGCACGCGGCGCAGGTCAGTCTCGGAGCAGCCGAAGCGGCGCGCCACTTCGGGCAGGTACCACACGGGTTCGATGGCAGCCTTGGTGACCAGGGCCGCGCCGCCGGCGGTGAGGAACTTGCCGTCGGCCTTGAGGCGGCCCTTCTGCAGGGCCTCGATCACCTCGGGCAGGATCACATGGGCCTTGGTGATCGCGATGGTCGGGCGGATGTCGTAGCCGGCCGCAAGCTCGGCGGAGAACACGTCGGCCACGAGCGCGCCCCATGGGTCGAGCGAGACGATGCGTCCAGGCTCGCTCCATTGCGGATAGGGGCCGATCACGTCGGTCGGCGCGGTGTTGGTGAGGTCGGCCTTGTGTTCGCGCTTCAAGGCGCCGGCTGCGACGGCGAGCGCGCGGTACACGCTGTACGAGCCGCTGTGCGTGCCGATGACGTTGCGGTGCGCACGCTTGGTCGTGGTGCCGACCACCGGGCCGCGCTCGGCGGCGGTGGTCGCGCCCCAGTGGATGGGCAGCGCGCCGAAGCCGCCGGCATGCGAGGTGAGCCGGATGTGCCCGGTCGAGGACGAGGGGTGGAGCGGAGGGTTGGTGGACGCGGCGGCGCCAGTCGAGGTCGGCAGGGCGGAAGGAATCGCTGTGCTATCTACGGACATTGCAAACCCTCAAAAAATGCAATGTACCGATCACTTGTGCGGCTGGCAAGGGAGGCTGCCGCAGGGTCTGGCCGCGCGCCGTTCAGGCTGGCGAGGAGCGCAGGCCGTAGGTCTTGCCGTGCACGAACAGGTATTCGGCGCGCAGCACCGCATCGCCTTTTTCGCCCGTGAAGGTGAAGCCGAGCACGCCCACCGGCGTGCCGGGTTTGATCTCCTCGACACCCCAGGCCTGCAGTCGCGTGAGCGGGGCCAGCTCGACCTGCCACTTGCGATCGCGTCGCGTCGGCAACTGCGCCTTGGTCAGGAGCGCGGCGCCGTCGACCGTTGCGCTCTGTCTGGGCAACGCGCGCTGCTTCAGGTCGGGCGGCAGCACGAGGTTCTCGGGCAGCTCGATCTCCAGCTCGCCGTGCGGATTGCGCCAGCTCACCTTGGTGGCGCGACCTTCCACGTAGAGCGGTCGCTCCTGGTCAAAGCTGCTCCAGCCGTGGTGGGCCCAGACGGGCAGGGCGAGGCCGATCGAACCGGCCATGAACATGCGTCGATGCAGCATCGCGTTCTCCTTGCTCATCTTGTTCAGACATAGGCAATCCAGCGCCCGCAGATGATGACAGCGAGCCAAAACCCCAAGGACAGAAGGCATTGCACCTTGCCGAAACGGTCGGTGGCTGCAACGCCCCCTCGGAAATGAAAGAGCGCGGCATTGGCACCGGCCAGCGCGATGAGGCCGAGCTTGATGCGGAAGGCGTTGTTGGCCAGCAGTTCGTCGGGTTGGCCGGAGAACATGGTGAGTCCGGTGACGGCGCACAGTACGAAGCCAACAAGCGCCGGCCGCAGCGTCAGGCGCGCGAGCAGCGGTGCCGGCAGCTCGCGGCCCAGGCCGAGGGCGCGCAGCTCGAACACCAGCAGGCCGCCGAACAGCAGCGCAATGCCCACGACGTGCGCCGCCTCCAGCGCCGGGTAGGCCCAAGGGTGCGAGACGAGTCCGGCCAGCATCGGCGCAGCTTAGCGGAGCGCCCGCCGGGGCGCGCACAATTGCTTGCAATCTTTTTTACAAACGCTGTAACCAACGGGCCCGATGGAACGAACCCATTCAGGAAGCAGGACAGACGCGGGCGACGCGGAAGCAGCGCTGCGCGGCCTTTTCCTTCGGAGTCTGGACGGCGACGCCGGGGCGTACCGGGAGTTCCTGCAGCGACTCAGCGCGCACCTGCGTGCTTTTCTGGGCAGGCGTCTTTTCAGCTGGCCCGATGAAGTGGAAGACCTTGTTCAGGAATGCCTGCTCGCCATGCACAACCAGCGCCATACCTACCAGAGCGACCAGCCGCTGACGGCCTGGGTGCATGCGATTGCGCGCTACAAGATGATCGACCTGCTGCGCGCCAAGTCGGTCCGGGAGAACCTGCATGACCCGCTGGACGACGACCGGGCCGTGTTCGCCGCGTCGGCCACCGACGCCAGCGACGCGAAGCGCGACCTCGGCGGCCTGCTGCAGACCTTGCCCGAACGTCAGCGCCTGCCCATCGTGCACGTGAAGATCGAAGGCCTGTCGGTGGCCGAGACGGCGAGCCTCACGGGCATGTCGGAGTCGGCGGTGAAGATCGGCATCCACCGGGGCCTCAAGGCGCTGGCGGCCCGTTTTGCCGGAGGTGCCGGGTGAAGACCGACGACCTCGTGGCCCTGCTGGCCAACGACGCAGCGGTCGAGCGGCGCCGCGGCGCCCGCGAGCGCCTCCAACTGGCCGTGGCTTTGGCGCTGCCACTGTCCTTCATGGTCCTGTTTGCTAAGTACGGGCTGGAGATGCATGGGCTGAAAGCCGCGGCCTCGCCCATGTTCTGGGTGAAGCTGCTGTTTCCGCTGTGCGTGGCTGCGGGCGCCTTCGTGGTTCTCCAGCGCCTGGCCCGGCCCGGCGTGCCCGTGCGGCGGGCTTGGCTGATTGGCGTGCTGCCCGTGCTGGGGCTCTGGGTGCTCGCGGCGGTGGTCTGGTTCTCGGCGCCGCAGGACGAGCGCATGACCTTGCTGATGGGCAAGTCGTGGCGCCTGTGCGCGCTCAACATCGCGCAGATCGCGCTGCCCGTGTTCGTGGGCGCTTTCTTGGCGTTGCGCGGGCTGGCCCCGACGCGGCTCGCGTGGGCGGGCGCTGCGGCAGGGGCGCTGGCGGGCGGCGTCGGCGCGTCGGTCTATGCGCTGCGCTGCCCCGAGCTTGCGGCCCCTTTCCTCGCGGTCTGGTTCGTGAGCGGGATCGCCGTGCAGGTGCTGTTGGGCGCGGTGCTGGGGCCGCGCCTGCTGCGCTGGTAACGGCGGCGGTCTGGTCGCCGCGCCTCAGCGCTTCTTGCTGCCGAAGATCCCGCCCAGCACGCCGCGCAGGATTTCCTTGCCGACCGAGGTGCCCATGGTGCGTACCGCCGACTTCGCCATGGTCTGCACGAGACCGTCGCGCTTGCCACCGCGCGGGCCGGTGCTGCCGAAGAGCATGTCGTTGAGCATGCCGCCCATGCCGGACGATTCTTCTGCTGCCGCCGCGCCCTTAGGGCCCGCGGCTGGCGCATTGGGCGCGCTCTCGGCGCGGCCCTTGAGCTTTTCGTAGGCCGATTCGCGGTCGACCGCTTTTTCATACACGCCGGCCACCAGCGAACCTGCGATCAGCGCCTTGCGCTGGTCGGGCGTGATCGGGCCGAGCTGGCTGCCCGGCGGTAGCACGTACACGCGCTCGGTGATGCTGGGGCGGCCCTTGGCGTCCAGGAAGCTCACCAGCGCCTCGCCCACGGCGAGTTCGGTGATGGCGGTCTCGATGTCGAGGCCGGGTTTCTGGCGCATGGTGCTGGCGGCGGCCTTCACGGCCTTCTGGTCGCGTGGCGTGAAGGCGCGCAGCGCGTGCTGCACCCGGTTGCCGAGTTGGGCCAGCACCGAATCGGGAATATCCAACGGGTTTTGCGTGACAAAGTACACGCCAACGCCCTTGGAGCGCACCAGCCGCACCACGAGTTCGATGCGCTCCACCAGCGCCTTGGGTGCCTCGTTGAACAGCAGGTGGGCCTCGTCGAAGAAGAAGGCCAGCTTCGGCTTCTCGGGGTCGCCGATTTCGGGCAGCTGTTCGAACAGCTCCGACAGCATCCACAGCAGGAAGGTGGCGTACAGGCGCGGCGAGTTCATGAGCTTGTCGGCCGCCAGGATGTTCACCACCCCCTTGCCGCCCACCGTCTGCATGAAGTCGGTGATATTGAGCATCGGCTCGCCGAAGAACTTGTCGCCACCCTGGGTCTCGATCTGCAGCAGGCCGCGCTGGATCGCGCCCACGCTGGCAGCGCTGATGTTGCCGTACTCGGTGGTGAACTGGCTCGCGTTCTCGCCCACGTACTGCAGCATGGCGCGCAGATCTTTCAGGTCGAGCAGCAGCATGCCGCTGTCGTCGGCGATCTTGAACACCAGGTTCAGCACGCCGGCCTGGGTTTCGTTCACGTCGAGCATGCGGCCCAGCAGCAGCGGGCCCATGTCGGAGACGGTGGCGCGCACCGGGTGGCCCTGTTCGCCGAACACGTCCCACAGCGTGACGGGGCAGGCGGCCGGCTCGGGCACGTCGATGCCGCGTTCCTTGAGCGTGGCGGCCAGTTTCTCGCCGATGGCGCCTTTCTGGCTGATGCCGGTCAGGTCGCCCTTGACGTCGGCCATGAACACCGGCACGCCGATGTTCGACAGCTGCTCGGCGATGGTCTGGAGCGAGACGGTCTTGCCGGTGCCGGTGGCGCCGGTGATCAGGCCATGGCGGTTGGCAAGGCCGGGCAGGAGGGTGCACTCGATGGTGTCGTGGCGTGCGATCAGAAGGGGGTCGGCCATGGGGCGCTCCGGGTCGTATCGAAGCGCGCAGTCTAATCAAGAGCCACTCCTATAATTCACGACCCCGCACGGTCGTTCAGGAAAAAGTTCAGGAGGTTTTTTTGTCATCGACTGCTCAGCCCCCCATTCCCGCCACTGGCGATGCATCCGAACAGTCGCCGATCGAAAAAGAGCTGGCCGTGTTGCTCGTGAATGCGCTCAATCTCGAGGTCGCGCCTGAAGAGATCGTTCCCACCGACCCGCTGTACGGCGAAGGCCTGGGCCTCGACTCCATCGACATCCTCGAAGTCGCGCTCGAAGTCTCGCGCCGCTACGGTTTCCAGCTGCGCTCGGACGACGAGCGCAACCAGCAGATCTTCCAGTCGCTGCGTACGCTCGCGGCCCACGTCGCCGAGCACCGCAGCGCCACCTGATCCATGTCTAGAGGGCGACTGATACTCCTGCTGCTGGTAGGGGTCACGTATGCCGGCCTCTCCCATTGGATGACGCTGTTCCACGCCACCGAGCCCTGGGCCGTGGTGGTGTTGCTCGGCCCGCTGTGGATCGCGGCCATGGGCTGCGCCGCCAGCTGGTTTGGCCGCTGGGGCCTGGCCGCCGCGGCAGCACTGGGCATCGGCGGCTTTTCGCTCGTCTTCCTCGGTGAGGCGGGCGACACGAACCGTCTCTATGTGCTGCAGCACGTCGGCATCAACGGCGCGCTCTGCGGCTGGTTCGGTTCGACCTTGCGCGGCAAGGGCTTGCCGCTGATCACCCAGTTCGCGCAGCGCGTGCATCCGCTGAAGGGGCACATGCTGTCGTACACGACCCATCTCACGCAGCTCTGGACGGTGTACTTCGCCGTGGTGGTCGTGTCGTCGATCGTGGTCTACCTGACGATGTCGTTCTCGGCCTGGTCGCTCCTGGCCAATGTGCTGTCGCCGCTGAGCGTGGCGCTGCTGTTCGTGGGCGAGCACCTCGTGCGCTATCGCCTGCATCCCGAATTCGAACGCACGCGGCTCGTCGATGCGGTGCGCGCGTTCTACGGCACCTCGACGGTGGACAACGGCGCCGGCGGCCAATGAAACAGCCGCAGGCAGCCCGCGTGACGACCGACACCTCTTCTTCCGCTTTCCTCCCGCTGCTCGCGGACCGCGACCCCGATGCGCCGTTGGCTTGGCGCGCCGGCCAACCGGTCAGCGCGCGCCAGTTCCTGGCCGACGTCGCGCGTCTTGCGCCCGTACTGCCTGACGAAGGGCCGGCGGTCAATCTCTGTCTCGATCGTTACGCCTTCGCCGTGAGCCTCGGCGCCGCGCTCGTGCGCGGACACGCCAGCCTGCTGCCGCCCGATGCGCGGCCGGACACGCTCGCGCGCCTGACCGAAACCGGCGGCCCGCACCTGTTTGCGCTGACCGACGACACCAAGCTCGACACGCCCGGCATGCGATGCCTGCAGGTCGAGGCCGTCCCTGGCCCGGCAGGCGATGCGCCGGTGCCCGGCATCGACGGCGCCCGTCACGCGGCGAGCCTGCTCACGTCCGGGTCCACCGGTGTGCCGCAGCCGCACGCCAAGGCCTGGCGTACGCTGGTCGGCGACGTCGAAGTCGCGGTCGAGCGGCTGTGCCGCGTGCTGCAGCGACCCACGCTCGAAGGACTCACGCTGGTGGCGACCGTGCCGGTGCAGCACAGCTACGGGCTCGAATCGTCGGTGCTGCTCGCCATGCTCGGTGGCGCGGCCTTCGAGACCGGGCGACCGTTCTTCCCGGCCGACGTGGCGAAGGCGCTGGCCTCGGTGCCGCGACCGCGTGCGCTGGTGACCACGCCGTTCCATCTGAAGACGCTGCTGCTGTCGGGCATCGAACTGCCGCCGGTCGACCTGATCCTGTCGGCCACCGCACCGCTGTCGCCCCAACTGGCCGCGCAGGCCGAGCAGGCGCTGGACGGCGTGCTGCTTGAAATTTACGGCAGCACCGAGTCGGGCCAAGTGGCGACGCGCCGCACAACCGACAGCGAAATCTGGGAGACCTTCGGCGAGATCCGCGTGCACGCGGAGCCGGGGGAGGGCGACGGCCCCGAGCGCTTCATCTTCAGTGGCGACTTCATTCCCGAGCCGACGCCGATGGCCGACGTGCTCGAGCTGCTCGACGCGCGGCGCTTCCGCCTGTTCGGCCGCGCCAATGACCTGATCCACGTCGCCGGGCGGCGCAGCTCGCTCGCGCACCTGAACTACCACCTCAACAGCATCGCCGGCGTCGAGGACGGCGCGTTCTGGCTGCCCGACGAGGTGGCCGACGGCGTGGTGCGGCCGGTGGCGTTCGTGGTGGCGCCCACCCTGTCGGCGACGGACATCATTGCTGCACTGCGGCAACGCCTGGAGCCGGTGTTCGTGCCGCGCCGCGTGGTGCAGGTCAAGGCCTTTCCGCGCGAAGGCACGGGCAAGCTCACGGTGCGGGCACTGCGCGAATTCGCGCTGGCCCAGCTCGCGGATGACCAGACGCCGGTGCAGATGGCGCACACCGTGCCGGTCGACCATCCCGCCTTTGCCGGCCATTTCCCCGGCCAGCCGCTCGTGCCGGGCGCGCTGCTGCTGGCCGAGGTCATGGAAGTCGTGCGACGCGTGCCGGCCCTGTCGGCACGGCTCGGCCCAAGCCCGACGCTCGCGGCCGCCAAGTTCCTCGCGCCCGTGCGCCCCGGCAGCACGCTGTCCATCGAGCTGCAGCCGGAGGCCGGAACGGGCCGCGGCGTGCGTTTCGACGTGCGCTGCGACGGCGTGCTGGCTGTCAGCGGGCGCTGGACGGCTGTGCCAGAGTCGGCCTGATGAAGCACACCGACGCCGAAACGCGCGCCGTGGACGAAGCGGCGCGGCAGACCGCCCGTCCGACGGCCCAGCAGGGCGATTGGGCGCGCGCGCCCGAGCGCAGCAACATGCTGGCGCTGCGTTTCATCTGCCTGATGGCGCTGGTGTGCGGACGGCACGTCACACGGTTGCTGCTGCCGCCGATCAGCCTGTACTTCCTGCTGTTCGCGCCGGCGCCTCGCCGGTACATCAAGCGCTACCTGTTCCGCGCCATGGGCCCGCAGGCAGGCTGGGTGGACGGCTATCGCCTGCTGCACGCGTTTTCGTCGACCGTGCTCGACCGCGTGTACTTCCTGCGCGGACGCATGGACCTGTTCAAGGTGAAGATCGAAGGCAACGAGCCGATCGAGACCGAAGCGGCCGAAGGGCGGGGCGCTTTCCTGCTCGGCGCCCACATCGGCAGCTTCGAGGTGCTGGGCGCCTGCAAGCAGCACGCGCACCAGAACCGCATGCGGCTGGCGATGCTGATGTACCCCGACAACGCGCAGCGCATCACCGCCATCCTGAATGCCATCGCGCTGCCCGAGATGCGACCCCACGTGATCTCGCTGGGCCGGCCGCACTCCATGCTCGCGCTGCGCGACTGGCTCGACGGTGGCGGCCTGGGCGGCATGCTGGCCGATCGCACGCTGCCGGGCAGCGAGGAGCAGCCGGCGCACCAGCGCGGCAACAACATCGTGCTGCCCTTCCTGGGGCAGCCGGCCGTTTTCAACGACGGCCCGTTCCGCCTTGCGGCGCTGCTGCGGCGCAAGGTGTTCTTCATGGCCGGCATGTACGGCGGCGGTGCCCGCTACGATGTCCGGTTCGATCCGCTGGCCGACTTCGGCACGCCGTTCGCCGATGCCGCGGAGCGTGAACGCCGCATCCGCAGCGCGGTCGAAGCCTATGTGGCCCACCTGGAGGCGCTGTGCCGCGCCTATCCGTACAACTGGTTCAACTTTCATGATTTCTGGCTCGAAGATGCGGCTTGAGTGGCTCGGCAGGGTGATGGTGCTGGCGATGGCTTTCTGTGCCGCGCCGGCCTGGGCGGCGTTCGACCTGCCCGAATTGATGAGCCTGCTGGCCCGGCAGAAGAGCGGCGAAGCGCGCTTCACCGAGCAGCGCTTCGTGCACGGCCTCGAAGGCCCGCTCGACGCCAGCGGCACGCTGAGCTTCGATGCGCCCGACAAACTGGTGCGCCGCACCCTGTCGCCGCGCATCGAGACCATGTCGGTCGACGGCAACACGCTGACGCTGTCGCGCGGCAACCGCAACCGTACGCTGGCGCTGGACAGCATGCCCGAGCTGCTGGGTCTGGTCGAAGCCATGCGCGGCACCTTGAGCGGCGACGGCGCCACGCTGCAGCGCTACTTCAAGAGCACCGTGACCGGCGCCGCTGGCAAGTGGACGCTCGACCTGACGCCCAACGACAGCCGGCTCGCCGCGCAGGTGCGCAGCATGCGCATTACAGGCCGCAACAGCGAAGTGCTGGGGCTGGAGATGGAGTTCGTGGGCGGTGACCGCTCGGTCATGCACATCTCGCCCAATACCCCGAACACCCTCAACGCACCGCCGTCGGCCGTGCCGGCCGGCGCCCCCGGGCGCGCCACGCCGTGAGCCTGACGCAGGCGGGCGGGCCGCCGGGGTGGTCGCGCCGCATCGTCGTCTTGCTGGCGTGGCTGCTGGTCGTGGGCCTCGGTGCGATCGTCATTGCCCGCACTCAGATCGGCGCCGACCTGTCGGCCTTTCTCCCCAAGAGCCCGGACCTGCGCCAGCGCGTGCTGATCGAGCAACTGCAAAGCGGCGTCGCCTCGCGCACGCTGATGCTGGGCTTTGAGGGCGGCAGCGTCGAGCAGCGCGCCGAGGTGTCGCGCGCCGTCGGCAAGGCGATGCGCGAGAGCCAGCTCTTCGACCTGGTGCAGAACGGCGATGTGAGCGACTGGAGCGAAGCTGGCACCTGGGTGTTCCAGCACCGCTACCAGCTCTCATCGGGCGTGATGCCGGGGCAGTTCACCGCCGAAGGGCTGCGTGACGCCATCATCGACACGCTGTCGATGCTCGGCACCCCGGCCGGCAACGCGATCAAGCCCTTGCTCGACCGTGACCCGACGGGCGAGACCCAGCGCGTCGCGATGGAACTGGTGCCGGCCAGCGCGCCGCGCAGCGAGGGCGGCGTCTGGATGTCGCGCGACGCGCCGCGCGCGCTCATGATCGCGACCACGCGCGCAGCCGGGGGCGACCTCGACGCGCAGGCTTCCGCGATCGCCCGAGTGCAGGCCGCCTATGAAGCTGCCGCGCGTGGCATGGGCGAGGCGGCCCCCAAGCTCTTGTTGAGCGGGCCGCCTGTGTTTTCGGTGATGAGCCGCGAAAAGATCAAGACCGAAGCCATCCACCTCGCGGTGGTCGGCGGCATCGTGATGAGCGTGTTGCTGCTGCTGGCCTTTGCCTCGCCGCGCGCGCTCGTCATTGCTTTCCTTCCGGTGGCCACGGGCGTGGTGGTTGGCACCGCGTCGGTCAGCCTGGTGTTCGGCTCGGTGCACGGGCTCACGCTGGGTTTCGGCAGCACGCTGATCGGCGAGACGGTCGACTACGCCATCTATTACCTGATCCAGGCGCGCGGCGCGACCGTCGCCGGCACGGGCTGGCAGCGCTGGCGCGAGGTGCATTGGCCGACCGTGCGGCTCGGCCTGCTGACTTCCGTGTGCGGTTTTGCGGCGCTGGTGTTCTCGGGCTTCCCGGGGCTGGCGCAGCTGGGCGTGTTCTCGATCGCGGGGCTGGTGTCTGCCGCGCTGGCCACGCGCTATGTGCTGCCGGTGCTGGCGCCCGATGGCGCGACCGGCATGGGCATGCGCCGGCACATGGCGCGGCTGGCTGGCCTGCTGGTGCGCGGCCTGCCGGGCCTGCGCTGGCCCCTGGGGGCGCTCGGTGTCGCCGCGCTGGCGCTGGTGCTGTGGCAGGGCGGTCACCTGTGGCGCGCCGATCTGAGCGCGATGAGTCCTGTACCGCGCTCGGCCCAGCAACTGGACGAAATGCTGCGCAAGGACATCGGCGCCAGCGACGGCGGCGTGCTGGTCGTGGCCTTCGGCGACGACGAACAGGCCGCGCTGCGCCACACCGAAGCGGCGGCGGCGCGCCTCGATGCGCTGGTCGACAAGGGCGAGCTCAGCGGCTACGAGACCGTGACCCGCGTGCTGCCGAGCGTCGCCACGCAGACCGCGCGCCTGGCCAGCCTGCCCGATGCCGACACGCTGCGCGCCAACCTGGTGGAGGCCACGAAGGGCTTGCCGCTGCCGGCGTCCCGGCTCGGCGCCTTCGTCGCCGACGTGGAGGCCGCGCGCAAGCAAGCGCCTGTGCAGCGCGCTGACCTGATGGGCGGTCCGCTGGGCTCCGTGGTGAACACGCTGATGTACGAGCGCCCGGGCGGTGGCTGGTCCACGCTGGTCGTGCTGCACCCCGGCCCGGGTTTCGACCAGGGGCGGCTCGAAGCCGCACTCGAGGGGCTGCCCGAAGTGCAGGTGGTGGACGTCGGCCGCGAACTCGGCGGTCTCTACAAGCGCTACCTGCACGAAGCCTTCGTGCAGGTGCTGCTGGGCGCGTTGGCGGTGGTGGTGCTGCTGGGCGTGTACCTGCGCTCGTGGCGCCGGCTGCTGGCCGTGTGCCAGCCGTTGCTGTTCGCCGTGGTGCTCACGCTGGGCGGCATGGCGCTGGCGCAGGCAGCGCTCGGCATCCTGCACCTCGTGGGGCTGCTGCTGATCGTTGCCGTGGGGTCGAACTACGCGTTGTTTTTCGACCAGTTGCGCACGACCGGTCGCGCCGACGAAGACACGCTGGCCTCGCTGATGCTGGCCAACCTCACGACAGTGGTGTCGTTCGGACTGATCGCGATCTCGGACATCCCGGCGCTGTCGTCCATCGGCCGCGTGGTGGCGCCGGGCGCCTTGCTGGCGCTGCTGTTGTCGGCCGCATTTGCACGCAAGGTCGCGCCCAAGTCGCGGCACAGCGGCTGATGGGAAAATCCGGCCCCACCATGTCGTCGCCTTCCGCCCCTGTCGCCGCCTCCGAGTCCTGGCCCTGGCCACCGGCCATGCGCGCCAGCGCGGCCGTCCATGTGGCGGCCCTGGGCGCGGGCGTTCTGGTGCCGGGGGCATGGCCCTGGGCTCTGGGCGCACTGGTGCTGAACCATGCGGTGATCACCGGTGCCGGGCTCACGCCGCGCAGCAACCTGCTGGGCCCGAACGTCACGCGCCTGCCCGAGGCGGCGGGTTCGCGTCGCGAGGTGGCGATCACCATCGACGACGGCCCCGAGCCCGAGGTCACGCCCCGCGTGCTCGACCTGCTGGATGCCCACGGCCAGCGGGCCACCTTCTTCTGCATCGCAGAACGGGTGCAGGCGCACCCGGCGCTGGCGCGCGAGATCGTCGCGCGCGGCCACAGCATCCAGAACCACACGGCGCAGCACCGGCACAACTTCTCTTTCCTCGGGCCGCGCGGCTTCGCGGCGGAGATCTCGCGCGCACAGGACATCCTGACCGACGTGACCGGCCAGCGCCCGACCTGTTTCCGCGCGCCTGCCGGCCTGCGCAACCCTTTCCTCGAACCCGTGCTGCACCGCCTCGGCCTCTCGCTCGTGAGCTGGACGCGGCGCGGCTTCGACACCCGCGAAGGCGACGCCACCAAGGTGATGGCGCGCCTCTCCCGCAATCTGCAGGCACGGGACATCCTGTTGCTGCACGACGGCAACGCCGCACGCACCGTGGCGGGGCAACCCGTTCTGCTGGAGGTGCTTCCCTTGCTGCTCCAACGCCTGCGCACCGACAAATTGCGTGCTGTGACCCTGCCTGAAGGATTGAAGACTGCATGAGCGCCGTGATGCCATCGACGATGACCCCCGACAACGCCTGGCGCGAGCTGCACGAAGCCGCGACCGTTCCTTACAAGAAGGGCGGCACCTTCGCCTGGCAGTTCGCGCGCGGCAAGTTGGGGCGCGACCCGGTGTTCCGCGGCTTGCTCGAACGCGGCCTGATCGATGCACAACATCGGCGCGTGGTCGACATCGGCTGCGGCCAGGGCCTCTTCGTGAGCCTGCTGGCGTCGATGAGCGCGATGCAGCAGCAGGGGCGCTGGCCCGCTTCATGGGCCGCCACGCCGGCCGCCGCGGACTACACCGGCATCGAGCTGATGCCGAAGGACGTGGCGCGCGCGGAAGCCTCGGTCGGTCATCTGCAGCCCACGCCGCGGCTGGTGTGCGCCGACATGTGCTCGGCCGCCTTGCCCGATTGCGACCTGGTTGTGATCCTCGACGTGCTGCACTACGTGGACCTCACGGCGCAGGAAGGCGTGTTGACGCGCGTGCGTGATGCGCTGCGGCGCGGCGGCAACCCGAAGGCGCGCCTGCTGTTGCGTGTGGGCGATGCATCGAGCACGCGCGGTTTCGCGATCAGCCAGTGGGTCGATCGCACGGTGACGCGCATTCGCGGTCACAAGGTCTCGCCGACCTGGGGCCGGCCGCTGACCGAATGGATGGCGCTGCTGCAGCGCCTGGGTTTTCGCGTGCAGAGCATTCCGATGAGCGAGGGCACGCCCTTTGCCAACGTGCTGCTGGTGGCCGATCTGGAGGTTGCTGTTTGACGGCGCCGCAGACACTCGACCGCGCGGGCATCGCGCAGCGCATTCCGCACAGCGGCAGCATGTGCCTGCTGGAGCGCCTCGAAGGCTGGGATGCCGAGTCGATCCATTGCAGCACCACGACGCACAGTCAGGCGGACAACCCGTTGCGCACCGAAAGCGGGCTGCTCGCACCGAACGCCATCGAGTACGCGGCGCAGGCGATGGCGCTGCACGGTGGCCTGCTGGCCACCGAGGGCAGCACGCCGTCGGCGGGCTTCCTGGCCAGCGCACGCAACGTGAAACTGGCGGCGGCGCGGCTGGACGATATCGACGGGGCGTTACAGGTGCGCGCCAGGCGACTGTCCGGCGACGACCGGCAGGTCTTGTATGAATTCACGGTGGCGGCCGAGGACGGCCGCCTGCTGGCTGAAGGCCGGGCCGTGGTGGTCTTGAACACGCCGCTGGCGGACATGGAAAGCACACCGTCATGAGTTTCGAAGGAAAACGCGCACTGATCACCGGCGCCAGCGGCGCGCTCGGCGCGGCCATGGCGGAGCGCTTCGCACGCGATGGCGCCACCGTGCTGCTGCATGCGAATTCGCGACCCGAAGCGATCGAACAACTGGCCGCGTCGATCATCGCAGCCGGCGGCAAGGCGGAATGCCACGTGTTCGACCTGCGCAGCGACGAAGCCTGTGCGGCCGGCTGTGCACGCATTCTCGAAGGCGGTGCGGTGCAGATCCTCGTCAACAACGCGGGCGTGCACGACGACGCCGTGCTGCCCGGCATGCGCGCCGAGCAATGGCACAAGGTGATCGACGTGTCGCTGAACGGTTTCTTCCGCGTCACCCAGCCGTTGCTGTTGCCGATGATGCGCACCCGCTGGGGGCGCGTGCTGAACATCTCGTCCGTTGCCGCCATCGCGGGGAACAAGGGACAGGTGAACTACGCGGCGGCCAAGGGAGCGTTGAACAGCGCGACCAAGGCGCTGTCACTCGAGGTGGCCTCGCGCGGCGTGACCGTGAATGCGATCGCGCCGGGCATCATTGCCTCGCCGATGGCCGATGCGGTGTTCGATCCCGCGCTCATCAACCAGATGGTGCCCGTGAAGCGCGCGGGCACGCCGCAGGAAGTGGCGGCGCTGGCGGCATTTCTGGCCGGTGACGAGGCCGGCTACATCACGGGGCAGGTGATTTCCGTCAACGGCGGGATGATCTGATTCCGCCCGCTGCCGCGGTCAGAGCGGCAGCGTATCGAACGCGGCGTACGCAGTCGCCAGCCACGACTTCACGCGCTGGCGCTCCAGCAAGCCGAGCGCGTGCGGCCCTTCGCGGTCGTTCACGGCCTTCCAGAAGCTCGTGTTCTGTGCGTCGATCTTGCGCATGCTGGCTTCATGCAGGCGGGGCAGCGCAATCACGCGCGCGCCGTTCGCGGTGGCCTTCGACAGCGACTGCGACGCCAGCAGCATCCCGAAATCGCTGCCGCGTCCGTAGTTCTGCACCACGATGTAGTTGGGCCGGTTGCCGAAGGTGTCGATCAGCGTGCCGAGCAGGTCCGTGGAGTCCTTGCCGTCGTCCAGCACATGCCAGAAGTTGACCGTGACGTCGATTTCTTCGAACACGTCGAACAGGTCCGACTCCTTGATCCAGCGCGACAGCGGCGCCAGCGTTTGCGCCGCCAGGTCGACGATCACGCTCTGCTTTGGGTTGGTCTCGAAGCCGTTCACCACCGTGTCCAGGCCCTCGAAGCTGTCGACCACCACGGGCGAGGCAAAGCCCTCGTAGAAGCGCGTGAAGGAGCTGTGGGAGCGGTCGGTGTCGAAGCCGGTGAAGGGGCGGCTGCGATCGATGAAGTACTGGGCCAGCACACGGGCCGTGACCGATTTGCCGACACCGCCTTTTTCGCCGCCGATGAAGTTGATGGAGCTCATGAGTGGATGCTGCCTCGAATGGGTTGAGGGGTGGAGGAGGGCGGATTCATTCTAGGGGCCGCTTGTCGCACAACTGTGGCGGGTGACGGATGCCAGGCTATCGCCCCCGCTTGCTCATGCCCTGCAGCAAGGGATGTGCCTGCAGGCGCTGCTGCAGTCGTTTCTTCCACGGGGCCGGCAATGCCGAGGCATCGATCATCGCGGGCCACTGATCGCGCGCGAGGCGGGCGGTGTCGGCGACCACGCGCCGCATGCGCGGCTCATGCACGCCGGCCGAGAAGCAGAAGGCGCGCACGTTGGCCGGTGTGAACATCGCGGTGCGCCGGGCTGCGGCGCCGCCGCCCGGCGCCGGCAGCAGCGGCAGCGCATGGCCCTCGACGCCCTGCAGCGCCGCGTAGGCCACGATGTCGTAGGCCGGAGCCAGGCGCGGCGCGATGCCGTCGGGGTAGAGCACGCCAAAATTCTTCAGGTGAGCATCGGGGTTGCCCAGCAGTTCGTTGACCACGAGCCGGCGCACCAGTTCGAGCACGGCGTCTTCGCCCAGTGACGGAAAGGCACGCATCGCCAGCGCCATGTCGAGGTAGCTTCCGCTGTACTTGTGCATCGGGTCGACGGCGAGCACCTGGGCGAAATCCTCGAAATGGATGCGGCGTGCGCCGTCGCGGTCGAAGCGCGTGACGGCCAGGAACTCGGGCTCGTCCGGCAGGGCATAGCTGTGCTCCGCGGCGATGGCCGACAGCGGCGCGAGTTCGGCGTGGCACACCTCGACGCCAGCGGCTCCGGCCATCTGCAGCGAGAGCATTTCGAGTTGGGGCATGTGGGGCCGGCCGGCCACCGGCAGCTTGGCGATCACGCGCGTGCTGGCGCCAGCGCGCGTGCGGGCCACATAGCGCCCGCCCTGGCGGCGCAGGCCCAGCTTGGGCTGTACGCCCGAGACTGAAATCCCCTGCGGCATTGGCAGTTCGACCACCGACATCTCGAGCGCATCCTGGTCCTGCGTGATGAGCCGCTGCAGCGTGCCGCGGTCCACCGACACCGGGCGCGCGGCCACGGCACCGGGCAGGTCGCCGCCGCAGGCTGCGAGCAATTCGAAGTGATCGCTTTCGCGGCAACCGCGCAACTGGGCGATGTGACTGCGCAGCACGCCCTCGGGCAGCAGGTTCTGGAAGAAGCCGGGCAACTGGCCGCCCTGGGCGTTGAACAACGGATTCTTCACGTCGCTCCACAGCGCGGCCTGGGCCGCGGGATCGCTTGCGACCATCGACAGCGAGAGCACGCCCGGTGGCGGGTTGGCAATCAACTCGGGTTCCGCCACGAAGCGGCACAGGTCGGCGTACTGGAACAGCTTGCCGAGGCGATGTGCGCCGAGCGAAATCTCGAGGATCTTGACGTTCATGGCGGTGAGCGGCGTCCCCGAACGTAGGGCGGAGCGGCGGGAGCCTCAGCCAGGGCCCGTCCGACGCGCGTGGCGACCGGGCGATAGCCAGGATCGACGGCAGTGCCTTCGCCGAACCCCTTGGGCGCGAGCTGCAGTTCGAGCCCCAGCGCATCGACCAGCGCGAGCAGCGACGACAGCTGCGGGTTGCCCTTCAGGCTCAAGGCATTGCGCACCGAGCGCTCGGTGAGTCCGGAGCGCAGGGCGATCTCGGCATTCGTGAGGCCGGTGGCCCCGCGTCGCGCCGTGAGGACGTTGATGAGTTCCTGCTTGTTCATGGAAACATATTACCGCAAATGTCTATTTTGGAAACATATTTCCGATTGAGTCGAGGCTACTTCGGTACCAGCGTGAAGAGCGGCATGACCACGCCCATGACCCAGTTCTGGCCGAAATCGAGCGCGGCCCGGCGGTATTTCTCGTCGGCCTGCGCGGCCAGCAGGTCGAGCCGCGCCACCACTTTCGACAATTCGCGGTCGGCCACAAGGTTGCGCCCGCGCTCGCTGATTTCGGTGGCCAGCAGCAGCGGCTGGCCGTCGGGGCCGGTCTTCGAAGAGATCAGCCAGAGCGAGATTTCGAAATTGCGCGCGGTACGGTAGCTGTTCTCGGCATCGACCCCGTCGATCATGGTCTGGTCCCAGGTGTTGCCGTTGGCCTGCTTGAGCATCGCGGCCCACCCGACGACGAGTGCCGCCACGCGATCGCCCTGGTAGCCCTGCGGACCGGTCTCGAAGGCCAGGCGGATGGCGTCGATGCCGGTGGCGCCACGCAGTTCGGGCAGGGGTGTGCCCTGCATGACCGCGTCCCAGGTGCGCTGTGTTGCCTCTTCCATGCTGGCGGACGACTTGCGCCATTCACGCGGGTTGCGCCGGTACAGCGTGGTCTGCACGCGACGCACCGATTGCAGGTTGTCGCGCAGCGACAGATTGGCGATGCGGTTGGTGCCGGATTGCAGCCATTCCTGGTTGCCGTACGGCTCGGCGCGCTCGGTGGATCGGAGGGAGGAACAGCCCGTCAGCACCAGCGGCGCGAGCAGGGCGGCGGCGGTGCCCGCCAGCAGGCAGGTGCGTCGCGCCGCGAAGGGAGAAGCCAGGGAATCGCTCATGCCCTGACGTTATCATCCACGGCTGGGGCGGCGGCCCGCTTCAAGCTGCGGGCCCGTGCAATTTTCCTTACAAATCAATACCTTGGCGCTACGCCAAGGCAGGGCGACAAGTCGTGCGTCTTAACTCCATCAAGCTCTCGGGCTTCAAGTCGTTCGCCGAACCCACCAACTTCCTGCTACCGGGCCAACTGGTCGGGGTGGTGGGGCCGAACGGCTGCGGCAAGTCGAACATCATGGATGCCGTACGCTGGGTGCTCGGCGAGTCGCGCGCGTCGGAGCTGCGCGGCGAATCGATGCAGGACGTGATCTTCAACGGCACGACCACCCGCAAGCAGGCCAGCCGTTCGAGCGTCGAACTGGTGTTCGACAACGCCGACCACCGCGCCGGCGGCCAGTGGAACCAGTTCACCGAAATCGCCGTGCGCCGCGTGCTCACCCGCGACGGCACCAGCAGCTACTACATCAACAATCAGCCGGTACGTCGCCGCGACGTGCAGGACGTGTTCCTGGGCACCGGCCTCGGTCCGCGCGCCTACGCCATCATCGGCCAGGGCACGATCAGCCGGATCATCGAGTCCAAGCCCGAAGAGCTGCGCCTGTTCCTCGAGGAGGCCGCCGGCGTCTCCAAGTACAAGGAGCGCCGCCGCGAGACCGAGAACCGCTTGGGCGATACGCGCGAGAACCTCACGCGCGTCGAAGACATCCTGCGCGAGCTCAACGCCAACCTCGAAAAGCTCGAGAAGCAGGCCGAGGTGGCGGCGCGCTACAACGCGCTGCAGGGCGATGCCACGAAGAAGCAGCACCAGTTGTGGTTCCTCAAGCGCAGCGAAAGCGATGCTGATCAGGCCAAGATCAAGGCCGATTCGGAAAAGGCCATCAACGACCTCGAATCGCGCACCGCCGACCTGCGCCGCATCGAGTCCGAACTCGAAACCGTGCGCCAGGCTCACTACGGTGCGGGCGACCTGGTGAACCAGGCGCAGGGCAAGCTGTACGAAGCCAGCGCCGAAGTCGGCCGGCTCGAAGGCGAGATCCGCTTCGTGGTCGAAGGACGTCAGCGTGTCGAACAGCGCCTCGTGCAACTGCGCGAACAGATGGGCCAGTGGGGCCGTCGCCGCGAAGAGGCCGAAGCCGAGATCGAGACGCTGGCCGGGGCCGGTGTCGATGCCGAAGAGCAGGCCATCCTGCTGGCCGCCCAGCTCGAAGAGCACGATGCGCGTATGCCCGAGCTGGAAGAAGCCGTGCAGCGTGCGCAGGACGAGGCCAATGCCCAGCGCACGTCCGTGTCGCAGGTGCAGCAGCAGATCCAGGTGCTGGCCGCCGACCAGCGCAACATCGAAGACCAGAGCCGCCAGCTCACGCTGCGCAGCGAACGCCTGCGCGCCGACCAGAGCGCGCTGGCCGCGCCCGACGAGGAACGACTGACGGCCATGCAGGAGCAGCTGGCCGAGGCCCAGGAAGTCGCCAGCGAGTCCGAGGCCCGTCTGCAGGAGTTGCAGGAAACCGTTCCGCAGCTCGACGAAGACCGCCGCGCCAAGCAGATCGCCGTCAACACCGAAGGCGCCCGCCATGCCGAGTACTCGGCCCGCCTCGAAGCGCTGCGCGCGCTGCAGGAGAAGGTCAAGACCGACGGCAAGCTGGCCCCCTGGCTCGCCAAGCACGGTCTGGACGGTCTGCAAGGCCTGTGGAGCCGCATCCACATCGAACAGGGCTGGGAGAACGCGCTTGAATCCGCGTTGCGCGAGCGCCTGGGTGCGCTCGAAGTCAGCCGGCTCGACATGGTGCGTGCCTTCGGCAACGACGCGCCGCCCGCCAAGCTGGCCTTCTACAGCCCGCCGGCCGCTGGTGTGCCGCAAGGTGCTGGCGCGCTGCCGAAGCTGTCGAGCCTGCTGCGACTGAACGACGCCGGTCAGCAGGCGCTGCTGAATGACTGGTTGCATGGCTGCTTCACGGCAGAGAGCTTCGAAGACGCGCTGGCCCAGCGCGCCACGCTGCAGCCCGGCGAGGTGATCTATGTGCGCAGCGGCCATGCCGTGTCGTCGCACAGCGTGAACTTCTACGCACCCGATTCCGAGCAAGCCGGCCTGTTGGCCCGCCAGCAGGAAATGGAAAACCTCGAGCGCCAGCTGAAGGCCCAGACGCTCATCAACGAAGAGGCGCGCACCGCGCTGGTCCGCGCCGAAGCCGCGTACGGCGATGCCGCACAGCGGCTCGTCACGGCCCGCCGCGAAGCTGCCGAAACGCAGTCGCGGGCGCACGAGTTGCAGGTCGAGACGCTGCGCATGACGCAGCTCGCCGAACAGACCCGCGCGCGCAGCCAGCAACTGGCCTCCGACCTGGGCGAGGTCGATGCCCAGCTCGAAGAACTGCAGGAAAAGCGCATCGCCGCCGAAGGCCGCTTCGAAGAGCTCGACATGCAGTTGGCCGACAGCCAGGAGCGTCACGCACAGCTCGACGAGCGCGTCATCGAAGCCGGCCGCGCGCTCACGGCCAGCCGCGAGCAGCACCGCAGCCTCGAGCGGCAGGCGCAGGAAGCCACCTTCTCGCAGCGCACGCTCGAAGCGCGTCGCGGCGAACTGAACCGCAGCATCGAAACCGCCTCGCAGCAGACCGTGGCGCTGACCGACGAAGACGAGCGCGCCCGCGCCGAGCTGAGCCGCCTGTCCGACGCGGCCGCGCAAGCCGGCCTGCAGGACGCACTGTCGCTCAAGCTCGAGCGCGAGACCGCCTTGGGTTCGGCACGCAGCCAGTACGACGACCTCACACTGAAGCTGCGCGCCAGCGACGAGCGCCGGTTGCAACTGGAACGCGAACTCGACCCGTTGCGCCAGCGCATCACCGAATTCCAGCTCAAGGAACAGGCCGCACGCCTTGGCGTCGAGCAGTACCAGCAGCTGCTGGACGATGCCGGCGCCGACCTCGAAGCGGTGGCGCAATCGATCGAGACCGAGAAGGTGCGCCTGACCGGCCTGCAAAGCGAAATCGATCGCCTGAACCGCGAGGTGGTCGCGCTCGGCGCCGTCAACCTCGCTGCGCTCGACGAACTCGCCATTGCGAGCGAGCGCAAGATCTTCCTGGACGCCCAGTCGGCCGACCTGAACGAGGCCATCGGCACGCTCGAAGACGCCATCCGCAAGATCGACGCTGAAACGCGCGACCTGCTTGGCGGCACCTTCAAGATCGTCAACGAGCACTTCAGCCGCATGTTCCCGGAGCTCTTCGGCGGCGGCAACGCCAAGCTGATGATGACGGGCGACGAAATCCTCGATTCCGGCGTGCAGGTCATGGCCCAGCCGCCCGGCAAGAAGAATCAGACCATCCACCTGCTCTCGGGCGGCGAGAAGGCGCTCACGGCCATTGCGCTCGTGTTCGCCATCTTCCAGTTGAACCCGGCGCCTTTCTGTCTGCTGGACGAAGTGGACGCGCCGCTGGACGACGCCAACACCGAGCGCTATGCCAAACTCGTCTCCGCCATGAGTCGTGAAACCCAGTTCCTTTTCATCAGCCACAACAAGATCGCCATGGAAATGGCCGAACAGCTGATCGGCGTGACCATGCAGGAGCAGGGCGTGTCACGCATCGTTGCGGTCGACATGGAGTCGGCGGTCTCGATGGTCGAAGCGGCATAACACGGGCGCACGCATGAGCAATCTCACCCTCGCCCTGGCGATCCTCGGCGGTCTCGTTCTCGCGGCCGTCGTGGCCTACAACACCCTGATGTCGCGGCGCAATGCGCCGCGCCAGCCTGATGCGGTCGATGTCGCGCTGGCCGAAACCGAGCGCGCGCTGGCCGCGGGCGGCGACGGCGGCGTGGAGCCGATGCTCCATGCCGATCCGAGCCAGGTGGCCGGCAGCGATCGCCATGAGCCGCTGTTCGATCCCGACCTGCCCGCGCCCAGTGGCGTGCCCGTACCCACGGGCGAGCGCCGCGGCGGACTCGATCCGCTGATCGACGTCATCGCACCCATTTCGCTCGAAGGCCTGGCCTCGGGCGATGCCGCGCTCGCCGCCATGCCATCGACGCGCCGCGCGGGCAGCAAGCCGGTGGCCATTGAAGGTCTGAACGACCTCACCAGCCAGTGGGAGCTGCCGGCGCCGGGGCAGCGCTACCGTGCCTTCCAGGTCGGTGTGCAGCTGGCCAACCGCACCGGGGCACTCAACGAGATCGAGTACTCCGAATTCGTGGTCAAGGCACAGGCCTTTGCCGACGCGGTGAACGGCGCGCCCGAGTTTCCCGAGATGCTCGACGAAGTGGCGCGCGCCCGCGAGCTCGACCAGTTCGCCAGCGCGCACGACGCGCAACTGGGCTTCGTGCTGCGCGCGCTGCACGCCGCCTGGAGCCCGGGCTACGTGCAGCAGAATGCCGCGCGGCTGGGCTTCGTGGCCGGGATCATCCCGGGGCGCATGGTGCTGCCGACCAGCGAGGCCGGCCTGCCGCCGATCCTTGGGCTCACATTCGACACCCAGGCCGCGCTGGCGGACGATCCGGCGCAGTCGGCCATCCGCGAGCTCAGCCTGAGCCTGGATGTGCCGCAGGTCGATCGCGACGAGGCGCCGTTTGGTCGCATGCGCGAAACCGCCGCCGCGCTCGCCCGCGAGATGGACGGCGTGGTGACCGACAGCGACGGCCAGTTGCTGCGCGACGAAACCATGGACGTGATCGGCACCGACCTCGAGCAGCTGTACGACACGCTCGATGCGCGCGACCTGGCCGCAGGCTCGCCCCTGGCGCGACGCCTCTTCAGCTAACCCGTCTTTCCCCGAGGGACACCCCATGACAACGCGCGACGAAGCGGCACGCGAAGCCGCCGCACTGAGCGAGCAGCTGCATCGCCACGCCCACCTCTACTACGTGCTCGACACGCCTGAGCTGCCCGACGCCGAGTACGACAAGATGTTCCAGCGCCTGCAGGTGCTGGAAACCGAGTTTCCCGAACTGCGCACGCCCGATTCGCCGACGCAGCGCGTGGGGGGCGCGGTGCTCGACAGCCTCGCCAAGGTGCGCCACCGGGTGCCGATGCTGTCGATTCGCACCGAGACCGACATCACGCCTGCCGGTGCCAGCGCCTTCGATGCGCGCGTGCGACGCGAACTGGGCTTGGCCGAAGATGCACCGCAGATCGCCTACGTCTGCGAACTCAAGTTCGACGGGCTGGCCATGAGCCTGCGCTATGAGCACGGCGTGCTGGTGCAGGCCGCCACGCGCGGCGATGGCGAGGTGGGCGAGGACGTCACGCAGAACATCCGCACCGTGCGCGAAATTCCGCTGAAGCTCAAGGGTGCGGCTCCGCCTGTGGTCGAGGTGCGCGGTGAGGTCTACATGAAGCGCGCCGATTTCGACGCGCTCAACGAGCGCCAGCGCCAGAAGATCGCCGCCGGGCAGAAGAACGAGAAGGTGTTCGTCAATCCGCGCAACGCGGCGGCCGGTGCGGTGCGCCAGCACGACCCGGCGATCGCGGCGGCGCGGCCGCTGAGCTTCTTCGCCTACGGACTCGGCGAGGTTTCGCCCGCCAGCGACGGCGGGCCCGAGATTGCCACCCAGTTCGACTGGCTGCAGCAATTCCATGCCTGGGGCTTCCCGGTGGCCACGCAGACTGCGCGGGCGACGGGCGCTATCGAACTGATAGCGTTTCACGAGACCATCGGCCGGCAGCGCGATGCGTTGCCGTACGACATCGACGGCGTCGTCTACAAGGTCGACAGCCTCGAACTGCAGCGCCAGCTGGGTTTCGTTTCGCGCGAGCCGCGCTGGGCTGTGGCCCACAAGTACCCGGCGCAGGAGCAGCTGACCGAGGTGGTCGGTATCGAGATTCAGGTGGGCCGCACGGGCAAGCTCACGCCGGTGGCCAAGCTGGCGCCGGTGTTCGTGGGCGGTGTGACCGTGACCAACGCCACGCTGCACAACGAAGACGAGGCCCGCCGCAAGGACGTGCGTGTGGGCGACACGGTGATCGTGCGGCGCGCCGGCGACGTGATTCCCGAGGTGGTCGGCGTCGCGCCCGACAGCCTGGCCAAGCCCGACGACCAGCGCGGCGCGATCTTCACTATGCCGCACAAGTGCCCCGTGTGCGATTCCGAGGCGGTGCGGGAGGAGGGCGAGGTCGACTACCGTTGCACCGGCGGCCTGTTCTGCGCGGCGCAGCGCAAGGAAGCGATCCTGCATTTCGCGGCGCGGCGCGCGGTCGACGTCGACGGGCTGGGCGACAAGCTGGTCGAGCAGTTGGTCGATGCCAACCTGATCCGCACCTTGCCCGATCTCTACAAGCTCGGCTTCGTCACGCTGGCGGGCCTGGACCGCATGGCGGAGAAGTCGGCCAAGAACCTTGTCGACGCGCTCGAGACCTCGAAGAAGACCACGTTGCCGCGTTTCCTGTTCGGCCTGGGCATTCGCCATGTGGGCGAGAGCACGGCCAAGGATCTCGCCAAGCACTTCGGCAAGCTCGACGCGATCATGGACGCGACCGAAGAGCAACTGCTCGAAGTTAACGACGTCGGCCCGGTGGTGGCGCAGAGCCTGCGCACCTTCTTCGACCAGCCGCACAACCGCGAGGTGGTCGAGCAATTGCGCGCCTGCGGCCTGACCTGGGAAGAGCATGAGCCCGAAGCCCGCGCGCCCAAGCCTTTGGCGGGGCTGACCTTCGTGATCACCGGCACCCTTCCTACGCTGGGCCGCGACGAGGCGAAGGATAAATTGGAAGCAGCCGGCGCGAAGGTGGCCGGCTCCGTCAGCAAGAAGACCCACTTCCTCGTGGCCGGGGAAGAGGCTGGCAGCAAGCTCGACAAGGCGCGCGACATCGGCGTCACGGTGATCGACGAGGCGCGTATGCTGGAGATCCTCGCGAACGGGGTTGCACCGGCACCCGACGCCTGAACCGGACGGCACCGATGACTGAGGCCTTTACCGGCCGTTACGCGACTTCACATCCGCGCAGTCAACAGGGTCTACAAGCGGGCGTTGAACGACTACAGAAGGCCGACAAGGAGTCCCTCATGCAAAGAATTCGTGTTCTCGCTACCAGCCTCGCATTCGGCGGCATCGCGCTGCTGAGCGGCTGCGTGGCCGTTCCTGGCGATCCGTACTACTCCGGCGGCTATTCCGACCCGTACTACTCCGACCCGGCGCCGGTGGTGGTGCCGGCGCCGGTCTACATCCAGGGCGGCGGCTACTACGAGCGACGTCCGTACTACGACCGCCGCCCTTACTACGATGGTCGCCGGCCGGCCTATCCGTACCCCGGCGTGCGACCCACGTACCCGACGCCGCGTCCCGGCTGGGGCGGCGGTGGCCGCCCGCCAGTCGCCGTGGTGCCGCCAGTAGTGCGGCCCGGCGCGGGCGGTGTGCCCGGTATCACACCTTCGCAGCCGCAGCAGATGCCACGCGGCCCCGCGCGGCTGTGGACCTCTCCGGATTCGAAGGACAACCATGGGGGGATCCCGTGATCGTGGCATGAGGCTCTCGCGATAATCCCGCGATGGCCTTCCGCGAAATCCTCAAGATGGGCGACCCCCGGCTGCTGCGCACCGCGCAGCCGGTCACCGCTTTCGACACCGACGAACTGCACCTGCTGGTGCGCGACATGTTCGAGACCATGAAGGCGGTCAATGGCGCCGGCCTTGCGGCGCCGCAGATCGGTGTCGATCTCCAACTGGTGATCTTCGGCACCGACACTGTCAATCCACGCTACCCCGATGCGCCGCCAGTGCCGCGCACCGTGCTGCTCAACCCCGTCATCACCCCGCTGGGCGATGAAGAGGAGGAGGGTTGGGAAGGCTGTCTGTCAGTGCCGGGCCTGCGTGGCGTGGTGCCGCGCTTTGCTCACATCCACTACACGGGCTTCGACCTGTACGGCGACCCCATCGATCGCACCGCCGACGGCTTTCATGCGCGCGTGGTGCAGCACGAAGTCGATCACCTGTTCGGCAAGCTGTACCCGATGCGGGTGCGCGACTTCTCGCGCTTTGGCTACACCGAGGTCCTGTTTCCAGGCCTCGATGCGGCCGATGACGACTGACGGGTCGTCTGTCCGGTTGCTCGCTTACTTGTTGTTGAGCCCGAAGCGTCCGCCGCCCGTGAAGGCGAGCGAGATCGCCGCGAACAGGAACATGCCTTGCAACTCCAGCGCCCAGCCGCCCTGGGCGTTCAGCGCGCCGAGGTCCTTGCGGTGTGCCAGCCAGATCGCCACGACCATGTTGATGGCTACGACCAGCGCGGCGGGCCGCGTGAACAGGCCGACGATCAGCAGCACCGGCGCCAGGATCTCGCCCACGTAGACCAGGTACGCCAGCACCGCGGGCACACCGTGCGACGCGAGCATGCCGCCGATGCCGTCGACGCCCTTGCCGACTTTCGCGATGCCGTGCAGAAGGATGAGGATGCCCAGCGCAACGCGCAGGATGAGCTTGCCGGTGTCGTCGGACTTGACCATTGTGTGATTCCTGTTCGGGAGTGATGAAAGGGCCGTATGGTAGTGAAACTGCGGGGCCGACCGGCCTGCCGCCGGTGAGCGACTCGACATATGTATCCAACGGAGGGTTCTTTGTCACCGGCCTGCGTCGCCCCGTACACTGCCTTTTGCCTACTGTTGAGGAGCACACACCAATGATGAAGAAGACCACCCGATTCCGTCCGGCACTGCTGGCCGCCGTTTCCGTTCTTTCGCTGGCCGCCGCGGCCCCGGCCTTCGCGGGCAAGACACTCGACGCGGTCAAGCAGCGCGGCACCGTCAAGTGCGGCGTGACCAACGGCGTGGCCGGTTTCTCGGCCCCCGACACGCAGGGCAACTGGTCGGGCCTGGACGTCGACACCTGCCGCGCCATTGCCGCGGCCGTGCTGGGCGATCCGAAGAAGGTCGACTTCGTGCCGCTCAACTCGCAGCAGCGCTTCTCGGCCCTGCAGGCCGGAGAAATCGACATCCTCGCGCGCAACACCACGTGGACGCTCACGCGCGATGCATCGCTCGGCTTCAACTTCACCACCATCACCTACTACGATGGCCAGGGCTTCCTGGTGCCCAAGAAGCTCAAGGTGACGAGCGCCAAGCAGCTCAAGAACGCCACCATCTGCACGCAATCGGGCACGACCAACGAGAAGAACGTGTCGGACTACTTCCGCGCGCAGAACATCCCGGTGAAGACCGTGGTGTTCGAGAGCTTCGAGGCCTCGTTCAAGGCCTTCTTCTCGGGCCGCTGCCAGGCCTTCACGACCGACGCCTCGGCGCTGGCCGGCCTGCGCAACAAGGAAGCGCCCAACCCCGACGACTACATCATCCTGCCCGAGCTGATCTCCAAGGAGCCGCTCGCACCGCTGGTGCGCCGCGGTGACGACGAGTGGTTCGCCGTCGCCAAGTGGGTGCCCAACGCGCTCATCGAGGCGGAAGAATTCGGCATCACGCAGGCCAACGCCGACCAGCTCAAGGGCAGCAGCAAGGACCCGGCACAACAGCGCCTGCTCGGTGCGGGTGAAGACCTCGGCAAGTTGCTGGGCCTGGACAAGGACTGGTCGTACCGCGCCATCAAGGCCGTGGGCAACTACGGCGAGGTGTTCGAGCGCAACGTCGGGCCGAAGTCGGTGCTCAAGCTGCCGCGCGGCTCCAACAACCTCTGGAGCAAGGGCGGTCTCATCTACGCACCACCGGTCAGGTAGTGACTCCCCCAGGCTTCGCGCACTTCGTGTCGCTTCGCCTACCCCCTCGCCGGGGGCAACACCAGCGGCCCGGCAAAGCCGGTTCCGCGGTGTTCCTGGTCCGGATTTCCGTCGGTCTTGGGGGTTGTGGCAATGCGTAGTGCCCCGACCGATTCATCGCGCCGCAGCAGTTGGCTGGCTTGGCTCGTCCAGGCTCTCCTGGTGCTGGCCGTCGTGGCCGGTGCCTTCTGGGTGGTGAACCATGCGCTCGAGGTGCTGCGCGCGCGCGGCGTGCGTTCGGGCTTCGACTTTCTCACCGAGCCGGCGGGTTTTTCGATCAGTGAAGGCTGGCTCGATTTCGATGCCAGCCAACCGTCGTGGCGCGCGTTCCTCGCGGGCCTGATCAACACGGTGCGCGCGGCGGTGCCGGCGGCCATCTTCGCGGTGGTGCTCGGCACGCTGATCGGCATCGGCCGGTTGGCGCCGCACGTGCTGCTGCGCGGCATCTGCACCGCGTACGTGGAACTGCTGCGCAACGTGCCGCTGCTGGTGCAGCTGCTGATGCTGGCCTTTGCAATGGCCAACCTGCTGCCCGATCCGACGGAGCCCGTGCACCTGCTGCCGGGCGTGTGGCTGAGCAAGGGCGGGGTGAGCGTGCCCTGGCCCGTGGCGGGCGAGGGGGGCTGGTGGCCGACGCACTTCGAATGGCCCGAGCGCGGAGACTTCGGCGTGAGCGGCGGCGCTGCGCTGAGCCCGGAGTACGTGACCATCGTCGCGGGGCTGTCGTTGTACTCGGCGGCCTTTGTCGCCGAGATCGTGCGCGCCGGCATTCTCTCGGTGTCGCAGGGACAGGTGCTGGCGGGGCAGGCGCTGGGGCTGTCGCCAGTGCAGCAGTTGCGCATCGTGATCCTGCCGCAGGCGCTGCGCGTGATCGTGCCCTCGCTGACCAACCAGTTGCTGAGCCTCACCAAGAATTCGTCGCTTGCCGTGGCCGTGGGCTACCCGGAGCTGGTGTCGGTGGCCAACACCACCATCGGCTCGAACGGACGAGCCTTCGAGTGCATCGCGATCATCATGGCGGTGTACCTGCTGCTGTCGTTGCTGATCTCCTTCGGCATGAACCGCTACAACGCGCGCGTCGCGCTGCGAGGCTGGCGATGAGGCGCGTCGCGCAAGGCCCCATTGCATGGCGCAGCGAGCTGTGGGGTTCGCCGCTGCGCGCACTGGCCACGGTGCTGCTGCTGGGCCTGCTCGCGTGGGCCGGTTTTCACGCGTTCGAATGGGGCGTGGTGCACGCTGTGTTCCGCCCCGATGCCGACGCCTGCCGTGCGGTGCAGCACGGTGCGTGCTGGGGCGTGGTGGCCGAAAAATGGCGGCCCATGCTGTTCGGCCGCTTTCCGTACGAAGAGCAATGGCGCCCGGCCATCGCGGTGCTCGTGCTGTCCGCGGTGACCGTCCTCAGCGCATGGCCGCGCAGTTGGCGCTGGTGGCTGGCGCCGTTGTGGCTGGTCGCGCTGCTGTTGTTCGTCGGACTGATGCACGGCGGCGTGGCGGGGCTGAGCGTGGTGCCGACCAGCCGCTGGGGCGGCCTGCCGCTCACCGTCGGGCTGGCGGTGGTCGGGTTGGCGCTGGCTTTTCCGCTGGCGCTGCTGCTGGCGATGGGGCGCCGCTCCGAATGGCCCGTGGTGCGCACCTTGAGCGCGAGCTACATCGAACTGGTACGCGGTGTGCCGTTGATCTCGGTGTTGTTCATGGCCTCGTTCCTGCTGCCGCTGCTGTGGCCCGCAGGCTGGCAGCCTGATGTGCTGGTGCGCGTGCTGATGGGGCTCACGCTGTTCGTCGCGGCCTATCTGGCGGAAATCATCCGCGGCGGCCTGCAGGCCGTGCCGCGCGGCCAGACCGAGGTGGCGATGGCGCTGGGCTTCGGCCGCTGGCCGGTGCAGCGCGACATCGTGTTGCCGCAAGCGCTGCGTCTGGTGGTGCCGGCGCTGACCAACAGCGTGGTCGGCACGCTGAAGGACACCTCGCTGGTCACTGTGGTCGGCCTGTTCGAGCTGACCGGCGCGCTCGGCCTGGCGCTGGGCGGCGATCCGGTCTGGCGGCCGTTCTACCTCGAGGGCTATCTGTTCGTGGCCGCCGTCTACTGGTTGCTGTGCTTCGGACTGTCGCGCTACAGCGTCTGGCTGGAGCGGCGCCTGGGCACGAGCTCGGCGTAGCCGGTCTGCGGATCGGGCTCGCGCGAGAAGCGCCATTCGGGCAGCACCGCAACGAGGATCTCGGCCGTGGTGCGCACCACGCAGCCGGGTGCGGCATGGCCGCCCGACACCCGGCCGGCGGCATCCGAGACGCTGAGATGCAGATGCGAGCCGTCGGGCGACAGCGTGCCGGCGAGCGTGAGGATTTCAAGATCGCCTTCGATCCGCGTGGCCGTTTCGGCACCCGCAAAACGAATGCCGGCGCCGCGCAGGCTGCCGATGCCTGAGACCACGAACGCCGCGCCGCCGATGCCGTCCGTCTTCAGCACGGCATCGAGCGCCGCGCGCAAGTCGTCGCCCGGTTGCAGCCGCAGCACCAGCGTGTCCATGGGGATGTGTTCCGCGTCAGCTGGCCGAGAGTGCCTTGTCGACCACCTGCTGCGCCTCGCCGAGGATGCGCGCGAGGTGGTCGTCACCCAGGAAGCTCTCGCCGTAGATCTTGTAGATGTTTTCCGTGCCTGAAGGCCGCGCGGCGAACCAGCCGTTCTCGGTGATGACCTTCACGCCGCCGATGGCTGCGCCGTTGCCCGGGGCGTGGCTCAGCACGTTCTCGATCTTCTCTCCGGCCAGGGTGGTCGAGGTGATCTGCTGCGGCGACAGCGCGGACAGGCGCTTCTTCTGTTCAGGCGTCGCGGGAGCATCCACGCGGTCGGACACGGGACGCCCCAGCGCCTGCGTCAGCTCGGTGAAGCGCTCGCCGGGGTCTCGTCCGGTGCGCGCGGCGATCTCGGCCGAGAGCAGGGCGGGCACGATGCCGTCCTTGTCGGTGGTCCACGCGCTGCCGTCGTGGCGCAGGAAGGTCGCGCCCGCGCTTTCCTCGCCGCCGAAGCCGAGCGAGCCGTCCACCAGCCCGTCGACAAACCACTTGAAGCCCACAGGCACTTCGTACAAAGGACGGCCCAGCCGCGCCGCCACGCGGTCGATCATGCGGCTGCTGACCGCCGTCTTGCCGACGGCTGCCTGCGCGGGCCAGTGCGGGCGGTGCGTGAAGAGGTAGTCGACCATCGCCGCGAGGTAGTTGTTCGGCTGCATCAGGCCCGCGCTGCGCGTGACCACGCCGTGGCGGTCGTGGTCGGTGTCGCAGGCGAAGGCGATGCCGAAGCGGTCCTTCAGCGCGACCAGCCCGTGCATCGCGTCGGGCGACGACGGGTCCATGCGGATGCGGCCGTCCCAGTCGAGCGACATGAAACGGAAGGTCGGGTCGATCGCCTGGCTCAGCACGTCCAAGCGCTTGAGCTGGTAGCGCGCGGCGATGGCGGGCCAGTAGTGCACGCCGGCACCGCCCAACGGATCGACGCCGAGATCGATGGTGCCGCCACGGATCGCGTCCATGTCGAGCACTTGGGCCAGGTCTTCGACGTAGGTGTTCAGGTAATCGTGGCGGTGCGTGGTGGAGGCCTTCAGCGCCTGCGCGAGCGGCATGCGCTTCACACCTTCGAGCTTGTTCGCCAGCATCTTGTTGGCGGCGGCTTCGACAGCGGAGGTGATGTCGGTGCCCGCGGGGCCGCCGTTCGGCGGGTTGTACTTGAAGCCGCCGCTTTCGGGCGGGTTGTGCGAAGGCGTGATCACGATGCCGTCGGCCAACCCTCTGGATCCGCTCTTGCGCCCGCGGTTGTAGACAAGGATGGCATGCGACACGGCCGGCGTGGGCGTGTATTCGTCGTCCTTCGACAGCATCAACTCGACGCCGTTGGCCGCCAGCACCTCGACCGCGCTGGCGAAGGCCGGCGTCGACAACGCGTGCGTGTCGATGCCCAGGAACAGCGGGCCGTCGATGCCTTGCTGCTTGCGGTGGTCGCAGATGGCCTGGCTGATCGCCAGAACATGCCACTCGTTGAAGGCGTCGTCGAACGAGGAGCCGCGATGGCCCGAGGTGCCGAAGGCCACGCGCTGGCTGGCCACGGCCGGGTCGGGGCGCCCGGTGTAGTAGGCCGAGACCAGGCGCGGCACGTCCACCAGCAGGTCGGACGGGGCCGGCTGGCCTGCGAGGGGATGGGAAGAGGTGCTCATGTCGAAAGCGGGAGATGAAAGGGAGCGCGCCGGCGGTGCCGTGCGCGGCCTTTCAGCATACGCCATGGGCGCAGCGGGCCTTCTTCCCAGGCTCGGCGCCTCGCCAGACTTGCTCAGTGCGTGCGACGCGCGCGAACTCGCTCGGGGCCGTTGCCTGTCGCCAGCCACCGGGCAGGCACGTCGAAGTACGCCGCGATCTGGTGCAGGTGCAGGTGCTGGGTGCCGTCGCTGCTGTGGCGATCGGTCAGCCAGCGCACCACCGTCGCGTAACTGACGCCGCAATGTCGCGCGAGTTCGGTTTTCCACTGGGGTTGCGATCCGGCGACGAGCGAGATCAGGCGGTCTTGAAAGCTGGCGTTCATGGTCCCTCCTTCTTTGCGACATCCGTGGCTGGTCCGAATCTCCGCAAAACGCCCAGCAGGCCCAACCCCCCGTTCGCAGGGAGCGGTCAGTTTTTTGCACGGAGGGTGATCTAGTTCCATGGGCCTACGGGTTCGCCCGTCCCCGTCAGCGTCAGAATGGGGGTGCATATCGACCACCAAGGTCGAAGGGGGTGTGCCATGAAAGTGATGACGCTGGACGATCACGCGTTGTTTCGTGCGGGCTTGCGCATGCTGCTGGAGAGCATGGAGCGCAGTGCCGAAATCTTCGAGGCTGCCACGGTCGACGAGGCCTGCGCATTGGCGCTGCGCCACCCCGACCTGGCCATCTGCCTGTTGGACCTCGAACTCAGGGGCGAGTACGGCCTTGATGCGCTGGTGCGCTTGAAGGCGGTGGCGCCCGACATCGCTGCCGTCGTGGTGTCGGCCTCGACCGATGTCGACATCATCCGTGGCTGCCTGGAAGCCGGTGCGATGAGCTTCGTGCCCAAGAGCATGCCGGCCGATTTCCTGAAGCGCGCCTTCGAGACCGTGCTGGCTGGAGAGGTCTATCTGCCTCAGGAAATTCTGCACCTGGGACCAACAAACGCGGCCAGGCCCACGCTCAGTCCGCGGCAGACCGACGCGCTGCGGGGCCTGGCGCGCGGGCTGCCGACCAAGTCCATCGCGCGCGAACTGGGTCTTTCCGAGAACACGGTGAAGGAGTACATCGGCACGCTGTTCCAGGCGCTGGGTGTCCACAACCGCACCGAGGCCGTGATCACGGGCATCCGCCTGGGGCTGTTGTCCCCGATGCAGCGCAAGGGGTCATGAGCGAGCCGCCGAGGGCGGCTAAGCTTCAGGCTGGTTTCAAGGAGCAAGACAAGATGCGCATGACGTTTGGCCGGCCCGGGTTTCTTCTGTCGGTTGCAGCCCTGGCGGCGGTGCTGGCGGGCTGCGAGGCCCCACCCAAGGATCGGCCGCTGAGCCCCGATGTGCCGGCGCCGCCGAGCTTTGCGCCGCCGCCCGAGAGTTGCCAGGCCCCGGAGGTGCGTTTTGCGCTCGGCATGCAGGCGACCCGTCCATTGCTGGAGGAGATGCGCCAGCGCGCCGGAGCAAAGACCGCCCGCACGGTGCCGGCCACCGCGCCGGCCGATCCGGTGCAGGATGCGACGCGGCTCAATGCGCAGGTCGATCCCACGGGCCGCATCCTCGGCGCGTACTGCGGCTGAGCCCCGCCAGGGGGCTCGCCGACTCACTGGGAGGCCAGCGCCTCCATCAGGTCGGTCTCGATGGCCAGCTGTGTCTTCTGGCCCTGCAGTTCGGGTCCGCTGATCAGGAACGTGTCTTCCACCCGTTCGCCCAGGGTCGTCACCTTCGCCAGCTGCAGGTTCAGGTGATGCCGCGCGAGCACGCGCGCCACCGAATACAGCAGTCCCGCGCGGTCGCTGGCCGAGATGCTGAGCAGCCAGCGCTGCGCCTTGTCGTCGGGCACGAGGCTGATGCGTGGCTTGATCGGAAAGCTGCGCACCCGGCGAGACACCCGTCCCATGCTTGGCGCGGGCAGGGCGCCGGCTTCGGTGAGCGTTCGCGCCAGACCGGTCTCGACCATGCTGATCAGGTCGCGGTAGTGGTCAGGCTGGAAGGTCGTCACGACCTGGAAGGTGTCGAGCGCGTAGCCGTTGCTGGTGGTGTGGACCTTGGCGTCGAGGATGCTGAACGAGGCCTGGTCGAAGTAGCCGCAGATGCGCGCGAACAGGTCGGACTGGTCGGGCGTGTAGACCACCACCTGCAGCCCTTCGCCCACCGGCGACAGGTGCGCGCGCACGATGGGCGGCGCCTTCGGATCGATGGGCACGTTCTTCGGCGGCACGAAACGCGAGAGCTGCTTGGCGTGCCAGGCGATCTCGGTGGCGTCGTGGCGCATGAAGTAGCCGACGTCGAGCGTGTCCCACAGGGCCTTGTGCGCCTCGAAGCGCTGGGCGTGCAGCGCCAGCTGCACCAGCGCCTCGCGCTTGCGGGCCTCGACCTCGGCGTCCGGGTCGGGCATGCGCCCACCGAGGGCGCGCAGCGTGAAGCGGTACAGGTCTTCGAGCAGCTTGCCCTTCCAGGCATTCCACACGCGCGGCGAGGTGCCGCGGATGTCGGCCACCGTCAGCAGGTACAGCGCCGTGAGGTAGCGCTCGTTGCCCACGCGCTTGGCGAATGCGCCGATGACCTCGGGGTCGCCCAGGTCCTGCTTTTGCGCAACCTGGCTCATCACGAGGTGTTCAGCCACGAGGAACTCGATGAGCTTGGCATCTTCCTTCGCGATGCCGTGCTGCTTGCAGAAACGCTGCACGTCGCGCGCGCCGAGCGTGGAGTGGTCGCCGCCTCGGCCCTTGGCGATGTCGTGGAAGAGGGCGGCGACGTAGAGGATCCACGGCTTGTCCCAGCCGGCCGCGAGCTGCGAGCAGCCCGGGTACTCGTGCGCATGTTCGGCGATGAAGAAGCGCCGCACGTTGCGCAGCACCATCAGGATGTGCTGGTCGACCGTGTACACATGGAACAGGTCGTGCTGCATCTGCCCCACGATGCTGCGGAACACGCGCAGGTAGCGCCCCAGCACCGAGGTCTGGTTCATGAGCCGGAAGGCATGCGTGATGCCGTAGGGCTGTTGCAGGATCCGCATGAAGGTCGCGTGGTTGACCAGGTCGTTGCGAAACTTGCTGTCCATGATGTGGCGCGCGTTATACAGCGCACGCAGCGTGCGCGCCGACAGACCCTTCACACCGATGGTCTTCTGGTACAGCAGGAAGGTCTCGAGCACGGCATGCGGCTCGCGCTCGTACAGGTCGTCGCTGGCGATCTCGATCAGGCCGGCGCGTTCGTGGAAGCGCTCGTTGATCGGCGTCGGCTCTTCGGCCACGGGCTGCAGTCGCTCGGAAATGTTGAGCAGCAGGATCTGGTTGAGCTGCGACACCGCCTTGGCGGCCCAGTAGTAGCGGCGCATCAGCGCCTCGCTCGACTTGCGCTGCGACTCGCTCTCGTAGCCGAAGCTCGCGGCCACGGCGGTCTGCAGATCGAACACCAGCCGGTCTTCGCGCCGGTTGGCAATCACGTGCAGGCGGGCGCGGATCAGCGAGAGCAGGGCCTCGTTGCGCTTGATCTGCTGCGCTTCAAAGGGGGTGGCCAGGCCGTTCTTCGCCAGGTCGTCCCATCGGCTGCCGAAGCCGGCGGCCTTGCTCATCCAGAGGATGGTCTGCAGGTCGCGCAGGCCGCCCGGCGATTCCTTGCAGTTGGGCTCGAGCGCGTAGGGCGTGTTGTCGAACTTCTGGTGGCGATGCCGCATCTCCTGCGACTTGGCCACGAAGAAGGCCTGCGGGTCGATGGCCTGGGTGAACTGGCGGCGGAAGGCCCCGAAGAGCTTCTTGTCGCCCGTGATCAGGCGCGATTCGAGCAGCGAGGTCTGGACCGTGATGTCCTTGGCGGCCTCGTCCAGGCACTCGTCGAGCGTGCGCACGCTGGAGCCGATTTCGAGGCCGGCGTCCCAGCACTGGCCGATGAAGGCCTCGATGCGTGTCGGATCGATGCCGCTGTCCTGGCCGTCGGGCGGCAGCAGCAACAGCACGTCGACATCGGAGTACGGGAACAGCTCGCCACGGCCATAACCGCCCACCGCGGCCAGCGCGAAGGCGTCGCCGAAGCCGGCTTCGTTCCAGAGCGTGGTCAGTGTCTGGTCGGCCAGCGCCGAGAGCTGGCGCAGCACCGTGTGGACGCTGCGGGTGGGCGCGCGTGCGAAGCGCAAGGTGTCGAAAAGGGCGAGCTTTTTCGCGCGATAGGCTTCGCGCAGCGTCGCCACGTCGATCTTGGCTGCTTCGATCACGGCGGGAGGACGCGTCGGCGCGTCAGGTTTTGGTCGAGGTGACGAAAGAGGGCAGGGGCGGGCTGCCTTCGGAGAGCGTCAGCACCTCGTAGCCGGTTTCGGTGACGAGCACCGTGTGCTCCCACTGGGCCGACAGCGAATGGTCGCGCGTGACGATGGTCCAGCCGTCGTACTGGCCGCCCTTGAAGTCTTCCTTCACGTCGCGCTTGCCGGCGTTGATCATGGGCTCGATCGTGAAGATCATGCCGGGCTTGAGCTCTTCCAGCGTGCCCGGACGGCCGTAATGCAGCACCTGGGGCTCCTCGTGGAAGCGCTGGCCCACGCCGTGGCCGCAGAACTCGCGCACGATCGAGAAGCCTTGGCCCTCGGCGAACTTCTGGATCGCATGGCCCACATCGCCCAGGTGGGCGCCGGGGCGCACTTGCAGGATGCCGTGCCACATGGCCTCGAAGGTGATGCTGCACAGGCGCTTGGCGGCGATGGAGGCGTCGCCGATCACGAACATGCGGCTGTTGTCGCCGAACCAGCCGTCCTTGATGACGGTGACGTCGACGTTCATGATGTCGCCCTTTTTCAGGGGCTTGTCATTGGGAATGCCGTGGCACACCACGTGGTTCACCGAGGTGCACAGCGATTTCGGGAAGGGCACGCTGCTGGCGCCCATGTAGCCCACCGTGGCCGAGGTGGTGCCCTGCTTGACCATGTACTCGGCGGCCAGCCGGTCCACGTCGTTGGTCGTGATGCCGGGCTTGATGAAGGGCGTGAGGTAGTCCAGCACCTCGGACCCGAGGCGGCAGGCGACCCGCATGGCTTCGATGCCTGCGGCGTCTTTGTAGGTAATGCTCATGGCCCGAATTATCCCATTCGGCAAGCTAAAATTCCGGGTTAACGCGGATGACCCCAGTCAGCGGCCATCCGCCTCGATTCCTTGATTTCCAACGCGCCCCCCGAGGCCCCATCGACCGTGACGCAGCCCGCACCCCAAGCCCTTCCTGTCGTAACCATGTTCGAGGGCGGCAGCGCACTCAGCGACTTCCGTGCACGGCAGCTGCTGCCCAAGCTGCAGGCCATCGAGCCGCGCATCGAGGGCATTTCGGCCCGTTTCGTCCACCTGGTGGTGACGGATGCGTCGCTGGATCAAGCGGATCGCGAGCGCTTTGCCGCGCTGCTGACCTACGGCGAGCCCTTCGAGGCGCCGGCCAAGGCGGCCACCTCGGTGGTCGTCACACCGCGACTGGGCACCGTGTCGCCCTGGGCTTCCAAGGCCACCGACATCGCCCACAACTGCGGCCTGGCGCTGCGCCGCGTGGAACGCGTCACCCAGTACCACCTGAAGCTCAAGGCCCCGCTGATCGGCAAGGCCCCCGTGCTCGAAGGCGACGCATTGGCAGCCGCGGCCGGCCCGCTGCACGACCGGATGACGGAATCGGTGCTGGCCACCGTCGAGCAGGCCGCCAGCCTGTTCAGCGAGCTGCCGGCCCAGCCGATGGCGCAGGTCGACGTGCAGACCGGCGGCCGCGCGGCCCTGGTGGCAGCCAACACCGGCTTCGGCCTGGCACTGGCCGAGGACGAGATCGACTACCTCGTCGAAGCCTTCACCCGCCTGGGTCGCAACCCCAGTGACGTCGAACTCATGATGTTCGCGCAGGCCAACAGCGAACACTGCCGCCACAAGATCTTCAACGCCAACTTCACCATCGACGGCGCGGCGCAGCCGCAAAGCCTGTTCTCGATGATCCGCCACACAGAGAAGCAGAACCCGCAGCACACGGTGATCGCTTACGCGGACAACGCCTCGGTGATGGAAGGCGCGACCATCGAACGCTTCATTCCGGCCCACGGCTCGCAGAGCTATCAAAAAGATAGCGCCTTGAGCCACGTGCTGATGAAGGTCGAGACCCACAACCACCCGACGGCCATTTCCCCGTTCCCCGGCGCCTCCACCGGCGCGGGCGGCGAAATCCGCGACGAAGGCGCCACCGGCCGCGGCTCCAAGCCCAAGGCCGGCCTGACCGGCTTCACGGTGTCGAAGCTGTGGCCTGAAGAGGGCCACTACGGCAAGCCCGAGCACATCGCCAGCCCGCTGCAGATCATGACCGAGGGCCCGCTGGGCGGGGCCGCGTTCAACAACGAATTCGGCCGTCCCAACCTGCTGGGCTACTTCCGCGAGTACGAGCAGACGGTCGCCAGCGACCTCGATACCGTGCAGCGCGGCTACCACAAGCCCATCATGATCGCGGGCGGCCTCGGCAGCATCGACGCCACGCAGACCAAGAAGATCCAGTTCCCCGCCGGTTCGCTGCTGATCCAGCTCGGTGGCCCCGGCATGCGCATCGGCATGGGCGGCAGCGCCGCCAGCTCGATGGCGACCGGCGCCAACGCGGCCGAGCTCGACTTCGACTCGGTGCAGCGCGGCAACCCCGAAATCGAACGCCGTGCGCAGGAGGTCATCAACCACTGCTGGCAACAGGGTGCGGCCAACCCGATCCTGGCCATCCACGACGTGGGCGCCGGCGGCCTGAGCAATGCCTTCCCCGAGCTGACGAACGACGCCGGCCGCGGCGCGCGCTTCGACCTGCGCGCCGTGCCGCTCGAAGAGTCGGGCATGGCACCGAAGGAAATCTGGTGCAACGAAAGCCAGGAGCGCTACGTGCTGGCCATTGCGCCGGAATCGCTCGAGCAGTTCAAGGCCTTCTGCGAGCGCGAGCGCTGCCCGTTCTCGGTGGTCGGCGTAGCGACCGAAGAGCGTCAGCTGCTGGTGGCCGACGAGGGTGCCGAGGTGCAACCCGTCGACATGCCCATGGATGTGCTGCTCGGCAAGCCGCCGAAGATGCACCGCGACGTCAAGACGGTGGCGCGCACTTTCCAGCCGCTCGACCTCACGGGCGTCGACCTGCAGAAAGCCGCCATCGACGTGCTCGCGCACCCGACCGTGGCGTCCAAGCGTTTCCTCATCACCATCGGCGACCGCAGCGTGGGCGGCCTGAGCCACCGCGACCAGATGGTCGGTCCGTGGCAGGTGCCCGTGGCCGATTGCGCCGTGACCTTGGCCGACTACAAGGGCTTTGCCGGTGAGGCGATGAGCATGGGCGAGCGCACGCCGTTGGCTGCACTCGACGCGCCGGCCTCGGGCCGCATGGCCGTGGCCGAGGCGATCACCAACCTGCTGGCCGCGCCCATCGAACTCTCGCGCGTCAAGCTGTCGGCCAACTGGATGGCCGCTTGTGGCGAGCCGGGTGAAGACGCCGCGCTGTACGAAACCGTCAAGGCCGTCGGCCTGGAGCTGTGCCCGGCGCTGGGCGTGTCGATTCCGGTCGGCAAGGATTCGCTGTCGATGCGCACGCAGTGGAAGGACAACGGCGAAGCCAAGAAGGTCACCTCGCCCGTCAGCCTGATCGTGACCGCCTTCGCGTCGCTGGCCGACGTGCGCGGCACGCTCACACCGCAACTCGACGCCACGGAAGACGACACCACGCTCGTGCTGATCGACCTGGGCAATGGCAAGCACCGCATGGCCGGCAGCATCCTGTCGCAGACGCTCAACCAAAGCGGTGATGTGGTGCCGGACCTCGACGACCCGGCGCAGCTGGTGGCGCTGGTCGATGCCGTGAACGCGCTGCGCGCCGACGGCAAGATCCTCGCCATGCACGACCGCAGCGACGGCGGCCTGTTCGCCACGGCCTGCGAAATGGCCTTCGCTGGCCACGTCGGCGTGGCACTCAACGTCGACATGCTCGTCACCGAAGGCGACGGCATTTCCGACAGCCGCATGGAAACCGGCGACGCCAAGAACTGGGCGCAGCAGGTCAGCGCACGGCGCGAAGAACTCACGCTCAAGGCGCTGTTCAACGAAGAGCTGGGCATGGTGCTGCAGGTGCGCACGGCGGAGCGCAACGATGTCATGCAGGTGCTGCGCGCCCACGGCCTCAGCACGCACAGTCACTTCGTCGGCAAGACGCGTCCGGCCAGTTCGGCCATGGACGCCGGCAAGGGCAAGCTCGAAGTCTGGCGCGATGCGAAGTCGGTGTTCAGCGCCAGCCTGCACGACCTGCAGCAAGTGTGGGATTCGGTCAGTTGGAAGATCGCCCGCGAGCGCGACAACCCGGCCTGCGCCGATGCCGAGCACGCCGCCGCTGGTGTGCCGAACGATCCGGGCATGCACGTGTTCCTACCGAACGCACAGCCTGCCGCTCCGGCCATCCTGCAGTCGCGTCCCAAGGTCGCGATCCTGCGTGAGCAGGGCGTCAACTCGCATGTCGAGATGGCCTACGCCTTCACCGAAGCCGGCTTCGAAGCCTTCGACGTCCACATGACCGACCTGCAGACGGGCAGGGCAGACCTCGCCAACTTCAAGGGTGTGGTCGCCTGCGGCGGCTTCAGCTATGGCGACACGCTGGGCGCCGGCATCGGCTGGGCACGCAGCATCACCTTCAACCCGAAGCTGGCCGAGCAGTTCAAGACCTTCTTCGGCCGGACCGACACCTTCGGGCTGGGCGTGTGCAACGGCTGCCAGATGTTCGCCGAGCTGGCCGACATCATTCCGGGCGCCGAAGCCTGGCCGCGCTTCACCACCAATCAGAGCGAGCGCTTCGAGGCGCGCCTGTCGATGGTCGAGGTGCTCGAATCGCCGAGCATCTTCTTCGCGGGCATGGCCGGCAGCCGCCTGCCGATCGCGGTGGCGCACGGCGAGGGCTATGCCAACTTCAAGCACCGCGGCGACGCGGCCAAGGCCATCGGCGCGATGCGCTTCGTGGACAACCACGGCCAGCCGACCGAGCAGTACCCGTTCAACCCGAACGGCAGCGCGGGCGGCCTGACCTCGGTGACCACGCCGGACGGCCGCTTCACCGCGGTGATGCCGCACCCGGAGCGCGTGTTCCGCAACATCCAGATGAGCTGGACGTCGGGCGACAAGAGCGCGCTGAGTCCGTGGATGCAGATCTGGCGCAATGCGCGCAAGTGGGTCGGCTGATCGACGCGGCAAGCCCGCGCAGCGGGCAAAAAAAAGCGGCCGACAGGCCGCTTTTTTATTTCCAGAACACCGCGGAACCGGCTTTGCCGGGCCGCAGGTGTTGCCCCCTGCAAGGGGGTTGGCGTAGCGACACGAAGTGCGCGAAGCCTGGGGGTGTACCTTTACTCCACCTTCGCCTTCGCGCGCAGGTCTTCCTGGTACTTCTGCAGGCGCTGCTGCTGCAGCTGCTGCGTGATCTGCGGCTTCACTTCTTCCATCTTCGGCAGCTGGGCCTGGCGGATGTCGTCGACGCGGATGATGTGATAGCCGAACTGGGTCTTCACGGGGGAGGGGGTGGTCTCGCCCTTCTTGAGCTTGATCATCGCTTCCGAGAACTCGGGCACGAAGCTCGCCGGGTTGGCCCAGTCGAGGTCGCCGCCGTTGGCGCCCGAACCCGGGTCCTTGCTTTGCTTCTTGGCGATGTCTTCGAACTTGGCACCCTTCTTCAGGTCGGCCATGATCTTCTTGGCCTGGTCTTCGGTCTCGACCAGGATGTGACGGGCCTTGAATTCCTTGCCGCCGTTGGCTGCCACGAACTTGTCGTACTCGGCCTTCACGTCGGCGTCGGACACCGCGTTGGTCTTGCGGTAGTTCTCGAACAGCGCGCGGATCAGGATGGCCTGGCGGGCGAGCTCGAGCTGGTTCTTGTAGTCCTCGGTGGCGTCCAGGCCTTGCTTTTGCGCTTCCTGCATGAACACTTCGCGCGCCACGATTTCCTCGCGCAGCTGGCCTTGCATCTCGGGCGTCACCGGGCGACCGGCGGCTGCCAGTTGCTGCGCCAGGACGTCCATGCGGGCCTTGGGTACCGGCTTGCCATTCACGATGGCTGCGTTCTGCGCCAATGCCGACATGGGAACGGCACCGATCAGCGCTGCGGCCGCGACGGCCTGCAAGATGTGTTTTTTCATGAAGTGAATATCAGGCTGGAGAGGAAATGCGCGTGTAGGAAAAGGCGCGGGAAGAAAGCAAGGATCAGGAAGAAGAAGGAGAGGGTGGGCGCCCGCGGCGAGCGCGGCAAGCAACCGATTGGACGACTCAGAGCACCTCGATGGCGATGGCGTGCAGACCCTGTGCGATAAAAACTTGGAGGGCATCATACACAAGCCGATGCCGCGCCACGCGGGGCTTTCCGTCGAACAGCGGGGAGGCGATGCGCACCCGGAAATGAGTGCCGTAGCCCTCGGCGTTGGCACCCGCATGCCCCGCATGGGCGGCGCTTTCGTCGATCACTTCGAGCTGCGTGGGCGAGAGCGTTGCGCGCAACGCCGCCTCGAGCGCGGCCACGGTGGGCAGGGGAAAGGTGGTGGTGGAGGTCGTCATGCCGCGGGCTTGTCTTCCTTGAGGTGCGGCGCGATGTACAGGCCCTGTGCCACCAGGAAGACGATCGGGAACACATAGCCCCAGAGCTTGAAGTTGACCCAGGCCTCGGTCGTGAAGTACATCGCCACGTAGCCGTTGATGGCGGCCATGAACACGCAGTAGCCGATCCACGCGACGTTGAGCCGGCCCCAGATGCGCTCGGGCAGCTCGAGCTGCGCGCCTAGCAGCATCTTCAGGAAGTTCTTCTTCAGTGCCCACAACGCCACCGCCAGCGCGATCGCCATGGCGCCGTACAGCACGGTGGGCTTCCACTTGATGAAGCGGTCGTCGTGCAGCACCAGGGTGAGCGTGCCGAACAGCAGGATCAACACCAGCGTGGCCTTCTGCATCGCCTGCAGCTTGCGTTCCATGGCGTAGATGACGGCCATCTGCACCACGGTGGCGGCCATCAGGACGCCGGTGGCGGTGTAGATGTCTGCAAACTTGTAGGCGCCGAAGAACAGCAGGATCGGGAAGAAGTCGAGAAGCAGTTTCATTTTTTCTGGAAGTCGAGCGACGCCGAGTTCATGCAGTAGCGCAGGCCGGTCTCGGTCGGGCCGTCGGGGAACACGTGGCCCAGGTGGGCGCCGCAATTGGCGCAGACGTTCTCGGTGCGCACCATGCCGTGCGAACGGTCGACGATGTTGCGGATGGCGCCGGGCACGGCTTCTTCGGAGAAGCTGGGCCAGCCGCAGCCGGCGTCGAACTTGGTGGCCGCCTCGAACAGCTTGGCGCCGCAGCAGATGCAGTGGTAGGTGCCGTCGTCCCAGTGGGCTTCGTACTTGCCGGTGAAGGGGCGCTCGGTGGCGGCGTGGCGCGTCACCTCGAAGGCGGCGGGTTCAGCGCCCTTTTCAGCGAGCAGGGCTTTCCATTCGGCGTCGGTTTTCTGGATGGGCGTGGTCATGATGAGCAGCTGATTTCGATCGTGGAGGCCCAGTCGGGCGGGAAGCCGGCGTAATCGTCGGCACCGGGGTGTTCTTCAAATGGGGTTTCGAGCAGCTTCAGCAAGGTTGCCACACCTGCATGGTCCTTTTGCTGACTGGCTTCGATGGCCTGCTGGCCGAGGTGGTTCCGCAACACGAACTTCGGGTTCGACCGCAGCATCAATTCTGCCGCTTCGGCGCGCTGCGATTGTGCATGCCGCTCTGAAAAAGTGAGCATCCAGGCATCGAAACCGGCCCGGTCGAGGAACAGGTCGCGTACCGGTTCGATGTTGCCGTCGGCCATGTGCTTCGAGAGGCGGCGCCAGAAGATGGTGTGGTCGACCTTCTCGGCGGCCATCAGCTTGAGCACGCCTTCGATCAGTGCGCGGTCGTCCTCGGCAGGCGCCGACAGGCCGAGCTTGGCGCGCATGCGGTCTTCGAAGGCGTTGGGGAAGACGGTCTTGTACGACTCCAGCGCGGCCACGGCGATTTCCTGGTCGCCGATCAGCGGCAGCAGCGCCTGCGCCAGGCAGAACAGGTTCCAGTAGGCGACGTTGGGTTGCTGGTTGAAGGCGTAGCGCCCCTGGGTGTCGCTGTGGTTGCAGATGTGGCGCGGGTCGAAGCCGTCGAGGAACTGGAAGGGCCCGTAGTCGATGGTGAGCCCGAGGATGCTCATGTTGTCGGTGTTCATCACCCCGTGGCAGAAGCCCACGGCCTGCCACTGGGCGAGCAGGGCGGCGGTGCGCTCGCTCACGGCCTCGAGGAACGCGGCGTAGGCGTTGCCGTTGAAGCGTGCGGTGGTGCGGCATTCCGGGTAGTAGCGGTCGATGACGTAGTCGGCGAGCGCGCGCAGCTCGTCTTCGCGCTGGTTGGCGGCGAAGTGCTCGAAATGGCCGAAGCGCACGAAGCTCGGCGCCACGCGGGTCACGACGGCGGCGCTTTCCAGTTCTTCGCGGCGCACGCGGGCGTCGGAGCCGGTCACGCACAGCGCGCGCGTGGTCGGGATGCCCAGGCCGTGCATCGCTTCGCTGCAAAGGAATTCGCGGATGCTCGATCGCAGCACGGCGCGGCCGTCGCCACCGCGCGAGTAGGGCGTGCGGCCCGCGCCCTTGAGTTGCACCTCGAGCCCGCCCTCGGTTTCGCCGAGCAGGATCGCTCGCCCGTCGCCCAGTTGTCCGGCCCAGACGCCGAACTGGTGACCGCTGTAGACCGTGGCGATGGGCCGCGTGCCGGCGACCGGCAGGCTGCCGGTGAGCGCGGCGAGCGTGCCTTCGGACTCGCGCCAGCCGGACGGCAGGCCCAGTTCGCGCGCCACGGCGTCGCTGTGGCCGACCCAGTACGGATCGGGCAGCGGAGTCGGGCGAAGTTCGGTGAAAAAGGCGGGGCCCAGCGTCGAGAAGCCGGGCTTCCAACGCAGGCCCAGGTCCGCGACCGGGCGGGTGTCTTCGACGGGCAAGCTCATGCCCGGATTGTCCGGCAGCGCGCGAAACCCCGGGCCGCAGAGGCCATCGGGGACGTGGGGTGGCTGCGGCGGCCCGGGCCGGTCAGTTGAGCAACGCGCCGCGCAGCGCCCCGGTGCCGCCGAGGCCGAGGCTGGCGCGGTACTGGGCCGGCGGCAGGCCGAACCAGCGCTTGCAGGCGCGGAAGAAGTTGCTGACGTCCACGAAACCCAGCCGGTCGGCCACGTCCGCGAGCGTGTGGCGCTGCTCGGCCAGGTACTGCCTGGCGAGTTCGCGGCGCGTGCGGTCGAGCAGCGCCTGGAACGACACCGACTCTTCCTGCAGCCGGCGCTGCAGGGTGCGGTCGGCCAGCCCCAGGCCCGAGGCCACATCCTGTCGGCGTGGCTCGCCGTGCTGCAGGCGGCGCGCGATCTCGGCGCAGACCAGGCTGGCGGTGGTGGTCTGGCCCAGCAGGTTGAGCTGGTCGTCGAGCAGGTGCTCCTGCATTTCGCCCAGCGCCGCATGGTGGGTGGGCAGCGGCATGGTCATGTCGGCCGACGACAGCAGCAGGCGATTGGCGGGCGCGTTGAAGCGGACCTCGCAGCCGAAGGCCGCGCGGTGCAGCCGGTCGTCGGCCGGCGGCGGGTAGACGAATTCCATGGCCAGTGGCTGCAGTTCGCGGCGCGTGAGCCACTGGCACTGCATGAGCACGGTCAGCAGGGCGTACTCGACGCGCTGGCGCGGGATCGGCAGGCTGCCGCCGGTGTGCTCCATGACCATCCAGCAGCCGCGCGCGTCGGACTGCAGCGAGAAGGCGGTGGCGTCGGAGATCACGGCCATGTAGCGCGTGAGCCGCGTGAGCGCCGCGCCCAGGTTGGGGCTGCAGGCCATGGCATGGCCTACGGTGCCGAGCTTGCTGTGGGTGGCGGCCAGGTCGCGGTCCAGGCCCAGCGTGGGCCGGCCGGCGTGTGCCACGGCCACCTGCCACAGCACCGAGATCTCGTCGACCGGGAAGCGCGCGTTCTGTCGATGCAGCGAATCGGGGTCGAAGCCGGCGTCGCGCAGCAGCGAGGGCACGTGCAGGCCCTCGGCCTCGAACATCGACAGCACCCCCTCCAGCCACGCGGCCGAGCTGGTGCGCAGCTCGGGCTGCGGACAGCCGGGGCGGCGCGACGACCGGCGCGAATGGCGCGGCAGGGAGGCTTCTGAAGTCATTGGATTGGCTCGCTTGCGATAGCGGTGAAAACGGCGCCGGTTCCTAGAATTTTTCCAGTGCACGGCGGCCCGCAGTATGGGTGCCGCGCGCTAAGCCAGGAATTCCGATTAACCCGGTGTGGAGACAAGACATGAAGACAACGACAACAGCACAAAACCAGGGTGCGGCAGGACAGACGGCGATGGCGCGCGCCATCGCGACCGTGGCTACGCTGGCCGCCGCGGCGGCGCTCGCGGCCTGCGGCGGCGGCTCGTCAGGGTCTGTGGGCTTTCCCGTGTTGCCACCGGCGCCCGCACCGGCCCCGGCACCGGCTCCCGCCGCCGACGGTCCCATGGTGCGCCAGACCACGGCCGGCAAGGTCGAAGGCGTGGACGACAGCGCCAGGACCGGCACCTGGTCCTGGAAGGGCGTTCCGTTCGCCCAGCCGCCGGTCGGCGCGCTGCGCTGGCGTGCGCCGGTCGAGCCCGAAGCCTGGACCGGCATCCGCCCGGCCAAGGCCTTCGGCAACGCCTGCCTGCAGATCGGCCGGCTCTTCAGTCCCGGCACCAACAACACCTACGACGCCACCATCGGCACCAACCTGGGCAAGCCGGTCGGCAGCGAAGACTGCCTGTTCGTCAACATCTGGCGCCCGGCGACCACCGACAAGAACCTGCCGGTGCTGCTGTTCATCCACGGCGGCAGCAATATTTCGGGTTACACGGCCGATCCGCTGTACGACGGTGCGGCACTGGCCAAGGCCACCAACGCGGTGGTCATCACCGCCAGCTACCGGCTGGGCATCCTGGGCTTCCTGAACGTGCCGCAACTGCGGCCGGGCGGCACGGCGGGCGACGATTCGGGCAACTTCGCGCTGCTGGACAACATGGCGGCGCTGCGTTTCATCCAGAACAACGTCGCGAACTTCGGTGGCGACCCGGGCAACGTCACGCTGTCGGGCGAATCGGCCGGCGCGACCAACCTGCTGGCGGTGATGACTTCGCCGATGGCCAAGGGCTTGTTCCACAAGGCCTTCGAGATGAGCGGCGGCATTTCGCTCGCGACCAACCTGCCGGCGAAGACGTTGCCGACGCTGCAGCCAGCTTCGGTGTCGCTGACGCAGGGCCAGACGATCCTCGAGAAGCTGCTTGTCGCCGACGGCACCGTGGCTGATGACGCTGCAGCCAAGGTCTACATCGGCACGCGCACGCCGGAGCAGATCGCCACCTACCTGCGCGCCCAGGAGGGCGGGGCGCTGTTGACCAAGGTCACTGCCGCCGGACAGGGCAACGTTGCGCCCATTCCCGATGGCACGGTGTTGCCGACGGACCCGATCGGTGCCATCGCGGCCGACAAGTACGTCAAGGTGCCCATGCTCGCGGGCAACACGCGCGACGAAGGCAAGCTCTTTGCGTCGCTGCTGGGGTCGCTCGGCATCCCGGGCCTGAAGGCCGGCTGGATCGTCCAGGACCCCGCGCGCTTCTCCATGATGTTCAACTTCAACCCCGATGCAGCGCCCACGCTCACGGTCGCGGACATCATCGACCCGTCCTACCTTCCGGTAGATAAGGTGGGCTCGGGCTACAACGCGGCCACGGACCTCATCACGCAGGGCCTGTTCGGCGCCAACCGCGACAACCTGCTCAACACCATGAAGACGCGCCAGTCGAACATCTGGCACTACCGCCTCGACTGGGCGCAGGAGGCCGCACCGTGGAACGACGTGTACGGCGCGTCGCATGCCTTCGACCTGCCGTTCGTGTTCGGCAATTTCGAGGGCTCGCTGCTCAGCAACGTGATGGGCGGCAAGGCCAACGAGAAGGGGCGCGTGGCGCTGTCGAAGGCCGTCATGGCCAGTGTCGGCGCCTTCATGCGCAACGGCGATCCGAACACGTCCGAACTTGGTGCGACATGGGCAACCTGGCCTTCGCAGATGCTGCTCGACGCCACGCCGACGGCGGCCAAGATCACGGCGGTGACGGTCCCTTGAAGAGCCGCTTCGTTCAATCATGCAGTGCGGGTTTGTGTCATTGTGCAAGTGGCCGAAGCTTGCGTGAATCTCTCGTTCGCAAAGCTTTCTGAAGTCATTTCACATAGGAGTCCGTAGATGCTGGGTTTGATGCAAGACCAACCGCTTTTGATCTCGTCGCTGATCGAGTTCGTCGAGCGCCACAACGGCGACGGCGAGATCGTCTCGCGCCGTGTCGAGGGCGATATCCACCGCTGTACCTGGAGCGACATCGCATCGCGCGCCCGGCAGGTGGCCAATGCGCTGGACGGCGAGCAGCTGCTGTTCAGCGACCGCATCGCCACCCTGGCCTGGAACGGCTACCGCCATCTGGAGCTGTACTACGGCGTGAGCGGCAGCGGCCGCGTGCTGCACACCATCAACCCGCGCCTGCACCCCGACCAGATCGCGTGGATCGCCAACCATGCCGAAGACCAGATCCTGTGCTTCGACCTGAGCTTCCTGCCGCTGGTGCAGGCGGTGCATGCGCGCTGTCCCACGATCCGGAAGTGGGTTGCACTCTGTGATGCCGACAAGCTGCCGGTCGACAGCGGCGTGCCCAATCTCGTGAGCTACGAGGCCTGGATGAGCACGCAGTCCACCAGCTACGACTGGCCGACCTTCGACGAGAACTCGGCTTCGAGCATGTGCTACACGAGCGGCACCACGGGCAATCCGAAGGCCGCGCTGTACAGCCACCGTTCGACGCTGCTGCACGCCTACGCCGCCGCGCTGCCCGACGTCATGCGCATCTCGGCGCAGGACTCGGTGCTGCCGGTGGTGCCGATGTTCCACGTCAACGCGTGGGGCATTCCGTACTCGGCCGCGCTGGTGGGCTGCAAGCTCGTGTTCCCGGGCCCGTCGCTCGATGGCAAGTCGGTGTACGAGCTGATCGAGTCCGAAGGCGTGACCTTCGCGGCCGGCGTGCCCACCGTGTGGCAGATGATGCTGGGCCACATGCAGACCCACGGCCTGAAGTTCAGCAAGCTCAACCGCACCGTCATCGGCGGCTCGGCCTGCCCGCCGGCCATGATCACGGCGTTCCAGGAGCTCTACAACGTCGAGGTGCTGCACGCCTGGGGCATGACCGAGATGAGCCCGCTGGGCACACTGTGCACGCTGAAGAACAAGCACCTGTCGCTGCCCGCCGACGCGCAGCTGCAGATCCGCATGAAGCAGGGTCGGGCGATCTTCGGCGTCGACATGAAGATCGTCGACGGCAACGGCGACGAGCTGCCCTGGGACGGCAAGGCCTACGGCGACCTGTTGGTCAAGGGCCCCTGGGTGGTGAAGGAATACTTCAAGGGCGAGGGCGGCAACCCGCTGGTCGCCGACGCCGCGGGCCGGGGCTGGTTCCCCACCGGCGACGTGGCCACCATCGACGCCGAGGGCTACCTGCAGATCACCGACCGCAGCAAGGACGTGATCAAGTCCGGCGGCGAGTGGATCAGCTCCATCGACATCGAGAACATCGCGGTCGCGCACCCGGCCATCGCCATGGCGGCCTGCATCGGCGTGTTCCATCCCAAGTGGGACGAGCGCCCGATCATTGCCGTCGTGAAGAAGCCCGGCGCCGAAGTCTCCCGCGAGGAGCTGCTGGCCTTCTACGAGGGCAAGACCGCCAAGTGGCAGATCCCGGACGACGTCGTGTTCGTCGAGGCGATCCCGATCGGCGCCACCGGCAAGATCCTCAAGACAAAACTGCGCGAATTGCTCAAGGACTACAAGCTGCCCGGCCTCTGAAGCACTGCCAAAGCCCACCCGCACTGTCGCGCACGCGATAGGAAGGCCGCCCCGGCGGCTTTCCTTCCGGGCAATCCCTGTGCGGCGAAGAAAAGGGCGCTTGTACGCTGGCGTCCCGCCTCTTTCACTCAGGAGACTCTTCATGCACTTCGGTATCAAGTCGGTGGCAGCCTGTGCCATGCTGGTGAGCGTTTCAGCGTCCTTTGCCCAGAAGGGCGAGACCGTCAAGATCGCCTGGCTCGATCCGCTGTCGGGCCTGATGGCGGCCGTGGGCACCAACCAGCTCAAGACCACCCAGTACCTGGCCGAAGAGTTCAACAAGACGAACCGGTCGGGCGTGAAGTTCGAGATCATCGCGCTCGACAACAAGCTCAGCCCGCAGGAAACCACCGCCGCCCTGCGCTCCGCGCAGGACCAGGGCGCGCGCTACATCACCCAGGGCAACGGCTCGGGCCCGGCGCTGGCGATCATCGACGCCGTGGAGAAGAACAATGCGCGCAATCCCGGCAAGGAACTGCTCTACCTGAACTATGCGGCGGTCGATCCCGACCTCACCAACAGCAAGTGCAGCTACTGGCACTTCCGCCTCGATGCCGACACCTCCATGAAGATGGAGGCGCTGACCACCTGGATGAAGGACCAGGCCGACATCAAGAAGGTCTACATCCTGGGCCAGAACTACTCCCACGGCCAGCAGGTGTCCAAGTTCGCCAAGGAAGACCTGAAGGTCAAGCGCCCGGACATCCAGATCGTGGGCGACGACCTGCATCCGCTCGCGCAGGTGCGCGATTTCTCGCCGTACATCGCCAAGATCAAGGCCTCGGGCGCGGACACGGTCATCACCGGCAACTGGGGCTCCGACCTCTCGCTGCTCATCAAGGCAGCGAACGACTCGGGGCTGGACGTCAAGTTCCTCACGTACTACGCACCGGGCGCCGGCACGCCCACGGCCATGGGCGCCACCTCGGCAGGCAAGGTCTACACCGTGGCCTATGCCCACTACAACATGGGCGGCGAGATCCAGAGGCTGCTGAACGGCTACAAGAAGAAGATGAACGACGACCTGACGCAGTCCTCGATCTATCACACGTTCGCCTTGCTCGATGCCGCTTTCGTGCAGACCAAGTCGACCGACCCCGTCAAGGTGGCCGCGGCGCTCGAAGGCATGAAGATCAAGAGCTTCAACGGCGAGGTCGAGATGCGCAAGGCCGACCACCAGCTGCAGCAGGGCCTGTACATCTCGCGCTGGGAGAAGGCCAGCGCCAAGTACCCCTACGACGCCGAGAACACCGGCTACACCAACGTCCCCGTGAAGTATTACGAGTCGTATGTGGCGAGCACGCCCACGACCTGCCAGATGAAGCGCCCCTAGGCGTCTTTGTGAACGCATTTCCTACCCATCGGTAGAAGAAACCTACCGTTGGGTAGTAAATCAGGAAATGCGCTGTCGCCTGCGCGATAGATACGTGCCTTTGCAGCCCCTTCCTTACGGGCATTCCCTGAGGGGTGGGGTGGCAAAGACTTGTACGCTTGTGCAGCGTTTTTGATATCGGTTTGACCAGGAGATATAGATTGAAGTTCGCTCTGAAGATCGCTACCGCCGCCGTGCTCGCGGCAAGTGCCACCGGTGCCCTTGCCCAGAAGGGTGAGACCGTCAAGATCGCGTGGCTCGACCCGCTGTCGGGCCTGATGGCGGCGGTCGGTACCAACCAGCTCAAGACCTTCCAGTTCCTGGCCGAAGAATTCAACAAGAAGAACGCGGCCGGCGTGAAGTTCGAGGTCATCGGCATCGACAACAAGCTCAGCCCGCAGGAAACCACCGCCGCGCTGCGCTCGGCCATGGACCAGGGCGCACGCTACGTGGTGCAGGGCAACGGCTCCGGCCCGGCGCTGGCCATCATGGACGCGCTCGAGAAGCACAACGCCCGTAACCCGGGCAAGGAAGTCGTGTACTTCAACTACGCGGCCGTCGATCCCGACCTGACCAACAGCAAGTGCAGCTACTGGCACTTCCGCCTCGACGCCGACACCTCCATGAAGATGGAAGCGCTGACCACCTTCATGAAGGACCAGCCCGAAATCAAGAAGGTCTACCTGATCAACCAGAACTACTCGCACGGCCAGCAGGTCGCGAAGTACGCCAAGGAAAACCTCAAGAGCAAGCGCCCCGATGTGCAGATCGTCGGCGACGACCTGCACCCGCTGGCCCAGGTGCGCGACTTCGCCCCCTACATCGCCAAGATCAAGGCCTCGGGCGCCGACACCGTCATCACCGGCAACTGGGGCTCCGACCTGGCGCTGCTCATCAAGTCGGCCAACGACTCGGGCCTGAACGTCAAGTTCTACACCTACTACGCCGTGACCAACGGCACGCCGACCGCCATGGGTGCGGCCTCCGACGGCAAGGTCTACATGGTGGGCTACAGCCACTACAACGCGCCGGGTCCGATCGCACCGATGATGGGCGAGTTCAAGAAGCGCTTCAACGAAGACCTGTACACGACCTCGCCATACACCGTGTACGCGATGCTCGCCGAAGCCTTCGTGCGCACCAAGTCGACCGACCCCGTGAAGGTCGCGGCCGCGATGGAAGGCATGAAGTTCAAGAGCTTCAACGGCGACGTCGAGATGCGCAAGACCGACCACCAGCTGCAGCAGGGCCTGTGGATCACGCGCTGGCAGAAGGCCGACGCGAAGAACCCGTACAGCCCGGAAAACACCGGCTACACGCTGGCACCGGTCAAGTACTACGAGCCCTACGTCTCGAGCACGCCCACCTCGTGCCAGATGAAGCGACCCGGCGGCGCCTCCTGATCGCCTGCTGATCACCCACTGACCGGTCGAGGCCCGACTTCAACACTCGGGCCTCTTTCTTTTTCAACCGACACGGAAGACCGATGAACGTCGAATTCTTCGTCATCTCACTGCTCAACGGCGTCAGCTACGGCCTGCTGTTGTTCATGCTGAGCTCTGGCCTTACGCTGATCTTCAGCATGATGGGTGTGCTCAACTTCGCACACGCCAGCTTCTACATGTTGGGCGCCTATTTCGCCTACACCCTGTCGGGCATCGTCGGCTTCTGGCCCGCGCTCTTTCTCTCGCCGCTGCTGGTGGGTGCACTGGGTGCCGCCTTCGAACGCTACAGCCTGCGCCGGGTCCACAAGTTCGGCCACGTGCCCGAGCTGCTGGTGACCTTCGGCCTCTCGTACCTCATCCTCGAACTGGTCCAGCTGGTCTGGGGCCGCTCCACGGTGCCCTACGGCCTGCCCGAAGCGCTGCAGGGGCCGCTCTTCACGCTCTACGGCACCCAGTTCCCCAAGTCGCGCTCCTTCATCATGCTGGTCGCGCTGCTGATGCTGCTGTCCGTGTGGCTGCTGCTCACGCGCACCCGCATCGGCCTGGTGATCCAGGCGGCGCTGAAGCATCCCGACATGGTCGAGGCGCTCGGCCACAACGTGCCGCGCGTGTTCATGCTGGTGTTCGGCGGCGGCGCCGCACTGGCCGGCCTGGCGGGCGTGATCGGCGGCAACACCTATGTCACGGAGCCGGCCATGGCCGGCTCGGTCGGCACCATCATCTTCGTGGTGGTGGTGGTCGGCGGCATGGGCTCGCTGGCGGGCGCCTTCCTGGCCTCGCTGCTGATCGGCATCATCCAGACCTTCGCCGTGGCGCTCGACCAGTCGCTGGCCACCGGCCTGCAGGCATTGGGCATGACCGTGACCGACCAGACCTTCGGCTACGAGCTGCTCAAGCTCACGATCTCGCAGGTGGCGCCCATCCTGCCGTACCTGTTCCTCGTGCTGATCCTCATCTTCCGGCCCAAGGGTCTTCTGGGCACACGGGAGGACTGACACCATGACCACCGCAACCACCACTTCACCGACCGCGACGCGGTACTACCGCTTCAAGCCCTGGAACATCGGGCGCTACCTGATCTGGGCGCTGTTCGCGCTGGTGCTGATCGTTTCGCCGATGCTGTTCAAGAGCAGTCTGGCGCTGACGATGCTTTCGCAGATGGGCTACCTCATCATCATCTGCCTGAGCTACAACATCCTGCTGGGGCAGGGCGGCATGCTGAGCTTCGGCCATGCCGTCTACACGGGCCTGGGCTCGTTCATCGCCATCCATGTGATGAACATGAAGGGCGTTCCGCTGGTGGCCATCCCGCTCGTCGGCGGCCTCGCGGGCATGTTCTTCGCCATCCTGCTCGGCTACGTGACGACCAAGAAGGCGGGCACCACCTTCGCCATGATCACCATGGGCATCGGCGAACTGGTGGCCTCGATGGCGTTGATGTTCCCGAGCTTCTTCGGCGGCGAGGGCGGCATCACCACCGACCGCGTGTACGGCTCGACCTTCTTCGGCTTCAACTTCGGTGCGCAGATCCAGGTGTACTACCTGATCGCCGTGTACTGCTTCGTGTGCACCGCGCTGATGTATGCCTTCACGGGCACGCCGCTGGGCCGCATGCTGAACGCGGTGCGCGACAACCCGGAGCGCGTGGAGTTCATCGGCTACAACACGCAGCGTGTGCGCTACTTCGCGTTCATCATCGCGGGCTTCTTCGCCGGCATCGGCGGTGGCCTGGCCTCGATCAACTTCGAGATCGTGAACGCGGCCGACAGCCTGAACGCCATCCGCTCGGGCGGCTACCTGCTGTTCACCTTCCTGGGCGGCGCGGTGTTCTTCTTCGGCCCGATCATCGGCGCGGTGCTGCTGGTGTTCGCATCGATCCTGCTGTCCGAACTGTCGAAGGCCTGGCAGCTGTACTTCGGGCTGGTGTTCGTGTTCATGGTGATGTTCGCCCCGGGCGGCATTGCCAGCCTGGTCATGATGAACCTGCGCGTCGCCAAGTTCGGCAAGTTCAACCGCTTCTGGGGCCTTTACGCCGCGCTTGCCGTGGCCGTGGTGCCGGTGGTGGTTGGCGCCGCCGCGCTGATCGAGATGATCTATCACATCCAGCTCAACGCAGCGATGGGTCCGGAGCTGAAGTTCTTCGGCGCCACGCTGAACACCGCGGGCATGAGCAGCTGGCTCGGCGCCATCGCGATCCTGGCCGTCGGCCTGGGCCTGCTCGAAGTGGCCCGCCGCCGCTTCGTGCGGGTCTGGGGTCACGCGCAGGAAGAAATCGAAGCAGAAATCAAACGTCGGGAGGCTGCGTAAATGAGCGCGCAATACGCACTGGAACTGAAGGCGCTGCGCAAGAATTTCGGCAAGACCGAGATCATCCGCGGCGTGGATCTGGCGGTGAAAGCCGGCGAGCGCATCGCCGTGATCGGACCGAACGGCGCGGGCAAGTCGACGCTGTTCAACCTGATCAGCGGGCGGCTCACGCCCACCAGCGGCGAGGTGCTGCTCAACGGCCAGCGCATCGACGGCAAGAAGCCCTACGAGATCAACCGCCTGGGGCTGTCGCGCAGCTTCCAGATCACCAACATCTTCCCGAAGCTCAGCGTCTTCGAGAATCTGCGCTGCGGCGTGCTGTGGAGCCTGGGCTACAAGTACACCTTCCTGCGCTTTCTCTCGAACCTGGACGACGCCAACGCGCGCACAGAGGAGCTCCTCAAGCAGATCGGCCTGGAGCGCAAGCGCGACGTGCATGCGGTGAACCTCACCTATGCCGAACAGCGTGCGCTCGAGATCGGCGTGACGATCGCCGGAGGCGCCGGCGTGATCCTGCTGGACGAACCGACCGCGGGCATGAGCAAGACCGAGACCTCGCACTTCATCTCGCTCATCAAGCACGTGACCATCGGCAAGACGCTGCTGACCGTGGAGCACGACATGGGCGTGGTCTTCGGGCTGGCCGACAAGATCGCCGTGGTGGTCTACGGCGAAGTCATCGCCTTCGACACGCCGGCCGCCGTGCGCGCCAATGCGCGTGTGCAGGAGGCTTACCTCGGCTCGGCCGTGGCGGATGCGCAGGGCGCGGGACACTGACGGAACACCATGCTGAAGCTTCACGATATCCACGCCTACTACGGCAAGAGCCATGTGCTGCATGGCGTTTCCTTCGACGTCCAGCCCGGCGAGATCGTGGCCCTGCTGGGGCGCAACGGTTCGGGCCGTTCGACCACCGCCAAGGCCATCATGGGCCTGGTGCATGCGGAGGGCACGCTGCAATGGAAGGGGCAGGACATCCTGCGCAAGAAGGCCTACGAGATCGCCCATCTGGGCGTCGGCTACGTGCCTGAAAACCGCGACGTGTTTCCCAAGCTCACGGTGCACCAGAACCTGCTGCTGGGGCAGAAGGGCTCGGGCAAGGACAGCCGCTGGTCGTTCGACGACATGTACGGCATGTTCCCGCGCCTGAAGGAGCGCCAGCACACCGAGGCCGGCGTGCTCTCGGGCGGCGAGCAGCAGATGCTCACGCTGTGCCGCACGCTCATGGGCGACCCCGACCTCATCATCATCGACGAGCCGACCGAAGGCCTGGCGCCCAAGATCGTGGAGCTGGTGGGGCAGTACCTGCGCACGCTGAAAGACAAGGGCCTCTCGGTGCTGCTGATCGAGCAGAAGCTCACTATCGCGATGCAGATTTCCGACCGTGCGCTCGTCATGGGCCACGGCAGCATCGTGTTCGACGGCACGCCCGACAGCCTGCGCGCCGATGCCACCACTCGCAAGGAGTGGCTGGAAGTTTGATACTTCGGGGGATTCGGGTTTTCCCCGAATTCCCCATGTCTCGACAGCGACTGCGCGCCATTGTTGCGTCGCGACAAAAGTCTAGAATCGTTCGGAAAAGAACACTCGTGCTTTTTCTTCTTTTTCTTCATCCACCAAGGAACGCAGCATGACGGCTGAATACAAAGTGCTCGGCGATGTCGCCGTGATCACCCTGACCAACCCTCCGGTCAACGGTCTCGGTTTCTCGACCCGCATCGGCATCACCGATGGCCTGTCGAAGGCCAACGCCGACGGCGCCGTCAAGGCCATCGTCATCACCGGCGCCGGCAAGGCGTTCTCGGGCGGTGCGGACATCAAGGAATTCGGCACGCCCAAGGCGCTGCAGGAACCCAACCTGCTGAGCGTGATCCTCTCGCTCGAAGCCTCGCCCAAGCCCGTCGTGGCGGCGATCCATTCGGTGTGCATGGGTGGCGGCCTCGAGCTGGCGCTCGGTTGCCACTACCGCGTGGCGGCTCCCGGCACCAGCGTGGCACTGCCTGAAGTCAAGCTCGGCCTGCTGCCGGGCGCCGGCGGCACGCAGCGCCTGCCGCGCGTGATCGGCGTGGAAACCGCCCTGAACATGATCGTCAGCGGCGAGCCGGTGAAGAGCGAACTGCTCGCCAGCCTGCCGGGCCAGAAGCTGTTCGACAAGCTGGCCGCCTCGGCCGAGTCGGTGTTCGACGAAGCCGTCGAGTTCGCCAAGTCGGTTGCAGCCAAGGGCGGCGAGCTGCCGCTGGTGCGTAACCTGCCGTGCAAGCACCCGCAGGGCGATGCCTACTTCCAGTTCGCGAAGAACATGGTCGGTGGCATGTCGAAGAACTACCCCGCGCCGCTGATGTGCGTCGACGCCGTGCAGGCCGCGACGAAGATGAAGTTCGACGACGGCATGGCCGAAGAGCGGCGCCTGTTCACCGCGCTGATGTTCACGCCCGAATCGCTGGCCCTGCGCCACCTGTTCATGGCCGAGCGCGCTGCCTCGAAGATCCCCGATGTGCCCGAAGACACGCCCAAGCGCGAAATCAAGGCCGTGGGCGTGATCGGTGCCGGCACCATGGGTGGCGGCATCTCGATGAACTTCCTGAACGCGGGCATCCCCGTCAAGATCCTCGAGATGAAGCAGGAGGCGCTCGACCGCGGCATTGCCACCATCAAGAAGAACTACGAAGCCCAGGTCAAGAAGGGCAAGCTCAAGCAGGACAAGTACGAGCAGCGCATGGCGCTTCTGAGCACCACGCTGAGCTACGACGACCTGAAGGACGCCGACCTCATCATCGAAGCGGTGTTCGAGGAAATCGGCGTCAAGGAAAAGGTCTTCAAGGAACTCGACCGCGTCGCCAAGAAGGGCGCCATCCTGGCCTCGAACACCTCGACGCTGGACGTCGACAAGATCGCTTCGTTCACCGACCGTCCGCAAGACGTGGTCGGCATGCACTTCTTCAGCCCGGCCAACGTCATGAAGCTGCTGGAAGTGGTGCGCGGCAAGGCCACCGGCAAGGACGTGCTCGCCACGGTCATGGCCATCGGCAAGAAGATCAAGAAGACCTCGGTCGTGTCGGGCGTGTGCGACGGCTTCATCGGCAACCGCATGATCGAGCAGTACAGCCGCCAGGCCGGCTTCCTGCTGGACGAAGGCGCCACGCCGCAGCAGGTCGACAAGGCCATCGAGAAGTTCGGCTTTGCCATGGGTCCGTTCCGCATGGGCGACCTGGCCGGCAACGACATCGGCTGGGCCATCCGCAAGCGCCGCGCCGTCGAGCGTGCCGACATGAAGTACAGCCGCACCGCCGACAAGCTGTGCGAACTGGGCCGCTTCGGTCAGAAGACCGGGGCAGGGTGGTACGACTACCAGGCCGGCAAGCGCGACGCCATTCCGTCGGAACTCGTCAACAAGATGATCGAGGACCACCGCAAGGAACTGGGCATCACGCCGCGCAAGATCTCCGACACGGAAATCGTGCAACGCCTCGTGTTCGCCCTGGTCAACGAAGGCGCACACATCCTGGAAGACGGCATTGCCTCCAAGTCGGGCGACATCGACATGGTGTACCTCACCGGCTACGGCTTCCCGATCTACCGCGGTGGCCCGATGCACTACGCCTCGCAGGTCGGCCTGTACAACGTGGCCGAGACGATGAAGCGCTTTGCCCAGAACCCGCGCGACGACGCCGAGTTCTGGCAGCCCGCACCGCTGATCCAGAAGCTGGTGGCCGAAGGCAAGTCCTTCAGCTGAGCCATCGGAACCGAGCCCACACCGCGCTGTAGAGGTCAAGACCGCCCATGTTGAAACGCATCTTTCTCGGGCTGCTGCTGGTGCTCCTGGCACTGGTGGCGGCCGTGGCGGTCAAGACCTGGACCACGCCCTCGCAACAGCTCGCGGTGGCGCCCGCACCGAAGCTCGAGATCGACCTGCAGGCCGCCGCGAAACGGCTGGCCGGCGCGATCCCGATCCGCACGGTGTCGAGCCTGGACGATCCGGCCGCCAACCTGGCCGAGTTCGACAAGCTGCACGCCTACCTGGCGCAGCAGTACCCGAAGGTCCACGCCACCCTCAAGAAGGAAGTGGTGGGCCAGAAGGCCTTGCTCTACACCTGGACCGGCACCGACGCCCAGGCCAAGCCCGTCGCGTTGATGGCGCACCAGGACATGGTGCCCATCGCGCCCGGTACCGAAAAGGCCTGGTCGGTCGATCCCTTCGCGGGTGAGATCAAGGACGGCTTCGTGTGGGGCCGCGGCGCGCTCGACAACAAGGGCAACCTGTTCGCGCAGATGGAAGCCATCGAGCTGCTCATCGGCAGCGGCTTCCAGCCGAAGCAGACGGTCTACCTCGTGATGGGCGACGACGAAGAGGTGAGCGGCCTGCGCGGCGCGCAACCCATCGCCGAACTGCTCAAGTCGCGCGGCGTGAAGCTCGACTGGGTGCTCGACGAAGGCCTGCTCGTGCTCGACGGCGTGCTGCCCGGCCTGAGCAAGCCCGCGGCGCTGATCGGCCTGGCGGAGAAGGGCTACGGCACCTTCTTCCTGTCGCTCGATACCGCGCCCGGCCATTCGTCGATGCCGCCGCAAAAGAGCGCCATCGGCCGCATGAGCGCTGCGCTCGCGCGGCTCGAAGCGACCCCGATGCCCGGCGGCATCCAGGGCGTGGCGGGGCAGATGTTCGGCGCGCTCGCGCCCGAGATGAGCGGCGTCAACCGCGTCATGCTGTCGAACCTGTGGCTCACCGAGCCGCTGGTGCGCGGCCAACTCGAGAAGAGCCCGAGCAGCAACGCCATGCTGCGCACCACCACCGCACTGACCATCGTGCGCGCCGGCAACAAGGACAACGTGCTGCCCGGCCGCGCCGAGGCTGCCGTCAACTTCCGCGTGCTGCCCGGCGACACGCTCGCCAGCGTCGAGGCGCACCTGCGCAAGGCGCTGGGCGACGACGACATCAAGATCAAGCCGTACCCCGGCAACTCGGAGCCCTCGCCGGTGTCGCCCACCGACAGCACCGGCTACCGCGCGATCCAGCAGGCCGTGCGCCAGAGCTTCCCCGACGCCGTGGTGGCGCCCGGCCTCATGACCGCCGCCACCGATTCGCGTCACTTCAGCCTCGTGAGCGATGCCGTCTTCCGCTTCTCGCCGTTCCGCGTGAAGAGCGAGGACCTGGCGCGCTTTCATGGCAACAACGAACGACTGTCGATCTCGAACTACGGCGAGATGATCGGCTTCTATCACCAGCTCCTGCGCAACACCTCCGCTGCGCCGGCGCAATGACCCCCCGTTTTCCCTTCCATCTTCAAAGGACCTCACCATGACCAGCGCCGTCATCGTTTCCACTGCCCGCACGCCGCTCGCGAAGAGCTGGAAGGGTGCCTTCAACATGACGCACGGCGCCACGCTGGGCGGCCATGCCGTGCAGCACGCGGTGCAGCGCGCCGGCATCGATCCCGCGGCGGTCGACGACGTCATCATGGGCTGCGCCACGCCTGAAGGCGCGACCGGCTCCAACATCGCACGCCAGATCGCGCTGCGCGCCGGCCTGCCGATCACGACCTCGGGCATGACGATCAACCGTTTCTGCTCCTCGGGCCTGCAGACCATCGCCACCGCCGCCCAGCGCATCATCGCGGGTGAGGGCGACGTGTACGTGGCCGGCGGCGTCGAGAGCATCTCGTGCGTGCAGAACGAAGCCAACAAGCACATGCTGGCCGACCCCTGGCTCGTGAAACACAAGCCCGAGATCTACTGGAACATGCTGCAGACGGCCGAGCAGGTCGCCAAGCGCTACAACATCAGCCGCGAGGCCATGGACGAGTACGGCGCACAGAGCCAGCAACGCGCCACCGCCGCGCTCGAGGCGGGCCTGTTCAAGGCGGAAATCGCTCCCATCACCGTGCTGGCCGGCGTGGCCGACCCCGTGATGGGCCTGCGCACCAAGGAAGTCACTGTCGAGAACGACGAAGGCATCCGCGCCGGCACCACCAAGGAAGGCATCAGCGGCATCCGTCCGGCCATCCCTGGCGGCGTGATCTCGGCCGGCAATGCCAGCCAGTTCTCCGACGGCGGCGGCGCCTGCGTGGTGGTCGACGAGAAGTACGCGCAGCAGAAGGGCCTGAAGCCCCTGGGCCGTTTCCTCGGCTTCGCCGTGGCCGGCTGCGAGCCCGACGAAATGGGCATCGGCCCGGTCTTCGCCATCCCGAAGGTGCTCAAGCGCCTGGGCCTCACGGTCAACGACATCGACCTGTGGGAACTGAACGAAGCCTTCGCCGTGCAGGTCATCTACTGCCGCGACAAGCTCGGCATCCCGGGCGACCGCCTGAACGTGAACGGCGGCGCCATCGCCGTGGGCCACCCCTACGGCGTGAGCGGCCAGCGCCTCACGGGCCATGCGCTCATCGAAGGCAAGCGCCGCGGCGCCAAGAAGGTCGTGGTCACGATGTGCATCGGCGGCGGCATGGGCGCCGCGGGCGTGTTCGAGGTTCTGTAACCATGTCCGGCTTGGGCATTGACCAGGAGGTCTCGCCCGAAGCCGTCCTGGCTGTCCTGGAATATGGGCGCAGCGTGCTCGCTGCGCAGCCCTTCAGTGTGTTGATCGGCGCCGAGCTGCACGCACTCGCGCCGGGCCATGCAGAGCTTCAGCTGCCGCTCACCGCGCAGCTGAAGCAGCAACACGGTTTCGCCCATGGCGGCATCGTGAGCTACATGGCCGACAACGTACTGACCTTTGCCGGCGGCAGCGCCTTGCGCGTGCCGGTCGTGACCTCCGAATTCAAGATCAACTATGTGCGGCCCGCCATCGGCCAGCGGCTGATCGCGCGCGCCAGGGCCGTCCATACCGGCAGCTCGCAGGCCGTGTGTACCTGCGAGGTGGTGGCGGTGGCCGACGACGGCACCGAGAAGCTCTGTGCGCTGGCGCAGGGCACCATCGCCACGCTGCCCGACTCCCCGAAGAAGACTTCGTCACCCGCGAAGTCGTAGCCTGAAGAAGACATCACCATGAGCCTGCGTCCCACCCTCGACTTTCTGCTTTACGACTGGCTCGATGCCGAGAAGCTCAACCAGAGCGAGCGTTTTGCCGACCACTCGCGCGAGACCTTCGACGCCGTGCTCGACACCTGCGAGCGCATCGCGCGCGAAAAATACGCGCCGTTCAACCGCACGGTCGACACGCAGGAGCCGCATTTCGACGGCGAGAAAGTCATCCTGCCGCAGGCCACGCACGACGCGCACAAGGCCTTCGTCGAGTCCGGGATGATGAGTGCCGCGCAAGACTACGAGATCGGCGGCATGCAGCTGCCCTACACGGTGCAGGCCGCCGCCAACAGCTTCTTCGCAATGGCGTCGGTGAGCATCGGCTCGAACATGCTCACCAGCGGCAACGCCAACCTGCTCATGGTGCACGGCACCGAGATGCAGAAAGAGGTGTTCGCCAAGAACGAGTTCTCGGGCCGCTGGGCGGGCACCATGTGCCTGTCGGAGCCGCAGGCCGGCTCGTCGCTGAGCGACGTGTCCACCCGCGCCGTGCCCGACGGCGCCGACTTCCAGGACGACCCGCTGGGCCCGCGCTACCGCCTCACCGGCAACAAGATGTGGATCTCGTCCGGCGACCACGAGCTGACCGAGAACATCGTGCACATCGTGCTGGCCAAGATCCCCGACGAGAACGGCAAGCTGGTGCCGGGCACGCGCGGCATCTCGCTGTTCATCGTGCCCAAGCGCATGGTCGACACGCAGGGCCAACTCACAGGCGAGCGCAACGACGTGGCGCTGGCCGGCCTGAACCACAAGCTGGGCTGGCGCGGCACCACCAACACGCTGCTGAACTTCGGCGAGGGCAAGTACCCGGTCGGCGGCAAGGCCGGCGCGGTGGGCTACCTGGTCGGCGCGCCCGGCAAGGGCCTGCACTGCATGTTCCACATGATGAACGAGGCCCGCATCGGCGTCGGCACGGCCGCCACCATGCTCGGCATGGCGGGCTACTACGCCTCGCTCGACTACGCCAAGAGCCGTCCGCAGGGCCGGCTGGTGAAGAAGCCCGAGGCCGCCGGCGCCGCCGTGGTCAAGGATTCGGCCGCGCCGCAGGTGCGCATCATCGAGCACGCCGACGTGCGCCGCATGCTGCTGGCCCAGAAGGCGTACTGCGAGGGCGCGCTGGCGCTGGAGCTGTACTGCGCCCGCCTGGTCGACACGCAGAAGACCGGCAACGCCGAGCAGGCCGACGACGCCCGCCTGCTGCTGGAGGTGCTCACGCCCATCGCCAAGAGCTGGCCCAGCGAGTGGTGCCTGGAGGCCAATTCGCTGGCGATCCAGGTGCACGGCGGCTACGGCTACACGCGCGATTTCCCGGTGGAGCAGTACTGGCGCGACAACCGCCTGAACATGATCCACGAGGGCACGCACGGCATCCAGGCGGCCGACCTGCTGGGCCGCAAGGTGCTGATGGAAAAGGGCCGCGGCCTGCAACTGCTGGCCGGCCGCGTCACCGACACCATCGGCCGCGCCGCCAAGGTGCCCGCACTGGCGCCGCACGCCAAGGCGCTGGGCGCCGCGCTGCAGCGCATCGGCAGCGCCACGGAGGCCGCCTGGTCCACCGGCGATCCGGCCGACGCGCTGGCCAACGCGGTGCCTTACATGCAGGCCTTCGGCCACACGGTGCTGGCCTGGCTCTGGCTGGACGTGGCCGTGCGAGCCCTGGAAATCGACGCGCAGAAGGCGAGGGCGGTAACAGCTGGCAAGATCGGCGCCACGGACTATTTCTTCCACTACGAGCTGCCGAAAATCGGTGCCTGGCTCCAGGTGGTCGAAACCCGTGACCCGACCTGTACCGCTTTGCCCGAGGACGCTTTCTGACAATGGCCAACGCCGCCCCGAACTCACCCCCACCCGTCGCCCAACCGCCGAAGCCACCCAAGCCGCATGCGCGGCTCGAGAAGTGGATCTGGATCCTGATCTACGGCGGCCTGTTCCTCGTGATCCTGGGCATCGCCACGGGCCGCACCGAGCCCGCCCTCGGCTGGTCGATGGCCGTGCCCGGCGGCGTGATCGCCGCGGTGGGCATCGTGCTCATCTACGTGCGTTCGCGGCTCAAGTGAAGAACAAGGCAAGGACCTGATCATGCTCAAGCACATCGTGATGTGGAAGTTCAAGGAACACGCCGAGGGCGCCGACAAGGCGACCAACCTGTTGAAGGCCAAAGCGCTGCTCGATGCCTGCGCCAGGCTTTCGCCCGGCACGCACCGCTTCGAGGTGGCCATTGCCCAGCCCGGGCTCGAGGCCACCTACGACCTGATCCTCAATTCGGAATTCACCGACGCCGCCGCGCTGGCGGCCTATGCGGACCATCCGCAGCATGTGGCGCTCAAGCCTTTCATGGGCGCCGTGCGCGAAGAGCGCCAGTGCATGGACTACGAGCTCTGAGCGCTGTGCGCTGACCTCGACAACATTTCCCCTTCATACCGGAGACACCGCATGACCGTCCGCACCACTCAACAACTGTTCGACCTCACGGGCCAGACCGCCCTCATCACTGGCGGCTCGCGCGGCCTGGGCCTGCAGATGGCCCATGCGCTGGGCGAAGCCGGCGCGAAGATCATGCTGAGTTCGCGCAAGGCCGAAGACCTGGAGCAAGCCGCCGCCGAGCTGCAGGCCGCCGGCATCGACGCGCGCTGGATCGCCGCCGACTGCTCGAAGGAAGAAGACACCCGCCGCCTGGCCGACGAGACGCTGCAGCGCATGGGCGGCGTCGACATCCTCATCAACAACGCCGGCGCGAGCTGGGGTTCGCCCGCCGAGAGTCACCCGGTCGAGGCCTGGGACAAGGTGATGAACCTGAACGTGCGCGGCTATTTCATCCTGTCGCAGCAGATCGCCAACGGCTACATGATCCCGAAGAAGCGCGGGCGCATCATCAACATCGCCTCGATCGCGGGCCTGAACGGCAACCCGCCCGGCATGCAGACGCTGGCCTACAACACCTCGAAGACCGCGGTGATCGGCTTCACGCGCACGCTGGCCGCCGAATGGGGCAAGTACAACATCAACGTCAACGCGATCTGCCCGGGCTTCTTCATGACGAAGATGGCGGCCGGCCTCATCAAGACGCTGGGCGAGGAGCACATGGCCGAGTCGGCGCCGCTGGGCCGCCTGGGCGACGACGAAGACCTGAAGGGCCTGACGCTGCTGTACGCGAGCGATGCCGGCAAGCACATCACCGGCCAGTGGATGGCGGTGGACGGCGGCGTGAGCGTGGTTCTTGGTGCGGCCTGACATGTCCGATTCGCCCGCGACGTCCAGCGACATCAACATCCGCTCGTACACGACCCAGATTCCGTTCGCGCGCCACCTCGGCTTCGAGCTCACGAGGTTCGAGGGCGGCGAGTCGGAGATCCTGTACACGGCCAAGCCCGAGCACTTGAACACCTTCGACGTGACGCACGGCGGCGCCTGCATGACGCTGCTCGACATCACCATGGCGGCAGCGGCGCGCAGCGTGTCGCCCGAGACCGGCGTGGTCACCATCGAGATGAAGACCAGCTTCATGCAGCCATCGGTGGGCCCGCTGCACGCGCGCGGCACGCTGCTGCATCGCACGGCGACGCTGGCTTTTACCGAAGCCAAGATCTACGACGAGCAGGAGCGCGTGTGCGCCCATGCCACCGGCACCTTCAAGTACGTGAAGCGCCGGCTGCCGACCGGCCCCGCGAGCGCCAACGCCATGCGTCCGCCTTCGACCGATTGATTCCCCCGACATCCGCCAGGAGATTCCCATGCCCGTCAACAAGCAACAGATCCTCGACAACCGCCCCGAGGGCGAAGCCGTCGCGAGCAACTTCAAGCTCGTCACCACCGAGACGCCCGCGCTCCAGGACAACCAGGTGCTGGTGCGCCACCACTTCATGAGCCTCGACCCCTACATGCGCGGTCGCATGAACGACTCGAAGAGCTACGCCCAGCCGCAGCCGCTGGGCCAGGTGATGCAGGGTGGCACGGTGGGCGAGGTGGTCGAGAGCAAGCACCCCAAGTACGCCGTGGGCGACAAGGTCGTCGGCTTCGGCGGCTGGCAGGAATACAGCGTGGTCGATGCCTCGCAGCCCGGTGCGCTGAAGAAGGTCGACACCACGCACGTGCCGCTGTCGCACTACCTCGGCGCGGTCGGCATGCCCGGCGTGACGGCCTGGTACGGCCTCGTGAAGATCATCGCGCCCAAGGCCGGTGAAACCGTGGTCATCACCGCCGCCAGCGGCGCCGTGGGCAGCGCCTTCGGCGCATTGGCCAAGGCGCGCGGCTGCCGCGTGGTCGGCATTGCCGGCGGCCCGGACAAGTGCAAGTACGTGACCGACGAACTCGGCTTCGACGCCTGCATCGACTACCGCCAGCACCCCGACGTGAAGACCATGAGCTCCGCGCTCAAGGAAGCCTGCCCGAACGGCATCGACGGTTACTTCGAGAACGTCGGCGGCTACATCTTCGACGCCGTGCTGCTGCGCGCCAACGCCTTCGCGCGCGTGGCACTGTGCGGAATGATCGCGGGCTACGACGGTGCGCCGCTGCCGCTGGCAAACCCGGCGCTGATCCTCATCAACCGCATGAAGATCGAGGGCTTCATCGTCAGCGAGCACATGGAAGTCTGGCCCGAAGCGCTGACCGAACTCGGCACGCTGGTGGGCACGGGCAAGCTCAAGCCGCGCGAGTCGATCGCGCAGGGCATCGAAGCCGCCCCTGAAGCCTTCCTGGGTTTGCTGAAGGGCAAGAATTTCGGCAAACAGCTGGTGAAGTTGATCTGATGTTCTGAAACGCACGGCAAGGAGGCCGGTCATGGACACGACACACGAGGTCTTCAACCAGCCCGCGCCGCTGGTCGACTACAACCTCTTCGACACCAACCGCCCCCTGCGCGATGCGCTGAAGTTCAATGCGCCCGCGCTGCAGACCACGCAGCTGCATGAGCTGGGCGAGACCCTCGGCTCGGCCGCCATGCAGACGCATGCGCGGCTGGCCAACATCCACACGCCGCAGCTGCACACGCACGACCGCTTCGGTCGGCGCATCGACGAGGTGGAGTTTCATCCGAGCTACCACGCGCTGATGCAGGCGGCCGTGGGTGCGGGCCTGCACGGTACGCCCTGGACCGGAACGTCCGCCTCGCCGCATGTGCTGCGCGCGGCGGGCTTCATGCTCTTCACCGAGCTGGAACCGTCCATCCTGTGCCCGATCTCCATGACCTACGCGGTCACGCCTGCGCTGCGCGGCAACGCGGGCGTCTACGGCGACTGGGGCCCGAAGCTCGCCAGCCTCTGGTACGACCCCGCGCTCAAGCCGCTGCACGACAAGCCCGGCGTGACCATGGGCATGGGCATGACGGAGAAGCAGGGCGGCTCCGACGTGCGAGCGAACACCACGCAGGCCGTTCGGGACGGCAGCGACACCTGGGGCGAGCGCTACGCCATCACCGGCCACAAGTGGTTCTTCTCGGCGCCGATGTGCGACGCCTTCCTGATCCTGGCGCAAGCGCCGGCGGGGCTGTCGTGCTTCTTCCTGCCGCGCGTGCTGCCCGATGGCACGCGCAATGCCATCCACATCCAGCGCCTGAAGGACAAGCTCGGCAACAAGGCCAACGCCAGTTCCGAGGTCGAGTTCCACGGCGCCAGCGCCTGGCTCGTGGGCGAGGAGGGCCGCGGCATTCCGCAGATCCTCGAGATGGGCACGATGACGCGGCTCGACTGCTCGCTGGGCACCGCCGGCCTGATGCGGCAGGCGCTGGGCATCGCGATGAACCACACGGCGCAGCGCAACGCCTTCGGCAAGCCGCTGGTGGAACAGCCGCTCATGAAGAACGTACTTGCCGACCTTGCGCTCGAAAGCGAGGCCGCCACGGCCCTGGCGATGCGCCTCGCGCGGGCTTTTGATCGTCAGGCCGACGCCCACGAAAGCCTGATGGCGCGCCTGCTCACGCCGGTCGCCAAGTTCTGGATCTGCAAGCGCGGCAGCCCCTTCGCACAGGAGGCGATGGAGTGCCTGGGCGGCAACGGTTACGTGGAGGAGGGCGGCGAGGGCATCATGGCGCGCATCTACCGCGAGATGCCGCTCAACTCGATCTGGGAAGGCGCGGGCAACATCATGGCGCTCGACCTGCTGCGCGGCCTGCGCAAGGGCGATGCCGTCGCCGCGCTGGCGCACGAGCTGGCTCCGGCGCGCGGCCAGCAAGCCGCGCTCGACCGCCTGGCCGACGCCTTGCCCGCGCGCATCGAGGCCATGGCCTCAGAGACCGAGGCACGTTGCCTCGCGCAGGACGTGGCGCTGGCCGTGCAGGCCGCCTTGCTGGTGCAGACTGCTCCGGCCGCGGTGGCCGACGCCTTCTGTGCCTCGCGCCTGGGCGGCGACTGGGGCCAGGCCTTCGGCACGCTGGGCGCGGGCACCGATTTCGATTCGATCATCCAGCGGGCGCAGCCTGCATGACACACGACGTACTGCGATGCTGAAGATCAAGAACATGAATAAGGCCGTCGAGGAGGCCTTGGCCGGCGTCCGAGCGGACATTCAGGCCGAATTCGGGCGCTATTTCAACGAACTCATTTCCGGCGATTTCTTGGAACTGCCCGAGAAGACGCGTGGTGCATCACTTCACGAGATCACGGATGTCGCTTCGCTGGAGGCGCTGCCCACTGGACCGGGGTTCTATGTGATCTTTTCGTCCTGCGCGGTGGAAGGCGTGCCGTCCAGACTCCGGCTTGCCGACGGCCGCCGAGCGATTTATCGAGGGGAGGGGCGCTTCGTGCAACGGCGCGTGGAAAGCCACCTGTTCAAGGAAGCGCACGACCGGCTTCACGCAGAGCGGAAACTGAAAAACTCCTCAGAGCAGCGCTACGGCGTCTGCTTGAGGCTCGCCGAGAGCGACGAGGCGTACGGCATCAACGTGGACCGTCTTCCGCACTGCCGGGAACGCTGGGCGGTCCTGGTCGTCCGCCTGCCCGACAGCCTCTCCGATATCCGCAAACAGGCCGAGATCGCATTCGACACGCGATTCGGAAGGCCCGCAGCCTCCAGAGAAACAAAGAAAAAGACCGAGGACGACGCCGACGAGTCAGCATTCAGCGCCGCCATTGCCTGATCGACGTTTCCCGCCTCATCACCTTCCCCACGAAAGACCCCATGGCCGACCTCATCCTCCACCACTACACCACCTCGCCGTTCTCCGAAAAGGTGCGCACGATCCTCGGCGCGAAGAAGCTGCCGTGGAAGTCGGTCTTCATCCCGCCGATCATGCCCAAGCCCGACGTCGAGGTGCTCACGGGCGGCTACCGCAAGACGCCGTTCCTGCAGATCGGCGCCGACATGTACTGCGACAGCGCGCTCATCGCCGACGTGCTGGAGCACCTGCAGCCCGAGCCCACGCTCTACCCGGAGCCCGAGAAGGGTATGTCGCGCATCCTCGCGCAGTGGGCCGACACCACGCTGTTCTGGGCCGCGATGGCCTGGAATCTGCAGCCGAAGGGCGCGGCCGAGGTGTTCGCCAAGGCGCCGCCGGAAGCCGCCAAGGCCTTCGGCGAAGACCGCGGCAAGATGAGCGCCGGCAACATGACGCGCCTGCGTCCGGCCGACGCCACCAGCGCCTACAAGTCGTACCTGCGCCGCCTGTCGGACATGCTCGACGACAAGCCCTTCCTGCTGGGCGAGGCGCCGTGCATCGCCGACTTCTCGGCCTACCACCCGCTCTGGTACACGCGGCGCATCGAGTCGGTGAAGGGCATCCTCGAACTCACGCCCGCGGTGGTCGACTGGATGGATCGCATCGCGGCCATCGGCCATGGCAGTTCGTCGAAGTTCTCGAGCGACGAGGCCATCGCCGTCGCCAAGGCGGCCGCGCCCCACACGCTGCTGACCGACAGCACCTTCCAGGACGACCACGGCATTCCCCTGGGCAGCGCCGTCACCATCCGCGCCGAGAGCTTCGGCCTCGAAGAGACGCCCGGCACGCTGGTGGCCGCCACGCGCACGCACTACACGCTGGAGCGCAGCAGCGAGCGCACGGGCACGGTGCATGTGCACTTTCCGCGCATCGGCTACGTGCTGCGCAAGGCAGAAGCCTGACCGGACAAGCGGGTGCAACGGGCACCTTCGTGACTGCGCGCGCGGCCGTTCCGTATTTCAATAGCGGCTCGGACTTCCACGTCAGACACATTCAACGCAACAAGGACACCGGCAAATGATCCAGGACTTCAAGGGCAAGACCGCCGTACTCACCGGCGCGGGTTCGGGCTTCGGCCTCGAATGCGCGCGCATCGGCGCCGCCCGCGGCATGAACCTCGTGCTGGTCGATGTGCAGCAGGACGCACTCGACAAGGCCAAGGCCGAAATGGAGGCCCTGGGCGTCCAGGTGCTGGCGCGCAAGGTCGACGTGTCGAACGCCGCCGAGATGGAAGCGCTGGCCGCCGCCGTCAACGAGCGCTTCGGCGCGCCGCATTTCGTGTTCAACAACGCGGGCGTCGGCGCCGGCGGCCTGGTGTGGGAAAACACCGTGGCCGACTGGGAATGGGTGCTGGGCGTGGACCTGTGGGGCGTGATCCACGGCGTGCGCCTGTTCACGCCGATGATGCTGGAGGCCGCCGCCAAGGACCCGTCGTACCGCGGCCACATCACCAACACCGCCAGCATGGCGGGCCTGCTCACGCCGCCCAACATGGGCATCTACAACGCGGCCAAGGCGGCCGTCGTGAGCCTGACCGAGACCATGTACCAGGACCTGAACCTGGTCACCGACCAGATCGGCGCGAGCCTGCTGTGCCCGTACTTCGTGCCCACCGGCATCACGAGCAGCGAGCGCAACCGCCCGAACGCGCCGAAGGATTCCGAACTCACCAAGAGCCAGCTCATCGGCCAGGCCATGAGCAACAAGGCGGTCAGCAGCGGCAAGATCACGGCCGCCGAAGTGGCGCACAAGGTGTTCGAGGCCATCAGCGACAACCAGTTCTACGTGTTCAGCCACCCCAAGGCGCTGGGCAACGTGAAGAGCCGCATGGAGAACATCGTGTCGATCACCAACCCGGCCGACCCGTTCCTCGAACGCCCCGAGATCGGCCAGAAGCTGCGCGAGCAACTGCGCAGCTGATCCGCACTCAGCCGACCTGCACCTTCGCCTGCAGGTCGCGCACCAGTTGTTCGATACCCGACAGCGCCTCGGTCATTGAACGGTCCAGCAGGTCGCCGCGGTCTTCCGCGTGCTCGACCGCGATGTCGTGCACCTCGTGCAGCCCGAGCAGGCCCAGCGCGGCCTTCACTCCCGGCACCAGGAAATTCAGGTGCGCCTGCATGCCGCCCGGCCCGAAGCCGCTGCTGCCGTGCGCGGTGAGCAGCACGGTGCGGCGCGGGCGCTCGGCCAGCAGCGGGATGTAGGGGTAGTCGAGGCTCGGGTCCATGTCGAAGGTTTCGCCGACACGCACGATGTTGTCGATCCACGCCTTCACGGTCGCCGGGGCGCTGTAGTTGTACATGGGCGTGCCCATCACGATCACGTCGGCGCGGCGCAACTCAGCAATGAAGGCATCGCTCTCGGCCAGCACCTCGTGCATCCAGGGCTCGCGCGCTTCGGCCCGCGTGAAAGCGCTGTGGATCCAGTCGCCGGTTATCGCCTGCGGCGGGGCCGTACCGAAGTCGCGGTAGATCACCTCGTCGTGCGGGCGTGCGGCCTGCCAGGTGCTGACGAAGTGGTGGCTCAGGCGGCGCGAGTGCGAGCCGTGCACGACGGCGCCCGAACGGCCGGAACGGGGGCTGGCATCGATGTGGAGCAGGGTGGTGGTGGTCATGGCGTGGTCCTCGGTTGGATGAAGGGAATTCAGCTGTCTGCTTGACATGGCTCCCAATCTATCCAAGCATCCAGGGCCGGACAAACGACGATTTCTTTGCGTTGATGAAAATTCAATTCATCCATCCGTAGCTCCACACGCCATGGCCCTCCTGCATTCCCTGCCACCCCTGGCCTCGCTGCGCGCCTTCGAGGCCGCCGCGCGCCATTGCAGCGCCAAGCTCGCGGCGAACGAGCTGTCGGTCACGCCCACGGCCATCAGCCACCAGGTGCGGCAGCTCGAAGAGTCGCTGGGCGTGGCGCTGTTTGTGCGCCAGCCGCGCCAGCTCGTGCTGACGCCGCAAGGCCGCGAACTGCAGGCGGTGCTGAGCGATTCGTTCGGGGCCATGGCGCAGGCCGTGGCACGCCTGCGGGCGCCGCCCGAGCGCAGCGCGATCACGCTGTCGACCACGCCCGCCGTGGCCGCGCGCTGGCTGCTGCCGCGCGTCGGGGCGCTGCGCGCGGCGCATCCGCGGCTCGACCTGCGCATCCACGCCTCGCACGACGCGGTGCCGCTCGACGGCCTCACGGCCGACGTCGCCATCCGCTACGGCAAGGGCCAGTGGCCGGGCCTCGTGGCCGAGAAGCTGTTCGACACCGTCTTCGCACCGGCCTGCAGCCCCGCGCTCAAGCTGCGCCGCCCGGCCGACCTCGTGAAGCACACGCTGCTGCATTTCGCGGTACCGAACAGCAAGACCCAGCCGGGCACCTGGGCCGCGTGGCAGCAGGAAGCGCAGGTGCCAGGCCTCGACGTGACGGCCGGCCCCGTGTTCTCCGACGAAACCCACACCGTCTCGGCCGCGCTGCAGGGGCAAGGTGTGGCGTTGATGGGCCTGGCGCTCATCACCGATGAACTGCGCGCGGGCAACCTCGTGCAGCCCTTCGGGCCGGTGCTGCAGGGGTCGCCGTTCTATCTCGTGTGCCCACAGGCGCGACGTGACGATCCGAATGTGGCGGCGGTGTTCGAGTGGGTGAAGGGGATTTCGTCGCTGGACGCGGCCACCCATTGAGGCAGGACGCTCCGACGGCAGATCCGTCTCGCGTTTCGGATACAACCGGTTCATGAGCCTTTCCATGACTTCCTCGGTTTCGCTGCAGGTGCGGGACCTGCACTTTTCCTACCCTGACCAGCCCGCGCTGGCCGATGGCTGGTCGGCCTCCATCGGCGAAGGGGTGACGCTGCTGTACGGCGACACAGGCAGCGGCAAATCGACCCTGCTGCGCGTGCTGGCAGGCATGCAACAGGCATCGGCCGGGCAACTGCATGCGGCCGGCGTGGCGCTCGACGCCGAGCCCGAGGCCTATCGGCGCCAGGTCTTCTTCTGCGAGCCGGCGTCGGAAGCCTTCGATCAGCTCAGCGTGCGGGCCTGCACCGACTTGCTGGGCGCGGGCGATGCGGGTTTCGATCCGGCCGAATGGCAGCGCCTGGTCGAGGCCTTCTCGCTCGCACCACATCTGGAAAAGCAGATGTTCATGCTGTCGACTGGCTCCCGCCGCAAGGTCGGGCTGGCCGCCGCGCTGGCGTCAGGACGGCCCGTGGTGTTGCTCGACGACCCGGTCGGTGCGCTCGATGCGCGTTCGATCCACGGCCTGTGGCGGGCGATCGAGCGGCGCATCGCGCAGCCGGGGCGGGCGGTCGTCGTGGCCAGCAGCGAGCGCATCACGGAGGTGCCGCTGGCGGCGTGCATCGAGCTGCCGCTGGGCTGATCAGTTGGGTGGCGTGGCCATCACGTGGTTGTCGTGCCGCTCTTCGCCGAGCACGAACTGCGTCAGCCCGGTCACGGCCAGTCCGTGCTTCTCGTAGAACGCGCAGGCGCGCTGGTTCTTCACGTTCACCGTGAGCCACAGACCATCGTTGCCCGTACGCGCATGCGCGGCACTGCGAGCTTCGCGCAGCAGCACCGACCCGACGCCGCTGCGCGTGAACGGTGACTGCACATAGAGCGTGCGCAGCTCCGTATCGCAGTGCGGTGCCAGCGGCTGTGCGGCGTTGAACTGCAGCAGCGCGTAGCCCACGAGATGGCCATCGACCTGCGCCACCCGCAGCGCGGCATCGGGCGCCTCGGCCCACCCGGCGAATGCGGCGGGCGTGAAGGTCGACAGCACGTAGCGCCCGAGCAGGTCGTTCACGCCGTCGGTGGCGTAGGTGTCGAGCCAGACCTGGATCGCCAACGCGGCGAGCGTGTGCGCGTCGGCTGCGGTAGCGGGGCGAACGGTGACAAGCGGTGAGGTCATGGAACGGCGCATTCTGCAGCCACGGCGTCACGCGGTCTGCAAGGCCGACCGGAAGCGGCTTGGCGGCGCCCCGGCCGACTTGCGCATCAACCGTCGCAGCGCCGTGGCGTCTTCGTAGCCGACCTGCGTCGCGACCTGGTCGATGGTCATGCGACTGCTCTCGATCAGCATGCGGGCCCGGTTGAGCCGCACGCGCTGCACCAGCGCCAGCGCGCCCAGGCCGGTGGCGGCGCGCACGCGCCGGGCCAGCGTGCGCTGCGACATCGCGAACTCTTCGGCCAGCGCGGCCACGCTGGGTGGCGTGGGCAATGCGGCTTCGATGCGTTGCGTGAGCCGCGCGACCAGCTCGTTGCCGTTGGACAGCATCGACGGCACGACGAACGGCGCCTGCGCCTGGCGTCCGTCGATCAGCAACACCTTGCTCACGGACTCGGCCAGCGCCGGGCCGAAGCGTGTGCGCAGCAGGTGCAGCATGAGGTCCGACTGCGCAAAGGCCGCACCCGCCGTGCTCACCGGTCCGTCGGCGCACACCATGCGGTCGGCGTCGACATGGCAGCCGGGCTCGAGGCGGCGCAGCTCGGGCGCCAGCCACCACGAGGTGGTGACGCGGCGCGCGCTCAGCAGGCCCGCCGCCTGCAGCAGGAACACCGCCGAGCACGAAGCCGCCACCGCGCCGCCGCGCGTGGCATGGCGCCGCACGACATCGATGGCGGCCTTGGCGTGGTCGTCGGTGAGGCGCACTGCGAGATCGGCAGGGCGGTCGACGCCCAGGCCGGGCACGATCCAGGTCGATCCGTCGGCGCGTGCGCGGCGGGGCATGGCCGCCGTGTCGATCTGCAGGCCGTTGCTCAGCGGCACCGGGCCGCCCTCGGGCGACACCACGCGCCAGGTGGGGCGCGGCATCTTGTGGCGCGGCGCGAGCGTGGCGGCCGCCGACAGCACATCGAGCGTGACGGCGACGCTGGTTGCGAAGCTGCCCGGAAGCACGAGAACGGTGAAGTCATGCATGGCTGAAAAAGCTCGATCAACGTCAAAACAGACACTGTCAGTCTAGCGCCGCACGGGGTGCAATGGCAGCCACCGCAAGCTCTTGATCCTGACCATGACACAGCCCCCGCACACGCCCGACCCGCTCGACGACTTCACCCGCCGCGAGGTCACGCTCGACGGCGCCACCAAGGCGGTCTACGTGGCCGGCTCCGGCCCGGCGGTGATCGTGATGACCGAGATGCCCGGCATCAGCCCCCACGTGGCGCGCTTTGCGCGCTGGGTGCGCGAGGCCGGCTTCACGGTCTACATGCCGTCGATGTTCGGCCGCGACGGCGCCGTGCCGGATGCGGAAGAGGGCAAGGCCGTGTTCCAGCGCGCCTGCGTGAGCGCCGAGTTCCGCGCCTTCGCGGGCAATGCCTCGAGCCCGGTCACGCAGTGGCTGCGCGCGCTGGCACGGCTGGCGCATGCGGAGTGCGGCGGGCCGGGTGTGGGCGCGATCGGGATGTGCTTCACCGGCAACTTCGCGCTCACGATGATGCTGGAGCCGGCTGTGCTGGCGCCCGTGCTGTCGCAGCCTTCACTGCCGCTGGACAACCCCGGGGGCATCGAGATTTCGCCGGAAGAGATCGCCCAGGTGCGGCAACGCCTCGACCGCGAAGACCTGACCGTGATGGCCTACCGCTTCGAGGGAGACCGCTTCTGCCGCGCGCAGCGCTTCGCGGCATATGCCGAAGCGCTGGGCGACCGTTTCGTGGCCCGAGTGCTGTCCGACAGCGCGGCCAACACGCGCGACCTGCCATCGTTCTTCTCGCAGGTGGTCGCGAGCCCGCACAGCGTGGTGACGGCGCACCTGATCGACGAAGCCGGCCAGCCGACGATTGCGGCGCGCGACGAGATCCTTTCGTTCTTCGCGCGCCGGCTGGGGACTGCCGATCAGGCCCGTGCCGAGGCGCCGTCGGCGGGCAGCTGACCGGTCTTCTGTGCGCGCCGGTCGAGCGTGCGGCTCCACAGCGCGATCGCCAGGCCCACGAGCGTGAGCAGCGCCGCCACCCAGCCCAGTGCGTGAAGCCCCGGGCCGTGGTCGATCGTCACGCCGCCGACCCAGGCGCCTAGTGCGTTGCCGAGGTTGAAGGCCGCGATATTGAGGCTCGACGCGAGGTTCTGGCCTGCGCCCGAGGCCTTCTCGAGCACGCGCAGCTGCATCGGCGCCACGGTCGCGAACGAGGCCACGCCGAGCAGGCCGACGAACACCACGGCGGTGAACGGCGTGCCGATGGTGAACTGCATCGCGCCGAGCACGACCGCCAACGCCACCAGCGTGCCGAACACGGCGGCCATCGGCGCCCGGTCGGCCAGCTTGCCGCCGAGGATGTTGCCCACGGCCAGGCCACCGCCGAACACCAGCAGGACCGGCGACACCGCCGATTCCGACAGGCCGGTGACTTGCGTGAGCAGCGGCTGGATGTAGGTGTAGACCACGAACACGCCGGCAAAGCCGAGCACCGTCATTGCCAGGCCGAGCAGCACCTGCGGACGCGCCAGCACGGCGAGCTCTTCACGCAGCGGAGCGGGCTTGACCTCACCCTTCACGCGCGGCACGAACACGGCGAGCACCGCGAAAGCCAGCACGCCGATCAGCGTCACGGCCCAGAAGGTCGAGCGCCAGCCGAACTGCAGGCCCAGCCATGCGCCGGCGGGCACGCCGAGCAGCGTGGCGGCGGTCAGGCCGGTGAACATGATCGCGATGGCCGAGGCGCGGCGTTCCGGCGCCACGAGGCCGGTGGCGACCACCGAGCCGACGCCGAAGAAGGTGCCGTGCGCCAGCGAGGTGATGACGCGCGCGGCCATCAGCATCTCGTAGTTGGGCGCGAGCGCACAGGCGAGGTTGCCGAGCGTGAAGATCGCCATCAGCGCGAGCAGCACGGTCTTGCGCGGCAGCTTGCGGGTGGCGATGGTGAGCACGGGGGCGCCGACCGCGACGCCGAGCGCGTAGCCCGAGATCAGCAGGCCGGCGGCCGTGATGGAGACCTGGAGATCCGTCGAGACCTGCATGAGCAGGCCCATGATGACGAACTCGGTGGTGCCTATTCCGAAGGCACCGGCGGTGAGGGCAAGGAGAGCGATGGGCATGATGCCTGTACTGTGCGGACAATCAGGGTCGATGACTAGAATGCCGCAAGTACATGCACTTGTGAATTGAAGTCACAATAAAGGAAGCCCATGCCGCGCATCGACGTCAACCGCTCCGGCGAAATGGAAGCCTTCGTGCAGGTGGTGGAGTCGGGTGGTTTCTCGGCGGCGGCGCGGCTGCTGGACATGACGCCCTCGGCCGTCAGCAAGCTGGTGGCGCGGCTCGAACTGCGCCTGGGCATCCAGCTGGTGCACCGCTCCACGCGCAAGCTGCAGCTCACGCCCGAGGGGCTGCATTTCTACGAGCGCAGCACGCGCGTGCTGGCCGACATGGACGAGGCCGAACGGTGCGCCGCGGCCGGTGCGGCGCCGCGCGGGCGGGTGAGCATCAACGCCAGCGTGTCTTTCGGCCATCACAAGCTGGTGCCGCTGGTGCCGCGCCTGCTCGAGATGCATCCGCAGATCACGCTCGACATCGCACTGACCGACCGCATCGTCGACCTGATGGACGAGCGCGCCGACATCGCGATCCGCTGGGGCCAGTTGCCGGCGTCCGACCTCGTGGCGCGGCGCCTGGGCGAAACCAGTCAGGCCATCGTGGCTGCGCCGGACTACCTGGCGAAGTACGGCACGCCGCGCACGCCGCAGGAACTGGAAGCGCACAACCGGCTGGGCTGGAGCTACCGGCGCAACACGCCCGAGTGGCCGCTGCGTGTCGAGGGCCGAATGGTCATGCTGCCGGTGGCGGGTCCGGTGCGCGCGGGCGACGGCGAAACGCTGCGGCAGCTGGCGATCGCGGGAGCGGGTGTGGCGCGCTTGTCGCTGTATCACATCCAGCACGACATCGATGCCGGCCGGCTGGTGCCGCTGCTCGAAGAATTCAATCCGGGCGAGATCGAGCCGATCCACGCGGTGTACATCGGCAAGGCCGGCACGCTGCCCGCGCGGGTGCGGGCGGTGCTCGACTTCCTGGTGGCCTGCTCGGGCGTGAGCGGCGGGCGTTACACGCTCAAGCGCACGGCGCCGATGCCGGGGAACTCGGCCGTCACCTGATCGCCGCGGCGGCAGGGCAGCACGCCAACCCACGAGCCGGTGGTCACGACGGTGCCGGCGGGCACGGTCTGGCCGTGGCGCGTGAGGTGCCGCAACCAGATCGGCAGCAGCCACGCCGGATCGGCCAGCGGATGCGTGCCTTCGCGCACGACGGTTTCTGCATCGCCGATCTTCGTTTCGCAGCGCTGCGAAGCCCAGTCGACGGCGGCATAGGGCTGCCACTCGCCGAGCACGAGCGCGCCGTGCACCTGCGAGTCGGCCAGGCGCAGCAGGGCGGGCGTGGCGGCCAGGTCCTGCCAGCGCGCATCGACGATTTCGACCGAGACGGCCATGGCGTCGATGAGGGCGGCTGCGTTGTCGTGGTCGAGCGCGGCGGCTTGCGCGGGCGTCACGTCCTGTCCGAGCCGCAAGGCGATCTCCGCTTCGATGCCGGGGGTGTGGAACGCGAGGTCGCTGAAGTCGGCGGGGCTCTGTCGCACGCCGGACGGGGGCAGCGGGGCGTGCGTGAGCGTGGCGCTGCGCGAGCCGCCGCCGGACTTCCAGGTCTTCGGCACGCCGTCGAACCAGCCGAGGGCTGCCGCCACGGCGTCTTGCACTTCGTAGGCCTGCGTGGGGTCTGGCAGCGCGTCGGTCCAGGGCGTGGCGTCGAGCGTGCGGTGGGCCTGACGTGCGGTGACGAGGGCTTCGGTGAGGGCTTTTTGGTCGGGGGTCATTCGTCGGATCTTCTCAGCAAAGCGTGGCCGGTGATGGCGGCCTTTCGCGGAACACCGAGGAACCGGCTTTGCCGGGCCTCAGGTGTTGCCCCCGGCAGGGGGTTGGCGATGCGACACGAAGCGCGCAAGGCCTGGGGGCGAGCCATGTTTTTCAAGTCTCGACCTGCACCTTGCCATCCTTCACCACCTTCGCCCACTTGGCGATCTCGGTGCTGATGAACTGCTTGAACTTGTCCTGCGAACCGCCGCCGTCTTCCGCGCCGTAGGTGTCGAGCCGTTCCTGCACGTCGGGCATGGCGAGCACGGTGTTGACGTCGCGGTTCACCTTCTGGGCGATCGCGGGAGGCAGCTTGCCGGGGCCGGCCAGACCGTACCAGGTGGTGGCTTCGAAACCGGCAAAGCCTTGCTCCTGCATCGTCGGCACGTTGGGATGGCCCTTGGCGCGCTTGGTGCGGGTCTGCGCCACCGCGAGCACGCGGCCGTTCTTCACGTGGGGCGTGGCGGCGGTCATGGTCTCGAAGCTGAACTGGATCTGCCCGCCCATCAGGTCGGCGAGCAACGGGCCGCTGCCCTTGTACGGCACGTGCATCGCATCGACGCCGCCCTGCAGCTTGAACATCTCCAGCGCCAGGTGCTGCGCCGAGCCCGAACCGGCCGAGCCGAAGCTCACGGTGCCAGGCGCGGCCTTGCAGGCGGCGACGATGTCTTTCACGCTCAGCGCCTTCTGCGCCGGGTTGGCGATGAGCAGGTTGGGCGTGACGCCCACCAGCACGATCGGCACGAAGTCGCGCTCCACGTTGTAGCGCAGCTTGGGCTGCAGGCTGGGTGCGAGCGCGTGGCTGTTGATGTGGGCCATGAGCAGCGTGCTGCCGTCGCTGGGCTGCTGCGCCACGTAGTCGGCCGCGAGCACGCCCGCGACGCCGGCCTTGTTCTCGACGATGACCTGCTGGCCCCACATCGTCGTGAGCTTCTGAGCGACCACGCGCGCCAGCGCGTCGGTGCCGCCGCCCGGTGGAAAGCCCACCACGATGCGCACCGGGCCGGTGGGCCACTCCTGCGCGAACAGCCGGGGCACGCCCAGCGTGGCGGCCGCGCCAGCGGCGGCCTGGATCAGGGAACGTCTTTGCATCTTCTTTGTCTCCGTCGGTTGGGGAATCCGATGCGTGCCGGGGGCCGCTTGCGCGGGCCCGGCAGGGTGGTGGGCCGCCGCATCGTTCGAGCGATGCGCTGCGGCCGGTGTGGTTCTGCAGCGGTGCTGCGTGCGCGGATCAGGCCGCCTTTTGCAGGGTGACCGGCGCGGCCGGGTGGCTCGCGAAATGGTCCATCGCCGCCTGCACGCCGCTGCCCGCGAGCTTGATGCCGCTGAGCTTCATGCCCATCTCGACACCCGCGACCATGGCCACGAGCGTGAGGTCATTGCTGTCACCCAGGTGGCCCATGCGGAACATGCGGCCCTTGAGCTTGCCCAGGCCGGTGCCCAGCGACAGGTCGAAGCGCCGGTGGATGAGGCGGCGCACGGCGTCGGCATCGACGCCTTCGGGCGTGATCACGCCGGTGAGCACGGGCGAGTACACGGCCGGGTCGGCGCACTGGATCGGCAGGCCCCAGGTGTTGACCGCCGCGCGCACGCCGGCGGCCCAGCGCTGGTGGCGCGCGAACACGTTGTCCAGGCCTTCGCCGAGGATCATGTCGAGCGACTCGGACAGGCCGTACAGCAGGTTGGTGTTCGGCGTGTAGGGCCAGTAGCCGTCCTTGTTCATCTCCACGATCTCGTCCCAGGCCCAAAAGGCCTTGGGCAGCTTCGCGTGCTTCGAGACTTCGAGCGCGCGCGGCGAGAGGGCGTTGAAGCTGATGCCGGGCGGCAGCATCAGCCCTTTTTGCGAGCCGCTCACGCAGACGTCGACGCCCCATTCGTCATGGCGGTAGTCGGCGCTGGCCAGGCCGGAGATGCTGTCGACCATCAGCAGGGCCGGGTGGCCGGCCGCATCGATGGCCTTGCGCACCGAGGCGATGTCGGAGGTGACGCCGGTGGAGGTCTCGTTGTGCACCACGCAGACGGCCTTGATCTTCTTCTCGGTGTCCTTGCGCAGGCGCGCCTCGATGAGCTCGGCCTGCACGCCGCGGCGCCAGCTGGGCGCATTCGGCAGATGAGCATCGGTGCCGGCGTAGGCGAGGAACTCGGTCGACAGGCCCAGGCGCGTGGCCATCTTCTGCCACAGCGACGCGAAGTGGCCGGTCTCGTACATGAGCACGTGGTCGCCGGGGCTGAGCGTGTTGGCGAGCGCGGCTTCCCAGGCGCCGGTGCCTGATGCCGGGTAAATCGCCACCGGGTGCTTCGTCTTGAAGATCTGCTGGATGCCGCCGAGCACCTTCAGGCCCAGCGTGCCGAATTCGGGGCCGCGGTGGTCGATGGTGGGCAGGCTCATGGCCCGCAGGATGCGGTCGGGCACCGGGCTGGGGCCGGGAATCTGGAGGAAGTGGCGGCCGGTGGGATGGATGTCGAGTTGCAGCATGGGCTCTCCTTGTGCGATTAGTTTTGCATTCAAAATGCATTTATGAATACTGGTTTACACCTATCAACTAAGGTTGTGAGGTCAACTTTTTGCATTCAAAATTCAAGCAAAGGGAATGACAAGACCACCACATGACCGCTGAAATCATCGAAATCTCCAGGCTCGCGTTGCACGACCAGGTGGCATCGCGCCTGCGCACCATGCTGGTCGAAGGGCGCATCGCGCCGGGCGCGAAGCTCAATGAACGCGAGCTGTGCCTGCAGCTGAACGTGTCGCGCACGCCGCTGCGCGAAGCCATCAAATTGCTCGCAGCCGAAGGGCTGGTCGACCTGTTGCCCAACCGCGGCGCGGTGGCGGTGAAGCTCACCGAGGCCGACGTGCTCAACACCTTCGAGGTGCTGGCGATGCTCGAGGGCATGTCGGGCGAGCTGGCGGCCAAGCGCATCACCGACGAGGAGCTGGCCGAGGTGCGCGCGCTGCACTACGAAATGATGGCCTGCTTCGCGCGGCGCGACCTGTCGGGCTACTACCGCCTGAACGCGCGCATCCACACGGCCATCAACGACGCGGCGGCGAACCCGGTGCTGTCGAACACCTACCGCTCGATCAACGCCCGCGTGCAGTCGCTGCGCTTTCGCACCAACCAGGACGAGGTGAAGTGGAAGCACGCGGTCGAGGAGCACGAGCAGATGGTGCAGGCCCTGGCCGCACGCGACGCGCAGGCCATGCGCAAGGTGCTCACGGCGCACGTGCTGCGCAAGCGCGACACGGTGCTGGCGCTGCTGCGCGCCGGCGAGATTTATCCCACGGCCAAGAGCAAGAGCAACAAGACGAGCTAAGCACCCACCATGCGCATCGATCCCGCCAGCCACATGCAGCCAGCCGGAACCGTCCTTCCGCCCAATGACACCTGCGAACTGCTGGCGCGCCGGCTGCGCGCCGACACGCAGGGCGAGGTGCTGTTCGACGACGGCTCGCGCGGGCGCTATGCCACCGACGCATCGATCTACCAGATCACCCCGGTCGGCGCCTTCGTGCCGACCAACGAGCGCGACATCGCCACCGCCATCGACATCGCACGCGACCTGAAGGTGCCGGTGCTCGCGCGCGGCGGCGGCACCAGCCAGTGCGGCCAGACCACGGGCGCAGCGCTGGTGATCGACAACAGCAAGCACTTTCGCCGTGTGCTCGACGTGAACGTGGAAGAGGGCACCGCGACGGTCGAACCCGGCCTGGTGCTCGACCACCTGAACGCGCAGCTCAAGCCGCACGGGCTCTGGTACCCGGTCGATGTGTCGACCAGCGCACAGGCCACGCTGGGCGGCATGGCGGGCAACAACTCCTGCGGCTCGCGCTCCATCGCCTACGGCAACATGGTGCACAACGTGTTGGGCGCGAGCGCGTGGCTGTCGAGTGGCGAGCTGGTCGAGTTCGGGCCGTTGGGAACGCTCGGCGCGCGCGCGGCGGGCATCGCCGAGTTCGTGCACGGGCTGGCGCGCCAGCACGGCGAGGCCATGGCGCAGCACTGGCCCAAGGTGATGCGTCGCGTGGCGGGCTACAACCTCGATATCTTCGACAACCAGAGCGAGCGGCCCTACACCGCCGACGGCAGCGTGAACCTCGCGCACCTGCTGATCGGTGCCGAAGGCACGCTGGCCTACACGCGCAGCCTGAAGCTCAAGCTCGCACCGCTGCCGCGCGCCAAGGTGCTGGGCATCGTCAACTTCCCGACCTTCCACGCGGCCATGGACGCGGCGCAGCACATCGTGAAGCTCGGGCCGACGGCGGTCGAGCTGGTTGACCGCATCATGATCGAGCTGAGCCTGGCCAACCCGGCCTTCAAGCCGACGGTGGAAACGGCGCTGATCGGCAAGCCGGCGGCGATCCTGCTGGTCGAGTTCTCGGGCGCCGACAAGGCGGCGCTTCTGCCGCGGCTGAAGCAACTGGTCGAACTGATGGGCGACCTCGGCCTGCCCGGCAGCGTGGTCGAGATGGCCGACGACGCGCGCCAGAAGAACCTGTGGGACGTGCGCAAGGCCGGCCTCAACATCATGATGAGCCTCAAGGGCGACGGCAAACCCGTGAGCTTCATCGAGGACTGCGCCGTGCCGCTGGAGCACCTGGCCGAGTACACCGACGCGCTCACCGAGGTGTTCGCGAAGTACGGCAGCCGCGGCACCTGGTACGCCCATGCCTCGGTCGGCACGCTGCATGTGCGGCCCATTCTGGACATGCGCGCCGACGGTGCCGCAAAGATGCGCGCCATCGCCGAAGAGGCCAGCGCGCTCGTGCGCAAGTACAAGGGCGCCTTCAGCGGCGAGCACGGCGACGGGCTGTGCCGCGGCGAATGGGTCGAATGGCAGTTCGGGCCGGCGATCAACGAGGCTTTCCGCGCGATCAAGCAGGAACTCGACCCGATCGGCCTGTTCAACCCCGGCAAGATCATCGACCCGCCGCGCATGGACGACGGCTCGCTGTTCCGCTTTGCGCCGCCCACGGCGCCGAAGCCGTATCGCCGCATCGAGCTCAAGCCGGTGCTTGACTGGTCCGGCTGGAACGTCAACGCCGACCCCGTGACCGAAGTGACCACCGCGCCGGGCACTGGCGGCGACAGCACCGGCGGCCTCGCGAAGGCCGTCGAGATGTGCAACAACAACGGCCACTGCCGCAAGTTCGACGCCGGCACCATGTGCCCCAGCTACCGCGTGACGCGCGACGAGCAGCACCTGACGCGCGGACGCGCCAACACGTTGCGCCTTGCACTCTCGGGCCAGCTCGGCGCCGACGCTTTCACCAGCGAAGCCATGCACGAGACCATGGACCTGTGCGTCGGCTGCAAGGGCTGCAAGCGCGACTGCCCGACCGGCGTCGACATGGCGAAGATGAAGGTCGAGTTTCTCGACCACTACAAGAAGCGCCACGGCCACACGCTGAAGGACAAGCTGGTCGCCTACATGCCCGACTACGCGCACCGCGCCAGCCGCATGCCGTGGCTGCTGAACCTGCGCAACCGCGTGCCAGGCGCGGCATGGCTGGGCGAGAAGATGCTGGGCTTTTCGGCAAAGCGCTCATTGCCTGAATGGCGCGCCGACACCTTCTGGCGCACGAAGGGCACGGCAGCGGCAAGTCTGTTCACCGACAAGGCGTCGGCGCTGTCCGCAGCCGCACGCGGCGAGAAGGTCGCCGTGCTGTTCGTCGACACCTTCAACGGTACCTTCGAGAGCGAGAACGTCTTCGCCGCCGCGCGCGTGCTGCACGCCGCAGGCTATGCGCTGCACACGGTGGAGAAGGGCGGCGGGCACCACTGCTGCGGCCGGACCTTCCTGGCCAGCGGCATGGTGAACGAGGCCAAGGTGCGCGCCGAAGCGCTGATCGACGCGCTGCTGCCGCTGGCGCAAGCCGGCGTTCCCATCGTCGGGCTCGAGCCTTCGTGCCTGCTCACGCTGCGCGACGAGGCGCTGGTGATGGGCTTTGGCGACAAGGCGCAAGCCGTCGCCAGACAGGCATTGCTGTTCGAGGAGTTCATCGCACGCGAACGCAAGGCCGGCCGCTTCCAGCTTGCGCTGAAGCCGGCCACCGCACCAATCCTGCTGCACGGCCACTGCCACCAGAAGGCCTTCGGTGCGGTGAGCCCGATCATGGAAGTGCTGAAGCTGATTCCAGGCGCTGAGCCGGAGCTGATCGAGAGTTCATGCTGCGGCATGGCCGGCAGCTTCGGCTACGAGGCCAGTCACTTCGATGTGTCGATGCAGATGGCCGAGGCGAGCCTGCTGCCCGCCATCCGCGCCAAGCCCGACGCCATCGTGGTGGCCGACGGCACGAGCTGCAGGCACCAGATCGGCGACGGAGCGCAGCGCGAAGCGGTGCATGTGGCGGTGCTGCTGGCGCGGCACATGGCGCTCTGACTGCGCTGGAGGCGCCCGCCAGCGCAGTCAGGCCCGCCTCAGAAAGGAGGCGAGGCCACGGGACGCCAGCTGCGGCGCCAGGTTCGCGCGTCCGCACAGCCATCGCCGGCTTTCTGCGTACCGCCCACTCCGGTGAGAAAGCCGGTTTCGTTCGTGCAGCCAGTCTCGGGCTTGCCGTCCGGACGGCCTTCGTTGGGTTGGCCGACCAGGTTGCGTGAGGTGACGTTGCCGCGCGTGAAGCCGCCGGCGGGAATCGAAGCCACCGAGTACGCGTCGAAGATGCCGTTGGCATCGACATCGAAGGAGTTCTTGTTCTTGCCGGTCAGGGCATCGAGCACGTAGATGATGTTCGGCAGGCTGCCCGTGGCCGTGCAGGATTCGATGCCCTGTTTCTTGTCCTCCGGCAGAAAGGACGAGACGATCACGCTGCTGCCCAGGTTGGCCAGGTCGCCGACGACGCGCTCGCCATCGAGCATGGCGCCCGCGTAGAAGACGGTGCCGAGGTTCAGGCGCCATCCTTTCTGGGTCTTCCAGTCCACCGGCCTGGCGCTCACCTGATAGAAGCTCTTGCCGGCCTCCAGGGCCACGCCGCCCTTTGCCGATTGCAGGTCGATGGTCTGCTCCACGAGGCTGGAGAGTTCGATCTTGCGAGCGTCTACCTTTGCGTCGCCGCCGATGGGTGTCTGGTCCCAGATGCCGTAGATGGCCTGCTTGCTGACTGGCGTGACGAGGTCGTCTTCGTCGAGCAGGATGCCTGTGCCCACGACCACGATGGCGCCGCATTGCGTGGAGGCGCTGTAGGCGCAGGTGCTCCCGTCGCCGGGGTGGACCTGCCACGTCGGCGCGGCGTAGATCGGCTGCGCCTTGCCGCCTGGGGTGCTGAAAAGCAGCTGCGCCACGGACGTCCCCAGCTTCGCGCTGCGCAGATCGAAGCGCCACAGGTTGCCGTTGGCATCGCCGGCGTAGGCCGCCACGACACGGCGCGTGGTGTCCCGTACCGCCACCACGCCGCCCAGGCCACGGTTGCCGCCGGTGGCGCCGTTGCCGAATTCCTTCGGGAGTTCGATGAACTTTCGGAGCTTGCCGGTGAGTGCTTCCACCACGTACAGGCCGACCTGCTTGCCGGTTTCCGGGTAGTGGCCGCTGCCCGTCAGCATGACCCAGGTGCCGTCGTCCAGCTGGCCCGCGGCGGGGTTGTTGGTCACGTGGGCCAGGTGGGCGTAGTCCTTGTGCTTGTTGTTCACCTCCCAGAGGAAGTGATCCTTGCCCGGCGCCCGGTCGGCGGCGTTCATCGGCGACTCCAGGCCGTACAGGAAAGGGCCTGCGCGCCCGCCGGTGCCGAGCACCAGCTGGCGCCACGTCTGCTTTCCGCCGGCGGGGGCCACGCCATCCTTGTCGTAGATGTCCTGTTCGACCAGTGGCCCGTCCAGCGTGTAGCGGAAACGGAAGTTCGGGTCGGCCAGATCGATCTGCGACGCCATCGCGCCCTTGGGCATGAACGCAGCGAGTTCGGCGCCGCCCGCGTCGGTCCTGGCGGCATTCAGCACATGGACCTTGCCGTTGTTGGTGGCCGCGAAGATGGTGGCCGGCAGCGTCGTCTTGCGGGTCTTGTAGGCCGCGTAGCTGTCCTTGCCGTCGACCTCGCCGAAGTCGGCATAGCCCATGTCGAACCGGCCGCCCACGAACACCGGCGGTGAGTTGACGGAGGCACCGATGGGCTGCTTGCGCAGCCGATAGAGTGCGCCGGTGACATCCTTTTGCGGGTCCTGGCCCAGCAGGTAGCGCACGAAACTCTCGTCGGTGGCCTGCTGCTTGTCGGCATTCAGCAGGGCCTGGAAATCGGCCGGCAGACTGCCCAGCTTCGTGCCGAAGGTCAATGCCGTGCGCACTGCTGCGGCGGGCGAGTGAGGGTCGTAGTTCGACAACGCGAAGATCGTTCGCTTGTCGACGGCCGGCATCCTGGCATTGGCCGACCACGCGGGCTTCGGCTTGCCGCCCTCGACCGACTTGTAGCCGCCGTTGGCATCCAGCTCGAAGGCCTTGATGTCTCCGCTGTTGTCCGCCGTCTGGTATTCGGTCGTGTACTTGTACTGGCCTTCCAGCGTCTGGAATTCATTGCTGTTGCCGGACACCGCCACGCCCGCGTCGTTGCCGGAGCCGACCATGCTGCTCAGTGCGTTGTCCAGGGCCCGGCGCACGTCGTCGCCGGAGTAGACGCTGTAGGCGCGGCCGCCGCCGGTGAAGCCTGCGCGGATGAAGTCGTCCACACGCAACGCATCGACGGTGCCGCCGGCGTTCAGGTTGCCCGTGGCCCAGTTGGGCCGTGTCGCCGCGTTGCCGGCGAGCCAGTCGTTGTTGTAGCTGTCGATCTGCGCCCATTTCAGCCCCCCGAACCGGCCTGCATCGCCTGAAGGCGTGAGGCCCCAGCCGATGGTGAACGTGGTCATGTTCTGCCAGAACGTGGGGTTGTGCTGACCCCCTATGGGCGGGACGTCGTTGGTGAGGGTGCTGGAGAAATCCGTGTGCCAGAAATAGCGTGCGGTCAGGTCGGCGAACCCGTTGCTGCTGGCACTGGCACCGTCGCTGTAGGGGATGTACAGGTTTCTGGCGATCAGCCTCTTGGCGGGGTCCGCGCTGTCGTAGCCCGGCGCGCCCTTCGGGTCATAGCGGAATGCCTCGGTATTTCCCGACGGCTTTCCGTCGAAGTTGATGCTTCCCTTGCTGGCGGTGTAGCGCGCGTCGATGCCTCGCGCGGTGTTGAAGTTCCAGGCACCGTCGGACAGCACGATGCTGTAGGCGCGCCGACAGCTGAGCTCTGCGCTGTTCGGGTCGTTGGGGTCGTTCTTCCAGGGGCGGCTCAACAAGGCACCAGCCGCAGTCCGGGTCTCTGTGCCGGCGTAGTAGTCGGCGGCGAGTTGCAAGGCGTTGTGGCTTGGCGTTCCGCCCTCGGGGTCGATGCCGTAGATCCAGTCATAGAACCCGGTCTTCCACTTCTTGCCCGAAGCGCCGGTTTCGTCCTTGAAGTAGTTGACGCCGCTCACGACGTGCTCTGCGCGCTGTCCGTTCCGGTTGTACTGGACGTACCCGACCCTGAACTTGTTGTCGTAGCTCTGCATGGCCAGACCCAGTGCGGTGCTGACCGCCAACGTGCGGGTGCGATACCACTCGTACCAGTTGGCGATGTTCTGGCGCTCCAGTGTTGCGGAGCATTCGTTGGCGTTCCCGCAATCGGTGCGCCGGTGTCCATCGGGCAACGGAACATTGCCTGAGTCGGATGACTGGATGGTGCGGACTGTCCTGTTCGTCTCGCTGGCACAGTCATTGTTCTTGCAGATGACGTAGGTGAATCTCCTGGTGCCTGTCGTCCCCCCTGACGTGTGCTGGGGCCTTGTTCCGGAGGACGACTGGTTGTCCACGAAGGCCGTCGGGTTGGTTTTCTTCCGGCCATCCGCTTCTACCCGGGCGCCATAGGTGATGGCCGGGTTGTAGTACTGCGTATTCACGCTGCTGGACCGCATGGCGTACCAACCGTACTTGGTTCCGCAAAGCAGGCCGGACTTCGGGCAGTTGTCGTCGACCCGATAGCCATCCTGGGCTTCTTCCGCCATCGATCCGGAGTTGTCGAGCACGAACATCAGGTTGGGCTTGGCGCCGGGCACGGCGTTGTACAGCGGGGTCTGGCTCGGCGTCGTTGCGGCGCGTGCGTTGTCGATGGGAAGAAGCGCTGTACAGCAGATGGCAGCGAAACCGATGAATGTCCGCGGCATGCCGGTGACCTTGACGAGGGCGGGAGCAAGAAACGGGTGCGTGGCGGTCATGTGGTCTTTTCGGTGCGTCGGAAATGGGCTCTTCATGAGGCGTGCGAGATTCATTTCCAGCAATCCGTCGTCATCAAGCCCGAGGCTTCGCCATCCATGTCTTTCACACCCAGGCCGCTCAGGATCAGCGTGCCGCACCGGTCGCCGCTCATGCTGCCGGTGCGAGTGGCCCGCAGCGTGTAGCTGGGCGGGGTGTCTCGCGCGAAGACGGCGATGGTGTAGTTGGCGGTGCCGGTTCTGGGCGACTGCTGCAGGCCATCGGGCAGCAGGCTCTTGGCGCCTTTCTTCTGCTCGGACTCCACACCGCTGTCGCCTGCGACAGCGGTGTAGCGGTCGTTGGCCGAGTAGTAGCGCTGCATGAACTGAGCAGCCTCCATCAGCGAGCCCTGAGCTTCGGCACGCTTGGAACGGCGCACGTGTTCCTGGTAGTTCGGCAGCGCGATGGCCGCCAGGATGGCGACGATCGCGACGACGACCATCACTTCGATCAGCGTGAAACCGGGGCTGTTGCGTGAGAAACCGGCGCGTGCATGGGTCATGGCATTGAGAGGGTTGTGCATGAGGTCATCTGTCGCGCGTCAGCACGGACTGCAGCCATGCTTCGGCGCCTTGGGTGGCGATGCCGGTCGGCGCCAACCTGGCGTTGTTGGCAAAGCCCCGGGCGGTGATCAGGTAACCGGTCAGCTTGGGTGTGGAGGTGGTTTCGATCTTCTGGATGAGGCAGCGCGGCGCGATGGCAAGCTGCGTGGCATCGACGGTGGTGCCCGTGGGCTTCTTGTTGAAGTAGTCCTTCGGAAGGACGATCACGCGGTTGCCCGCCCAGTTGGCGCTCTTGCGCCATGCCGCCGCTTCATCGAACTCCGAGCCGATGGAGGCCGTGATGATCCTGGCGCGCATGCCGCTGACGCCGTACTCGGTGTAGTCCTTGCCGTCACCGTCGAACATGGCCACCTGTTCGCAAAAGCGCAGCGCAGTCTCGGCGGCCTCGCGGGCCACCTCGGTCGAGCGGATGCCGTTCACGCTGCGCTCGCTCTGCGTGGCATTGCGGATGGCGAAGGTGCCGAGCAGCGAGAGGATCACGACCAGGACCAGCGTGACAACAAGGACCACGCCACGCTCGCGCGTCCTGCTACCGATGCGGTGCAAAGAAGAGCAGGGATTCATCTTCATGGTGCGATCAGCCGGTTGCGCAGCAGCACCGTGGTGGTGTACGTCCGGCGCAGGTAGCCGTCGGTGCCGGTCTCGTCGGCGTTGTGGCATTGCTTGTAGGCCATGCCGCCTTCGGGCACATCGCGCACGGGCCTGTCGCTGCGCATCAGCAGGCACACGCGCACGCTCAGCACGCGGCTCCAGCGGTCTTCGATGGTTTCGGACAGCTTGTCGACGTCGGATGCCTCGAGGTAGTCGACGATCTGGTGCAGCAGCGGGTCGTAGGCGGCCGCGAGTTCGGCGCTCGGACGGCTGGCCACACCGTAGAGGATCTGCATGCGCTCCACGTTGGCAAGCAGTGGCTGCGGGGCGCCCATGATGTTGGCGGTATTGCGCTTCTCGGCACCGCGACAGGACAGCATCGGTGCGGTCTGCGCATCGGTCACCAGATAGCGGTTGTCGGCCAGCGCGTACAGGTCCGGCAATGATGTGCCGGCGGCTGGCGTGGGGCGCGGGCTCACCTGTGTCGGCGTCAAGGGCAGGATGCTGTTGCCCACGCAGTTCGTTGCCACCGTGGCGTCGGTGAGCAAGGGGACCGTGTTGTCGGGGGTGGCTTCGTAGCGGATGGCGATGGCGTCGCTGCCTTCGCCCCCGACGCACGAGAGCTTGTCGAAGGCGGCTGCGGCATCGGTGAAGCCGCCGTCGCAGCCGCGCACGGCGGGACCGGCGTAGTTGCCCATCACCGTCGCACCATGGCTTGGAATGAGCTGCTGCGAAAAGCCCGCCTGCTTGATCTGTTGCTGGATCAGGTTGAGCGCAAGGATGCCGTCCTCGTTCATCTGGGTCTCGACCTCCGACAGCTGGCTGCTGCGGCTGGAGGTGGCAAAGACCGACAGGCCGGCGGCCAGGATCACCAGCCCGATCGTCAGGGAGATCAGCAGCTCGATCAGCGTGAAGCCGCGAGCCGTGCGGCGCACACGTGCGCAAGGGATGGAGGCGGCACTCATAGCGTGATCCGGAAGTACATGCAGTTCACGGAGGCCTCATCCGCGATGTTCGCGCCGGCGGGGCACAGCTGCTGCAGCTGTTCCTGCCGTCCGAAGCCGGCACCTTCTTCGATGGCGCTCCAGATCAGCCAGATGTTCAGCACGCGCGTGGCGGGCAGGCCGTTCACGCCCGACGGAGCGACGGTCAGCTCGGACGTGACGTACGCGGTGCCGCCTGGCAGGCGGTTGGCGACATTGGTGAGCCACTGCGACTGGTCATAGGCGGCGATGGCCGTGCCGCAGGTGTTGACCGGGCTGGTGGGGTTGGACGTGTCGACAAGGCAGGTGCCGCGCGGCGACGTGGGATCTTCGGAGGCCGCCGCTCGCGTGCTCGGGTTGTAGGCCTTGGTGTAGGCATAGTCGGCAAAGCCGACGAGGTTGGCGCGGGCGCGCTCCGCGTAATCGGTCACCAGGCTCAGGCCCGTGGCGCGCATGCGGGTGAACTGGTTGTACTTGAGGGCGGCCGAGGTCAGCCCCGCCATGCCGAACAGGGCGATGGCCAGGATGACGATGGCCACGAGCACCTCGATGAGGGTGGCGCCGCGCTGTGTGCCCTGAGTGCGAGGCTTCATTCGTCACCGCCGCTGGAGCAATCGCTGGTATCCGTGAGGTGACGGATGCGGCCGAGCTTGCTGATGCACAGCGCCTTGCGCGCCCACGAAGGGGTACTGGCCTTGTCGAAGCCGCTCGCATCGAATGTGATGCCGTTGGCGCCCGAACGCATCAGTCCGTTGGGCAGGAAGACGAAGCGTCCCGCATTTCCGAGCTTGATGTGCGCGAGGCCGGGCAGGGCGTCCTGTCGCACCAGCAATTCGTCGCCCTTCGACTCGGAATACACGGAAGAGGCATCACGGTCGTTGTCTACAAACACGATCCACCCGCCCGCAAGCTCGTCTGCACTTGCACCGGTTTCGCAAGCGACAGCAGTTCCTGCTTTCAGTTGGCACACGACGACCGGTCGGGCGCGGGCGATGGCCTCGGTGCGTGCGAGGCGCAGGGAGCCGGTCAGTGCGTTGACGGCATTGGCGAGGCGCCATTGCACGATGAAGCGTGACATCGACGGCGCAGCCAGTCCGACAAGAATCGCCAGGATCGCGAGCGTGACCATCAGCTCGATGGCGGTCAGGCCGCGCTGGTCGCGCAGTCCCGCCGGCCGCGAAGATTCGCGTGGCCTCATGTGCATCTTCCTCCCTGTTGTTTTGGAATTTCAGCCAACAACTTCCGGGCGTGAGGCTAGTGGCCGATGCACATGTCCGACAACGGCTTGCCGACGTTCGGTTCGTTCGAAACGATGAGCGGAAACGCCTCGAAGCGCCGAATGAAAGTCTGGTATTTCGGGGTGTTGGAGTGGTACTTTCCTCACTCGCCGAAAAGGACTCCGTGCGCGTGTTCGCGCCTCGTTTTTTGAGCTTCAATCACAATGCATCGATGACCGCCGCATCCACTTCCGAATCCGGTTTTGCCTTGTTCCCGACTGCCATCGGCGTCTGCGCGTTGGCCTGGGGGCCGCAAGGCCTGGTCGGAGTGCAATTGCCTGAAGAGCGCGGCGAACCGGCGACGCGTGCGCGGATGCACCGGCGCTTTCCAGAACTTGCCGAGTCGTTGCCGTCAGAGCGTGCGCAGCACGCCATCGCGGGCGTGCAGGCGCTGCTCGAAGGCGCGACCGACGACCTGTGCGACATCGAACTCGACATGCGTGGCGTGTCCGAATTTCATCAGCGCGTCTATGCGATCGCGCGACGCATTCCACCGGGGCAGACGCGCACCTACGGCGAGGTGGCGGAGGAACTGGGCGACAAGGGCCTCTCGCGCGCGGTCGGCCAGGCCATGGGCCACAACCCGTTTGCGCCGGTCGTGCCTTGCCATCGCGTGCTGGCCGCTGGCAACAAGCCCGGTGGTTTCTCCGCGGGCGGAGGCGCGCTGACCAAGCTGCGCATGCTCGACATCGAAGGCGCCACGCCGAGCGGGACGCGCTCGCTGTTCTGAAACCGGGATCTCAGGCGACCGGCACCGGCAGGCGGTGCAGTCCCGCGATGCGCGAGCCGAAGATGATCGCAGCCTGTAGCACGAAGCCCGCGAGCGCCAGCAGCAAACAGGCGGGTTCGCCCCACATGGAACCGACCAGACCACCGAGCGCCGCCCCCACGGGCCGCGCGCCCGCGTTCACCGTCAGGAACACCGCCGACACGCGGCCCAGCATCGCCGACGCCGTCACGCTCTGGCGCAGCGTGGTCGAGGTGATGACCCAGACCATCGGTCCCGCGCCGAACAGGAAGAACGAGAGCGCAGCCAGCGAGGCCGTCGGCACGACGAGCGTGGTCGCCATCGTCGCGGCGGCTGCAACCGCCACGGCAGGCCCGACCTGGATGGCGCGCCCGAAGGGCAGCCGCGCGGTCACGCGCGAGGTCAGCAGCGCGCCGACGACCATGCCCGCGCCGTACATCGCGAGCGTGAAGCCCACGGCCTGCGCACCGAGACCGAGCACCCGAACGGCGTAGGGCACATAGCCCGCCTGCAGCACGAACCACGAGATGTTGAAGACCGCTCCGGTCATCAGCATGGGCCGCAGGAAAGCGTGTTGCCAGACGAAGCGCGCGCCATCCTGCACCTCGCGCAGCGGATGGCGCGACGGGGCCGCAGGGCGGGGTGCCTCGTTCAGGCGCAGCAACAGGCCCACAGCCGCCACCGACAGCACCGCCGCCAGCACGAAGGCCGACGAGGCCCCGGCCCACGCGACGAGCGCACCTGCGAGTGCCGGGCCGGCCGTGAAGGCAGCGCTGCGCGCCAGCTCCAGCCGCCCGTTCGCGAGCGCCAGCGCCTCGCGCGGCACGAGTGCAGGCACCAACGCGGGCGCCGCGACGCTGAAGCCCACGGTGCCGACCGCGCCGAGGAATCCGAGCACAGCCAGTCCGCCGATGCCCAACGTCGACGACAGCACCATCGCGAGCAAGGCCAGCAGCGACACGGCGCGCAGCCCCTCGGCCCACACCATCAGCCGGCGGCGCGACATGCGGTCCGCGAGCAGCCCCATCGGCAGCGAGACCAGCAGGAAGGGCAGCGTCTGCACCGCCGCGAGAAAGCCGATCTCGCCCGGCCCGGCGCCGAGTGCGAGCACGGCCACCAGCGGCACGGCCGCAAGGCTCAGCTGTTCAGCGGACTGCGCCGCGAGGTTGGCCCACGCGAGGTGGGAGAAAGAGCGGGGCAGGGAGGAGGGCATGCAGCAGGACACGAAGACAAAGACTGCATCGTGCGGTCCGGACCTTGCTGCCGCTGGCCGTTTACGGACGTGGAAGCCTCAGCCTGGATTCATCTGCTCGAACCACTCGGCGACGCACACCGCTTCGGGCGCTGCATCGGGCGCAAGGCCGTAGTAGTAGCGCTCCAGCGTCATGCGCAGCGCAGGCAGCGGCGACTGCAGCCGGCCCGAGGCCAGGTCGTGCGCCACCAGCGAGGTCGGCGCCAGCGCAATGCCCAGTCCGTCGACCGCGGCCTGCAGCACGAAATGCAGGTGGTCGAACTGCAGCCGTCCGGCTGGCCGGGCGCGCGGTGCGCCGACCTGCTTCTTCCAGTCGTCCCAGTCGTCCTTGCGCGTGCGGGCCGACAGCAGCACGTGCGAGGGGAGGGCGCGCAGGTCGGCCAGCGGCTGCGTCTTGAACAGCGCGGGCGCGCCGACCACCAGCACCTCGTCTTCCAGGAAGGGACGCACCTTGATCGACGATGGCCAGCCTTCGAGGCCGCGGCGCACGGCGATGTCGAAGCTGCCTGCCGCCTGCTCGGGCATGACGGTGCTGGTGACGACCTGCGGCTCGATATCGGGATGGCGTTCCACGAACGATGGCAGCCGGGGAATCAGCCAGCGCACCGCGAACGAAGGCCGCACATTGATGCGCACCGCGCGTGCCGGACCCTGCAGCTGCAGCGCCCGGGCCGCCGCGTGAATCTGCGCGAGCGCGGGTTCGGTTTCCGCGAAGAACTGCTGGCCTTCGGGCGTCAGCGTGACCTGGCGGATGCGGCGTTCGAACAGCGCCACGCCCAGGCAGGCTTCGAGGCTCTTGATCTGCCGGCTCACCGCACTGTGCGTCACGTGCAGTTCGATCGCGGCACGCGTGAAGCTCAGGTGGCGGGCCGCCGCGACGAAGGCGCGGACGGCGTGAAGGGGCGGTTCGCGAAGCGGCATGCGTGCGATTTTCTCACGCATGCCGCGCGGGAATGTCGTTTGTCGGGCAGCGGTGCGAGCGGGCACGATGCGGGTTCGATGTCTGCCGCACCACCGCCTTCCGCCCCCGACGTTTCCCTTCGATCCACCGACCTGGACTCCCGCCATGCCGCGATGGCGCTCGGGCTGTCGCTACCGGCCGATGTGGTGCTGTACCTGCTGTTGCCCATGTACGCCGCGCAGTTCGGCGTCTCGCTGGCCGAGGTCGGCTTGCTGCTGGCGGCCAACCGGCTGGTGCGCATCGCGGGCTACGGCTGGGTGGCGCGTTTCTATGCGCGTCACGGCGATCGGGCGAGTTGCACGTTGGCCGTGGTGGCCGCTGCGTGCTGCGGGCTGGGCTACGCCACGCTTTCGGGTTTCTGGGCGCTGCTGCCGTTGCGGCTGACCTGGGGGCTGTGCTTTGCGGCGCTCAACCTGTCGACCCAGGCGCTGGCCACGGCCGACCCGATCGGCGCCGCGCGGCGCAGCGGGCGTTCGCGCGCCTTCATCGCGACCGGGCCAGTGCTGGCGTTGCCGCTCGGTGCGCTGATGGCGTACACGGTCGGGCCACGTGCGATCTTCGGCGTGCTGGCGGTGGTCTCGTTGCTGGCGCTGTTCGTCACCCGGCGGCTGCCGTCGACGCCGCATCACAGTGCAGCACCGAAGCGGCGCTTCCAGCGGCCGAATGCGCTGGACGGCTGGTCTTTCATGGAAGGGCTGGCGCTCGATGGCCTGTTCATCGTGGGCCTGTCGTACCTCGGCAAGGACCTGCTGCCCGGCGGCGCGGTGCTCGTGGCCGGGGTGCTGCTGGCGCTGCGCTACCTCGCGGAAATCTTCCTCGGGCCCGTCGGCGGGCGCATGGCGGAGCATTTCGGCGCCGAGCGCTTGCTCGTGAGCCTGTCGCTGGTGACGGCCCTCGCGCTCGTGGGCTTCGGCCTGGGCTGGCTGTGGAGCTGCGCGGCACTGATTGTGGTGCTGCGTGCCCTGCAACTGCCGCTGCTGCCACCCATCGTGGCCCGTCGCACGCCGGGACCGGAGCGCGTGCGGGCCTTGGCGGCCCGCGCGGTCTGGCGCGACATCGGCGCGGGCGCTGGCCCCTTGCTGGCCGGCGTGCTGCTGCCCATCGCTTCGCCGCCGTGGATCTACGGCACCGCCGCGCTGTTGCTGGCGGCTGCGGCGCTGGCGTGCGTGCGACGCGCTTCGCCTCCCATACCGATTCAGGAGAACATCGCCCCATGACCACCATCGACACCGTCGCCCAACTCGAAGCCCTGTTCGGCCAGCCAGGCGAGGCCTCGCTCAAGAAAGAGGTGCCGTACCTGCACCCGAGCTACCAGGGCTGATCGCCGCATCGCCGTTCGCGGTGCTCGCGACCATCGGTCCCGGTGGGCTCGACGCCTCGCCGCGGGGTGATGCACCGGGCTTCGTCGCAGTGCAGGACGACAAGACCTTGCTGCTGCCCGAGCGGCGCGGCAACAACCGCATCGACAGCCTGCGCAACATCGTGGCCGATCCGCGCGTGGCCTTGCTGTTCCTGATTCCGGGCGTAGGCGAGACGTTGCGGGTGAACGGGCGCGCACGCATCACCGCGGCACCCGAGCTGCTGGCGCGCTTCGCGGTGGAGGGGCGTGCGCCGCAGTGCGTGATCGAGATCACCGTCGACACCGTGTTCTTCCAGTGCGCTCGTGCCATCCAGCGCTCGAAGCTCTGGGCGCCGGTGCCGGAAGATGCGCCGCGCACCGTGCCCACGCCGGGCGCCATCCTTTCCGCGCTGACCGACGCGGCCTTCGACGGCGCCACCTACGACCGCGAGCTGCCGGCACGCCAACGCTCGACGCTGTACTGAACGCGGAACCGGGCGGCGTACCGCCCGGTAGAACCAATGCACTAGCGGAGAAAGCCGCCGACCCCACGCCAGCGCCGATTGCGAGCCTTCGCCACAATCGACCCAATGCGTTCTTCTCCGTTCTTCAAGATGGCCCTGCTGCTGGGCCTGCTCTCCGCCATCGGGCCTTTCGCGATCGACATGTACCTCCCGGCCTTGCCTGCCATCGGGCAGAGCCTGCGCGCGGACATCGGCGCGGTGCAGATGAGCCTCACCGCCTTCTTCCTGTCGCTCGGCGCGGGCCAGCTGCTCTACGGCCCGATCTCCGACATGGTCGGGCGCAAGCCGCCGCTGTATGCCGGACTGGTGCTGTTCGCGCTCGCCAGCGTGGGTTGCGCCCTGGCCACCGACATCCAGACACTGATCGCGCTGCGTTTCGTGCAGGGCCTCGGCGCGGCTGCCGGCATGGCGATTCCGCGCGCCGTGGTGCGCGACCTGCACACCGGCACCGACGCGGCCCGGCTGATGTCGCTGCTGATGCTGGTGTTCAGCGTGTCGCCGATTCTTGCGCCGCTGGCGGGCAGCGCGGTGATCGCTTTCTCCGGCTGGCGCGGCGTGTTCTGGGCCGTCACCATCGCCGCGGTGGCGGGCCTGGCCATGATGGTCAAGCTGCTCGACGAAACCCGCCCGGCTTCGGAACGCGTCGAAAGCAGCCTGGGCAGTGCGCTCGCGGCCTACTGGCTGCTGCTGCGCGACTGGCACTACCTCGGGCTGGTGTTCATCGGCAGCTTCGCGATGGCGGGCTTCTTCACCTACCTGGCCAATTCGTCGTTCGTGATGATCGACCACTACGGCCTGTCGCCCGCGATGTACAGCGTGGCCTTCGGCGTGAACGCGGCGGCCTTCATTGCAGCTTCGCAGTTCACGGGCTCGTTGGGCGAGCGCTACGGGCTGGTCAACCTCGTCAAGTTCGGCCTGGTGTGCTGCGGCGTGGCGATGGTCGCGATGTTCGTGTACTTCGCGGCGGGCGGCGACAACCTGTGGGTGCTGATCGTCCTGTACTTCATCGCCTCGGGCTTCATGGGCCTCGTGATCCCGACCACCGGCGTGCTGGCGCTCGAGATGCACGGCGCCATCGCCGGCACGGCCTCGGCGCTGCTGGGCACGCTGCAGATGCTGACCGGCGCGCTGGCGATGGCGGTGGTGGGGCTGTTCTCCAACGGCCGCCCGCTGCCGATGGTGACGGGCATGGCCGGCGGCGCGCTGATTGCGCTGGTGCTGACCTGGCTCACGCTCGGCGGTGTGCGCTCCGAGCCGACCGGGGGCAGGGCGCAGGAAGCCTGAGAAGGTGTGAACACATGACGGTTGCAACCGCAGGCGACGCCAAGCCGCTTCCCCTCGACGGCCTGGCCGCGCCCGCGCGCGGCTGGGCGATGCTGGTCATCATCCTCGGGCTCACGGTCTCGGTGCTCGACGGCACGATCGTCAACCTCGCGCTGCCGGGCATCGCGCGTGAGCTGCAGGCCACGCCGGCGCAGGCCATCTGGGTGGTCAATGCCTACCAGATCGCCACGCTGGTGATGCTGCTGCCGCTGGCCTCGCTGGGCGACCTCGTGGGCTACCGGCGCGTGTACCTCGTGGGCATGGCGGTGTTCACGGTCTCGTCGCTGGCCGCGACCTTTGCCAACTCGCTCGGCACGCTGATCGCGGCCCGCGCCGTCCAAGGGCTCGGCGCGGCGGGGATCATGAGCGTCAACGCGGCGCTGGTGCGGCTCACATACCCCTCGGCCCAGCTGGGCAAGGGCATGGCCGTCAATTCGCTGGTGGTCGCCACCTCCTCGGTGGCCGGGCCTTCGGTGGCGGCGGCGATCCTGTCGGTGGCGTCGTGGCCGTGGCTCTTCGCCATCAACGTGCCGCTGGGCATCGTCACCTTCGCGCTGGGCATGCGGGCGCTGCCGTTCAACCGCACGGCACCGGCCGCCGGTGCGCGTTTCTCGCTGATCGACGTGACGCTCAACGTGCTGATGTTCTCGCTGGTCTTTCTCGGCGTGGACCGGCTGGGCGTGCGCGAGGGCGGTGTGCAGGCCGCGGGCACGCCGTGGTCGGCCTGGGCCACGCTGGCGGCCGGGCTGGCGGTCGGGTTTGTCTACCTGCGGCGCCAGCGCAAGCTGACGGTGCCGCTCTTTCCCATCGACCTGCTGCGCATTCCGGTGTTCGCGCTGTCGATGGGCACCTCGGTGGCGGCGTTCTGCGCGCAGATGCTGGCCTACATCGCGCTGCCGTTCCTGCTGCTGGACGTGTACGGGCGCAGCCATATCGAAGCGGGCCTTCTCATCACGGCGTGGCCGCTGGCCATCGTGGTGATGGCGCCCATCGCGGGGCGGCTGATCGGTCGCTACCCCGACGGCCTGCTGGGCGGCATCGGGCTGGGGCTGCTTGCCGCCGGGCTGGCGTTGCTGGCCGCCTTGCCGGCGCATCCGGGCAATGCCGACATCGCCTGGCGCATGGCGCTGTGCGGCCTGGGCTTCGGGCTCTTCCAGTCGCCCAACAACCACACCATCGTGAGCTCGCCGCCTGCGCACCGAAGTGGTGCGGCCAGCGGCATGCTCGGCACGGCGCGACTCACGGGGCAGACGCTGGGGGCCGTGGTGCTGGCGACGGTGTTCAGCATCTGGAGCCCGCACGGCGGACACGGCCCGGTGGTGGCGCTGGTGCTGGCCGCGGGTTGCGCGGCGGTGGCGGCGGTTTTCAGCAGTCTGCGGCTGAAGACGACAAGTCCGCACGCCTGAATAAGGTAGGGTACGGCCTCATGAAGGAAGTACCTGACACCGTGGTCTGTCCGGGCTGCGACGCGGTCTACGCCCGCACGCCGCTGGCGCCGCGCGACGTGGCCGAGTGCCCGCGCTGCGGCACCGAGCTCGACCGGCACCCGGGCGCGCAGCAGCGGCGCATCCTGCCGCTGACGGTGGCGAGCCTGATCATGTTCGCCATTGCCAACCTGTTTCCCATCGTCGAGATCGAGCTGCAGGGCCTGCGCAGCCAGACCACGCTGGCCGGCGCGGTGGTGGTGCTGAGCGCGGAAGGCATGTCGCCGGTGGCGCTGCTGGTGCTGGCCACGACCATCCTCTTTCCGCTGCTGCAGCTGTGCATCCTGGCCTATCTGCTGGTGCCGCTGAGCCGTGCGCACCGGCCTTGGGGTTTCGCGATGCTGGTGCGCATGATGCAGTCGCTGCGACCCTGGGGAATGATCGAGGTCTTCCTGCTCGGCGTGCTGGTGGCGATCGTCAAGCTCTCGAGCATGGCGACGGTGGTGCCGGGCCCGGCGCTGTGGGCCTTCGTGGCGCTCACCGTGACACTCACGGCGGTGCTGTCGTTCAACCCCGGCGCGTTCTGGGAGATGACCTTCCGCCAGGCGGATGAAGAAGACGCGGCCGCCGCTGCGGATACTGATGCAGACCCGCCGGAGGTGCGCGCATGAACATGCGCGGGCTGCCCGCCCGCCTGGCCTCGGCCCGCCCCTGGGAGGCGCAGGCCGACGACGAGCACGACCACGAGAACCCGGTGCCGACCGCCGCCGGGCTCGGCCTGCACGTCTGCACGCACTGCACGGCCGTGTGGCGCGACGCGGAAGATGGCGACGCCTGCGCCCGCTGCGGCACGCACCTGCACACGCGCAAGCCGCAGAGCCTGAACCGCACCTGGGCCTTCCTGATCGCGGCCTGCATCATGTACATCCCGGCCAACCTGCTGCCGGTGATGATCACGCGCACGCTGTTCGGCGCGCAGTACGACACCATCCTCAGCGGCGTCATCTACTTCTGGGTGTCGGGCGCCTGGGGGCTGGCGGCCATCGTGTTCATCGCGAGCTTCCTGGTGCCGCTGTTCAAGCTGGCGGTACTGCTCCTGCTTGTGGTGCTGGCGCAGCGGCGCAGCAACTGGCGACGGCGCGAACGGGCCAAGCTGTATCACATCATCGAGATCATCGGACGCTGGTCGATGCTCGATGTGTTCGTGGTGTCGCTGCTGACGGGGCTGGTGCAGATCCAGGGCTTTGCGGTCATCACCGCGGGCGTGGGCATCGCGGCCTTCGGCGCGGTGGTGGTGCTGACCATGCTGGCATCGCTGAGCTTCGACCCGCGACTGACGTGGGACGGCCCGGTGCCGACAGCAGAGACGGATACGGACGAACGAAAACTTGAACGCAGGGAAGAGCAAACCGCATGAGTGAAGAAGACACGCAACCGCAAGACCGTCCGGCAGCGTCGGCCCCGCCCGCGCTGCCGAAACCGCGCGTGGCGCGCCGCCGCGAATGGCTGCCCTCGCTGATCTGGCTGATTCCCATCGTCGCCGCGCTGGTCGGCGTGATGCTGGTGGCCAAGATTTTGATGGAGCGCGGCCCCGAGATCGTGCTGACCTTCAAGACGGCCGAGGGCCTGGAGGCCGGCAAGACCGCCGTGAAATACAAGGACGTGCAGATCGGCCTGGTGCAGAGCCTGCGCCTGGCGCGCGACCGCTCGCACGTGCGCGTGCTGGTGCAGCTCAACAAGGACGCCGAGGGTTTCACCTCCGCCGACTCCCGCTTCTGGGTGGTGCGGCCCCGGCTCGACACCTCGGGCATCTCGGGCCTGGGCACGCTGCTGTCGGGGGCCTACATCGGCGCCGACGCGGGCATCGAGAAGGAAACCTCGGGCGAGTTCACCGGCCTGGAGACGCCGCCCATCGTCACGCGCGGCGACTCGGGCCAGCAGTTTTTGCTGCGTGCGCGCGACGTGGGTTCGCTCGACGTCGGCTCGCCCGTGTACTTCCGCCGCATCAAGGTGGGGCAGGTGGCGGCCTACGAACTCGACGGCGACGGCCGCGGCGTCACGCTGCGCGTCTTCGTGAACGCGCCGTACGACAAGTTCGTCGGCATGAACACGCGCTTCTGGCAGGCCAGCGGCATCGACGCGCAGCTCAGCGCCAGCGGCTTCACGCTGCGCACGCAGTCGCTGGCGACCATCCTGCTCGGCGGCATCGCCTTTCAGGCGCCCGACGACGCGATGGGCCCGCTGGCCAAGGAGAACACGGCCTTCGCGCTGGCGCTGGACGAAACCTCCGCCATGAAGGAGCCCGACGGCCCGTCGCAGACGCTGCTGATGTACTTCAACCAGTCGCTGCGCGGCCTCACGCCGGGCGCGCCGGTCGACTTCCGCGGCGTGGTGCTGGGCGAGGTGAAATCCATCGGTGTCGAGTTCGACCGCGCCGAGCGCGAGTTCCGCATGCCGGTGCTGGTGCAGATCTACCCCGACCGCCTGCGCCGCCGCGAAAGCGGCGCCGGTGCACAAGAGTCGGAATCGCGCGCGACGCAGCAGGAGCGGCTGCGCTTCCTGGCCGAGAAGGGTCTGCGCGCCCAGTTGCGCAACGGCAACCTGTTGACCGGCCAGGTCTACGTGGCGCTCGACTTCTTCCCGAAGGCGCCGGCCGCGAAGATCGACCTGTCGAAGAGCCCGATCGAGCTGCCCACCATCGCCAACGGCCTGGACGAAATCCAGTCGCAGGTGCAGGAGATCGCGACCAAGCTCAACAAGGTGCCCTACGAGCAGATCGCGGCCGACCTGCGCACCACGCTGGCCACGCTCAACAAGACGCTCACCAGCACCGAGCAGACGGTGAACCGCATCAACAGTGATGTCACGCCCGAGCTGGCCGCGGCCATGAAGGACGTGCGCAAGACGGTGAACACCGCCGAACGCACGCTGGCCGACGACTCGCCGTTGCAGCAGGACATGCGCCAGACCTTGCGCGAACTGACGCGCGCCGCAGGCTCGGTGCGCGTGCTTACCGACTACCTCGAACGCCATCCCGAATCGCTGCTGCGCGGCAAACCGGACGACAAGAAATGAAGACGACGACCTTCGCTCTCGCGTGCGCCGCCGCGGTGCTGACGTTGGCAGGCTGCGCGAGCAAGCCCGACAGCTACTACACGCTGGCCAGCCCGCCCGCAGCCACCGATGCCGCGCCGCGCGTTCCCAACGTGGCTTCGCCGATGTACATCGAACTCGCGCCCGTGGCCGTGCCCGAGCGGCTGGCGCGTCCGCAGATGGTGGTGCGCCGACCGACCGGCGGCGTGCAGGTCGACGTGCTCGAACAGCACCGCTGGGCTTCGTCCTTCGAGAACGAACTGCGCGATGCGCTCGGCAGCGGCATCGCGGGCCGGCTCGGCGCGCTCGACGTGACCCAGGGGGGGCGCCAGACCTCGCAGCCCGTGTGGCGTGTCGCGGTGCAGGTGCGCCAGTTCGACCTGGTGGACGGCGGGCGCGTCGATGCCGGCTTCAGCTGGACCCTGCGCCGCTCCGACGAGGCGCGCACGCTGGTGTGCCGGCTCGACGCGGGCGAGGCCACCGGCGGCGGCATGGACGCGCTGGCGCTGGGCGCACAGCGCGTGACGGCGGCGGCGGCCGCGGCGATGGCGCGCAGCGTGAGCGCGGCGCAGGCCAATCCGGGCGCGACGGCGTGCGCGATCTGACTTCATGCCTTTCTCCTTCCCCCTTTGGGGGAGGGTGCAATTCCGGCAGTCTCTGAACCGGAGCCCCCATGGCACAGATCGGCAAGGCGCCCTGCGACGACACGCTGATCCTGCATGGGACGAATCCCCCCACGGAAGAGGGCGCCTGCCCTGAAGCCTCCAAGCCCTGGGTGCTCGCCGCGGCCATCGTCGGTTCGAGCATGGCCTTCATCGACGGCACCGTGGTCAATGTCGCCTTGCCGGCGATCCAGGCGGACCTGAACGCCACGGCCTTCCAGGCGCAATGGGTGGTCGAGTCGTATGCCTTGCTGCTCGCGGCGCTGTTGCTGGTGGGCGGCGCGCTCGGCGACCACTACGGGCGGCGGCGCATCTTCGCCATTGGCGTCGTGGTGTTCGCCGTGTCGTCGGTGGGCTGTGCGCTGGCGGCCGACGTGCAACAGCTCATCGCGGCGCGCGCGGTGCAAGGCATCGGCGGCGCGTTGCTGGTACCGGGCAGCCTGGCGCTCATCAGTGCGTCGTTTCCCGAGAAAGAGCGCGGCAAGGCCATCGGCACCTGGTCGGGCTTCAGCGGCATCACGGCGGCGGTGGGGCCGGTGCTGGGCGGCTTCCTGGTCGATCACTTCTCGTGGATCTGGGCCTTTCTCATCAACGTGCCGATGGCCTTGTTGGTGCTGTGGATCGTTCGCCGCCATGTGCCCGAGAGCAAAGGCGCTGCAGCGCGCGGCGGGCTCGACCTGTGGGGCGCGCTGCTGGCGACCGCCGGCCTGGGCGGCATCGTCTACGCCTTCATCGAGGCACCGACGCAGAGCTGGCGTTCGCCCGCCGTGCTCGCTGCGCTGGCGATCGGCGTCGTGGGCAGCATCGGCTTCGTCATCGCGGAACGCCGGGCGCGCACGCCGATGCTGCCGCTGTCGCTGCTGCGCATCGGCAATTTCAGCGGTGCCAACCTGCTGACGCTGCTGCTGTATGCGGCGCTGGGCGGCGGGCTGTATTTCTTTCCGCTCAACCTGATCCAGGTGCAGGGCTACTCGGCCACGGTGGCGGGCGCGGCGCTGCTGCCGTTCATCTTTCTCATGTTCGCGCTCTCGGGCTGGGCCGGGCAGCTGGTCGACCGCTTCGGGCCGCGCCTGCCGCTGGTGATCGGGCCGGCCATCGCGGCCGTGGGCTTTGCGCTGTTCGCGTTGCCTGGCGTGGGCGCGAGCTACTGGAGCGGCTTTCTTCCCGCCGTGGTGGTGCTGGGCTTCGGCATGACGGTGACGGTGGCACCGCTCACCACCACGGTCATGAATGCCGTGGGGCCCGATCTCGCGGGCGTGGCCTCGGGCGTGAACAACGCGGTGTCACGCGCGGCGGCGGTGCTGGCGATCGCGGTGTTCGGCGCGGTCATGGCCTGGGCCTTCGACGCGGCGCTGGCCGAGCGGTTGCAGGCGATGGGTGCATCGGACGAGGTGCGGGCCTTTCTGACGGCCGAACGCGACCGGCTGGCCGCAGCCGGTGCGCCGCCGGGCGCCGATGCGGCCACGGCCGCCGTCGTGAAGCGCGCCGTGGCCGAATCCTTCGTCGCGGGCTTTCGCTGGGTGATGCTGCTGAGCGCCGGGCTGGCCGTGCTGAGCGCGGTGAGTGCCTGGCTGATGATCCGGCGCGCGCCCACCGAAGAATCGAACAACAAGCCATGAGCAAGGAGACAAGCCACCGATGCAAGCAGAACAACCGGCCGACACGCCGCCGTACGTCGATGTCCTGATCGTCGGCGCCGGCCTGTCCGGCATCGGCGCCGCCTGCCACCTGCAGGCGCAGTGCCCGGGCCGCAGCTACGCGATCCTCGAAGGGCGCGAGCGCAGCGGTGGCACCTGGGACCTGTTCCGCTACCCGGGCGTGCGTTCCGATTCCGACATGTACACGCTGGGCTACGTGTTCCGCCCGTGGACGCAGGCCAAGGCGATCGCCGACGGCCCGTCGATCCTGCAGTACGTGCGCGACACCGCCCGCCAGCACGGTGTCGACGACAGGATCCACTACCAGCACCGCGTGGTGCGCGCCGCCTGGTCGAGCGCCGAGGCCTGCTGGACGGTCGATGTCGAACAGGGGCCCGACAAGCGGCCGGTGCAGTGGCGCTGCAATTTCCTGTTCCTGTGCAGCGGCTACTACCGCTACGAGGCGGGCTACACGCCCGATTTCGCCGGCATGGACAGCTTCCAGGGCCGCATCGTCCATCCGCAGCACTGGCCGGCCGACCTGGACCACGGCGGCCAGCGCGTGGTGGTCATCGGCAGCGGTGCCACGGCGATGACGCTGGTACCCGCCATGGCCCAAACCGCTGCGCACGTCACGCTGCTGCAGCGCTCGCCGACCTACGTGGTGGCGCGCCCGGCCGAAGACCCGATCGCCAACCGCATGCGGCGACTGCTGCCCGCGATGGCGGCGTACCGCCTGACACGCTGGAAGAACGTGACGCTCGGCATGCTGTTCTTCCGGCTCGCGCGGCGCAAGCCGGCGCGCGTGAAGCGCATGCTGCTGGGCGGCGTGCGCCATGCGCTCGGGCCGGCGTACGACGTCGCCACGCATTTCACGCCGCGCTACAACCCATGGGACCAGCGCCTGTGCCTCGTGCCCGACGGTGACCTGTTCGCGGCGCTCAATGCGGGGCGTGCCTCGATGGTCACGGACCACATCGACACCTTCACGCCCGGCGGCCTGCGGCTGAAGTCGGGCCGCGAACTGGAGGCCGACATCATCGTCACCGCCACCGGCCTCGAACTGCAGGTGCTGGGCGGCATCGAGTTGAGCGTGGACGGCCGCCGCGTCGATCCCGCCGCCACCTTCAACTACAAGGGAATGATGTACAGCGACGTGCCCAACCTGGCCTCGTCCTTCGGCTACACCAACGCCTCGTGGACGCTCAAGTGCGACCTGACCTGCGCCTACGTCTGCCGGCTGCTGAATCACATGGCGAAAAATGGCTGGCGGCAGTGCACACCGCGCAACGCCGGCCCCGACCTCGTGCCCGAACCCTGGATCGACTTCAGCTCCGGCTACGTGCAGCGCTCGCTCGACAAGTTTCCCAAGCAGGGCGCGCACACGCCGTGGAAGCTGCATCAGAACTACGCGCGCGACATCCTCCTGCTGCGCCTGGGACGCGTGGACGACGGGGTGATGGCGTTCTCGAATCGCGCCGCCCGTCCTGCCTGAGCCCGAAAAGGGGAGGGTAGCCCGCGCGAGTGCCGCTCGCGGCAGGCGAAATGCCTACCCTTCGGCGATTGGCGGGTTGAACCCGCACATAATCTCGCGTTTTCTTTTGTTCTGAATCTCTCAGGTAGCCACGCCGTGTCGAAGCCAACCTGCCCCTGGACTTCGACCAGCCCTTTGCGGCTGTGCTGCGCCTGTGTTCGAACACTACTACCGCGAGCTGCTGAGCTTCCTGTCCCGCAAGGTACCCGACCGCGCCACCGCGGCCGACCTGGCGCAGGAGAGCTACGTGCGCGTGTACGAGGCGCAACGCACCGGCAGCGTGGTGCGCGATCCGCGTGCGCTGCTGTACCGCACGGCCCGCAACCTCGTCACCGACCACCACCGCCGCACCAGCGTGCGTACGGGCGGCGACACGGCGGCGCCGGATGAAGCGCTGCCCGACGCCGACGACTGCATCGGTCCGCAGACCTTCGAGCCCGACGCCATCCTGTCGTCCAGCCAGGGCATGGCGGCCATGGTCGAGACCATCGACCGGCTGCCCCCGCGCTGCCGCGAAGTCTTCGTGCTCTACAAGTTCGACGGCCTCTCGTACGCCGAGGTGGCTGCGCGCATGGGCATTTCGGAGCGGACCGTCGAGATGCAGCTGCGCATCGCGATGCAGGCGTGCTGGGCCTGCCTGGAGCGCACGCAGGGGGCGGAGTGACATGAGAGCGCGCAGAACGCCCCCCACTACAGGGTTTGAGCACGCCCGTGCGTCTACCCCATGAGTACCGCTCCCCACGCCATGACCCCATCGTCGCCACCGACCGAAGAAGCCCTGCGCCTGCGACAGGAGGTGCTGGACTGGTTCGTCCGCCGCCAGCGCACGCAATGGGGGGCGTCCGACGAGCGTGCGTTCCAGGCCTGGCTGGGCGCTGATGCGCGCCATGGCGAAGCCTTTCGCGAATGGGAGTCGCGCTGGCGCGCCTTCGATGCGATTTCGCCCGAGACGGTCGCCGGCTGGCGCAATGGCTTCGAAGGCCGCGCGGCCACCGCGCCCACGCGCCGCGGCTTCCTGAAACCGGCCTTCGTGCTGGCCGCTTCCGGCATGGCGGTCGGCGCGGGCTACCTCGGCTGGCGTCATGTGCAGGCCCAGCCTGTGTTCGAGCAGGCCTTCGCCACCCGGCGCGGGCAACAGCTCGAAGCGCCGTTGCCCGATGGCTCCCGCCTGCGGCTGGACACCGCCACCCGCCTCGAGGTGCGCCTGTTCCGCGATCGCCGCGAGGTGACGCTGGTCGACGGGCAGGCGGTGTTCTCGGTGCAGGCCGATGCGAAACGCCCATTCGACGTGCTGGCCGGGCCGCTGCGCGTGCGGGTGGTCGGCACGCGTTTCGCCGTGCGCCACACCCCCGGCATGCCGGGTGCCGACGGGACGCGGGTGTCGGTGGAAGAGGGCAAGGTGCGCGTGACCCGCAGGACGACGGATGCAACCAGCGAGGTGTTCCTCACCGCCGGCCGCCAGGTGGAGAGCGACGCGCATGGCGTGTTTTCCGCCGTCTCGGCCGTGGCGCGCGAGGGCATTGCGCCCTGGCGCGATCACCGTCTGAGCTTTGTCGACACGCCGCTGGCCCGCGCGCTGGCCGAACTGGAGCGCTACGGCAGCACCGGGCTGGTGGTGAACGACCCCGCCGTGGCGGCGTTGCGCCTGAGCGGCACCTTCGATCCACGCGACGCCCGCACGCTGCGGCTCGCCCTGGCCAGCGCCTTGCCCGTGCGGCTGAAGGAAGCCGGCACGGTCGCGGAAATCGTGCCCGCGCACTGAAACCCAGGAATCAAGAAATTTTTTGCCGGCACTACGGGGATTCCGCCGGCTCGTGCGTCAGCCCAGATAGGAACCATTTGTATTCACTACCTGGAAGACGTCCGATGACGAAGCGTTTGAGCTTGACGAAGATGACGCCCGCGCCGCTGGCCCTGGCCGTTGCATTGGCCCTGGCGAACGTGCCCCTGGCCGCCCGCGCACAGGGCGCACCCCAGCCGATCAGCATTGCAGCGCAGCCCCTGGCCGAGGCGCTGAACGACTGGGCGCGGCAGACCCGCATCCAGCTGGTCGTGCAGCAGAGCCTCGTGGCCGGCAAGACCGCTCCCGCCATCTCGGGCAGCCTCACGGCCCGGCAGGCGCTCGACCGGCTGCTGGCCGGCAGCGGCCTGGCCGCCACGATGGAAGGCAATGCGGCGGTCATCAAGGCCGCGCCGGCATCGGGCGGCACCTCCACGCTGCCGGCCGTGACGGTGGTCGCCGACGGCGAGGAGAGCGCCACCGGCCGGGTGCAGGGCTACGTAGCGAAACGCAGCGCCACCGGCACCAAGACCGACACGCCGATCATCGAAACGCCGCAGTCGATCTCGGTGATCACGGCCGACCGCATCGAGGCCATCGGCGCCACCAATCTCAAGGACGCGCTGGGCTACACGCCAGGCGTGTCGACCACCACCTACGGCGCCGATTCGCGCTACGACTGGATCTCGCTGCGCGGCTTCGACGCGTACTCGCCGGGCTTCTACCTGGACGGCCTGCCGCTGCGCAACAACAGCACCTGGGGCGTGTGGCGCACCGAGAACTACGGCGCCGAGCGCATCGAGCTGCTGCGCGGGCCGTCGTCGGTGCTGTACGGCATGAGCGGCCCCGGCGGGGTGGTGAACGTGGTCAGCAAGCGCCCCACGGCGGAGCCCGTGCGCGAACTGCAGTTGCAGCTGGGCGACCACAACCGCAAGCAGGTGGCGGGCGACTTCTCGGGCGCGCTGGACGCCGACGGCAAGGTGCTCTACCGCATCACCGGCCTGGTGCGCGACGCGCAGTTGCCGGCGGCGAAAGAGGGCGACGACCGCATGTACATCGCGCCGTCGCTCACCTGGAAGCCGTCGGGCGACACCACGCTCACCTTGCTGTCGCAGTTCTCGCGCACGCGCGGCGGGGTCTACACGCGCGCGCGGCCGCAGGTCGGCTCGCTCGATGCGACCCCGATCGGCACCTACATTCCCTCGAAATTGTTCGTGGGCGAGCCCGGCTTCGACCGCTTCGACCAGGACCAGGAGATGGTCGGCTACCAGTTCGAGCACCGCATCAACGACACCTTCACGGTGCGGCAGAACGCGCGCTACGCCCACCAGAAGCTCGACTACAAGGGCACGCAGCTGACCGGCTTCATGGCGCTGAACCCCGACGTGCCGAACGACGCGCTGAACTTCCAGCAGATGTCGCGCAGCGTGTTCGGCAGCCGCGAGAACATCGGCGCGCTGGCACTCGACAACCAGCTGCAGGCCGACTTCCGTCTGGGCCAGACGCAGCACAAGGTGCTGGTCGGGCTGGACTACCAGCGCACGCGCATCGACCAGGTCACCTTCAGCGGCGGCAGCGCCTCGCCGCTGAACATCTACGCGCCGCGCTACGGCGGCCCGATCGAGCTGCCCGAGCCTTACTTCAACGGCGTGACCCGGCTGGCGCAGACCGGCGTCTACCTGCAGGACCAGATCAAGTGGGGCGACCGCTGGACGCTCACGCTGGGCGGGCGCTACGACACCGCCGACAGCACCGTGGACAGCCGGATCGACGGCTCGCGCCAGCGCATGCGCGACCACAAGTTCACCAGCCGGGCCGGCCTGGTCTACCTGCACCCGAGCGGCTGGGCGCCGTACCTGAGCTACTCGGAGTCGTTCGCTCCCACCGCCACCATCGATCCGGTGTCGGGTGACCCGTTCAAGCCCGAAAGCGGCAAGCAGGTCGAAGCCGGCGTGCGCTACCAGCCCACGGACAGCAAGGCGATGTACAGCGCCGCCATCTTCGATCTGCGGCGCAAGAACTACATCAGCTACGACGGCGAGTTCATGCCCAAGCAGACGGGCGAGATCTCGGTGCGCGGCCTGGAGCTCGAGGCCACGGCGGAGATCGCCTCGCGCCTGAACCTCACGGCGTCGTACAGCTACACGCCACGCGCCATCGTCACGGCCAGCAGCAATACGAGCGAGATCGGCAAGCAGGCCACCGCCGTGCCGCGCCACCGGCTGTCGGTGTGGGCGGACTACCGCTTTGCGATGGGCTTGAAGGTGGGGTTGGGCGCGCGCTACACCGGCTCGAACTACGGCGACGGCGAAGCCGCATGGCCGAGCAAGGTACCTGCATCGACCGTGTTCGACGCCATGCTCGGCTACGACATCGACCGCTGGAGCCTGGCGCTGAACCTGCGCAACCTCACCAACAAGACCTACTTCGCCAACTGCGGCTACCGCAACTGCTACTACGGCTATCCGCGCACGGCGACGGCCACGGCGACCTATCGCTGGTGAGCCCGAGGGGCGGCATTCAGCGCGCCGTGCGCAGCAGGTGCCGGCCCAGCGCCTCGAAGGCCGGCAGCGTGACCGGGTCGTTCGCCGCATTGCCCGCCACCGGGTGTGAGGCGTAGCGCACGATCACCATGTCGGCCTTCGGGTCGATGTAGATGCGCTGGCCGTGCACGCCGCGTGCCATGTAGGCGCCGTGGTCGTTGTGCGTGACCCACCACATGTTGCGGTAGCTCCAGCCCTGCAGCAGCGGGTAGCCGCCCTTGACGAAGGCCGCCTTGTCGCCGCCGCGGCGGATGTCTTCGACGGCGGCCCGGGGCACGACCTGCACACCCCGCACGCGGCCGTCGTTGCGCAGCATTTCACCGAAGCGCGCGAGGTCGCGCAGGCCCGTGTTCAGGCCGCCGCCCGCGAAGGGCGTGCCGATGGAATCGACAGTGAAGTAGGCGTCCTGCTCGGCACCCAGGTGACGCCAGATGCGCTCCGACAGCAGCTGCGCCACGGTGCGGCCGGTGGCGCGCGCGATCACCCAGCCCAGTACGTCGGAGTTGACCGTCTTGTAGCCGAAGCCCTCGCCATGCCTGCCCTCGGGCTGCACGGTCTGCAGGAACTCGTAATAGCTGCGCGGGCCGGTGTAGTCCTTGGGTTTGGGCAACGGGTTGCCGGCCTGGGCATGGGCCCAGACCTCGGCCTTGGGGTCGGCGTAGTCCTCGCTGAATTTCAGGCCGGTGGTCATGTCGAGCACCTGGCGCACGGTGGCGTTGCCGAAGGCCGACTGCGCAAGCTCGGGCACGTAGTGGGCGACCGGCTTTCCGGCGTCGAGCGTGCCCTCGGCCACCAGCATCGCGCCCAGCGTGCCGACCACCGACTTGGTGACCGACATGGCGCCGTGCTGGCCGTCGTTTTTCAACACGCCGAAGTAGCGCTCGTAAACCACGCGCCCGCGGTGCAGCACGAGGATGCCGTCGGTGTAGGTGGCGGCGAGCGATGCGTCCCAGGTCATGGGCGTTGTCGCGCCGAGGGGCGTGAAGCGGAGCGTGCCGATGTCCTTGCGAAGGGCCGAGGGCAGGGCGGACGGCGCACCGAGCCCGCGCGACACGTTCACGGTCGGCATCAGCTGGCGGAAATTCGACACGCTCCAGCGCATGGCCGGAAACCGGAAATAGCTGCCATCCTCGAAGCGCAGCGTGCGGTCGGGCGACGGGGGCGAGCCGGTCATCCAGCCGAGCCGGGCGGGGTCGCTGGCGGCGGCGTCGGGGAATGTGGCATCGGCCGCTCCGGCGGACAGGGCCCAGGCGGCGAGGCTTGCGGCCAGGAAGGCCTGGGCGCCGAAGCGGGTTCTGGAAGGGGCAAACATGGCGGCTCCGAAGCGAGGGATCGGACCATTGTGGCCCTCGGCTCCGCCTGCGAACTTCTCACTGACAGCCGTTGCCCGGGTTGACAACGTGTCGTTTCGGCTTTGATACTGAACTCTTCAGTTCATCATCCAAGCCAAGGAGATTCCATGCAGAAGATCATTCCCTGCCTCTGGTTCGACGGCAACGGCGAGGAGGCGGTGAAGTTCTACACCGCCATCTTTCCGAAGTCGCGCCTGACCGACACGCTGCTCTGGGGCGACGTGAATCCGGCCAAGAAGGGCAAGCTGCTCACCGCGACCTTCGAGCTCGACGGGCAATCGTTCATGGTGCTCAACGGCGGGCCCGAGTACAAGATCACCCCGGCCATCTCGCTCATCGTGACCTGCGAGACACAGGAGGAGGTCGACTACTACTGGGACAAGCTGCTCGGAGGCGGCGGCCAGCCGGTGCAGTGCGGCTGGCTTACCGACCGCTTCGGCGTGTCGTGGCAGGTCACGCCGATGCCGCTGATCCGCATGTTCCAGGACAAGGACGCGGCCAAGGCGGCCCGCGCGATGGCGTCCATGATGACGATGATCAAGCTCGACATCGCCACGGTGAAGAAGGCCTTCGACGGGGAATAGACCCCGCCGAAGTTTCGAATCAGACCAGCCGGCCGATCGGCTTCTTGCGCCACACCAGGCGGTAGTACGCGGTCTGCAGCAGCAGCATCGCGCCGAAGGTGACGGGGTAGGCCACCCAGATGCCGTCCAGGCCGAAGCCGAACTGGCGGCTCATGAGCCAGGCCACCGGCACTTCCACGCCCAGGATGCAGGCGATCGAAATGAGCGTCGGCACCAGCACCGAGCCGCTGGCGCGCATGATCCCCGAGATCGCCGAGGCCATGCCGAACAGCACCAGGCTCCACAGCATGATGTGCAGCAGGTTCTGCGCGATCTCGATCACCGGCGCGCTGGTGATGAAGAAGCCCATCAGCGGACGCGAGAACAGATAGCCCAGCAGCACCAGTCCGCCCGTCAGCACGAGGTTCATGCCCAGCGCGGTCTGCACGATCGCGCCGAGCCGGTTGGCCCGGCCCGCACCGATGGCCTGCGCGCCGAGGATCGACGTGGTGATGGCGATCGAGATGGCCGGGAACTGCACGTAGGCCACCACCTGGTTCACCGCGCCGTAGGCCGCCGTGGCGTTGGAACCGTAGCTGTTGACCATCGACAGCAGCACCACTTCGGCCAGCGCCACCACGATCATCTGCACGCCGGTGGGCACGCCGATCTTCAGCACCGCTTTCAGCAGATGCGGCTGGATGCGCAGGCAGCGCACGAATTCCGCGTCGGGCGCGAGCGGGCTCTTTTTCTGGCGCAGCCGGAAGCCCAGCCACGTGGTCGCAACCGCGAACGACAGCACCGAGGCCCACGCGCCGGCGGCCACGCCGAGCTGCGGCAGCCCGCCCCAGCCGCGGATGAGCGCGGGCGTGACGACCAGGCCGATGGCCGTGGAAATCAGCAGTGTCAGCAGCGGCGTGATGGTGTCGCCCACGCCGCGCAGCATGGCCGTCGCCAGCAGGAACAGGAACACGCCGGGCATCCCGATCAGCATGATGCGGGCGTAGCGCGTGGAGTCGGCCAGCACGTCGGGCGGCGTGCCCAGCATGGCCAGCATCGGCGTGGTGAACAGGCCCCCGAACACCGCGATCGCCAGCCCCAGCAGCAGGCCCACGGTGAGCGTGGTGCCCGCCACCGCCTTGGCCTTGGCCGCGTCGCGCGCACCCCAGGCCTGGCCGATGAGCACCGAGGCGCCGGCGCCCAGGCCGATGATGAAGGCGATGAAGAAGAACATCACCGGGAAGAAGCTCGACACCGCCGCCAGCGCGCTCACGCCGAGCATCTGCCCGACGTAGATGTTGTTGATGGTGCCGGAGAGCGACTGCAGGATGTTGCTGAGCAACATCGGCGCCAGGAAGAACAGGAACACCTTCCACAGCGGACGCGGCGCACCCACGGGCGCCACGGGCACGCCCTGAAGTCCGCTCTTGTTGCTGCCGGGTCCGGTGGTGCTGCTGTGGTCGGGCGCCGCGCTCATGCAGCACCCCAGCCACCGGCCGACAGCTTGTGCAGGTGCACGCGCAGGTCGGTGGGCCAGGGTTCCACGAGGTCGGTGAAGCGTTGGTGCTCGCCCGCGAACAGCGCGCGCGTGGCTTCCTCGAAACCGGGCAGGTTGCCCGCGATGGCGGTCATGAAGCGGTAGGTGGCCTCGCGCGCGGCGCGCACGGTGTCGCGCTCGCCATGCACGCGGCGCGCGTCGTCGACCAGCTTGCGCAGCGCCACCGAGGCGCCGCCCGGCTGGCGTGCAAGCCAGTCCCAGTGACGCGGCAGCAGCGTGACTTCGCGCGCGACCACGCCCAGGCGCGGACGGCCGACGCCGCGGGGTGCGTCTTCGTGTTTCTCGGCTTCGAGCGCGGAGATCTCGATGGCCTTGGGGTCGCGCAGATCGACATCGAGTTGCTCGCCGGTCTGGTCGTCGAACACGAGGCAGGTGGCAGCGTCGCCGCGCTCGCGCAGTTGCGTGAGCACCTGGGCCTTGGTGCCGGCGGCGACGCGCTGAAAGCCGGCAAACGCAGTGAATGTGGTCGGTAGTTCGTCAGGTGACATGCGGATGATTCTGTTCTAGTTGTGGGTCCGGGCGGAACGAAACGAGGTTCGTAATCTACCCGCAGGACGCTTCACACGTGCAGTGCGCACAAGAGACGGAAAAACAATCAGGACACGTTGTAACCGTTCTCGCCGCAGGCTTGAAGCTCTTCGCTCCAGAGTGCGAGCAGCCGTTCGAGTTCCGCGGCGCGGTCGAAGGCGGGGTCGTCCTTTTCCTTGACACGATCGATCACCTCGAAACTGAAGTGCAGGGCGCCGAGTTCGAGCCAGTCGCGCTGCAACGCCTTGTTGCGGTGCGAGCGCAGTCCGAGCTCGAAGCGCGCACGATTCATCGCGCCTTCGACGTCGAGACTGCCTGCCACGAAGACGCGGCCGCTCACGGTGTTGCGGATGGCATAGACGCCGGCGGGGCGCACGCTGTCCTTGTATTGCCTGACAAGGGTACGCCGGGCCTGGGGAGATGGATTCATCTCTAAATATTACCCGGGCAAAATATAAAACACAATACACCCGGGTAAAAATAAGATCACTCGGCGCGCAGCCGATGCCATCCGCGCAGCACCCGCCGGTGCACCGCCCGGACGATGCGCCAGGGTCGGCTTTGCCGCACCCGCGTCAGCACGAGGTCTTTCCACGCTTTCCAGCGCGGGTACCAGCGGGCGAACCAGCCCAGGCGCATCAGCGATCCCTCGACCAGCTGGAAGATCCGCGCCACCACGGCTGTGCCGGCGAGCTTGGCCAGCAGCAGCACGGCCGCCCCGCTGATCGCGTGGCCGCGGCCGAAGAGAAACAGCGCCAGCACCTTGACCGGCAGGAGCAGCAGCACCGGCACGAGGAACGCCAGCAACGCGCCCCACGGCGGCAGCGCGCGCAGCAGGTTTTCCAGCCGTGCCCACAAGGGCAGCCGGGCAAGCCGCGCGACGAGCGCCGCCAGCGGCACCCAGCCCCATTCCTCGAAAAGCAGCAGGGGAACGAGCAGCGCCGTGGCGGCGCCGCGCAGCAGGGCGCGCAAGGCGCGCACGAGGGGGTGGGGCATCCGCGAAGGGTATACGCACACGGCCGAACGCCGCCGGGACCTTGCGGACCCGGCGGCGTATCGTTCAAAAAAGCGGCGTCTCGCCTGTCTACTTGCCGCCGACGCTGCTGTTTTCCGCAGGCCGGAAGAACAGGTACTCGCCGCGACCCAGTTCGGGCGTCACTTCATAGCCGCTGCAACGCGCGACGTTGCACTGGATGATCACGACACGCGGCCAGATGGTGGCCGAGGTCGGATACCCCGGCATGTACTGCGGCACGTGCCAGACGCCGTAGTCGCCCACCGGCTCGGCGTTCTCCGTGCCGCTGGCGTTCTGCAGGCCGCTGCCCAGGGGCATCCGTTCGATGCGGATGATCGGCGTGGCGGCCACCGAGGCCGTGGCCACGCACGAGGCGGCGACCCAGAGGAAGAGGGTCCTGGTGTTCATGATGGCTTCCAGGCGGACCTCATTGCGGATCTTCTCTGGCGGCTTGCGGCGCCACCGCGACGGCGTCGACCGTGTCGGCTGAGTCAGCCAGGCGGCGCGTCACACGGACCACGACCCCTTCGGATTCCGCCGCCACCTCGAACGGTGCCACGGTGCCGCTGGCGACCGGGGCAGGCTCGGCCGTGGCCATTGCTTCTTCCTCCGGCGCGGCAGCCACCGGGGCGGGTGCCGGCTCGGCCGGAGCGGGCAGTGGCGCGGCTTCCACGGCCGGCGCCGCTGTCACCGGCGAGGTGACCGCCGGCTGCTCCTGAGCCGGTGCGACGACCGGTATCGCGGCCACGGGCGCCGGTGCGGGGGCGACAGGTTGCGGCACCACGGCAACCGGGGCCGGCGCTGGCGCGGGGGCTTGCACCTGCGGAGCCGGAACCGGAACCGCGACCGGCGCTGCCACCGCGACAGGAGCCACAGGCGCTGGCGCCGGTGCCGCAGCGACGGGCGCCGCAGGCGCAGCCGGACGAGCCGCCACCGGTGCGCCGCTGGACGATGCCTGCGGTCCGAACGCGCTCACGCGTTCTTCGGCGGTCATCGACTGCGGGCACTTCGAGCCGGTCATTTCCAGTGCTGCCTGGGCCTGCGGGTCCATGCAGTCCATGGCCAGCGACGCTGCCTTCATGCCCTTGTTCCAGAGCTCGCGGCTCATCTTCAGGCGCTTGCAGTGTTCGTCCGTCCAGGTGGTACCGAAGCTCAGGCCGACCCCTGCGCCGTTGGCGCTGGCGCTGGTGCTGCCCATGCAGGTGTCGTTGCTGGTCGTCAGGTTCGGGCCGCTCACGGACGGCACGTTCTTGACGGTGTAGCTGCCACGGTAGTCGACGGTACTGGTCGTCGCGCCCGTGTTGTTGATGTTCTGTGTGCTGTTGCTGTCCACCGTGGCCCGGGAGGTGACTTCCGAGGGGGCGGAGCTGTTGAAGTTCACCGCCTGGGTGTTGCCCTGGGCGTTGGTGGTGGCCGAGCTCTGTGACTGGTTGTTGGCACCACCCGCTGTTGTTTGCGCCAAGGCGCCCGCGGACAAGCCCAGCAAGGTCAGGGCGATCAATGTTTTCATTTTTTCGACTCCTTTGGGAAACGGGGGAGGGGCGTGCCCCTCCCCACTTCTGGTCCAACAACCGCTCTACCGGATCGCTCAGGGAGCGTTGGCCGTTGCGCCGGAGATCGCACCACCGGCCGTGCCGCCACCGTTGCTGAAGCCAGCAGCGTTGCCAATAGCGAAGTTGACGACGCCCGTGGAACCGCCGGTCGAGCCCGAGGTTGCCGAGGTGCTGGTGCCGTTGACGATGCCGTTGACGGCAGCCGAGTTGGCGTTGAAGCCAGCCGTCGTGCCCGAGGTGCGCGTCACCACGGCCAGACCGCCGCCAGGACCTGCAGCCGTTGCCGCCGTGTTGTTGGTGGTCGAGCCGGCTGCGCCGCCAGCAGAACCGCTCACCGGGTTCGCACCGCCGCCGGCGTAGTTGGCATTGGCCGACGACGTTGCATTGGCCTGTGCATTGGCACCGCCTGCGGCGACGCCGTTGCCGGTCGTTGCGGCCACGCTGGTCACGCGTCCTTGCGTGGTGGCCGAGCCACTGGCCGTGGCGCCACCGACACGCAGGAAGGCGTTGCCCGCCGCGCCGCCCGCCGCGTTGGCCGTGGCCGACGAGCTGGAGTTCGCGGCGTTGTAGCTCAGTGCGCTGCCCGTTCCGGAGCTGGCGGCGGTCGAGCCGGCCGAGCTGGAGGAGCCGGTCGTGGTGTTGGTGACGGCGAGCGCCACGCTGCTACCGGTTGCGGTCCCGATGCCAGCCACGAGAACCACTGCCATGGCGATAAGAGTCTTCTTCATGATGCTTCCTCGATAGTGTTGAAACGAACCCGATCGCCGGCGAATCCGGCTATCAGCTAACGGTCAGCGAGCACGGATTGAATGGATTCCGTTGCGACCGGGATGCAGTTTCAGCGGGGGGAAGCGAACGAAGAATGCCTCAGGCTGGGTAGAGCAAGGCTATGGCGAAAGCAATGGATGACGGCGTTTTGCGGGTCGGCACGGAACCGGTTTTCGGCCATGTTTCCCTCAGGGCCACTATCACTTTCGTTCACAATCTGGCAATATTGCAACCAAACGAAACCATAGTAATCAAAAAAGCCGCGAACCAAAAAAAGAGTAGAAATCGATTAACTTTTGTTCACGAAGTCGCGACTTTTTTCTGTGACAAGGGGACGTAAATGGAAAACGAACTCGACATTTCATTGACCGATGTCAGTGGTGGCGCTAGGAAATTCTCCAATCCAGGCCAGTTCGGCGGGCTCCTGGCTCCCTCGGCAGACAGCCTGCCGTGGCCGGACTACCTCACGGGCCAGGAGACCAAGCCCGTTCGTGTCCTGCTCGTCGACGACGACCCCTTTGTCCGCCGCGTCATCGCCCAGGAGCTTCTGGGCGATCTGCGCATCCAGCTCGAAGGTCAGGCCGGCTCCCTGCGCGAGGGCCGGCGCCTTCTCATGCAGCATGAATTCGATGTGCTCATGGTCGACATCCGCCTCGGAGACGGCAGCGGTTTCGAGCTCATCGAAGAAGCCAAGAAGCACCGCAGCGCCGCCGAGATCATCGTCATTTCCGCGCTGGAAGACGAGCCTCAGGTGCTGCATGCCTTCGAGCTCGGCGCCTCGGGTTACCTGGTGAAGAACGCCTGGTTCCAGAGCTATGCCCAGGCCGTGCTGCAGGTGGTCAACGGCGGTGCCGCCATCACGCCCCGGCTGGCGCGCCGACTGCTCGTGCACCTGGACCACCAGCGCTCCAATCCGAGCCCGGTGCGCCCGCCGGACAGCAAGGCGACCCTGTCGGCACGGGAGCGCGAAGTGTTGCGACTTGTAGCCACCGGATATGTGACGGAAGAGATCGCCCTGCAGCTCACCATCAGTGCCCAGACGGTAAACGCGCACGTCAAGAACATCTACCGCAAGCTGCACGCCCACACCCGCGCGCAGGCCGTGAGTTTCGCCTCGCACCGGGGGCTGCTCTAGGGCGCGCTTCGGGCGCCCTGCGTTCGCAGCGGAGCCATCCATGCCCGCGCCGGTGCCCTCGCTGCCGCCGTATTTCCTGGAGGACCAGTTCGTGTGGCTCTCGATCGCTGCCTGGTGCGTGCTCCTGATCTGGCTGTGGCCGCGCGCCTCGCGCCGGCGCTTGCTGCTGTGGGTCGGGCTGGCCTTCGCGCTGCACCTGACACCGGTGGTGGGGCAGGTGATCCGGGCCACCTCGGCGATCACCGCACTGGGTACCGAGGTGCCGGCCGCCTTCTGGGCCCTGCAGGGGGTCAACATCCTCGTGCTGTGCATGATCGTCGGCACGTGGTACCTCTCCCGTCGCCGCCTCGTGCGGTACCGCCAGGCGCAGGCCGTGCTCGCGGAGCGCCGCCGCATCGCCAGCGACCTGCACGACGGCGTCGGCTCGCGGCTGGTGGCGCTCATGGCCAGCTACGACCCACGCTCGGCCGACGCCAGGGAGCTGTCGATGGCCCTGCAGGCCTGCCTGCTCGAGCTGCAGATGACGGTCGATTCCCTCGACGACCAGGCCGACACCAGCATCGGCGAACGACTGGGTCACTTGCGTTACCGCCTGCAACCGGCGTTCGACCGGCTCGGCATCACGCTCGTGTGGAGCGTGCAGGACGTGGTGCTGTCGCCGCCGATGAGCTCCGAGGCCGCGATGCAGCTGTGCCGCATCGCGCAGGAGGCCTTGTCGAACGTGCTGCGCCATTCGCAGGCGACCCGCGTGGAAGTGCGCTTCGGCCCGCGCGAACGCTCGCACGGGCTGGTGCTCGAAGTGCTGGACGACGGCCGCGGCCTCGATGCAGCGACCGGCGAGCCTGGCGGCAAGGGACTGCGCAGCATGCGCGAGCGCGCCGACGCGCTGCACGGGGAGCTGGCGGTCATGGACGTGGCGCCGCACGGGCTGCGCATCCGGCTCGTGATGCCCGGTGAACTGCAGCCGCCGGGCACGGTTGCGGCGGAGGCCGAGAGCACGTTGTAACAGCGCCGCACGGGCGGCTGGCGGGAGGCGTCTTCGCCTATGGCAAACTTCCGCGCTTTGCCAGGGACGCGCTCAAGACATGCAGAAAATCATTCGCCAGCTCGCCGTTGAAATCAAGGTCGGCGAGCACCAGGTGAAGGCCGCCGTCGACCTGCTCGACGAAGGCGCCACGGTTCCGTTCATTGCCCGCTATCGCAAGGAAGTCACGGGCGGCCTCGACGACATCCAGCTGCGCGAACTGGAAGCCCGCCTGTCTTACCTGCGCGAACTCGAAGACCGCCGCGTGGCGGTGCTCAAGGCCATCGACGAGCAGGGCAAGCTGACCCCCGAGCTGCGCGCCGCGATCGAATTCGCGCCGACCAAGCAGGAACTCGAAGACCTGTACCTGCCGTTCAAGCAGAAGCGTCGCACCAAGGGCCAGATCGCCCGCGAATTCGGCATCGAGCCGCTGGCCGACAAGCTGCTGGCCGACCCCACGCTCGACCCCGCCGTGGAAGCGCAGGCCTTCCTGAAGCCCGCCACCACGCTGGACGACGGCAAGCCGGGCCCCGATTTCTCCACCGTTGCGCTCGTGCTCGACGGCGTGCGCGACATCCTTTCCGAGCGCTGGGCCGAAGACGCCGCGCTGGTGCAGGGCCTGCGCGAATGGCTCTGGAACGAAGGCCTGCTCAAGTCCAGCCTGATGAGCGGCAAGGACGAGAACAACGCCGACGTCGCCAAGTTCCGCGACTACTTCGAGTACGACGAGCCCATCGGCCGCGTGCCTTCGCACCGTGCACTGGCCGTGTTCCGCGGCCGCGCGCTCGAGGTACTCGACGCCAAGCTCGTGCTGCCCGTCGAGCCCGAGCCGGGCAAGCCCAGCATCGCCGAAGGCCGGATTGCACTGCACCTGGGCTGGAGCCATGCGGGCCGCCCGGCCGACGACCTGCTGCGCAAGTGCGTGGCCTGGACCTGGCGCGTGAAGCTGGCGCTGTCGACCGAGCGCGACCTCTTCACCCGCCTGCGCGAAGACGCCGAGAAGGTCGCCATCAAGGTGTTCGCCGACAACCTGCGCGACCTGCTGCTGGCCGCGCCGGCCGGCCGGCGTGTCGTGATGGGCCTGGACCCCGGCATCCGCACCGGCGTGAAGGTGGCCGTGGTCGATTCGACCGGCAAGCTGGTCGAGACCGCCACCGTGTTCCCGCACGAGCCGCGCAAGGACTGGGAAGGCTCCTTGCACACGCTGGGCAAGCTGTGCGCCAAGCACGGCGTGAACCTGATCGCCATCGGCAACGGCACCGCCAGCCGCGAGACCGACAAGCTGGCAGCCGACCTCATCAAGCTGCTGGCCAAGATGGCTGCGCAGGCCGGCGCGCCGGAAATCAAGGTCGAGAAGGTCGTGGTGAGCGAGGCGGGCGCCTCGGTGTATTCCGCCAGCGAGTTCGCCTCGCAGGAAATGCCCGACGTGGACGTCAGCCTGCGCGGCGCCGCCTCCATCGCGCGCCGCCTGCAGGACCCGCTGGCCGAACTCGTGAAGATCGACCCCAAGAGCATCGGCGTGGGCCAGTACCAGCACGACGTGAACCAGAGCGAACTCGCGCGCACCCTGCAGGCCGTGGTCGAAGACTGCGTGAACTCGGTGGGCGTGGACCTGAACACCGCGAGCGTGCCGCTGCTGTCGCGCGTTTCGGGCTTGTCGGCCAGCGTGGCCAAGGCCGTGGTGCGTTGGCGCGAAGCCAACGGCGCGTTCTCCACCCGCAAGCAACTGCTCGACGTGACCGGCTTCGGCCCCAAGGCCTTCGAGCAGAGCGCGGGCTTCCTGCGCATCCGCGACGGCGCCGACCCGCTGGACATCACTGGCGTGCACCCGGAAACCTATCCGCTGGTCGAGCAGATCATCGTCAAGACCGGCAAGCCGATCGCCGAGCTGATGGGCCGCGCCGACATGCTCAAGACGCTCAAGCCCGAGCTGTTCGCCAACGAGAAGTTCGGCGTGATCACCGTCAAGGACATCCTGGGTGAACTCGAGAAGCCGGGCCGCGACCCGCGCCCCGATTTCAAGGTGGCGCGCTTCAACGACGGCGTGGACGACATCTCCGACCTCGCCGAGGGCATGATCCTCGAGGGCACCGTGAGCAACGTGGCGCAGTTCGGCGCGTTCGTCGACCTCGGCGTGCACCAGGACGGCCTGGTCCACGTGAGCCAGCTGAGCCACAAGTTCGTCAACGATGCCCGCGAGGTCGTCAAGACCGGCGACATCGTCAAGGTCAAGGTGATGGAAGTCGACGTGGCGCGCAAGCGCATCGGCTTGTCGATGAAGCTCGACGCCGCGCCCGCACGACGCGACGGTCCGCGCGACAACCGCTTCGAAGGCGCCGGCCGCGGCCAGCAACAAGGCCGGCGCGACAACTCGCCGCAGCCGGCGGGGCAGATGGCCAGTGCGTTTGCCAAGCTGCAAGGCTTGCGCAAGTAAGTAGCAGTGCCATCCGGCAACGCTGACGCCGCCGCGCGCGAGCGGCTTGCCCGGCTCGCACGCGAGATCGCCGATGGTGACGCCGGCGCGCTGGTCGACTGGAAGGCCTGCGCAGAAGACGCACTGTTCGCGCTGCGGGAGGCTCATGCGCAGGCTTGTCCCGCGCTGCGCGATGCCCGTCTCGACGCGGTGGCTGCCAACGTCAACACCGAGCCCGCCGAGACCTGGATGCAGGCGCTGGGCGCGGAGATCGAGACCCTCGACCTTCGGCTGTACGAGGTGGCGCAGGCGGACGACGCCTACGGACTCGTGGTGCTCCATGCCACCGAAGGCGCCGATTTTGAAAAGGCGGCCAAGACGCACGACATCGACGTGCGGCGCTGCCGGCAGACGGGCCGGGCACGAGGGCAGGGCGCGCGCAAGCTCCAGCCTGCGCAGGCCCTTGCCAACCACGCCGATGCGGCGTTGCTGCACATCAGCTTCGTCTCCGGTGGGGCGCTGGGCTTCGGCCGCAGTACCGTGCCCGATCGCGAACCGTCGCCGGATGGTTTCTTCTCCTGGCTCGATCTGCGGCAGTGGCCGCCCGTCCTGACGTCCACGCGGCTCACGGTGTGCGACCTGACCTGGACGCCAGCGCATGGAGGCCTCTGGGCCGCGCTGGTGTCGCCCGAGCCGGGCGCCTGGACGCTGCGCGTCACGCAAACACCGCTGCAGGGTGACGCGGCATGGCAGACGCTGCCCATGCCGACCTTCCTCAAGGGCGCACCGATCATCTCGATCGGCTTTGCGGGCGCGGACCTGCTGGTGGCGGACCGCAACCGCGTCTGGATCTACCGAGATCCTGCGACGCTGCCGGCTCCCGAACAGGTGCTGGAAGCGCCCGCGCAGGACCTGCGCCACGGCAAGGCATCGGGCTTCGCCCGCACCGGGGACGGCCGCACCTGCGTGCTGTGCGCCGGCGCGTTCCACGAATGGCGCGACGGCCGCATGCACGCCACGGGCATCCAGGCCCACGGGCTGGATGCGTTGAGCTGCGCACCCACCGGCGCGTCGCGCTTCGCGTGGGTCGATGCCGGCAATGAACACCTCGTCGAGGCTGACCTCGACACCGGCGAATTGCGGACTCACGCGCTCGCGCACATCGACGGCCGGGTCGAGCTGCGGGATGCCGGCGACGGCTGGATCGCACTGCTGCGCTGGAACGAGCCGTCTCACCAGCACGACATCGCACAGCTGTGGCATCCAGCGACCGAGCGCCTGCTGCGGCTGGGGTACGGCGCGCTGGGCCGGGCGGGGGCACTCGCGCAATGGTTCCCGCTGCCGGACGGACGCACCGTTGCCGCCGACTTCGAGAAAGCCTTCGTGCTGGGCGATCTCGAGGCGCTGGTGAGGCGCCTGGGCGACACGCCCGCGCGCTGAGAAGGCCGCCGGCGATGGCAGCCCCCGGCTCTCGCGGAGAAAATACGCCGCGTCGCCGCTGGTTTCCCGATCTCGCATGACCCGTCTTCTCCATCGCCTCCACTGCCGCCTGCAGCCCACGCCATGAAAGCCTTGCGCATCTACGCCGGCCCCGCCGCCCGCAAGCACATCGAACAGCATGGCCTGCGCCCGCAGGACGTGCGCACCATCCCCGGCGCGGCCGGCGGCCCGAAGGGGTTGATCCTCGGTCCGCTCGACCGCTTCATCTTCGGACGCTGGCTCACGCAATCCAGCCAGCCAGTGGACCTGGTGGGCGCCTCGATCGGCGCGTGGCGGCTGGCCACGGCCTGCCTGTCGGACCCGGAAGCGGCCTTCGGGCGCTTCGAACACGACTACGTGCGTCAGCAGTTCGAGGTGCCACCAGGCCAGAAGCGGCTCAGCCCGCACCAGCTCAGCGAGCGTTTCGCCGAGAGCCTCGACACCTTCTACGGCGGGCGCATCGGCGAAGTGCTGGGGCATTCGCGCTACCGGCTGCATGTGGTGACCTCGCGCGGGCGCCACATCCTCGGGCGCGAGGGCAGGGCGCGCACACCGGTCGGCTACCTGGGCGCCTTCGCGAGCAACAGCCTGCACCGCAAGAGCCTGGGCGCGTGGCTGGAGCGCTGCGTGTTCTCCACGCCCGGCGCGGCGCTGCCATTCGGCACAAAGGACTTCCGCACGCGCCAGCACGCGCTGAGCGAGGCCAACTTCAACCGGGTGCTGCAGGCCTCGTGCTCCATTCCGTTCCTGCTGGCGGCGGTGCATGACATCCCGGGCGCGCCGCGCGGTGCGTACTGGGACGGCGGCATCACCGACTACCACCTGCACCTGGACTACCAATCTGCCCATGACCGGGGCGATGAAGGCATCGTGCTGTATCCGCATTTCCAGCAGGCCGTGGTGCCGGGCTGGCTCGACAAGGGGCTGCGCTGGCGCCACAAGTCCACGCGCTTTCTCGACCGCATGGTGGTGTTGGCGCCCAACCCCGACTGGGTGAAGACGCTGCCCCACGGCAAGTTGCCCGATCGCAAGGACTTCATCCGCTTCGCGAACGATGCGCAGGCGCGCATCGCGGCCTGGGGGCAGGCCACGCGCGAGGCGATGCGGCTGTCGGACGAGTTCGAGGCCTGGCTGGGCAACGACGGGCGTTCGCGCGAGATCCTGCCGCTCTGAGCCCGCGACCCCGGCCGGGCCCTGTCGGGGACAAACCCTGAGCATCGGCGCCCGAGGGCGCTTCGAGAATGGTCCGGTCCATTCACCGAAGCAGCCACTCCAGGGAGTCCCGACCATGCCGCACGCCGCGCTCTCACGCCGCCGTTTTTCCCTTGCCACCGCAGCGGCCGCCGCCAGCCTTGCCGCACCGTCCTTCGCGCAGAGCGCCTGGCCGAACAAGCCGATCCGCATCGTCGTGCCCTACACGCCGGGCGGTTTCACCGACCAGATGGCGCGGCTGGTGCAGGCCGGCCTGCAGACGCGGCTCGGCCAGCCCGTGGTGATCGACAACAAGCCCGGCGCCAACAGCCTCATCGGCGTCGATGCCGTGGCCAAGGCCGCGCCCGACGGCACGACCTTCGGCGTCGTCATCGCCGCTTACGCAGCCAACACCACGCTGTACCCCAAGCTGCCCTACGACCCGCGCAAGGACCTCGTGGGCGTGTCGCTGATGGGGGTGTCGCCGCTGCTGGCGGCGGTCAACAACGACGCGCCGTTCAAGACCGCGCGCGAACTCATCGACTACGCACGCAAGCATCCGGGCAAGGTGAGCTTCGGCTCCTCGGGCAACGGCTCGGCCGCGCACCTGACCACCGAACTGTGGAAGTCGCTCACGCAGACCTACATGATCCACATCCCGTACCGCGGCGCGGTGCCTGCGCTGACGGACCTGATGGGCGGGCAGATCCAGCTCTTCTTCGATGCGCCCACGGGCCTCATCAACCAAGGCAAGGCCGGCAAGGTGCGGCTGATCGGCGTGGCCGGCGACAAGCGGCTGCCTGCGGTGCCCGACGTGCCCACCTTCATCGAGCAGGGCTTCACGGGTTTCACCGGCAGCACCTGGGCCGGCATGCTGGCGCCGGCGGGCACGCCGCGCGAGATCGTCAAGCGCATGTCGGAAGAGGTCGCGCGCATCATCAAGAGCGACGAGACCCGCACCAAGCTCGACGCCATGGGCACCTTCCCGGCGGGCAGCACGCCCGAGGAGTTCGACGCCTTCATCGCGTCCGAGACCACCAAGTGGGGCAAGGTGATCCGTACGGCGGGCGTCAAGCTGGACTGAAGAGCCCGATCTGTTTCATCGCGTCAGGGCGCCAGCACCAGCACCTTGAACTGGCTGGGCACGATCCGCATGCCCACGATGTTGCAGCGGTTCTGCACCGCCAGGCTGGTCATGCGCGTGCAGGGCGTGCCCTTGAGCAGCACCGTGAACGCGCCGGTGATGTGACGCGACGGCCCCATTACCGTCTGCGACACCACGCCCATCAGCACACCGGCGTTGTCGCCGTTGGTGATCGGCGTGGTGGTCGCCATGTTGTGCACGGGCGTGCCGCCGTACAGGATGTTCCAGGCGTTGGGCAAGGCGGTCGGCCCGAGCGCGATGTTGGGGTAGGGCACGGGCAGCGCGGGCGGTGTCTTGCAGACATCGGGGAAGGCGAGGTCCATTCCCATCATCTGTGCGTTGGCGAACATGGTTCAGCTCCTTTTCTGCATCAACCCATGTGGATCTGTTCGGCGTCGACCTTCACCAGCGCCTTGCTGGTGACGAAGGTGTTCTTCGCATGCAGGCGCAGGCTTTCCGAGGCCTGCATGTCGATCTGCCCGGCGCGCACCTGCTCGACCTCTTCGATGAGCCGAAAGCTCGTGCGCGTGAGCAGGCTCAGGCGGTCCAGCACGGTCTCGAGCGTGCGGCCCACGAAGCGGGCGACCAGCGCGGTCACGCGCACTTCGGCGCCCCGGTAGGTCATGTCGTTGATATCGAGCGTCGCCTTGTCGGCCTGCAGCGAGAAGTCAGGGGCCTGCAGCGCGATGCCACCGCGACGCGAGCGGATGGTGAGGTCGCCGTCGGTCACGAGCTGCGACTGGCTGGGGTCCGCCTGCGTGACGACGGCGATGAGGAACAACTGGTCGCGCTGCGGTCCGGCCACGAGCACGACATCGCCCGTGGAGGGCTGCAGCAGGCAGCTGGCGGCGAGCGGGCAATGCCATGGGGCACCGCCTTGCTGCGGCTCGACGACGAAGCGGCCGTCGGGCAGCGACTGCACGACGGTGCCGAGCGCGCTGCCGGTCCAGGCGGGTGCGGCGGCCGAAGGCAGCGGCTTGCGCAGCAGCGCGTGCATCTCGGTGGCACGAGCGTCGAGGGCGTCCGATTGAGGCGAGACAGGTTCGCGAAGGGCTTGTGGGTTCATGGCGAGGTGTCCTGTGGATCGGACGGCAGCGGCCGGCCGAAGGTGTCGCGGCCGGCGCGCTGCGGGCGGTTCGCGCGGGCCGCTGAAAAGCGCTCGGCCTCGAACAGCGCCGGATCGCTGTCGAGCACGCCGAGGCGGTCGCTCCAGCGCGCGCCGGCGTCGATCGTGCGGTGCATCTGGGTTCGGTGGAAGCTCGCGCCGCGCAGGTCGGCGTCGCTGAGGTCTGCATAGGAGAAATCCGCGTACACGAGGTGGCTGCGGGCGAACGCGGTGCGGCGGCAACTGGCGCGATGGAACACGCATTGCGTGAGCTGCGCGTCCGACAGGTCGGCATCGTCGAGCCGGGCACCGACCCACAGGCTCTGGTCGAAATGCCCGCCGCGCGCGTCCGCCCGGCGCAGATCGGCTTCGGGAAACAGGCACTGGGGCGCTTGCACACCCGACAGCACCGCGCCTTCGAGCTTCGCGCCCTTGAAGTTGCACTGGCTCAGCCGCGCGCCGGCGAAGTTGCAGCCCGTCAGGTCGGCATCGATGAACTGGCAGAGATGGAACGACTGCGCGCCGAAGTCCTGTCCCGCGAGGTCGGCCTCTCCGAAGATCACGTTGTGGAAGTTTGCGCCCCCGAAGTGCGTGCCGCGCAGTGCTGCGCGATAGAAGACGGTGGTGTTCAGCGCCACCTCGTCGAAGCGCGTGCCATCGAGGCGGCATTCGCCGAACACGGTTTTCGTGAGGTCCGCGCGGGCGAAGACCGCCCCTTCGAGCCGGCTCTGGTGGAAGGTGGCCTGGCCCGCCTTCGCTTCGGTCATGTCGGCGCCGCACAGGTCGACCTCGGTGAACACTGCGTGCGCCATCGCGGCCGACTGCAAGCGCGCGCGGGGCAGGGCGCAATGGGTGAAGGCAGCGTGCTGCAGGTCGGCGGCGTCGAGCCCGGCATCGTCGAAGCGGCAGGTGTCGAACACCGACTCGGCCAGCCGCGCGGCGCGCAGGTCGGCCCGGCGGAAATCGCAGGCACCGAAAGTACCGCCGCGCAGGTCCATGCCGTCGAAGTTCATGCCCTGGAAGTCCTGGCCCTGGATGTGTTCGCCGCCGCGGATCTTCGCTGCCAGCTCGGCCGGCGTCATTGCGCCGTGTCCGCCGCGCGGCGCGGCAGGGTCTTGGCCTGTTCGAGGTACGCGCCGCGTGTCTCGGTCACGCCGTCGATCAGGGTCTGCGAAACATCGGCACGGAACAGGTTGGCGTCGCGCAGGTCGGTGCGGACCAGGCGGGCTTTCTGGAGGCTGGCATGCATGAGATTGGCGCCACGCAGCGAGGCCTGCGTGAAGTCGGCACGGATGAAGAGGCTTTCGGGCGCATCGCAGCCGCTCAGGTCGGCGCCCGTGAGGCTGCAGGCCGACAGGTCGCAGGTGTCGAGCGTGGCGCGCACGAAGCGCGCACCGTCCAGCGGCATCTCGCGCAAGCCGCACTGCACCAGCGTCGCGTCGTCGAAATCCATGGTGCGCAGACTGCTGGTGCCGACGAAACAGGTGGTGTGCAGGGTCGCGCCGCGAAAGACGATGCCGGTGTCACCCGGCGTGTGGGCCCAGGCGCAGGCTTCGAGCCGGGCTCCGCTGAAATCGAGCCGTTCGGCGATGCACGAGATCAGCCCGACCTTGTGAAGCACGGCGCCGTGAAAGCGGCAATCCTGCAGGCGGGTCTGTTCGATGAAGGTCACGTACGAAAGGCGCACGGCGTCGAAGCGGCAGTGCCAGACCTGAAGGCCGAGCACGCTCAGGTGTTCGAGCGCGGCTTGCGAGAAGTCGCAGTGCTCGAAGCGTGTCTGCTCGAGCGTGGTCTCGTGCAGTTGCGCCCCGGCGAACACGGTGCGAACGCACTGCGCCAGGCTGAGGTTCGCGCGGTGCAGCACGCAGCCGGCGAGCGAAGCTCCGGCGAGACGCGCGCGCACGAGCACGGCCTCGGTGGCATCCGCGCCATCGAGGCGGGTGCCTTCGAGGTTCGCGCGTTCCAGCAGCGTGCGATGCAAGCGCGCGCCGCGCAGGTCCATGCCCGACAGGTCGGCGCCCGTGAGGTCCATGCCCGAGAGATCGCGTGTGGTGGCCATGGCCTCCAGCACGCGCCTGCGTGCCTCGGCGGCCCGCTCGCCCTCAAGGAGGTCGGCCGGCGACTGGTGCTGCGCGCCCATCCGGTACATGTCGATCAACCCGCGCTGGCCTTTCTCGACGACCTCCGCGAACGCCTGCTGTTGCGCGGGTGGCAAGGCGGACGTGCCTGTCGCGGCAGCGATGCCGAACATGCCCTGCAACACGGTCTGCGCATCGAAGACGGGCGGGCCCTTGGTCGTGGTGCGGTCGACGCCCGCCACCAGCTCCGCGGAGTCGAAGCCGACCTGTCGCGACTCGGCGGCGTTGCGTTGACCCGCGCGTTCGAGTTCGCGCCGGCCGTCTTCGAGCGCCTGGCGCTGGTCCTGCGTGAAGCGTCGCGTGCGCTCGACAAAGTCCGGCAGCTCCGCGAGCGTCGGCGCCTTGCGGAAGGGCTCGGGCGGGGGCCGCTCTCGCAGCAGGCGCGGGTCGTGGCCGGCCTCGCGTGCCTGCTGCATCATGTCCGCGCGCAGCCTCGCGCCGCGTTCGCGCATGTTGCGCACGAGCGCGGATTCCTCGCCGTCGTCCAGCGTGTCCAGCCAGGGGCCGATGGCCTGCGCGGGCAGCAGCTCGTCGTCGCGGGCCGCATGCAGCGCGCCGGTCTCGGGGTCGCAGCGGCGCTGGAGGAGGGCGAAGTAGTGCGCCAGCGGGCGGGGCGCGTCGCCTGCAGCCTCGATGGCCGGCATCACGTGAGTCACGTCGTCGGCGTCGTCTTCCACGATGTCGATTTCGCCGTGATGGATCAGCGCGACCTGCGCGCGGTGCGGAAAGAACCACGCCGTGGTCAGGCGCATGGGCACCTCGTCGAACTGTTCCGGCTCACGACCGCGCCCGGTGCGTCGCGCGATGAAGGCGCGCGCGCGCCAGTCGGGCAGCCGCCCGCGCTGCACCGCTTGCGTGGGGTGCATGTGCCAGATTTCGTAGGGCGTGCCGCCGGGGATGTGGTCGCGCGCGGGCCAGCGCTGCTGCGGCGGCGCGGCGTTGAAGAAGCGCCAGTCCATGTCTTCCGAAAAACCGGGAAACAGGTGCTCGCGCCAGTGGCCGTCGTACTGCCGGCCGATCAGGCGCATGCGGCTGGGGCGGGTCAGGTCGATGGCGCCGAAGCCCGCCGGCTCGATCTCGTGGTTGGGGCGATCGGGGCGGTCGATGCGTTGCGCAGGGTCTTCGATGTTCGGCAGGCGCTGCACCTGCAGGCCGTGGACGGTTTCGTGCGCGTGGCCGATGCCTTGCGGGTTCTCGGCAAAGCCGGGGCCGCCGTAGGCGCGGGTGGCGTCCAGGCGCATCGACTCGAAGGGTTGCGGTGCCGTGGCGCGCCCGTCGATCCAAAAACGGTCGCCGAACACCAGCAGCTGGCGGGCAAGCTCGCCCACGCGCAGGGCGACGGCGCAGGCGGTCTTGTCGTCCTGATGACGGGTGTAGGCCTGCCCGGTGGCCAGGAACTCGGCATGGGGCTTCGGAACGCCCAGGTCGATGGCGCCCGTGGGGCCGAGCTCTTCGGCGGCGATCTTCCAGAACTCCGGCTCCGGCAGCAGCACGGGAGTGGCGTCCATCGACACCATGCCCATCAGCGTGACACCCAGGCGTTGCTGGCGCCCGCGCAGGAAGGGGCGCGTGATGACGCTCAACCGCAGCGGCTTGACGGTTTTCAAGGGATGTCAGCTCCGGGCGGGTGCCACTTCGAGCGGCGTGCGTTGCCGGTCGACCGACACCACGTCGGGATGCGCCGGGTCCTGCATCAGGTGAAGGACGGCCCCCGGCACCGCAAGGCGGGGCAGCAGCAACTCGTCGACCAGCGTGCGAAGCACCACGGTCGGCACCGGCGACGACGGCGGCATCTGCAGCGTGAATTCAAGCGCCACCATGCACTGGCCGTGGGTGCCGGGGCTGGTGAGCTGATGTTCCGAGCGTCGCACCTGCGCCACCACGCCGTGCGTCGCCACGCCGGCCGGCCCCATGCGCTCGCCGATGCGCCGCTCCTGCGTGTACCTGCGCTGCTCGCGCGTGGCCGTCACCACCACCGCGACGCCGGCCAGCAGCGCGCCGCCCATCATCACGGCAAAGACGCTCCAGAGGATCTGTTCCCAGAGGGCCATCGACAACCGGTAGTCCTTCGTCGGCGGCTCAGACCTTGACGGTCATCGCCTTGGCGAAGAAGGCCAGGCCGCCGCTGGCGATCTTCATGCCGATGTTCGCGACCTTGAGCCCCTTTCCCTCGATCTCGGTGGCCGAGTTCTGCGAGCGGAACACCGCGACATCGAGCCGTATCGCCGAAAACTGCGAGTTGAGGATGTAGTTCTGCTGGCGCAGGCCCCACAGGTCGAGGGCCAGGCCGACCGCCGAGAAACGCGCGCCCACGCCGCCCGCGCGATACCAGCGCCAGTCGTTGCTCTTGGCGTAGTTGTTGATGTAGGTCTTCGAGTTGTTCGTGTAGTCGTTCGTGATGTTCTTGTAGGTGTTCGACGTCGTGTGGTAGACGTTGGTGTTGATCACGTGCTGCGTCGTGTTGTGGATGTGGTTCGTGGTGTTGAAGGTCACGTCCGGCGAGGTGTGGACGGTGGGGCCTGTCACGGTGGTGTTCGACGGGCCGTTGACGTGCACGTTGTTCGACGTGTTGATGGTGTCGTTGCGGCCCGCGCTGACGAAGCGGATTTCCTGCCCGTTGATGGTGCCGTTGAAGCCGCCCGTGATGGCGAGCTTCACGCCGCCGGTGATGGTGTCGTCCAGCCCGCCGCTGAGCGTGCGTGTCTTGCCGCCCGAGATGCGCTGCGTCACGCCGCCGCTCACGGTTTCGTCGAACCCGCCTGTCACGTCGCGCGTGTCGCCGCCCGTGATGCTTTCCTTGGCGCCAGCGGTGATGTCGCGCGTCTCGCCGTCCTGGTAGGTGGCCGACTCGTGGCCCTTGATGAGGGTGGTGCGCGTGCCGTCGGTGGTGTGGGTCTCGTCGGCTTCCACTTCCACGTCGAGGTTGCGTTCGGCGTGCAGCAGGATCTGCTCGGCGCCTGTTCGGTCCTCGAAGCGCAGCATGTTGGCCTGGTTGGCCGCGCCGCCGGTGCTGGAGCGCGTGAGGATGCCGCTGGCCGTGGCGTTGGCGGGAAGCTCCCACGGCGGCATCTGGTCGCTGTTGTAGACGCGGCCGGTGATGATGGGGCGATCGGGCTCGCCGCCGATGAAATCGACGATCACTTCCTGGCCCACGCGCGGCATGTGCATGGTGCCGTAGTTGGCGCCGGCCCAGTTGCTCGACACGCGCACCCAGCACGAGCTGTTCTCGTCCGACTGGCCGTAGCGGTCCCAGCGGAACTGCAGCTTCACGCGGCCGAAGCGGTCGGTCCAGATCTCCTCGGGGCCGACCACGGTGGCGGTCTGCGGGCCGTTGGTGCGCGGGCGCGGCGTGGTGCGCGCGGGGCGGTAGGGCACACCCGAGGGCAGCACGGTGAAGTCGAACTCGCATACCGATTCGCTGCTGCCGCCGGTCGCGTATTCGGGCTCGCGCAGGTCGTAGCGCGTCTCGGTGACGAGGTACTCGCGGTTGTCGGCCTCGCGCGGGCAGTGCGTCATCTCGAACAGGTGGCCCGGCGCCATGCCGACCACGTTGGTGTGGCCCGAGGCCAGCTCGTGCGCGCACTGCAGCTCCTGCAGCCGGATCTTCGCGTAGGCGTCGCCTTGCTGGTGCTCGCTGTAGCCGCCCAGCCATTCGTAGACCTCGTAGGTGGCGTGGTCGTGGCCCTTGGGGTCCTGCTGCACGCTTTGCAGCGAGGCGCGCGACTTGCGAAAGTCGAAGTCGTCGAGCATCACGCGCCCCGAGGTGATCTGCTCGGCCACGCGCCAGCGGTCGATGCAGGGCTCCAGCGCATTCACCACGCGATCGCGCGGGCGGTAGGGAATGCGGGCATGGCCCGGCAGCTTGCGGTAGCTGCCCGCATCGTCGGCCAGCACGAGCAGGTGCGACCCGTTGCTGTGCTCGAAGTGGTACGCAATGCCTTCATGCTCCATGAGGCGGCTCACGAAGGCGAAATCGCTCTCCTGATACTGCACGCAGTATTCCCACGGACGGTAGCTGGCGCCCAGGCGCTTCTCGAACTGGAAGCTGTACTTGCCCAGCACCGCGTCGAGCACCTCGGGCACGCTCTGGTTCTGGAAGATGCGGCAGTCGCTGGTGCGCGTGAGGTACCACAGCCACGGCTGCACCAGCGCGCGGTAGATGTAGTGGCGGCCGGTTTCGTTGGCGCGGCCGACCAGCTCGAAGCGCACCACGGTGCCATTGAGATAACGCGGCGCGCCCTCATCGGAAATGGCCAGCGTGAGCGAGGTGCCGAGCAGGCGCTTGAGGTCGAGGTTGAAGCTGGTGCTGACCATGTCGACCTCGAACTCGAAGAGTTGCGAGAGTCCTTCATGCCCCCGCATCGCGCGGAACTTGAGCTGCTCGGTGCTCAGGACGGTATGGACTTGAACGGTACGCGGCATTCGACACTTCCCTGACCCCTCGGGCTTTCACGGATGCGAAGCCTCTGCGGATGGGGCTAGGACAGTATGGAAACCGCGCGTGTCATATCCATGACGCGAAAGGCCGTCGAGACGGCCTTTCGATACGCTCACGCCCTCAGTGAAGAGGCGTGTCGATGCAAAGTCTTACATCGACGCTTCGAGCATCGCCTTGTAGTCGTCGCGCGTGGCCAACCGTGGGTTGGTCTTGTGGCAGTGGTCGGCCATCGCGCCGTCGATGATCTGCTCGAACAGCGCGGGCGTCACGCCCACTTCGGCGAGGCCCTTGGGCAGGCCGAGGCGCGCGTTCATGTCGCGGATCGCATGGCCGAGGTCGCCGGCCGAATCCAGGTGCATGGCCTGCGCCATGCGCTGCAGGCGCTGTTCCTTGCGCACCGACTCGGCGCCCGAATTGAAGTGGATCACCGCCGGCAGGAAGAGGGCGTTGAGCGTGCCGTGGTGCAGGCGCGGATCGACGCCGCCCAGGCTGTGACTCAGCGAGTGCACGCAACCCAGGCCCTTCTGGAAAGCCATCGCGCCCTGCATCGACGCGCTCATGAGGTTCAGGCGCGCCTCGCGGTCGCTGCCGTCTTTCGTCGCGCGTTCGATGTGGCCCCACGCGCGCTCCAGGCCGTCGAGGCCGATGCCGTCGGCCGGCGGATTGAAGGCGGCCGACATGAAGGTCTCCATGCAGTGCGCAATGGCGTCCATGCCGGTGGCGGCCGTGAGGCGCGGCGGCAGGCCGAGCGTGAGCTCGGGGTCGCAGATGGCGGCCTTGGGCATCAGGAACCAGCTGTGGAAGCCGAGCTTGCGGTGGTCGTCGACGATGACGATGGCGCCGCGCGCCACCTCGCTGCCGGTGCCGCTGGTGGTGGGCACCGCAATGAGCGGCACGGCGCGTTCGGTGATCTTGGGCGAACCGCCTTCGATGGTCGCGTAGGTCTTGAGCGGACCTTCGTGCGTGGCCGCGATGGCCACGCCCTTGGCGCAGTCGATGGCGGAGCCGCCACCCACCGCGATGAGGCCGTCGCAACGGCCGCTGCGGTAGAGCTCGACGGCGGCGCGCACCGCGGCCTCGGTCGGGTTGGAAGGCGTCTGGTCGAACACCGAGACCTCGAGATCGGCGATGGCGTCGAGCGCCTTCTGCAGCACGCCGGCCGCACGCACGCCGGCGTCGGTGACGATGAGGGGGCGGTTGATGCCGATGCGCGCGCATTCGCTCGACAGGAGCTTGATGGCGCCGAACTCGAACTGGATCTGGGTGAGGTATTGGATGAGGGCCATGAGGGGGATCGCCCGAGGGCAGTACGATTGCTGACCGTTCGAATCTAACAAGAGGGGACATTCTTGCCCACCAACAAAACCCTTGCGTCTGTCGCGCTCGGCTCAGTGCTGCTGGCACTGGGCACCTCGGCCCAGGCAGCCTGCCTCAGCGACACCCAGGTGGCCGACTTCGCCGCCGCGCAGGCGGCACGCACGCCGGCCGCCGACATCGAGAACCTCAGCGAAGCCGACGCGGCCTGCACGCGCGCCAAGCTCAACGTGCTGCACGCACGCAACCTGGGCGAGGTCGTCGGCTACAAGGCCGGCCTCACCAACCCCGCGGTGCAGAAGCGCTTCAACTACGACCAGCCGGTGTGGGGCGTGCTCTACCAGCGCATGCTGCTCGACAGCGGCGCGGTGGTCGATGCGGCCTTCGGCGCGCGCCCGCTGTTCGAAGCCGACATGCTCGTGCGCGTGAAGAGCGCCGACATCCAGAAGGCGAAGACGCCGGCCGAGGTGCTGGCCAACATCGACCAGGTGATTCCTTTCATCGAGCTGCCCGATCTCGCGGTGCAGACGCCGCCCAAGCTCAACGGCCCGGGCGTGGCCGCCATCAACGTGGGCGCGCGACTCGGTGTGCGCGGCCTGCCGGTCGATGTGCCCACCACGACCGACGGCCAGGCCTGGATGCTCGAAAGCCTGCGCGACATGCGCGTGGTCATGAAGGACGGGCAGGGCAAGGAGCTGGCCACCGGCAAGGGCTCGGACATCCTCGAACATCCGCTGAACGCCGTGGTGTGGCTGGCCGGTGCGCTCGCCAAGGAAGGCATCGCGCTGAAGCCGGGCGACCTGATCAGCCTGGGTTCGTTCTCGCCGCTGCTGCCGCCCAAGGCCGGGCAGACGGTGGTGGTGACCTATGAAGGGCTGTCGCGCACGCAACCGGTGGTGGTGTCTTTCAAGTGAGCACGGTGATCGCAACTCAACGCCTGGCGCAGCCCGCGCTCACCACGAAGATGGCCGGCGTGGTCGAGCGCATGGGGCGCGCGGGCCATCCGCCGCTGGACCAGCTCACACCCGACGAAGCCAAGGCCTCGTACGAAAAGGGCGCGGGCGTGCTCGAAGTGCCCAAGCCGGAGCTGGCACGCATCGAGGACTTTCAGATCGCCGCACGCGACGGCTACGCGATTCCCGCGCGGCTGTATGCGCCGTCGGCCGAGGTGTTGCCGGTGCTCGTGTACTTCCACGGCGGGGGCTTCACGGTCGGCAACATCCGCACGCACGACACGCTGTGCCGCGTGCTGAGCCAGAAAAGCGGCTGCGCGGTGGTGTCGATCGACTACCGGCTCGCGCCCGAGCACAAGTTTCCGACCGCATCGAACGATGCCTGGGACGCTTTCCAGTTCGTCGCCACGCAGGGGGCGGGCCTCGGCCTCGACGGCACGCGCCTCGCGGTGGGCGGGGACAGTGCCGGCGGTACGCTGGCGGCCGTCTGCGCGATCCTGGCGCGCGGTGCGGGCTTGCCAGTCGCGCTGCAGCTGCTCATCTATCCGGGCATGGCCGCGCATCAGGACACCGAGTCGCACCGCCGCCATGTCGACGGCCCGCTGCTGACCAAGGCCATGATCGATTTCTTCTTTGGCCAGTACGTGAACACGCCGGCCGACCGCGATGACTGGCGCTTCGCGCCGCTGCTGGCCGACGACGTCGACGGCGTGGCGCCGGCCTGGATCGGGCTGGCCGAGGCCGATCCGGTGGTGGACGAAGGCATCGCCTACGCCGACAAGCTGCGTGCCGCGGGCGTGGCGGTCGACCTGGAAATCTACCGTGGCGTGATCCACGAATTCATCAAGATGGGCCGGGCGATTCCCGAGGCGCTGCAGGCGCAGAACGACGCGGCCCGCGCACTCAAAGAAGCATTGAACCCATGAGCGACCACACCAACGACACCCCCGTTCGAAAGGACTTCCGCTTCTTCCACCGCCTGCGCGTGCGCTGGGCCGAGGTGGACATGCAGAAGATCGTCTTCAACGCGCACTACCTGATGTACTTCGACACCGCCATCAGCGACTACTGGCGGGCGATGGCGCTGCCTTACGAAGAGGCCATGCTGTCCCTGGGCGGCGACCTGTACGTGCGCAAGGCGACCATCGACTTCCGCGCCTCGGCGCGCATGGACGACATGATCGACGTGGGCATGAAGTGCGCACGCATCGGCAATTCGTCGATCGTGTTCCAGGGCGGGCTGTTCCGGCAGGACCAGTTCCTGGTGGGCTGCGAGCTCGTCTACGTGTTCGCCGACCCGGCCACGCAGACCTCCAAGCCGGTGCCCGCGGCCCTGCGCGAGACACTGATGGCCTTCGAGGCCGGCGAGCCGATGCGCACCGTCGAGACCGGCGACTGGGCCGCGCTCGGCGAAGGCGCGGGTGCGCTGCGCCGCGCCGTGTTCATCGAGGAGCAGAACATTCCGAAGGAGCTGGAATGGGACGCGCACGATGCCGTCGTGCTGCACGCGGTGGCGCGCAACCGCATCGGGCAAGTCATCGGCACGGGCCGGCTGCTGCCCGCCGAGGACGGTGTGTCGCACATCGGCCGCATGGCGGTGCACCGCACGCTGCGCAGCGGCGGCCACGGCGCGGCCGTGGTGCAGGCGCTCGAAGAGGCCGCCCGCGCACGCGGCGACCGCGAGGTCGCGCTCAACGCGCAGCGCAGCGCCGAGCGCTTCTATGCGCGGCTCGGTTACGCGGTGCACGGCCAGCCCTTCGAGGAAGCCGGCATTCCGCACATCGAGATGCGGCGCGCACTGCGCTGAACGCCTTCAATCAGTAGCGAGCGGGCGGGTCCGGCACGTAGCCGGGGTCCGAGCCCGGGAACGGCGACGGACCCGACGGGCGCGGCCAGCGCCGGGGCTCCGGAATGACGCCCGCGGCGACCAGGTTCTCGCGGCTGTCGTAGCGGATGCGGATCACCTCGTCGGGCTGCGAACTGGCGCGCTCGAAGGTCGTCTTGCCGACGTACGAGGTTTCGCGCCGTCCGTGCGCCGTGCCCAGGCTCGGGCTGGGCGCCGACTGGCGGGCCATGGCGCTGGCGGACGACTCGGCAGCCATGTCGGCATTGCCGGCGGGCGGTGCCGCCTTGGCGCGCGCATCGCCCATCGACGACGGTGCCGGCGGCGCCTCGCTGCGCCGTTCGCGGCTGCTGTTGCCACCGCTGTACTCGTCGCGCGACGGATACGGCGTCACGACCGGCGGCGGTGGTTCCGGCCGGCGCTCACGGAACATTGCGACGCCGATCACGCCCACATCATCGGGGCGGCCTGTGCGGCTCGCGTAGGAGTTGCCGGCGGCGGCGAACTCGAAGGCCGCGATCTGCGAATCGCTCTTGCGCCAGCCCGTGATGTCGCTGCGCTCGCGCGGGCCGAACACGTAGCCGTTCTGGCCGACGCCGGCGGTTTCGCCGGTGACGACATTGACGCCGTCCACCGACATCACGGCCATGATGCGTTCGCCCATCGCGTTGCGCGCCCGGATCGCATAGCGCGCGCCGGGCCGGCCGGCCACCCAGTATTCGCCGCGGTGGCGGTAGACCGGCAATTCGGCGCCGCTCGTGCGATCGACGATGCTGATCTGCATGAGCCCGCCGAGGCGGCTGGGGACGGAGGGGTACGGCCGAGCCGGGCTCTCCGCTGCCGCCGACAGCACGGTCAGGGCCAGGACGGTGGTGAGGAGAAGTCTGCGCTGCATCATGGTGGCTTCCTTGCCAGGAGTGGATCGATGCAGGCTTCTACGGCGGGGCCTTGCGAACGGGGTTAAGCGTCGCGCAAAAAAATGGCGCTGTCGTGAGACAGCGCCAAGCGCCCCCGGAAAGAAAACAGGGACGCAGGGGAAATCAGATGTCTTCGAGCAGCGGGTAAGGCAACGGATCGATCGACAGCGCCGGCCCGTCGACCGTGCCTGCGTGCAGACCGCCCGCTTCGAGCGCGGCGATCTGGATGGAGATGAGCGCCGACCAGCCGCCGTCGGGTGCGGGCGCGGCCTGCGCCACGGTGCCCACGGGCTGTTCGGCGTCATTCGCAGCAAACACTTCCTGGCCAGCAGCCAGCGGCGCATCGGTCTGCGCAAGGTAGGTACGGCGCTTCAGCGTGCCGCGGAACTGGCTGCGCGCCACCACTTCCTGGCCGGGATAGCAACCCTTCTTGAAGTTCACGCCGCCCACCGATTCGTAGTTGATCATCTGCGGCACGAAGGCCTCGATCACCGGCGTGGTCAGCGTGACGATACCGCTGCGCACCTCGCTCCAGGGCCACAAGGCGGCGTCGAGCGTCGGCCCCACAGGCGCCTTCTGGTCGGCCGGGGCGATCCACAGCGCGCGCGGCACGCCGTCGGCCGGGTAGAGCGACACCACGCTGATGTCTTCGCCGATCGCCGTGCGGCGCCCGGGCGGCAGGGCCGCGTCGAGGCCGTTGGCGGTCAGGGCTGTGCCGGCCAGGCCGTGCAGCGCGAATTGTTCGGTGGCGTCGGTGAGCTTGACCTTGGCGCGCAGCACATACATCGACAGGCGCTTGAGCGTGGCCGCCAGGATGTCGCGGCTGCACACCAGCAGGATGAGTTCGGGCTGCGGCCGGATGCCGATGAAGCTGGCGATCACGCGGCCCTTGGCCGTGCAAAGGGCCGCCAGGCGTGCCTCGGTGGCGCCGAGCAGCGAGAAATCCTGCGTGAGCTGGCCGTGGAGGAAACTGGCGGCATCGGGGCCTTCGGCGCGGATCACGCCGAGGTGGGGCAGGGCGCTCACCCCATTGAGAACGACTGTGGTCATCGCTGAATTATCATGGCCGGGCCTGTTCCTTCGGGGCGGCAGGGATTCCCCGTCGCAGCGATGGGGCCGGCCTTTCCCGCGGGTCTGTGTCCATCCTCTTGCAGGCCCTTTTCTTCTCCCGTCTTTTCCTCGGATTCGTGCGCAGCTTCTTCCTCACGCTCTTCCTGCTCGTGGCCCTGGCCGCCCTGGCCCTCGGCGGCGCCGGTCTCTGGTGGGTGCACCAGCCGCTCAAGTTGCCGACGCCCAGCGTCGACCTCTCCGTGGAGCCCGGCACCACGCCGCGCGGCATCGCCCAGGCCGTGGCCGATGCGGGTGCCGATGTACAGCCGCAGTTGCTGTACCTGTGGTTCCGCGTCTCGGGCCAGGACCGCCAGATGCGCGCCGGCAGTTACGAACTGGAACGCGGCGTCACACCCAAGCTGCTGCTCAACATCCTCGTGCGCGGCGAGGAAGCCACTCGCAGCGTGGTGCTGGTCGAAGGCTGGAACATCCGCCAAGTGCGCGCCGCGCTCGCCAAGGCCGAGCAGCTCAAGCCCGACAGCACGGGCATGACCGAAGACGCCCTGATGGCCGCGCTGGGCAAGCCGGGCCTGCACCCTGAAGGCCGCTTCTTCCCGGACACCTACACCTATTCGAAGGGCTCGACCGACATCGCGCTGCTGCAGCGCGCGATGCGGGCCATGGATAAGAAGCTCGAGGCCGCCTGGGCGGCGCGCGCGGCCGATCTGCCGCTCAAATCGGCCGATGAGGCGTTGATTTTGGCCAGCATTGTCGAAAAGGAGACAGGCAAGGCCAACGATCGCGCGGAAATCGCCGCCGTCTTCACCAACCGGCTGCGCATCGGCATGCCGCTGCAGACCGACCCGACCGTGATCTACGGCATGGGCACCGCCTTCGACGGCAACCTGCGCAAGCGCGACCTGCAGGCCGACACGCCCTGGAACACCTACACCCGTGGCGGCCTGCCTCCCACGCCGATCGCCATGCCCGGCAAGGCCGCATTGTTGGCGGCCGTGCAGCCGGCGCAGAGCAAGTCGCTGTACTTCGTTTCGCGCGGCGACGGCACGAGCCAGTTCAGCAACTCGCTCGACGACCACAACCGCGCGGTCAATCGCTACCAGCGCGGTGGTGGCAGCAGCAGTTCCCAACCCAAGGCGACCCAATGAGTCCAACACGCGATGGCGGTCTGTTTCTGACGCTGGAAGGCATCGACGGCGCGGGCAAGTCCAGCCACCTCGATGCGCTGGAAGCCCGCTTCAAGGCGCAGGGCCGCACGGTGGTGCGCACGCGCGAACCCGGTGGCACGCCGCTGGCCGAGACACTGCGCGCCCTGGTGCTCGAACAGCCGATGACCCCGCTGACCGAATCGCTGCTGGTGTTCGCGGCGCGCTGCGAGCACATCGCCCAGGTCATCGAACCGGCGCTGGCGCGTGGCGAGGTCGTGCTGTGCGATCGCTTCACCGACGCCACCTTCGCCTACCAGGGAGCGGGCCGCGGTTTCGACACGGCGGTGTTGTCGACCCTCGAGCAATGGGTGCAGGCGGGCCGCGCGGGCTTGCCGGCCGCGCAATTGCTGCAGCCGCAGTTCACCCTGTGGTTCGACCTCGCGCCCGAAATCGCCGCCCAGCGGCTGGCCGGTGCGCGCGTGCCCGACAAGTTCGAGGCCCAGCCGGTCGAGTTCTTCCGCCGCGTGGCGCAAGGTTATGCCGACCGCGCCACTGCCGATGCCTCGCGCTTCGTGCGCATCGACGCGAGCCAGGCCCGCGACCAGGTCTGGCAGCAGATCGACACCGCGCTGGTGGCGCGCGGTGTGCTGTCACAGGTGCAAGGAGCCGCGCAATGAGCGAGGCAGTGAACACACTGACACCTTGGCTGCGCCAGCCGCTGGCCGAGCTGCTGCGCCAGCGCGGCCACGCTTGGCTGCTGCAAGGTCCATCGGGGATCGGCCAGTACGAACTCGCCTTGGCGCTCGCCGCTGCGTGGCTGTGCGAGCAACCGAAGGAGGAGGGCGGCGGCGCCTGCGGCCACTGTCCCAGTTGCCACGCCATCGAGGTCCGCACCCACGCCGACCTGTGCGTGCTGATGCCCGAGGTCGCGATGCAGGAACTCGGCTGGCCGCTCGACGAAAAGGCCCAGTCCGACATCGACGACAAGAAGCGCAAGGCCAGCCGCGAGATCCGCGTCGAGGCCATGCGCGACGCGGTCGGCTTTGCCCAGCGCACCAGCGCGCGCGGTCGCGGCAAGGTCGTGCTTGTGTATCCGGCCGAGCGCATGAACACCATCACCGCGAATGCGCTGCTCAAGACGCTCGAAGAGCCCGTCGGCGACGTGCGCTTCGTGCTCGCCAGCGAGGCTGCGTGGCAGCTGCTGCCCACCATCCGCAGCCGCTGCCTCGGTTTCACGCTGCCGTGGCCCGAAACCGCCGAGGCCGAAGCCTGGCTGGTGGCGCAGGACGTGCCGGCCGCCGATGCCGCGCAACTGCTGCGCGCCGCGGGCGGACGTCCCAGCGATGCCTTGCGATTGGCGCGCTCGGGCCAGTCGCCCAAGGCGTGGTCGCTGCTGCCCAAGGCCGTGTCGCGCGGCGACGTGGGCGCGCTGGCCGACCATGCACCGGCGCAGGCCGTCGTCGCGCTGCAGAAGCTGTGCCACGACCTGATGGCCGTCGGCCACGGCGCCGAACCCCGTTTCTTCGATGCGGCCGACCTGCCGCCGGCCCCGCACAAGCTGGCGCTGGCGCGCTGGTCGAAATCGCTCGCCAGCGCGGCGCGAACCGCCGAACATCCGTTCAACGCCGGCCTCATGCTCGAAGCGCTTGTGAGCGAGGCGCGAAGCACCCTAAACTCAGCCGCTCGCCGCCCATGAACCAACCTGCCGCTCCCGCCGCTTCGTCTGCCACGCCCGCCCGGCCGAGCGTCATTCAGCTCGCCATCAAGGAAAAGGGCGCGCTCTACGCGGCCTACATCCCGCTGTTTGCCGAAGGCGGCATCTTCATTCCGACCACGCGCGAATACCGGCTCGGCGACGACGTCTACGTGCTGCTCACGCTGCCCGAAGATCCGCAGCGCTACCCGGTCGCCGGCAAGGTGGCCTGGATCACGCCGGCGCGCGCCGCCGGCAACCGCGCGCCGGGCGTCGGCGTGCGCTTTCCTTCGGACGAGAAGTCGCGCCAGCTCAAGGCGCGCATCGAAGCGGCACTCGGTGGCTCCATGGCTTCCGACCGCGCGACCCAGACCATCTGATTTCCCCGCCGCCGTCCTCGTGACGCGGAACTCCGGACACGGCGCGGTCTCCCACAGGCGCGCCGCAATTCACCCTTTCCGATGTTCACCGACTCCCACTGCCACCTGACCTTTCCCGAACTTGCGGACCAGATGCCGCAGATCCGCGCCGCCATGGCCGCCGCCCGGGTCGACCGGGCCCTGTGCATCTGCACCAAGCTCGAGGAATTCGACGACGTGCAGGCCCTGGCTGCCAGCTACGACAACTTCTGGGCCAGCGTGGGCGTGCACCCCGACAACGAGGACATCGCCGAACCCACGGTAGAAGACCTGGTGCGCCTGTCGGCACGACTGCGTGTCGTGGCCATCGGCGAAACCGGCCTCGACTACTACCAGATGGAAGAGCGCAAGGGCGGGCGCAGCATCGCCGACATGGAGTGGCAGCGCGACCGCTTCCGCGTGCACATCCGCGCCGCGCAACAGACCCGCAAGCCGCTCATCATCCACACCCGCGACGCATCGGCCGACACGCTGGCCATCCTCAAGGAGGAGGGCGAAGACGGCACGGGCAGGGCGGCCGGCGGCGTGTTCCATTGCTTCACCGAAACCGCCGAGGTGGCGCGCGCCGCGCTCGACCTGGGTTTCTACATTTCCTTTTCCGGCATCCTGACCTTCAAGAAGGCCCAGGACCTGCGCGATGTGGCGGCGTTCGTGCCGCTGGACCGCATGCTGATCGAGACGGACAGCCCGTACCTCGCGCCGGTGCCGTACCGCGGCAAGACCAACAACCCGTCGTACGTGCCCTTCGTGGCGCAACAGATCGCCGAACTGCGACAAATGCCCGTAGAGGACATCGCCAAGGCGACAAGCGACAACTTCGAAACATTGTTCAGGGAAGTCAAATCATGAAAAATTACTTTAAGAAATCGATATATCTGGCTGTCATTGCTGCATCTTTTGCAGCACATGCGGGTTCGTTCGAAGACTTTTTCCGTGCCGTGCGCGGCGACAACGCCAGCGGCGTGCGCACCCTGCTGAATCGCGGTTTCGATCCCAACACGCGCGACGAACACGGCCAGACCGGCTTGCTGCTCGCATTGCGCGAGCCGTCGCCGAAGGTGGTGGCGGTGCTGATGGAGTCGCCGCAACTCAATGTCGACCTGGCCAACGCCAAGGACGAAACGCCGTTGATGCTGGCGTCGATCAAGGGCCAGCAAGACTTGGTGGTGCAGTTGCTCAAGCGCGATGCCGCTGTCAACAAGACCGGCTGGACACCGTTGCATTACGCCGCCAGCAGCGGACAACTGTCGATCATGAAGCTGTTGCTCGAGAACTTCGCGTTCATTGACGCCCAGTCGCCCAACGGCACGACGCCGCTGATGATGGCCGCGATGTACGGATCGAACGATGCCGTGAAGCTGCTGCTGGCCGAAGGCGCGGACACGGCGATGAAGAACCAGCTTGGCATGACTGCAGTTGATTTCGCTGTGAAGGCGAATCGGGCGGAGTCTGCGGAGTTGATCAAGGCGGCCGGGGACGCGAAAGCCAATGCCGTGAAGGCGGTGCCTAAGGATGGGAAATGGTGAGCGGCTGGATTGGCTGAACGCCTCGAGGTCGGCTTCTCTTTAATGCACACAATGTGCAGAAGGCCGAATCGAGAGACACAATGCGGCTTATGTCAAGTGCAAATCGCTTGAAAAAGTGTAAATCTCGTAAAGAGTAGCATGCAGAATGAGGCCTCCAAACGGAGGCCTTTTTCATGGGTGTTCAGGATCGCGACTGGTATCACAAGGACCGTAGAGAGAAAGAGCATCGGGCTCAAGGCGAGCGCGACCCGCGCACCACGGAATACCACCCGAAACAATTCAGGCGGTCCCGCCAAGTCAAGGCCGAACACGGCAGAACGCCTGCAAAAAATAGCCAGGCAGGAATGCACTGGCTGGTACAGCTGGTCTGGTGGATTGCAGGCGCAATGACTTGCTGGCTCGCCTACCTATTTGTGATCACCTGGAAATGAAGAGCAGGGGAGCTACGCCGACAGAGCCCCTACGGGCACTCGCACTGCGCCCACTCGCACTGCACTAGCTCGCACCCCCTCGCACTCGCATTCCACTTCGTTGCATGTCTACGTGTCTACGGGGGTGTCTACGCTAGCTCCGTGTCTACGTGGGCTTCGTGTCTACGTGCCCTCCGTGGCTCTGCCGTCTTCGCATTGAGAGCAGAGGTGTCTTCGACACAACCCAGCTACTGCAACTTCGTTGCATAAGGCGCTCGGCGCGCGCCGTTTTCTCGATGACAGACGGTGCGAGCCCTTCACCGTTCTCCTGAGTCCGTCGCTATCCACCTGAAGGCTAGCCGCTCCAGGCTTTTCCGCTCCAGGGGTATTCATAAATTCGTGCGCCCGGCCAGCGCTGCGACAACTCGCACTCGCACTGCGTGTCTACGTGTCTACGTTGTCTCCGCGCTGGCCGGGCGCACGAATTTACAAAGCTTCCCCTTCCACTCCAAAGCCTTACGCGTCAATCCATCAGGTGGGCGACGAACTCAGGAGAACGGCGAAGGGCTGGTAACCGCCGTGCCCTCGAGCAAACAAAACCACGAAGGGCTCAGGAATCTAGGAGCCCGGTGAATTTGAAAGGCAAGCACCATGATCGCAGCGAACTACCGTAAGAACCCCCAGGCAATGGCACTGCAACTGGTGCTGGACTTCGGGCGCGCGCTGGTGTGGGCTACACGTCGCCCGACGACTGATGCAGCACGGACCGTACGCGCTCTGCGTGGTGCGGCATTCAAGGCCGCGGGGCGCATTCAATGGCCAGTGAAGGCGATCACGCCGGACTGGTGGAAGGAAACCCAGCGCGCGGCACGTGAGCTGGCCGCCCAGGTGCTCGCTGCAACCCTTCAGTGCTGCTGATCGTCAGTATCGAAAAAGCACTCAACCTCGAAACGCCCGTCAGTCGCACCGTCGCCAAGGACAGCCCGCGCATGAGACTGCACATCAGCAAAGTCACCCGATGACCACTGCTGCTGCCGACCTTGCAAAACGTAGAAAAAGCGATAGACCACAGAGCGTGGAACACGCTGAAAAGTCAATGAGTTTTCTTCGACGATCATGGTTTTTCCAATCATACGCAAAGACCTGCGATCAGCGAGGCGATGAGCGAGCACCGACCGGATCGCGGTAGCCCGGAGCCTCGATAAGCACCATGCCGGGGGCAGGGCGGGCCTCAGGCGCGTTTTCTCGACCAACCGAGGGGGAGGGCGCGTGCTCGGCCTTGACGACGCTGTAGGGGTCAAACGGCGGGTTTTCCAGCCATGCCCGACATTCAGCGTCGCTCAGCCCTGCATTCGTGCCTTGCTGGGTGACACATCGGCACCCCTTGCTGTTGCAGATAGCGCCCGACACCACGGGCATGACGGCAACCTTTCGCAGCTCATCGAACGCAGGCGCGCTCTCGGGCCGATGGCTGATGCGCGGTATCCACGCGATCCGGTCATCAATTGTCTTCGGCGTCGATACAGCTGCGGTCTGCCCACCAGTTCCACCGAGCTGGCCAGATGCGACAGCGGCAGACGCTGGCTTCGGCGGATTGACCTTCGCCGAAATCATGCCGTAGGCACGCCAGCTCATGAAGGCGACGATGCACAGCGCGAGCACCATCACGGCCAGCATCCAGGGCACCGAGCGGACAGGCTTGACATGCACGGATGCCGACTTGTACTTAGCCTGGGCGGCCTTGTCGAGCTTGTACCGTTTCTTGATCGGCGCGTTCTTCCAGCCGGTGCGGCAGTTGTCGGCGCACTCAGGCCATTCGTACCACCAGCGGCCAAGGATGCCGAGATCTCGAAGATGGATGTGCCGACCGACCAGGGCGCGCACGTTGGCATCAACGAGATTCGGGCCCTGGGTGATGATGTAGAAGTCCAGGCCACGATGCCTGTGCGTCTCCAGCTTCGCGACGTGCTCGGGCACTTTCTGGCCCGGGCCACGTGGACGCCACACGTTTTGGACTTCATCCAGGATGATGGCCGAACCATCGGGCACGGTGTCGGGCCACGTCGACGGGTCGGGCAACTCGACGTGTGGCACCTTAAGCTCGGGAATGCCGAAAACGTAAATCGCGCGATCCTTGCCGATGCTTTCCAGCAGCGACACGAGCGCATTGCTTTTGCCCGTGCCGGGCGCGCCAGTGATGAGCGTGATCATGAGCTTTGCCCCGTGGTCTGCAACGCGAAACGCTTGAGTACCATCCACGCGAGCGCGGATGTGAGGCCACCGGACATGATCGACATGGCGTCGAAGAAGCCCGACAGCAGCAGCAGGTTGAGCAGATCGGCGGTCATGCCGGAGAACGATGCTCTGACAGCATTCAGCGCGCCCGCGAGCGCGTTATCCGCTCCGACATAGGTTGCGGTCCCAAGGCCGAGCGCAGTAAACACACGAGTGACCAGCGGCCACGTAATCTTTGCGAGCCATGCGGCGATGCCATCCATTTCAACCCTCCCTGCGGGCGACGCCCAGGAACACGAGCGCGGCACTAAGCCACGCGAAACCGATCAACAGCGGTTTGATGCCACTCGCAAAATCGCACAGCGGCTGCATCGAGAAAGAGAAGGTCTGGCCCATAAGCTGGACTACCTTCGGCTGCGGGCAGCTGCCACCGGTCGGAAAGCCACCCTCGGCATTGAGTGCAAGCGGAACTTCTTTGTTCTTCACAGGCAACGGCTGCAATTCATCAGGCTTGAAAACCTGACACGCGATGATGTCGGGATGCTCCTTACAGAGGTCGAACTGCTCGGGCTTGTCACCAGCAGGCGAACCGGAAGTCACTGGCGCGGGCTCAGTCAGCCCCCTAGGGTCAGTGCCCACAATGTCCTCCGGTCGTGCATCCACGCGAAACGGCTCACCGGGCGTAGGCGCAGACGTGAACCGCACAACAGGCTGACGATATTGCTGCGGATCAGTGTTTGGAATCGGAACCGGATTGCCCTGAGGCACACGCCACGGCTGAGCCTGCGGGTTGTCACCCGGTGTCGGATTGAAAATGAACGGCGCTTCAGGATCGAGCGGATACGGAAAATCACCCGGCAGCGGATTCGGCAATGGCTTCGGCGCCATCGCGTCTTCGATCTGCTCGGGCGTCACAGTCTGCGGCGGTGGTGTCTGGACACAACCCGCAGGCGTTGAATACCAACCGACCGGGCATGGGTCGGCCTTCGTTCGAATGTTCAAAATGAACCGACCAAACCCGCACCCCGAATTCGTACAGCTATATGGCACCGGCGAACCACCAGGGACATTGATGTGAGTCCCCGTGGTCTGATAAACAGCGTGAGAAGCCGGCTGACAACTCTCAAGCACAGCCCCCGTGATCGTCACCGCGCCAAACTGTTGAGGAATCGTCTTAATGAGCGATACGCCGACTGCACAAGCGTCCGTCCCCACAGTGACCCACTCCCCAGCGTAGGCCCCCGAATACGGCTGATACTGAGTCCCGGTAGACGGCTTCGGACCCGGCTCACCACTAGGGAAACAAGTCCGCACCCACTGCCCATTCTGCTTTTCAAAGCAGTTCTCCGCGAGCCATGCAACACCGAGGGCAAGACCCAACCCCGGTATCACCGCCCGAGCGACGCCACCGGCAAGCGCGCGAGCAGCCCCAGGCGCAAGCCGGTATCCGCCCGCGACAGCAGGCACCCCAGGCACACCCGGCATCTTCGGTCCCGGCGCCTTGAACACAGGACTGTTCGACGCTGGAGGTCCACCGCCGACAGTCGGCGCATTCGCTGGCGGTGTCATCGTCCACGACCCCGGCGAACCACCAAAGCCAGGAGGCGTCGAGGGCAGGGCGTAGCCAGCATGCGCACCCGCGCAAATCAGCAACGCTACGAGAGCTACCAGTTTTGCACGACGATCCATGCGACCCCCATGACGCCGACCAAGGCGGCCCAAAATTCAGGTGTTGCCATAGTCAGAACCTGTTTCGCCGCTCAATGCGCGACGAAGGAAAAGAAGGCAGTACGCACCGATCCACGCACCCGCGACCATCCAGCCGATGGACAAGCCATCTTCGAGCTGGAGCATGTTGCAGGGCTGCGGCGTGAAGGGCGCGACGTGCGTGATTGCAGTGCCACCGCCGACAGGCGAAAGCACGTAGGTGATCGACGTTTCATCGATCGTGGTTGCGCTCACGGTATGAGCGGTTCCACCTTGACCAACGATGGCACCGACCATCGTTGATGCCTGCGCCTGCCCGGCCTCGGTGGCCGTGGCATAGCAGGTAGAGCCAACTTGGAAAGCCATGGTCAGAACCTCGGCATGGTGATGGCTTTCGCCAGATGCTTAAAGGCGTAGACGCTGACGACTGCCGCAAGGACAGCGCCAGCGACCCACAGCGCGCCCTCAAGGCCGCTCTGTAGAGCTTCCTGAAGGGCGGCCACGATCAGAGACCCTTGCGGATGAACTTGAAAGCGTAGACGGCCACGATGGCCGCCAGCACGATACCGGCGACGGTCAGGGCGTCGGTGCTCAGCGAGGCAAGGGCGGTATTCACCACCTCGGGCACGGCAGCTTGCGAAGCACCGGCCAGCGTGACGAGAGCGCCGCCGATGGTAGCGGGACGGACGAAACGAGCGAACTTGTTCATTGGAAACTCCAGTGTTGAACTGGTGGTCCCGGAAATCGGGATTGCACCGGAAGGCCCTCGGCGTCTCACGACGTTGGAAGGCTATCCGTTGAAATCACTTAAACAGCCAGCCGACGAATGCAATAGCAGCGAGCGCGCCGAGCTTCCAGACGAAGCTGCGGCCAAAGGTCTGCACAAGCCAGCGCATCACATGACCACGTAGGCGAGGGCGTTCAACAGGCCATAGCCTGCGAACGCGGAGAGGGTGAAAAGGGCGATTCGCATCGATGCCTTTCAGTAATCGTTTGCAGTACCGAGCCGGTCGAGGTCTACGACCACAACAGGCTCATCCATTTCGCTCCACTCGTGAACGAGTTCAAGCGCGGTTTCGAAGTCACCGACGACGCCGCCGCCAGCCTCACGCAGGAGGCGCACCCATTCGGGCGTGCCATCCTTGCCCGAGGGGCAGAGAAACCTCCCGGTCATCGTGGACTGGACGACGAAGCGAGGCATCAGGCCGCCTTGCGATCCATCACGACCGGCACGATGGACTTGAGCGTGAGCTTCGCGCCGTCCTCGCGGGCGGCTTCCATTTCGAAGGTAGCCTTTGCCTTGATCGGCAGCGAGTTGCCCAGGTGGGCCCACTTGTCGAATTCCTTCGCGTCGCCGAGCTTGAAAGGGCGCGTGACGCGACCGATGGAGCGGCCTGCGCCGTTTTCCTTGAGGTCCACTTCGCAGTGGAAGGTGCAGCTGCTGAAATCGCGGCCCTCATACGTGCCTGCGGACTCTTTCACCGCGTGCACGATCACTTCAGATTGAAATTCCATGGTGATTTTCCTATTGCCGTGGTTGCGGTCAAGCGAAGGCGTGGCAAGCGCTTTCGACCGTTGAATCTTTCGCGAAGACGGACGCGAACGAGCGCGCCAATTCGGACTCCGAGAACTTGCGCACGCGGCCCGGGAGGCGTGACGCCGTGGCGAATTCAAGGAAGTCTTCGAGCGGCATGTGCTTGGTGAGCAATGCCAAGGTCGGCGCAGCAGTCTCGCGAGCCCAGCGGACCACGCGAACGACTTCAGCGCTGACGGTTTCGAGCGCGAGGCGGCCCGTGGTCTTTACAGGCTCAGGCTGGACGATGGCGTCAGCCTTCGCAAGCTGGAGTGCGTGCCAGTCGGATGCACCAGCGAAAAAGTCAGCAGGGCGGCGCAACATTGCGGGTTTCAACACGCGCAATTTGTTGCCGTACCGCAGTTCGATGCGCAGCCAGTTGGAGCCGGAATCGACGCCGAAAAGCTGGTGGCCTTTCTCATAACAATTGGTCTGCTTTCCGGCTTCCTTCGAGCCGAAATACAGGGAGCGTTCGCGGCCATTGAGCCAGTCACCAACACAGTTGGACTTGAGGCGTTTTCCACCCGAGTCACACGCGCCGGTCTGGTAGTCGTTGACCCATGAATCGAAGCCACCTTCGACGCCATCGAAGAAATCCAGCGCCAGATCGCAGCGCGTGATATCGGCGTTTCGTTCCTCGATGATGGTGGCAATGCGGTGGTTCCAGCCTTCGGCAGCGAACGTACATGCAGAGCCCCAGATGTTGGCGTGCATGGTGCGCGCCTGTGCCTGCTGGCGCGGGCTTTCGCTCGATGCCAAGAAGCCGATCCAACCGCATTCAACGCCGTTGCGCTCGATGGACCAACGGCAGCGATAGAAGTCGTGGCCCTTGCGCACATCGGACGCGACGACGAAGGAATCGCCGAGGGCCTTGGCGACTTCCACAGCGAGTTCCATCGCCTGTGCAGCGGGAAAGAAATCGGGGTCCGGTAGCTCGGACAACGCTCTGAGCACTTCGCGTTCGCGCTCGATCCAGATGTTCGTGGTGCGCGGAAAGAGAATGTCTGCACTCGGCGTCGGCGCATTGCGCAGCAGGCAGGTGAAGCGGACCCAATCGATATGGACCGGCGTTTTCGAGGCGATGCGCTCGGCTTCCAGCCTGTACTTGATCTCGGAGCCGTCGAGGACGAGGGCGGACTTTGCGGGGCGGGTCATTTCAAGGCCTTCCACGCGGTCCATGCGAGCTTTGCAACGAGCGGCCCGGCCATCAGCGCAGCCGCAACGCCAAAGCGCCCTTCAAGCATGGCCATCGCCACGCCGACAGCCCACATCAGCGAGGCCCAGATCATGATCGCGGCACCGAAAACAGCCAGGACTTTCATGCGCCTTCACCAACAACGGGCATGGTGGTCGGTTGAAGGTTATCCCCGTGATTACCAACGGGGATGCTCGACACCGAGACGCCCCGGCCGGCCGCGCTGCGCTTGCCGACCGGCCGGGCCGCCTCTGCGTTTTGCTCAACTCGACGTGAATCAACGGGTGATTGCATAATCCGTACAACTTCGGTGACGTCATCAAAAGTGGTGACGGGCCGGAAGTTACCAGAAACGGTGACGTATGAAACACCTTGATTCATTAAATCTTTTGATCGACCGAGCCAGTTCGATGGCCGGAAGCGATTACGCCCTAGCAAAAACGCTGGGCGTACCTCGACAGCACGTGAGCGCATGGCGCAAGGGCGACCGCACCGCTACGCCCGCAGATCAAGCGTTGATGGCCCATGTCGCTGGACTCGATCCAGTCACGACGCTGGCCCGTGCCACGGTGGAACAGTTCGAGGGAAAGGCAAAGGGTGACCAGCTTATGAAAGCGCTGGGAAAAGCTTTGCTAGTGACTGGCGGGGCCATCGGTTCCGTTGGCGCCTCGGCACACCAGATTTTTTCGATGGTCCCGACAGCTACAAGCTGGACGAGCGTCGGTGAGTGGCTGGCTGCGATTTACACAATGTGCATTATGTTAAATGAAAGACTTGATGGTAGCGGCAACCGGCTGCGAGTGGTCGGCTGACAAGAATCTCCACATCCAACCCAGGCTTTCGCGACACGCCCCACCCATGCCGCCCTGATGCAAGAACTCAGGCGACTTCCAGCGGAATGGTCTTGAACTCGCCGCTGGCGATGCGCTTTTGCCACTCGGCCGGGCCGGTGATGTGCGCGCTGGTGCCTCCGGCGTCGACCGCCACCGTCACCGGCATGTCGACCACGTCGAACTCGTAGATGGCTTCCATGCCCAGGTCTTCGAAGCCCACCACCTTGGCGGTCTTGATCGCCTTGCTCACCAGGTAGGCGGCGCCGCCCACGGCCATGAGGTAGGCGCTCTTGTGCTTCTTGATGGCCTCGATGGCGACAGGGCCGCGCTCGGCCTTGCCGATCATGGCGATCAGGCCGGTCTCGGCCAGCATCATCTCGGTGAAGCCGTCCATGCGCGTGGCGGTGGTCGGGCCGGCGGGGCCCACGGCCTCGTCGCCGACCGGATCGACCGGGCCGACGTAGTAGATGACGCGGTTCTTGAAGTCGACCGGCAGCTTCTCGCCCTTGGCCAGCATGCCCTGGATGCGCTTGTGCGCGGCGTCGCGGCCGGTGAGCATCTTGCCGTTGAGCAGGATGGTGTCACCGGGCTTCCAGCTGGCCACCTCTGCGGGCGTGAGCGTGTCGAGGTTGACGCGCTTGCTCTTCTTTTCGTCGGGCGCCCAGTTCACGTCGGGCCACAGGTCCAGCGACGGCGGATCGAGGTAGACCGGGCCGCTGCCGTCCATCACGAAGTGCGCGTGGCGCGTGGCCGCGCAGTTGGGGATCATCGCCACGGGCTTGCTGGCCGCGTGCGTCGCATAGCTCTTGATCTTCACGTCGAGGACGGTCGTCAGGCCCCCAAGTCCCTGTGCGCCGATGCCGAGCGCGTTGACCTTGTCGTGGATCTCGATGCGCAATGCCTCGAGATCGGTCAACGATTCACCAGATGCTCCACCCCGCTCTGCCCTGCTCCGCAGCGCATGGATGTCCAGCGGCTCCATCAGGCTTTGCTTGGCCATGAGCATCGCCTTCTCTGCCGTGCCGCCGATGCCGCCGATGCCGATGCCCAGCATGCCCGGCGGGCACCAGCCTGCGCCCATGGTCGGCACGGTCTTGAGCACCCAGTCGACCACGCTGTCGCCCGGATTGAGGATGACGAACTTGCTCTTGTTCTCGCTGCCGCCGCCTTTGGCCGCGACCGTCACTTCGAGCGTGTCGCCAGGCACGATCTCGACGCTGATCACGGCGGGCGTGTTGTCGCGGGTGTTGCGCCGGTCGAACTGCGCGTCGGCCACGACCGAGGCACGCAACGTGTTGTCGGGGTGGTTGTAGCCGCGGCGAACGCCTTCGTTGACAGCGTCATCGAGGCTGCCGGTGAAGCCGCCCCAGCGCACGTCCATGCCCACCTTGAGGAACACGTTGACGATGCCGGTGTCCTGGCAGATCGGGCGCCGGCCCGTCGCGCTCATCCTGCTGTTGGTCAGGATCTGCGCGATGGCGTCCTTGGCGGCGGGGCTCTGCTCGCGCTCGTAGGCCTGGGCCAGGTGCGCGATGTAGTCGGCCGGGTGGTAGTAGCTGATGTACTGGAGTGCGGCGCTGATCGATTCGATCAGGTCGACCTGCTGGATCGTCGTCGTCATGGATGGCAGCTCAGTCCTCGTCGTCCAGGTTGACGCCGGGCCGGTCATGCACGCGCGACACCGCCACGAAGGAGATCGCCGCCATCAGCACGATGTACAGGCCCACCAGCCACGACTGGCCCCAGGTGGAGATGATCCATTGCGCGATGGTCGCGGCAAAGGCCCCGCCGAGGATCGAGCCCAGCGCATAGCCGACCGAGACGCCCGAGTAGCGCACCTTGGCCGGGAACATCTCGGCGTAGAGCGCAGCCTGCGGTCCGTAGGTCAGGCCCAGCGGCACCGACAGCACCAGCAGCGCGATGAAGAACAGGCCGATGCTGCCCGAGTCGATCAGCCACCACATCGGGATCGCCCACAGCGCGAGCATCACGTAGCCGATCTGGAAGGTGCGCACGCGCCCGATGCGGTCGCCCAGGATGCCTCCAACCAACGTGGACACCAGCCAGCCGACGGCCGCCGCAGTGCAGGCCGCGAGCAGTTGTTGCGACGGCAGTTGCAGCACGCGCTGGCCGTAGCTCAGGAAGAAGGCCACCAGCAGATAGCCCGCGGCGTTGTTGCCGACGAAGATCAGCGCCGTCAGCAGCACCTGCTTGCGATGGAACCGGAACAGCTGCCCGAGCGGCGCGGCGGATTCACGGCGACGCTCATGCATGCGCAGGAACACCGGCGACTCCTCCACCGAGCGGCGGATCAGGCCGCCGACCACCACCAGCGCGATCGAGAACAGGAACGGCAGGCGCCAGCCCCACTCCAGGAAGCGCTCCTTGCCGAGGATCGAGGTCACGGCCCACAGCACGCCGGTCGCGACGATCATGCCGATGGGCACGCCGATCTGCGGAAAGGCGCCGAAGAACGAGCGCTTGCCGGCGGGCGCGTGCTCCACCGACATCAGCGCCGCCCCGCCCCACTCTCCCCCTGCCGAAAAGCCCTGCAGCACCCGCAGCAGGATCAGCAACACCGGCGCCCAGATGCCGATCTGCGCATAGCCGGGCAGCACGCCGATCAGCGTGGTCGCCGCGCCCATCAGGATCAGCGTGGCCGCGAGCACAGCCTTGCGCCCGAAGCGATCGCCGAGGTGGCCGCAGACGATGGCGCCCAGCGGACGAAACAGGAAGGCCACGCCGATGGTCGCGAAGGCCAGCAGCAGCGACAGGCCGGGGTTGTTCTGCGCGAAGGGCGCGAAAAACAAGGGCCCGAGCACCAGGCCCGCGGCCTGGGCGTAGATGAAGTAGTCGTACCACTCGATGGCGGTGCCGACCAGCGTCGCGGTCAGCACCTTCTTGTCTTCGCCCGAGGCGGGCGATGCGGCGGGGTCCTGCGGGACCGGGAGGGTGGCGGTAGGTTGCACGGTTGTCTCCGAGGGGAAGGAATGCGCCGGTCCGAGGCCGGCGTCTTGCTGTTGTCGAGAACGGAAAACTCAGGCAGCGACCGGCGCGGGCGCGTCCGGCTGCCGTTCGGGCCGCGCGGCCTCGAAGGCCGGCAGCGCTGCGCAGGCTTGCGCGATGCGTGCGATGCGCGGGTAGCGGTCCATCTGCACGTCGAAGCGCCGTGCGTTGTAGATCTGCGGGATCAGGCAGCACTCGACGATGGAAGGCTGTGCGCCGAGCGCGAACGGGCCGTCGCCCTCCGGCGGGAGCGCGGCCTCGAAGGCGCGAAAGCCCTCGTCGCACCAGTGCCGGTACCAGTCGTGCACCTGTGCCTCGTCGGCCTGCAGCGCGCCACGCAAGCGCTTGAGCACGCGCAGGTTGTTCAGCGGATGGATCTCGCACGCCACCAGCTGAGCCAGGGCTCGTGCATGGGCGCGCTGTGCGCGGTCGGCGGGCAGCAGCGACGGCGCGGGCTGGCGCTCTTCCAGGTACTCGAGGATCGCGAGCGACTGCTGCAGCCGCAGGCCGTCGATCTCCAGCACCGGCACCAGGCCGAAGGGCGCGATTTCGCGGTAGCTCGGCTGCAGGTGCTCGCCGTTGGCCATGTGCCAGCACACGGACTCGTAGGCGATGCCCTTGAGCGCGAGCGCGATGCGCACGCGGTAGGCGGCGGAACTGCGCCAGTAGGTGTGCAGGCGCACGGCGGAAGTCGGCGAGCTCATGCGCGCGCGCCCTCGATGCGCACGGTTTGGTCGATCGCGCCGAAGAGGCTGGCGCCGTCGTCGTCGCGCATCTCGATGCGCACGCGGTCGCCGTGCTTCAGGAACGGCGTCAGCATGCGGCCTTCGCGCAATTGCTCGCGCACGCGGGCCTCGACCAGGCAGCACACGCCCACCTCGTCACCGACGTTGGACACGGTGCCGCTGCCCAGCACGGTGCCGGCAATGAGGCGGCGCGTGCGAGCCGCATGGGCGATCAGCTGGCCGAAGTGGAAGTGCATGCCCTCCCCTGCCTGCGGACGGCCGAGCGGGCGCTCGTTGAGCGACACCTCCATCACGCGGTGCAGCTTGCCCTCGCGCCAGTGCGCACCCAGCTCGTCGGGCGTGACCAGCACCGGCGAAAGCGCCGAGGCCGGCTTCGATTGCACGAAGCCGAAGCCCTTGGCCAGCTCGGGCACGACCAGGCCGCGCAAGGTCACGTCGTTGACCAGGCCAAGCAGGCGCACATGGCCCAGCGCAGCCTGCGCGTCGACGCCCAGCGGCACGTCGCCGGTCACGACCACGATTTCGGCTTCCAGGTCCACGCCCAGCTCCTCGCTGGTGGCGACGATGTCGTCGCGCGGGCCCATGAACTCGTCGGAGGCGCCCTGGTACATCACCGGGTCGGTCAGGAAGGAAGGCGGCATCTCGCCGCCGCGCGCACGGCGCGTCAGCTCGACGTGGTTGAGGTACGAGGACGCATCGAGCCACTGATAGGCGCGCGGCAGCGGCGCGGCGCAGCGCGCCGGGTCGAAGACCTCGGCGGGCCGGGTGCCCGCATTCAGTTCGTCGGACTGAGCCTGCAGGCCGGGCAGCACGTCGGCCCATTGGTCGAGCGCCTGTTGCAGCGTGGCGGCCAGCGCGGGCACTGCGCGCATGCGCTTCAGGTCGCGGCTGACCACCACGAGCTGACCGTCGCGGGTGCCGTTTTTCAGGGTAGCGAGTTTCAAGGGAAGGCCTTTCTTCTTCAGTCGCTCAATCGCTCAGCCGTTCAGGGCAGCCCACATCTCGCGGTCGCGCTCCGCCGTCCACACGCGCGGCGTCTCGATGCCGCTGGCCTCGTCGTAGGCGCGCGAGACGTCGAAGGGAATGCAGTGCTCGTAGATGAAGACCTGGCCGAACTCGGGGTCCATCGCGCAGCGCGTGTCGGCGTAGACCTCGCGCAGCGACTTGCCAGCGCGCACGCCGTCTTGCGCGCAGCGGTACAGCGCCTGCACCCAGCGGCGCGTGTAGTCGATGCCGGCCAGGCTGTCCTCGGGCGTCTTGAGCGCGGGGCCGCGGCCCGGCACCAGTTGCTGCGGCTTCAGCGCCTGCAGCGCGTCGAGCGTGGCCGGCCACTGCGCCAGGTGGGCATCGCCGGTGTAGACGCCGGCGTTGAACTCCACCAGGTCGCCCGAGAAGCAGATGCCCTGCGAGGGAATCCAGACGATGCTGTCGCCCTTGGTGTGGCCCGCGCCGAGGGTCATCAGCCGCACTTCGAGCGAGCCGAGGTACAGCGTCAGCTCGCGTTCGAACACCACCGTGGGCCAGGTCAGGCCGGGGATGGTCTCGGCCGACTGGAACAGGCGCGGGAAGCGGCCGATCTCCGAGTCCATGTCGGCCTGGCCGCGCTCCTCGATCAGCTCGCGGGTGCCGCGGCTGGCGAACACATTGACCGCGCCTTCGGCCGCATAGGCCGAGGCACCGAGCACGCGCACCGCGTGGTAGTGCGTGAGCACCACGTGGCGGATCGGCTTGTCGGTGACCGTGCGGATCGCGCGGATCAGGCTCTGTGCCATCACCGGCGTGGCCGTGGCGTCGATGACCATCACGCTGTCGTCGCCGATGATGACGCCCGAGTTCGGGTCGCCCTCGGCGGTGTAGGCATAGGCGTTGTCGGACAGGCGCTCGAAGGAGGTCTTCTTTTCCGCGAGGTCGGCGTGGGAGGCGAAGGCTTTGCTGTTCATGGGGAGTGAAAGTTGTTGGAAAGAAAAGAGGTTCAGGCGTGGTCTTGCTGCTGCCGCGCCTGGCTGCTGGTGCCGCTCTGGCCGGGATGCAGGCCCTGCGCCTTGTCGCGCGTCCAGGCCGCAAGGTCCTCGTGCGCGCGCTGGCGCTTGGCCGCGACGTAATCGGCGATCGGCGTGTCGCGCAGGCGCGTGGTCAGTTCGAGCCGCAGGCCGTTCGGGTCGAAGAAGTAGATCGAGCGGATGAAGTGGTGGTCCGTCACGCCGACCACGTCGATGCCGTGGGCCTGCAGGCGCTCGCGCATCTGCGCGACCTCGGCCTCGGTGTCCAGCTCCATCGCGAAGTGGTTGACCCAGCCGGGCGTCTTCGGATCGGGCTCCGTGCGGCCGTTGTCGCCCAGGTCGAAGAAGGCGATGTGCGAGTGATCGGCGAACTCGAAGAACAGGTGCACGAAGGGACAGTGCTCGCCGGTCGACGGCACGATCTCTTCCTTCACGACGTGCACCAGCGGCAAGCCGAGGATGTCTTCGTAGAAATGCCGGGTTTCCTCGGCGTCGCGGCAACGCCAGGCGAAGTGATGCAGGCCCCGGGCCTGGATGGCGGGTGTCATGGCGGCTCCTTGGAAAAGTTCAGGGAATGGCGAGGGCCAGCGGCTGCGCTTCGTCGCGCATGACCTCGTCGATGGCGGCGCGCACCACGGCCGGGTCGCCGAGGTCTTCGGCCAGCAGCAGCACCAGGCGCGCGAGGCGGTCGCGCTGCGCGGCGGGATCGGGCAGGTCCGTCAGCGCGATCAGGTGTTCGAGCAGGTCGTCGAGCTGTTGTTGGGTGGTGGACATGGGTCAGGCTTCCTCGCGGGCGGTGTGGGGCTGGTTGACGGCCGCTTGCAGCCGCTCGGACAGGGTGTGCAGGTCGTCGGTGTGCAGCACCGCCATCACGTGCTGGTCGGGGCGGATCAGCCACACGGTGGTGTCGTCGGCCTGCGCGCGCAGTTGCCGCGCCAATGCCGCGCGGCCGTCGTCGTCGCAGTGGCGACCCACGGCCACCCACTGCAGCAGCGGGTGCGTGAGCCGCTGCGACGGCAGTTCGTCGGCCAGCACCAGCGCGGTGAACCAGGGGCCGAGAAGCTGGTGCAGCGAGGTGTGCGCGTCGCGCCGCAGCACCACGTTGGGCAACGCGACGCCTGCGAGCGCATGGCCCTGCGCCACCAGCGAAGAAGCGGGATAGATCGACGGCATGCACAGCCGGCCGGTGTTGATCATCCGGGCTGCCCAGTCGTGCGTCGGGGCGAGCGCGATGATCGCGTCGCGCCACAGCGCGGCCGAGGCCTGCGCGCCGGGATAGACGAAGCGCGAGGAACGGCGGGCCTGGCGGATGTTCTCCAGCGCCGCATGCTTGCGCTCGAGGCCGTAGCTGTCGAGCAGCCCTTCGCCAGCCTGGCCCTGCAGGTGCAGCGCCAGCTTCCAGCCGATGTTGTCGGCGTCCTGGATGCCGCCGTTGCCGCCGCGCGCGCCGAAGGGCGCGACCAGGTGGGCCGCATCGCCGACGAACAGCACGCGGCCGCTGCGCAGTTGCTCCAGGCATTCGTGCCGGTAGCCCCAGGCACCGAACCATGCGATGTCGAAGGCCACGCCCTCCCCCACCAGCCTTGCCACCCGCGCGCGCATCGCGGCCTCGGTGGTGGCGACAGCCGGGTCCTCGTCGGGGGCGAGCTGGAAGTCCAGGCGCCAGGTGTCGTCCGCCATCTTGTGGCGCCACACGGCGCGCCCGTCGTTGGCGCTGGCATCGAGCCAGGTCCAGCGCTCCTCGGGCCATTCGCCGGTGCGCAGGATGACGTCGATGATGATCCAGCGGTCTTCGGTGCGGTCGTGCACGCGGGGCGCCAGGCCCAGCGCGTTGCGCACGCCGCTGTTCGCACCGTCGCAGGCCAGCACCCATTGGGCGCGGGTGCGGTAGTCGCCGTCGGGCGTGCCGACCTCCAGCTCGACGGTGTCGCCCTCGGCGCGCACCGTCTTCACCTGGTTGAGCCAGCGCAGTTCTGCCAGCGGCTCGCGCTGCAGCGCCTCGACCAGGAACTTCTCGACGTAGTACTGCTGCAGGTTGGCGAAGCCGTTGTGGCGCACGTCGGGCTGGTCCTGCAGGCGAAAGGAGGTGACGGCCGCGTCGCGGCACAGCACGCGGCCCAGGTTCCAGCGCACGCCCTTGCGCACGACCTCGTCGGCCACGCCCAGGCGCTCGAAGATGTCGAGCGTGCGTTGCGCCCACACCATGCCGCGCGAGGCCAGGCCGCGCACGCCGACGGTGTTGTCGTCGTCCAGGACCACGACGCGTACGCCGCGTCGTGCCAGGTCGAGCGCGGCGCTCAGGCCGCTCAGCCCGCCGCCGACCACGACGACCGGGTGGGGAGCCTCCTGCGGGCGGTCGAGTTCGCCGGGGCGGCTGTAGGGATAGACAGGCAGTTCTAGCATCGATGGACCGCGTGATCGCGGCGATCTATAGTGGGTGCCAGAACTTTAGGAATCCGCGCACGCCCCGTCTGTCCTCACGAATGACGACACGGCACCTGTGCAAGGATCGCGGCTTCCAGCCGCTACAGGAGCACCGAAGATGGAGACAAACGAGCTGGTGATCGCCGCCGCGCCGACGCGGGACACCTGGACACCCCAGGCCGTGCTCAACCTGGGACGACCGATGTTTCACGCGATGCTGCTGCGCGGGCTGCACGACGTGGCCGGCGTGGACCACCTCTCGCACCTGCGCTACGACCGCACGGGCCGCATCGGCTATGCGCGCTGCGCGAGCCTGGTCGACCAGTCGATGATCGAATGGACCACCGACGCCTATGTCAACCGCCTGTACCAGCGCGACCCCAACTACGAGCGGGTCTGCGAGGCCACGCGCGAGCCGGCCTCGGACGTGCAGCTCGTGACCGTGTCGCCCGAGAGCATCCGCGACACCGAGTACCGCCAGCAACTGTTCGAGAAGCCCGGCTTCGCGAGCAAGGTCTCGGTGTTCGGCACCTGGGGCGAAAACATCTGCTACGTGAACCTGTACTTCTCGCGCGCCGTGTCAGGCCGTACCTCCGCCCTGCTCCACTACTGCGCACCCCTGCTGATCGCGCTGGCGCAACGCCATGACGAACTGGCGACCGAGCAACCGGCATCGCTGTCGGCGCCCTTGTCAGACCTCGATCACCTGTCGGCGCGTGAGCGGCAGGTTGCCGAGCTGCTGTGGCAGGGCCACACCGCCAAGGAGACGGCGCGCGCGCTGAACCTGTCGCCGACCACCGTGCTGACCTACAAGTCGCGGCTCTTCGAGAAAGCGAAGGTCGCGAACCTGAAAGAGTTTTTGTTGAAAGCGCCTTCGCGGTCGACGCGCTAGGCGCCGACCGATCAAGCGGCTGCGACAGCGCGCAGGCGGTAGAGCCCCACGTCGACAAGCCCTGCGCGAAAGCCCGCCTCGCAGTACGACAGGTAGTAGGTCCACAGGCGCTTGAACGCGGCATCGAAACCGAGCGGCTCGATCTGCGGCCAGGCGGCCAGGAAACGGCGGTGCCACTCCGCCAGCGTGCGCGCGTAGTCCATGCCGAAGCAGCGGGACGTCTCGATCACCAGCCCTGCGCGCCGCGCCTGTTCCTGCAGCACGCGCGGGCTGGGCAGCATGCCGCCGGGAAAGATGCAGTGCTGGATGAAGTCGGCACCCTGGCGGTAGCTGTCGAATTGCGCATCGGCGATCGTGATCGCCTGCAGCACCACCACGCCGCCGGGCTTGAGGCGATCGCGCAGGGTCGCGAAGTACGTGGGCCAGTAGGCCTCGCCGACGGCCTCGATCATCTCGATGGACACGATGCGGTCGAACCGGCCCTGCACGTCGCGGTAGTCCTGCAGGCGCAGGTCGAGCCGGTCGGCCACGCCCCACGCTTGCGCGCGTTCGCGGGCGAACGCGAGTTGCTCGCTCGACAGCGTGACGCCGGTGACGCGCGCCGCGTGCCGACCGGCCAGGTTGGCGGCCAGCGTTCCCCAGCCGCAACCGATCTCGAGCACGTCGGCGCCTTGCGGGGTGTCGAGCATGTCGGCGATGGCATCGAGGCGGCGCGCCTGGGCGGCCTCCAGCGTGTCGTCGGCGGCGTCGCTGAATATCGCGCTCGAATACAGCATGCTGTCGTCCAGCCAGTGTCGGTAGAACGCGTTGCCCAGGTCGTAGTGGAACGCGATGTTGTGCCGGCTTCCGCGTCGGCTGTTGCTGCGTGCCAGGTGCCGCAGCCGTGCGATCCAGCGCGCCGGCCCGCGCCCCTTGAGCAGCGATCCCCAGGCCGACTCGTTGGCCAGGCCGAATTCGAACAGGGCCAGCAGGTCCGGGCTTTCCCACTCGCCGTCGCGGAACGACAGGGCCAGTCCCAGGTCGCCCTGCAGTGCCAGCCGCAGCATCGGACGCCAGCTCAGCAGGCGCAGGCTCGCCTGCGGCCCGGGCTCGCGGCCGACCACCTCGATGCAGCGGCCGCCCGGCAAGGTCAAGGTCAGCCGGCCGAAACGCGTGCGGGCCAGCACCCGGCGCAGCGGCGAGAAGGCTGGCGCGGCGCCGAGGACGGGGGCGGAAGGTGTGGTGAGGCTCATGGGGTCTTGCTCGAGGAAACGATGGTGAGGTCGCGGTCGGGGGCCGCCGGTCGCGGATGCAGCGGCACGCGCTTGATCCACAGGCGCAGGGCCTGCCAGTGGATGGCCGCCACCACCTTGAGGGTCAGCAACGGATGGGTGACGAACACGCGCAGCAGCGCCAGGTCGCTCAAGGGCGCGCGCTGGCCGTCGAGCCGCGCATTGAGGACGGCGCCCTCGGGGTCGTGCACGCTGATGCCGACCGACACCGCCTCGCCGGGCGGGGCCACGCGGAACTGGTAGCGCAGGTCCATGCCGTTGAATGGGGAGACGTACATCTGCTTGTCGCAGTGCTGGTCGACGATGGGTGCACCGTCGTCGGCGACCGGGATCAGGTAGCTGTGCCGCTGCCCGAAGGTGTTGTTGACCTCGTACAGCAGCGCCTGCAGCGCGCCGCCGGGCGCATGGCAGAACCAGACGCTGAGCGGGTTGAAGACGTGGCCGAGCAGCCGCGGCATCGTCAGCAGCCGGATCGGACCGCCGGTTGGCAGGCCGGCCTCGCGCAACCGCACTTCTATCTGGCCTCGCAGGTCGCGGCCCGAGCCGTCGCCATGGTCGGCGGCATGGAAGCTGAACAGATTGAACCGGTCTACCGAGAAGCAGCGCAACCGGGCGTGCAACTGCGGCAACTCGTCGATGTCGAGCAGCAGGTTGTAGACCCGGTAGCTCAGCCGGTGCCGCTTCGGCCGCAGCCGCTGGTGCATGACGCGCCCGATGTAGAGCGCCGAGCCGTCGTGCGCGCTCATGACGTGACGGCCAGTGCGCCTTGCGGCAGATGGATGCGCCCGGACTCCTGCGCCACGCGCCAGGGCCGGCGCACGCCGCCGAGCGCCTCGGCAACCGCCAGTCCGGCCTGCAACCCGTCCTCGTGGAAACCGGCGCCGAAGTAGGCGCCGCAGAACCAGGTGCGGCGCTGGCCTTGCAGCTGCCACAGCCGGCGCTGCGCGGCCATGCCGGCGGCATCGAACAGCGGGTGGTCGTAGACCTCGGTGCGGATCAGGTGCTCGGGCTCCGGGTCGGTCGCCGGGTTCAAGGTCAGGAACAGCGGCTCGGCCGCCGCGCCCTGCGGCAAGTCCTGCCGCAGGTGGGGTTGCAGCCGGTTCATCCAGTAAGTCACCGTCGGGGCCGCCCCGCTGCCGCGCGTGCCGAGGTAGTTCCAGCTCGACCACACGGCAAGCCGCGCCGGCATCAGGGCCGGGTCGCGGTGCAGCACGGCGAGGTTGCGCGTGTAGGGGAAGGCACCGAGCAGGGCCTGCTCGGCATCCGAGGGGGCGTCGAGCAGCGTCAGCGACCTGTCCGCGTGCGTGGCCAGCACCACCTGGTCGAAGCGCGCCGGCCACCAGCCGGCGCTCGTGCGAACCCGCACGCCCGCCGGCTCGCGATGCAGTTCGAGCACGGCCTGGTCCAGCAGGATGCGGTCGGCGAAAGGCTGGCTGAGGCGCCGCACATATTCCCGGCTGCCGCCCACCACGGTGCGCCAGACGGGCCGTCCGCTGATCTGCAGAAGCCCGTGGTTCTCGCAGAAGCGCACGAAGGCTGCGACCGGATAGCGCCCCACCTGCGCCGCCGGCGTGGACCAGATGGCGGCGGCCATGGGATAGAGGTGGTCGTCGCGAAATGCCCGGCCATAGCCGTGGGCGTCCAGGTAGTCGTCGAGCGCCTGGTCGCCGGCGACCTGCGCATCGCGCGGTGCCTCGCGGTAGAACCGCAGCAGGTCGCGCAGCATGGCCCAGAAACGGGGGCGCGCCAGGTTGCGCTTTTGCGCGAACAGGCCGCGCAGGTCGGTGCCGGCGTATTCGAGCCCGCCGTCGTCCAGGCTCACGGCGAACGACATGTCCGAGGCCGCCGTCGGCACCGCCAGGTGCTGGAACAGCGCGGTGAGGTTCGGGTACGCGGGCTCGTTGTAGACGATGAAGCCGGTGTCCACCGGCACCGGGCCTCCCCTGCCGGGCGCGTCCACGGTGTGGCTGTGGCCGCCCGGTCGGGGTTCGCTCTCGAACACCGTGACCTCATGGCGCTGGGACAGCAGCCAGGCGCAGGACAGGCCCGCGATGCCGGTGCCGACGATGGCGATGCGCTGCCCGGGAGGCACGGAGGCAGGCGTCGGCAAGGCGGCAGACGGGGCAAGAAGAGGCAGCATGGAGAGTCTCCGTCGGGTCGTGCTGCCTGTACGCAGGAAATGACCGTTTGGATTGGCGGCGTGTCGCTGCGATGATCCGAACGCGGCTTCCTTGCGTATGACAGCACATGACCGCGGCTCCTGATCCGTCCAACCCCTCTGCGGGCACTCTGGTGCCCCGCAGTCGTAGAGCGTCCCTCTTGACCGTTGTCTCCCCCGATTCCGAGCCCTCTGCCCTGCCCGACGACCTCTGGGCCGAGGCCATGGCTGCCGTGGCGCAGCGGCAGGACCGCGACGCCTTCGCGCGGCTGTTCTCGCATTTCGCGCCGCGCATCAAGCACTACCTGATGCACAGCGGCAGCCCGGCACTCCAGGCCGAGGAGCTGGCCCAGGAAGCGATGGTCACGGTCTGGCGCAAGGCCGCGCTGTTCGACCCGGCCCGGGCCGCTGCCACGACCTGGATCTTCGCCGTCGCGCGCAACCTGCGCGTGGACGCGCTGCGGCGCCGCCAGGGTGTGCAGTCGTCCGAAGACGCGTTCGACTTCGACCTGCTCCAGGCGGACGATCCGGCCCTCGACGACCGGCTGCACGCCTCGCGCCTGAACGAACGCCTGCGCGGCGCGCTGCGGCTGCTCCCGCCCGAGCAGCAGGAGGTGCTGCATCTTTCCTATTTCGAAGACGCGCCGCATGCCCGCATCGCGGCCCAGCTGAGCATTCCGCTGGGCACGGTGAAGTCACGCGTGCGCCTGGCGGTCGCCCAGTTGCGTCGCCTGCTGGAACACTGACGATGGATATCCGACACCACCCCGACGACGACCTGCTGCTGGCCCGGTCTTCCGGCCATTTGCCGGCCGGCATGCGACTGGTCCTGGCCAGCCATCTGGAGCTGTGCCCGCTGTGCCGCGAACGGGCGCGCACGCTCGATGCCGTCGGCGGCATCCTGCTCGACGACCTGCCGGCGGCCCCCATGGCCGACGATGCGCTGGCGCGCACCTGGAACCGGATCGATGCGCTCAAGGACGTTACCCCCGCTCCCGTGCGGGCCAGCGCACCGCCACCACTGCCCGCCGGCGCGCGCTGGCCGGCGGCACTCGCCCACTGCAGTGCCACGCCCTGGCGCTGGATCGGCCCCGGCATGCGCTGGAGCCGCGTGAGCGTGCCCGAGGCCCCGGACGCCAATGTGTTCCTGCTGCGCATCGCGGCCGGCAAGTACCTGCCGCAGCACACGCATCAGGGGACGGAATTCACCCAGGTGCTGCACGGCTGCTTCCACGACGGTCGGGCCTTGTTCGGCCCGGGCGATTTCGATGCGGCCGACGGCGAGATCAACCACCAGCCGGTGGTCCAGGACGGCAGCGAGTGCATCTGCCTCGCCTCGCTGGACGGCCGGCTGCGCTTCGACGGGGCTATTGCGCGCTTCTTCGGCGCGCTGGTCGGGATGTGATGCGCGCCGCGACCCACGACGACACGCCGCTCACGACCGTGCCCCACGCCAGGTCGGCGACGGTGACGGCCCAGGGCCAGTCGCGCAGCGTGGCCTGGTTCGTCAGGTCATAGGTCGCGTAGGCCATGAGTCCGAAGAGCGCGCCGCGGCGCCACGCCACGGCCGGCTCGCCTGCTTCCAGCGCTGGAGCAATCGCGAAGACGACCAGGCCGACGCCGTAGAGCGCATAGAACAGCGCGGCCGCCGCCCAATTCACGCCCGGCGCCATCAACGGGCCGAGCGCGGGCTGATACAGGCGCGGCCCCATGACCGACAGCCAGACGGCATCCAGCAGCAGAAAACACACGAGCGCCGCCACGTAGGCAGCGAGCAAGGTACGCGGGGATGGCTTCATGGGGTGCTCCGGGGGGAAGTCAGTCGGTAGCTCAGCTGGTGGTCGCCCTTGGTGTCGGCGTCGAGCCCGATCCAGCGCCCGCTGTCGGCGGCATACCAGATGCGGATGCGCTGCTGCGCGGCCTGCAGCCGCCACCCGCGCGCAGGCACGGGCTGGCCACGGACCTCGATGGTCGCATCGGGCAAGGGCTCGAAGCGGACCGATTCGATCTTGCCCGTCTGCGGATCGACCAGCCGCTGTTGCTTCACCAGCCGGCGGTTCCAGTAGGCGAAGCTCATCAGGCAGTCGGCGTCGAAGCCCTGCGCGACCTGCTGGCGGGTGCCGTCGTCGTCGGTCTCGGTGCGCAGATCGCGCAGGCAGTCGCCGGCCCATCGCTCCTCGGCCTGGTGCCGGTAGCGGTAGACGGGAATGCCGAGCACGCGCACGCTGAACCGGGCGCGGCTGTCGACGCTGCGCGCCGCCGCCGTGCCGGCGACGACGAAGCGATGGGCCCCGATCGGCTTGCCATCGAGCGTGGCGGTGAAATTCCATTCGCCCGCTTCCACGTCACGCTCCTGTGCCACCGCCAGGCAGGCCGCCAGTGCCAACATCAGCCCCGGGGCGTGGTGCTTCATGCGCCGTCACCGGGCCGCGGCGGCCAGGGGATGAAGGCGCTGGTGCGCGCTGCGTAGCTGCGGTAGGCCGGCCGACGCTCGGCGATGTCCTGCTCCAGCAGCGCCACGCCCGACACCTTGAGCAGCAGACCGGTCATCAGCAGCGGAGACACCAGGCACCACGCCACCGCCCACCCGCCGGCGGACAGCGCCGCCAACCCGAAGCCCCACCAGACACAGGCCTCGCCGAAGTAGTTGGGGTGGCGCGACCAGGCCCACAAGCCGCGGTCCATCACCGCATCCTCGCGGCGCGGTTCGCGCAGGAAGCGGGCGAGCTGAGCGTCGGCCACGGCCTCGATGACCAGGCCGCCGCCGACCAGCAGCAGCGCCAGCACATCCAACGATGAGAGGGGCGACGGGTGCGCGAACGCGGCCAGCAGTGGCCAGCCGACGACCCACGCCAGCACCGCCTGGAGCCCGAACACGAGGTAGATGCTCTTCAGGCCGAAGTGCGGTTCGTTGCGCGCACGCATGGCCCGGTAGCGGCGGTCTTCGCCGTGGCCCCAGTTGCGACGCACGATGTGCAGCGTCAGCCGACACGCCCACAGCAGCAGCAACCCGAGCATCCAGGCGCTGCGGGTGTCGAGCGCGCGCGCGTGAACGATGGCGTAAGCCACAGCCGGCGCTGCAATCATCAAGGGCCAGATCCGGTCCGCCAGGCTGGCGTCGCGCACCACGAGGCTGAACACCCACACGGGCAACGCGATGCCGAGAGCGATCGCCAGGCCCTGGCACGCGAGCGTCAGCATCACCGCTTCTCGAACAGGTAGTGGCCGACCCACCACTGGCCGCCTTCGGTGTAGCCGAACAGCTCTTCCACCGAAATGAAGAAGAGCCGCCAGCGGGTCCACCAGACCGGCGCGTCGCGCTCTCCGTAGACGGCGGTCAGCAGGGGCATGAGCGTGGCCCGCCCGGCGTCCATGCGCGCCAGCCAGGCGGCCGAGGTCCGTGCGTAGTGGCGGCCGTCCCAGCGCCAGCGGCTCAGCAGGCGCAAGTCGTCCTGGCAGCGCAGGGCGAGATCGTCGCTCGGCATCATGCCGCCGGAGAAGAAGTGGCGGCTCATCCAGTCGCTGGCGTCGCGCGCCTCGAACGGGTACGGCGCTTCGCGGTGAACGAAGACGTGCATGAAGAAGCGCCCCTGCGGCTTCAGCCAGCGCGCCACATGCGAAAAGGCGCGCGGCCAGTTGCGCAGGTGCTCGAACATCTCGACCGACACCACCCGGTCGAAGCGTTCGTCGGTCTCGAAGTCATTGAAGTCGCAGGTGATCACGTCGAGATTGCCCAGGCCGCGCGCGGCAGCCTCTGCCGTGATGAACAGCCGCTGCGAGTGCGAATTGGAGACCGCCGTGATGCGGGCGCCCGGAAAGCGCTCGGCCATCCACAGACTCAGGGAGCCCCAGCCGCAGCCGAGTTCCAGGATGCGCTGTCCGTTTTCCAGGCCGGCGCGGGCGCAGGTCTCGGCCAGGGCCGCCGCCTCGGCCTGTTCGAGCGTCTGCACGCCTTCGGGCCACCAGCAGCAGCTGTACTTGCGGTGGGGGCCGAGCACGCCGGCGAAGAAATCGGCGGGCAGTTCGTAGTGCTGCTCGTTGGCTTTCTCGGGCAGCGGGGCCAGCGGTGCCTCCCGCAGGCCGTCGAAAAACGCCTCGGTGCGCCGGGCGACGGCTTCCGGGTCGCCACTGTCCAGCTCGGCCAGGCGCTGGCGCAGCAACCGCCGCACGCCCATCCGGACGGCGCCATCGGGCACCAGGCCCTGTTCAACCCAATGGATGGCGGCGGAGGTGCTGGAAGCTTGGGGCATGGCGGTGGACGCTGGAAGAGGACCTTCTCTTCCTACGCCAAGCCAGCCGCCATGGATCACCAGCGATGCGAATAGCTCACCTTCAGCACCGCGCCCGCGGCCGGCAGCCGGCTGGTGTTGTTGCTGTTGCGCAGCAGCTGGCTGTACAGCGGGAAGTACTTGCGGTTGAACAGGTTCTCCACCCCGATGACGACGGTGTTCTTCTCGTCGATCTTGAAACGGCTGATGAGGTCGACCGTGGTGTACCCGCTGACCTCGCGGCGCCCGAAGCTGTTCACGCCGTCGAGCCGGTAGTCCTTGGAGCCGTACGACACGGCCTGCAGGCGATGGCTCCAGCGCGCGTCGGGCTTGTACTCGACATAGGCCGTCAGCTTGAGTGGCGGAATGCGGTAGCCCCACATGTCCTGGTAGCGCGCCCCGCCCTGCGGCAGCTCGCGGCCCTTCATCCAGGTGAAGGAGCCGCCCGCGGCCCAGCGGTCGCTGCTGCCGGCGTAGTCGAAGGCGCCTTCGATGCCGTGGATGCGCTCCTTGGTGCGCGTCATGATCAGGCCGTTGAACGAACTCTGGACCGCGCCCAGCGCCGACTGCGACTGGAACACGCTCAGGTTGGCCACCGCGTTGTCGAAGCGGCCGCGCCAGCCCAGCTCCACCGTGTCGGTCTTCACCGGCTGCAGGTTGGAGCTGTTGATGTTGAAGCTCGGGGTCGCGTTGCGCACCTGCAGGCCGATGTCGGGCAGCTCGAAGCCCTGGCTGTACGAGGCGTAGATGTCGTGGCGCTTGGTCGGGTTGAACACCACGCCGGCGTTGTAGGTCCAGGCACCGTAGTCGACCGTGCCGCCCTTCACCTGGGCGGGGTTGCGTGCGCGCAGCTGCGACAGCGGCGTGAAGTTGTCGAAGCGCGCGCTGGCCTTGTCGTAGCGCGCCCCGCCCTCGACCGACCACTGCTCGTTGAAGCGGTGCTGCAGCTGGCCGAAGGCGCCCAGGCTGCGCGTGGTGATCGGCGGCATGAAGATCAGCGTGCCGGTGCGCTGGAAGCTCAGGCCGCGGCTGGCGTCGTAGAGCCTGGGGTCGAACACGTCCAGCGGCATGTCGGTGCGCTCCTGGTTGAAGTCGGCGCCCCAGGTGAGCTGCGTCTTCTTGTCGGCACCGAACGGCGTCTTGATCGTCAGCCGGCCGCCGTACACGCGCGAGTTCTGCATCACCTGGTCGACGCTGGAACCGCGGGCCACGACACCGCGCGCGTCGAAGGGCGCGAAGCGGGTGAAGAAGTCCCGGTAGTACAGCTGCGCGGCCAGCGTGCTGCCGGCGATGTCGCGGTTCGTGTAGTCCAGGCCGAGCAGGCTGTTGGTCACGCGGTTCTGCTTGTCCAGCTGCAGGCCCTTGAGCGGTCGTGCGGCCACGCTGCCCGCGGGCAGCTTGGCGACCGACTGGTCGGAGGCGTAGTCGGTGTCCTGCTTCGCGTCGTAGTGGCTGGCCGACAACTGCAGCCGCTGGTTGGCGTCGATGCGGTAGCCGATCTTGGCGGAGGCGTTGTAGATGTTCGAGTCGAACAGGTCGCCCTGGCTGGGCTCCGGCGCAATGCGGTCGCCGCGTGCATCGTACGAGCCGCCCACGCGCCGCGCACCCAGGCTCACCGCGTAGTCGAAGACCTCGCCGCCGCCCGAAATGTAGTGCTGCACCTCGCCGCCCAGCCCTGCCCCACCCAGGCGCGACAGCGGCAGCACACCGGAGACGGTGGTTTCGGCGCGTGCCTCGCCACTGGGCTGCCGCGTGCGGATCGACACGATGCCGCCGGCCGCGCCGCTGCCGTAGATGGCGCTGCTGCCGCGCAGCACTTCGATCTGCTCGACGTCGGCCGGATTGATGTTGGCGAGGTTGCGCGACGAGTCGCGGTTGGTGTTCAGCGGAATGCCGTCGACCAGCACGAGCATGTTGCGCCCGCGCAGGGTCTGGCCGAAGTCGGTGATGGTGTGGCTCGAATCGGCCATGCCGGGCACGACCTTGCTCAGCAGCGTGGCGACGCTGTCGGAACCCTGACGCAGGTTGTCGAGCTCTTCGCGCTCGAGCACGGTGACCTGCCGGGTCGGCGCCATGAGGCTGCTCTGTGTGCGCGCGGTCACGGTGATGGCGGGCAGCGCATCGTCCGCTGGCTTCGACTCGATGGCCGAGGTGGCCGCGGTGGCCGAGACAGGGGCCGGCGCTGCATCCAGCGTGAAGTCGCCACTGGTCAGCCGCCGCGCGCGCAAACCGCTGCCTTCCAGCAAGCGGCCGAGCCCTTCTTCGGCGGAGAACTCGCCGGACAGGCCCGGCGTGCTCATCCCGCGCGTGCGGGCCAGGTCGAAGCTGAGGTTGAACCCGCCCTGCCCTGCAAAGCTCAGCAGCGCCGGCCCCAGCGGACCGGCCTGCACGCGGTAGGCCTTGCGCGCTGGCGCCGCCACGGCATCGGCCGCTTGGGCCGGCAGCGCGGTCAGCCCGACGGTGGCCATGCCGAGGGCGCACAACGCGCCTTGTACGGCGCGCACGGCGAGGCGCTGGCGGTGCGTTGCGTCACGAGGGTTCTGGAAGACGGAAGGCCTGGCGGTCATGAAGGGTTGTCCTTGTCGCGTGTCGGGATGTGGATTGCTGGCTTGTGTGCTTTCAATCGACATGACAGGCGAGGCGCGAAAACCGGACACGCGCCGGCAAGTTTTTTGCAAATTCTTTTCAACGCGGCGCGATGCGCCGGCAAATCACCGGGCCGTCACCGTCACCCAGTAGCGCGTGCGTGCGTCGACGCGCACGGGCAAGGTCTGCGCAAGCACGGCGAGCACGCGGTCGGTGTCTTCGAGCTGGAAGGCGCCCGATACACGCAGGTCGGCCACCGCGGGGTCGCAGCGCAACACGCCGCTGCGGTAGCGGCCGATTTCGGAGAGCACATCGGCCAGGCGCATTTCTTCGGCGTAGAGCACGCCTTGGGTCCAGGCTTCGGCGCCGTTGGCGGCCGGTGCTATCGGGCCCGTCGCATCGGTGGTGAAGCTCATCTGTTGGCCGGCCGGCACGATCACCGACGCGCCTATCGCACGGGTCGGGCGCACTTCCACCGCACCGGCCAGCACCGTGAGGCGGCTGCGTCCGTCCCCGTCGATGCGCACGATGAAGCGCGTGCCCAGGGCGCGCAGCCGGCCTTGCGGCGTCTCGACCAGGAAGGGGCGCGCGACACCGGGCGCCGGATCAGGCGCGGTCTCGACGAGGATTTCGCCACTGCGCTGTCGCACCAGCCGCTGCGTGGCGTCGAACGACACGTCGATGGCCGTCGCCGTGTTGAGCGTGGTGCGGCTGCGGTCGGCCAGCTCGATGGTGCGTCGCTCGCCCGTGGCCGTGCGGTACTCGGCCCCCAGCGACGGCCAGGGCACGGCCCGGTAGCCGACCCAGGCGGCGGACGGCGCGACCAGCAGCACGGCCACGGTCCGCAGCAGCGCGCGCCGGTTGGCCAGGCCGCGGCGCCGGTCGAGCACCGGCATGCCCAGGCCCGGGGGCACCGCGCCGAACTTGCGGCTCAGTTCTTCCGCGCTGTGCCACACGCGTTGATGCTCGGGGCTCTGGTCGCGCCACTGCGTCCAGCGTTGGGCATCGGCCTCGGACAGGCGACCCGCGTACATGCGCGCAAGCCACTGGGCTGCTTCGTCCACCAGACGCGGATCGACCGCGCCTTGCGCCTGCGCCCCACTCACAGTCACGGTCACAGCGGCGTCGCCAGCATGAGCTTCAGGCACTGCGCGAATCCTTGCGCCATGTAGCGCGTCACGGTGCGTACGCTGACGCCGAGCTGCGCGGCGATGTCTTCATAGGCCAGGCCTTCGAGTTGCGACAGCAGGAACGCGGTGCGCGCACGGGCAGGCAGTTCGTCGAGCAGCGCATCGAGTTCGTGCAGGGTCTCGAGCAGGATCGCGCGCTCCTCCACCGAGGGCACCAGCGCTTCAGGCAGCAGCGCGAGCGACGCCTGGTAGGCGCGCTCCAGCGATTGCCGTTCGTGGTGATTGATCACGAGGCGCTTGGCCACGGTGGTCAGGTAGGCGCGCGGTTCGTGCAGCGTCGGGATCGCGCCCGCACGCAGGCCGGACCAGATGCGCAGGAAGGTGTCGTGCGCGATGTCCGCCGCATCGAAGCTGTTGCCCAGGCGGCTGCGCAACCAGCTGGAGAGCCAGCCGTGGTGCTCGCGGTAGAGGGCGTGCGCCTGCTGCTGCGGGGTCGACTCGCCGACAACCATCGATGCCTCTTTTCAGTTGAGAAACTTTCGCATTCATTATAAATGCGAATACTTCTCAACCAATGGGAGAGGCACACGGCCGTCCGAACCGACTTCGGAGCGGCCAATGGACCAAGCTCACGCAATCTCGGCGAATCAGCTCGATGCCAGCCCCGGCGTTGCCTTGTCAGCCTCGGGCAGCTTCGCAATCACCTTGATCTCGAACTGAAAGCCATAGAGCCACGTCACGCCGATGCCCGTCAGCGTCGGGTGCGGCGCTTCACCCCAATATTCGGGCACCAGCTTCCAGATCCTCTCGAAGTTCGATTCGGGGTCGACAACGAAAACCGTCACGTCGACCACGTCGTCGAAGGTGCACCCTGCGGCCGCCAAGACCGCGTTCAGGTTGTCGAACGCACGCCGCACCTGCGCCTCCAGCTCGGGTTCCGGCGAGCCGTCTTCGCGACTGCCGACCTGCCCCGACACGAAGAGAAAACCGTTCGAGCGGATCGCGGGCGAATAGCGGTTGCGTTCATAGAGCGCCTGACGCCCGGCGGGAAAAACGACGTCGCGTGAGGTCATGGTTTGCGTTCCTTCTGCAGTGAGTGATGACGATGAAGGGACTTTAGGAAGCCGCGCCTCATCGATAAACAGGCAAGGCCAACAATCACTGTTTGCAGATCCCAAACAATCCCGGCACGTCATCCCGGCACATGCCGCGCAGGAGCCCTCACATGGACCGTTTCGATGCAATGCAGGCCTTCACGCGCGTGGTCGAGGCCGGCAGTTTCACCAGGGCGGCCGAAACGCTGCACCTGAGCAAGACCAGCGTGACCCAGCTGGTGCAGCAGCTCGAAGCCCGGCTGCGCGTGAAGCTGCTCCACCGCACCACGCGCAAGCTGAGCGTCACGGCCGATGGCGCGGCGTACTACGAACGCGCGGTGCGCCTGCTGGCCGACCTGGACGATGCCGAGACCAGCCTGTCCAGCGCCTCCTCCTTGCCCCGGGGCCGCCTGCGGGTGGACGTGCCCAGCCCGCTGGCCCGCATGATCCTGGTGCCCGCGCTGCCGGCCTTTCATGCGCGGTATCCGGACATCCAGCTCGACATGGGCGTGAGCGACCGCATGGTCGATGTGATCGGCGACAACGTCGATTGCGTCGTGCGCGGCGGCGAGATCACCGACCCTTCGCTCATGGCCCGCCGCGTGGGCGACCTGCGGCTCGGGGTCTATGCGGCGCCGGGCTACCTGGCGCTCGCCGGCACGCCCGCGCATCCGCGCGAACTGGAAGACACGCACCACCGCATCGTCGGCTTCCTGTGGTCGCGCAACGGCAAGACCTTTCCGTACGCCATGCGCCGCGACGGCGAACGCATCGACGTGCAGGGCCGCTACGTGTTCTCGGTCGACGACGGCAACGCCTACCTCGCAGCCGGACTGGCGGGCCTGGGCATCCTGTGGCTGCCGGACTACATGGCCGCGCCGCACCGGGCGAGCGGTGAACTGGTGCCCCTGTTCGAAGACTGGCAGCTCGAACCGATGCCGCTGTACGTGGCGTTTGCACCGAACCGGCATGTGAGCGCCAAGCTGCGCGCGTTCATCGAATGGGTCGCTGGGCTCATGGCGCAGCATGCGCCGGTCATCGTTCGACCCGGCCCGTCGGGATGAACGGTTTCATGCCGCCGCGGCTTCGGCCTCCTGCAGCGCGCGCCACATCACCTTGCCGCTGCCGCTCTTGGGCAGCGCATCGACGAACTGCACCACGCGTGGTGCCTTGTAGGCCGCCATGTTCGCGGCGCACCAGTCGATGATGTCCTGCTCGGTCACCGGCGGCTGCGCAGGCTTGAGCACCACCAAAGCCTTGACCGATTCACCGCGATAAGCGTCCCTGGTCGCGATCACGCAGGCTTCCTGGATCGCCGGGTGGCGGAACATCAGCGCTTCGACCTCGGCCGGCCAGACCTTGAAGCCCGACGCATTGATCATCCGCTTGAGCCGGTCGGTGACGAAGAAGTAGCCCTCCTCGTCCACATGGCCCATGTCGCCGGAGCGAAAGAACCGCTTGCCGTCGATCTCGACAAAGGCGGCCTCGGTGTCCGCCGGACGCTTCCAGTAACCCGCGAAGACCTGCGGCCCGTGGATCACGATCTCGCCCTGCGCACCCGGCTCGACCTCGCGGCCCGTGTCCGGATCGATCACGCGGGCGTCGGTGCTCATGAAGGGGATGCCCAGGCACTGCAGCTTGGGCGCGTCGGGCGGGTTGTAGTGCGAGGGGGCGGCGGTCTCGGTGAGACCGTAGGCCTCGACATAGCGCAGGCCGTACTGCTCGAACAGCCGCTGCGCCACCGCCTGCGGCATGGCCGCGCCCCCGCCGCCGATGGCGACCAGGCTCGAGAGATCGAAGCGCCCCACGTTCGGGCTGGCCAGCAAGTCGATGACCATGGTCGGGATGTTCGCCCAGTGCGTGATCTGGTGCGTGGAGATCAGCCGGCCGGCCAGTTCGCGGTCCCAGCGCGGCATCAGCACCATCGTGGCGCCGGCCTGCATCGCCGCATGCATGACGCCCACCATGCCGGTGATGTGGAACATCGGCACGGCGACCAGGTGGATGCTCTGCGGCGTCACGTTGCCCCATGCGTTGATGGCCATGGCGTTGTGCATCGCGTTCGCGTGGCTGAGCATGCAGCCCTTGGGCAGGCCGGTCGTGCCGCTCGTATAGGGCAACAGCGCCAGCGCATCCGCGTCGACTTCGGCAACGGGTGGTGCTTCTTCGCAGGCCTGGCAGTCGGTCCATGCATGCACCGCGCCACCCTCGAGCTCGGGCAGTTCACGTCGCGGCAGCAGCCATGGCGCCCAGGCCGTCGGCAGGTCCTGCTCCTGCAACACGGCCGGGTCGAAGGCGTCGGTGAATTGCGTCACGACGAGCTGACGCAGCCGCTGCGCCTGCGGCAAGGCGTCGCTGGCCTTGGCGAGCTCCACCGCCAGTTCGGCTGTCGCAATCGCCACCTGGGCATCGGGATCGGCGATGAAGTGCTTCAGTTCCTCTGCACGGTTCATCGGGTTGACCGGCACCACCACGGCGTCGGCGCGCAGGATGGCGAAATGCGCGATCACGAGCTGCGGGCAGTTCTGCATGGCCAACAGCACGCGATCGCCCCGGCGCACGCCCAGCGCATGCAGGCTGGCCGACAGGCGCTCGACGGCCGTCCACAGCTGTGCGTAGCTCAGCGTGCGTCCCATGAAGATCAGCGCCGCCTTGTCGGGGAACCGGCGGGCATTGACCGCGAGGTTGTCCCACAGCGGCGTGCGCGCCGCGCGCAATGCGCGAGGCAGGCGCCGGGGCCAGAACGTGTGATGCGGACGGGTGTGCATGGCGTGCTCCTGGTGGATGGTGATGCGAAAGAAACCGTCGATCGATGGGCGCGGCTGCGCCCTGCCCGCCTCCGTCATGCGGACGGCGGGAGCGATTCGTCAAGAGGAATTGCGGGCTGCTATTGCGGGCCCGTCGCGATGCCAGCGCGCGCAAAGGCGGCTTGCGACTGGGCACCGTTCATGTAGACGTCCTTGCGCGTCACCTCGCCGGCGTCGTTGACGTCGACCACATCGAGCATCTCGACCCGCGCGGTGAAGGGCTGCCCCGCCGTGTCTTTCAGCGGCAGCACCATCACCCACTCCAGTACCCAGTGCCGCGCACCGAAGAGGCTACGCCGCAGCTCGAAGCTGAACGGATAGCGGGCGAACACGCCGATGCAGTACTGGCGCAGCGCCTCGCGCCCGTGCACCGGCGCGGAACCGTCGTGGAGCCAGTAGGTCGTGTCTTCGGAGTGCAGCGACACGATGCGGTCGGGGTCGCGTGTTTCCCATCCGACGTGATATCGCGCGAACAACGCTTCGGTCCCCAGGGCGGGGTCAGCGAGACCGGTCTTTTCAGGAAACGCCATGTCTGTCTCCATCGGATGTGATGGAGAAAATTTACCGACTCAAAGTCGGTTTGTCAATCCGGGTGCGAACCGGCCCCGTGTTGCTGCAACCCGCACAGCATGGTTTCGAGCAACCGGCAGTGCAGGTGCACGGCGGCGACCGGGTCGGGCGCCGCGCCGCAGGCCAGCGCCGCTTCGGCGACCGCACCGGCGATCAGCCGCGTCGCGGCTTCGATCTCCGTCGGCGGCGTACCGGCCGGCATGATGGCCACCAGCCCGGTGCGAATCGAGACCATGAAGTGGCGATCGTCGATGCCGCGCCAGCGCTCCCAGCCGAGCACCACTGGCCCGTCGACCAGGATCAGCTGGCGAAGGCCTTCCTGCGTGGCCGCCTCGAGGTAGATGCGCAGGTTGGTCGCGATGGTGTGCGGCGAACGGTGCCCTTCGATGCGCTGGATGCGCGTGCCGAGCTCCGCGGCAAGTTCCGCCTGCACCGCGTCCAGCACCGCCTCGAAGACGTCGTGCTTGGCGCGGAAGTGGTGATAGAGACCGCCCTTGGCGATCCCGGCGCCGGCGGCGATGTCGTCGATGCTGACGGCCGCGAACCCACGCTCGATGAACAGCTGTCGCGCCGAGGCGAGGATGGCCCCGACGGTGGTTGCGCTGCGCTTGGCCTGCTGGACCATGTGCCTCTTTCTCCTCGATGGCTGCTGCGCCACGTGAACACGCGGCCAGTATGGCACGCGGTGTCAGTCAGGCCGGCTGGCCGGCCTGTGCCACCGACAGCTCTCGCAGGATGTCTTCCGTGTGCTCGCCGAGCCGGGGCGCCGCCCTGCCCGCCACCGGCTGCGCATGCAGCCAGCGCGCCGCGGGCTCCAGGCCGACGTAGGTGTTGCCCTGCGCGTCGGCATAGTCGCGCACCGGGCCGCTGTCGCTGTCCTTCAACTCGCGGATGAGCGCCTCGACGTTCGGAATGCGCGCCACCGGAATGTCGGCCTCCAGCAAGACCTCGAGCCAGTGCGCCGTCGGGTGCTGCGCGATGTGCTGCTCCACGAAGGCGTAGACCGCATCGATGTACTGCGTGCGCCGGCCGGAAAGTCACAGGACCAATCTTGAGGGCCTTCCCGCTCTACGCCGTCCCTGACCCGGGTCGCCCGCCCTCCGCCGCCAGGGCACAGCCGCAAGACGCCTTGTACCCGCGCAACCCCGCGGGATCGAGCACCGTCAGTCCACGCTTTCCGAGGCGGATGAGCCCCAGCGCGTGGAATCGTTGCAGCGCGACGTTGACGCGCTGCCTTGACACGTTGGCGAGCAATCCGATCTCTGTTTGCCCCACTTCCAGGAAGCGCGGCGCGTCCGGATAAAGCTCCGGGTTGTAAAGGCTTGCCAGGCAGTTCGCGACCCGCGCGTCGGTGTCGAGCAGGCGCTCGTGCTCCAGCGCGCCGATGAAGAGGCTCAGCCGTGCATTGAGCAGATCCTGCAGGTAGTGATTGAAAGGCACGCTGGTGCCGCGCAGCCATTCGAAGGTGCGGCGCGGCATCAGCGCCACGCGTGCGGGCCGCAGCGCGAACACGTCATAGCGGCGTGCCTCGTGCTTGAAGAGCGAGCCTTCACCGAACCATACGGCGGCCGATACCCCGGTGAGCGTCGATACCCGCCCGTCTTCCGAGGCGACCGACATCTTGGCAAAGCCGTCGATCAGCGCCATCCAGTGCTCCACCAGCTCCCCTGCGCGTGCAATGCAGTCGCCACGCGCGACCTGCCGCTCCTGCATGCTGCCGAGCACGTGTTCCAGGTCGTTGGGTGACAGCGCCAACGCCCATTTGGAACGCCGCACCATTTCTTCCATCGCCTGGGGGGCGGATGCAGGGGAAGCAGAAGAGGCAGGAACCTCGCTCGGCGGATCAGGGATTACCTGTAGCAATTCGCGCGTCATGTGTCGTCGCAACGACCGCGGACCGGAACGTCCATTCGTATTCTTTCAAGGCATACAACACAGGAGACACCCATGTTCGCTACACCCTCCCGCCCGCGCAAGCGGGTTTTTCCGTGGCCTCGCCCGTCCCGCGCCGTTGCGGCGGGCCTTGTGGCGATGGCCGGCGCCCTGCTGATCGCCGGGTGCGGGGGAGGCTCCGGCAGCGGTCCGAGTTTTCCATTCTTTCCCGGCGCCAACCCTCCCCCGTCGACGCCGACACCGACACCAGCCGCGTTCCAGGTGAAGACGCTCTCGTCATCGCCCGACATGATCAGCGGCGGCGACACGCTGCTCGAAATCACCGCGCCCGCAGGCGTGGCGCTCGACAAGGTACGTGTGAGCCTCAACGGCAAGGACGTGAGTGCGCAGGTGCCGGTGGCAGACAGCACGGCCCGCGTGTTGCGCGGCCTTGTCACGGGGCTCACGACCGATGCGTCGAGCACCACCGGCAGCAGCAATTCGCTGGTGGTCAGCAACGCCGACAACAGCGCGCAGCGCACCGAAGTCAAGCTGACCAACTATCCGATCACCGGCCCGATCCTCTCGGGTCCGCACATCTCGCCCTATGAATGCCGCACGGTGGACAACGGCCTGGGCGCGCCGCTGGATGCCGATTGCTCCGCGACGACGCAGGTGGTCTGGTACTACCGCAGCACCGCCAACACGTTCAAGCCGCTTTCAAACCCTACGGGCACACGTCCGGCCGACCTCGCGACCACGACCACCAACGACGGCAACACCGTGCCCTACATCGTGCGCGTGGAGTCCGGCACCATCAACCGCGGCGTGTACCGGCTCGCGGTGCTGGACAACCCCGCCAAGGACGCGCCCGCCACCTGGAAGCCCGGCACAGGTTGGAACAAGAAGCTGGTCGTGTACTTCGACTGCTGCGGCTCCGCCCAGTACAACCAGGGCGTGCACCCCATCGAGTCGATCCTCGGCGATGCCGGCCACATCCAGCTCTCGCGCGGCTTCGCCTTCATGAACTCGACCGAGCTGTGGAACAACCAGCACGCCAACCCGCACCTGCAGGGCGAGACGTTGATGATGCTGAAGGAGCACGTCATCGAGGAATTCGGCACCGTGCCCAAGTGGACTGTCGGCTTCGGCGGCTCGGGCGGCGCCATCCAGCAGTACCTGATCGCGCAGCTCTATCCGGGACTGCTCGACGGCATCCAGCCCATCGTGTCTTTCCCCGAGACGCTGATGCCCGAAGTGATGGAGTGCCGGCTGCTCAACAACGTCTACAAGCTCGACACCGCCACCTGGACCCTGGCCAAGCAGACCGCGGTGAACGGCTTCAACACCAACACCAGTCTCAAGACCACCACCTGCACGAGCTGGGACGCGTCCTTCGCGAGCATCATCAAGTCCGACCATGCGACGGGCTGCGGTCTGCGCGAACCGGCGAACACGTCCAACGTGTTCAATCGTGCGACCAACCCCAACGGCATCCGCTGCGACCTGTTCCAGACCAACGTGAACCTGCTGGGCAAGCGCGCCGGCACGCAGGAGGCACGCCGCCCCATCGACAACATCGGCGTGCAGTACGGCCTGGCCGCGCTGAACAGCGGTGTGATCTCGGTGAAGGAGTTCCTCGACCTGAACGAGAAGGTCGGTGGCTACGACGGCGACGGCAACACGCAAGCCGCCCGCTCCGAAGCCGACCCCGATGCGCTGAAGCTCACCTACTCGGGCGGCTTCAAGAACAGCTTCAAGGGACCGGGCCTAGCGAACATCCCGATCATCACGCAGCGCGGCAACGCCGATTCGACGGGCGACATCCACGACACGATGCAGGACCTGATCATCCGTGCCCGCCTGCAGCGCGCCAACGGTCGCAGTGACAACCAGATCATCTGGACGCTGGGCTCGAAGTCGCCGGTCGACTACATGTCGGCCTCGCTCGACCTCGTCAACAAGTGGCTGGACAACATGGCGGCGGACCCGGCCGCGGCGTCCATCGACAAGGTGGTGCGCAACAAGCCCGCCGGCGCCAACGATGCCTGCTGGGACGCGACCGGCAAGCGCATCGACGAGGTCGCATCGACCGACCCGGCCGCCGCCTGCAACGCGGTCTACCCGCGCTTCAGCACACCGCGCATCGTGGCCGGCTCGCCGCTGGTGAACGACGTGCTCAAGTGTCAGTTGAAGCCGGTCAACGCCGCGGACTATTCGGTGACCATCGCGGGCGCCGATCTGGCGCGGCTGCAGACCATCTTCCCGGCGGGCGTGTGCGACTGGAGCAAGCCGGGCGCGGGACAGGATGCGCTGCGCGGCACCTATCTGCGGCTGCCGCTGAACTGATCCGAAGCAGTTGAGACCACGGCCGGGCTCGACGACGAGCCCGGCAACTGGTGAGCGATGCGGTCCGTCAGCCAGCCGGCTCCGCCAGCTTCCGCCAAGCCTCGTACAGGTCTTCGTCGCCCTCGTCGCGCACGGGCATCGAGTGCAGCGGCATCTCGCGCTGCTGCGGCGGACGTGCGATCTCGAGGTAACCGCGCTCGGCCGACAGGTCGTAGGGCTCGCCGTCCTCGTTCGAATAGGCGTAGTAGACCTCCTTCACGCCGGCGAGGTACATCGCCGTCAGGCACATCGAGCATGGGTAGCCGCTGGCGTACACGGTGCAGCCCGACAGGTTCGTGCTCTTCAGGGCCTTCGCGGCGGCGCGCACGGCCTGCATTTCGGCGTGCGCCGAGGGGTCGCACAGGGCGTCCACTTCGTTGACGGCGGTGGCGATCACCTTCCCGTCGCGCGCGATCACCGCGCCGAAGGGCCAGGTCTTGCGTTCGCGGATGTTGCCCATGGCGAGGCGGATGGAGTCGAGCAGGTACGCGCCTGCGTTCGGGTCATGGGGTGTCGTCATTCAGGAAAGCTCCCGCGGTCAGCTGCCGCGATAGGTGGAAAAAAACCAGGGGGCGCACAGCATCGGCACGTGGTAGTGCTGCGTGGCGTCGGCGATGGCGATGGCGAAGCGTACGGGCACCACGTCGGACAGCGCATCGGCGGCCTTGAAGTGGTCCCCGACGTGGAACTGCAGTTCGAACTGTCCGGCGCGCGCCGAGGCCGCAGGCAGCATGGGCGCATCGGTGCGGCCGTCGGTGTTGGTGCGCGTGCTGTTCAGCCGCGTCGGCGGCGTGGTCGCCACGTCGTAGAGGTCGACCTTCAGCCCGACGAGCGGGCGGCCGGTGGTGATGTCGAGCACGTGGGTCGTGATGCCGGTCATGAGAAGAACTCCTTGCGAACGAAAGGAATGGGCCAGGCCAGCAGCATCAGCTGCCGCGCGAGTAGGTGTAGCTCCACGGGCCGAACTGGATCGGCAGGTGGATGCGCTCGGCCACGTTGGCAACGCGGATGCGCACCGGCAGCTTCGACAGGAACGGCGGCGTAGGCAGCCGTGACTGCTTGCGCGCGAAGTACTCGTCGACGTGCAGCAGCAGCTCGTAGTCGCCGGCGCGGTAGCTGTCGCCGATCAGCAACGGCTCGTCGGAGCGTCCGTTGCCGTTCATGGTCACGGTGCGCAGCAGCTTGAAGCCGTCGCCTTCGCGCACCGAGAAGTCGATGCGCAAGCCGGTGGCGGCGGCGCCGTGGAAGGTGTCGAGCGCGTGCACCGTCAGGCGCGGGCTCACGCCGTGCAGCACGATGGGGCCGCTGGCCTGGGCCGGGCCGGCGGGTGCGATGGTTTGCGCAGCGGCGCCGTGGGGCGCCAGGACCGCCGCGCCGAGCGCGAGGCCCGACAGCGCAAAGCGGCGGCGCGCAGAACGGGAAATGTCTTGCTCAGGCATGGACCGCTCCTTGAGAAGTAGAAGAAGCCAGCAGCGTGTCGATGCGCCCGCGGGTGATCAGGCCGATCTGCGTCAGCGCCGCGCGGCGCTCGGCTTCGGTGGACTCGGCGGTGCGGCTGCGCATCGCCTCGAAGATCTGGCCCTTGGTGCTGCGGCGCACGGCGATGATGAAAGGAAAGCCGTGCCGCTCGCGGTACACGCGGTTCAGCCGCTGGATCTCGGTCATCTCTTCGGAGCTCAGCGCGTTCAAGCCCGCACTGCCCTGCTCGCCGACCGACTCGGCGGTCATCGTGCCAGCCTGGGCTTCGCGGCCCGCCAGCTCGGGGTGGCCGCACAGGAAGGCGAGTTGCTGGGCGTCGGGGGCGCGGCGCACCACGTCGAGCATGGCTTCGTGCAAGGCGTCGATGGTGGCGAAGGGCCGCAGCGACCAGGCCGTGCGTGCGACCCAGGGCGAGTTCTCGAAAGTCGGCCCAAGCGCGGCGACGAACGCGTCGCAGTCCATGGCGTTGAGCGCCTGGAGGTCGAGGCGATAGGCGTGGGAAGGCATGGAGAGCTTCTCCTTGTTTCAGACGGAAAGGGTTGAGCGAGAGAGCGCGGATCAGCGCGCGGGCGTCTTCTGCAGACGCGGCACGAACAGCAGGATCAGCACGGCGGCGCAGACTTCCACCGCCGCGACCACATACAGGCCCGGCGAGAGGCTGCCGGTGGCGGTCTTGATGAGGCCCAGCATCCACGGCGCGCCGAAGCCCGCGAGGTTGGCGATCGAGTTGATCAGCGCCACGCCGCCGGCGGCGGCGGTGCCGGCCAGGAAGCGGTTGGGCATCTGCCAAAACACGGGAATGGCGCTCATGGTGCCGACGATGGCCAGCGTCAGGCCGGCCAGCACGAGGCCCGGGCTCTGGCGCAGGAACAGCGCCACCACCAGCAGTGCACCGGAACCGAGCGCCGCGGCCAGCGCGCAGTGGTAGCGCGCCTCCTGGTGGCGGTCGGAGTGGAAGCCGTTCCAGATCATCCCGGCCGCGCCGCACAGGTAGGCGCCGGCCATGATCCAGCCTACGGTCAGCGGGTTGGTGAAGCCGACCTCTTTCACCAGCGTCGGGCCGTAGAACGTGAGCGAGGAATTGGCCGCGATGATGCAGAAGAAGATCAGGATGAGCAGCCAGAACCTGCCGTTCTTCAGCGAGGCCAGCATGCTGTGCTCGCGGTGGCCCAGCGCCTTGCGGTCGCGCTCCAGGTCGTCGTGCACCAGCTGGCGTTCACGGGCCGTCAGCCAGTGGGCCTGCTCGGGTCGGTCGGTCAGGTAGAAGTAGGTGGCGATGCCCGCCAGCACCGAGGGAATGCCTTCGAGCAGCAGCACCCATTGCCAGCCGGACCAGCCGTTCACGCCGTGCATGTTGTTCATGATGGCGCCGGCCAGCGGACCGCCGATCACGCCCGCGAAGGCCGAGGCCGACATGAACATGCCGAAGGCCTTGGCGCGCCGGCCGTCCGGGAACCAGTAGGTCAGGTAAAGAATGATGCCGGGGTAGAAGCCCGCCTCGAACACGCCCAGCAGGAAGCGCAGCAGGTAGAACATCTCGGTGCTCTTCACGAACATCGTGGCGATCGAGGTCAGGCCCCAGCCGATGGTGATGCGCATGATGGTCTTCTTGGCGCCGATCTTCTGCAGCAGCAGGTTGCTCGGCACCTCGAAGAAGAAGTAGCCCAGGAAGAAGATACCCGCGCCCAGGCCGTAGGCCGCCTCGCTCCACTTGAGCTCGTCGAGCATCGTCAGCTTGATGAAGCCGATGTTGACCCGGTCGATCCAGGCCAGCACCCACAGCAGCATCAGGAAGGGAATCAGGCGAAAGATGATCTTGCGGTAGATGCCGTCCAGTTCCGCCGTGGCGGTGTGCTCCCGGACCGGCGCCAGCGTGGCGTCCATGCTCATGGTTGTCTCCATTTCTAGGTGTGGACGGGACGCGCCGCCTGGGACCTTCTGTGGGTCCGTGTGCGGCTGCCGTCCCGTGGGTGGCGAACTGTAGGCAGATATCGCCGCGCCGGATCACGCTCTCTAGAATGTGCGGCATAACGGTTTGCCATGATGGTCCTGCAGCGGGCACCGCCCCCAGAGGCCATTTTTCCCAGCCCCGCCGCCATGTCACGCTCCCACGCCCCGATCGACACCTACCTGCTGCGCGTGCTGGTCGCCCTGGTGGCCGAGCGCAGCGTTTCCCGGGTGGCGGTGCGCATGAACCAGACCCAGCCGGCCATCAGCACCGCCCTGCGCCGGCTGCGCGAGGTGTTCGCCGACCCCATCCTCGTGCGCGAGCGCAGCGGCATGGTGCCGACCGAGCGGGCGCTGCAGCTGCGCGACCGCGCGCGCGGTGCGCTGCTCGAAATCGACCGCATGCTCTCCGGGCCGGAACAGTTCGAGCCCGCCTCCAGCGCGATGACCTTCCACCTCGCATTGCCCGACTACCTGGCGATGAGCTTCCTGGCCGAGGTGACCACCCGGTTTCGCGCCGAGGCGCCGCACGCGCGGCTGGTGGTGCACCCGCTGAGCGTCACCTACGACTACGAGCGCGCGCTGGCCCAGGGCGAACTCGACATCGTCATCGGCAACTGGCCGCAGCCGCCCGACCGCCTGCACCTGTCGCTGCTGCTCGAAGACGACCTGATGTGCCTCATGGGCAAGAACAACCCGCTCGCCGTCAAGGGCGCCATGACGATGGAGCGCTACATCGCGGCGCGCCACGTGGTGCCCACGCCCTATGCGGCGTCGCAGCGCGGCGTGGTCGAGACGCACCTGGCCACGCTGCGCCAGACGCGCGAGGCCTGCATCGCCGTGCCCTACTTCACCGTGGCGCCGCACCTGCTGGTGGGCACCGACCTGATCTTCACCACCGCGCGCCACTTCGCGATGCAGTTCGTGCACACGCTGCCGCTGGTGGCGGTGCCGGCGCCGCAGGGCTTTCCGCGCATGCGCTTCTACCAGCTGTGGCACGACCGCTCGCAGAACGAGCCGGCGCACCGGTGGCTGCGCGGCATCCTGGCGGCGGTGGCGTCGGGGCTGGCGCGGCCTGAGGTTGCGTCAGCGAAGGCCAAGGTGGGCTAGCCGCCCATCTGCGTTTCCATCAGCCGCCGAAGAATCGCCAACGCCGGCGCCTCCGTGCGCTGGCGCAGGGTCACGAGCCCGAAGCGGGCCGTGCCGTGCATCGGCGGCTCCATCCGCAGCTCGACCAGGTCGGGCGCCGACTCGTGCACCGCGAGCAGCACCGTGTCGCTCTGGCGCACGACATCGGCGATGCTGGGAATCTCCTCGCACTGCAGGGTCACGCAGTTGGCAGGATGCGCCTGCGGGCCGTAGGTCTCGACCAGCCCGCGAGCCACTTCGTCGCTCAGCGGCGTCGATGCGATCGGGTAGCGCTGCACCGCCTCGAAGCTCACGCCCTTGCGCAGGCGTGTGAGCGGATGACCGCGGCGGCACAGGAAGGCGCCGCGCAGCTCGTACACGTGGGTCAGGGTCAGGTCCGGCGCGGGCTTGAGCGCGCGCGCATCGACCACCAGCGCATCCAGGCTGCGCTCGCGCAGGGCTTGCGCCAGGAGGTCGGTGCTGCCGCGTGCGATCACGGTGCGCACGGCCGGATGGTGCTGCGCCATGTGCAGCAAAAAGGGCGTCATCAACAACGCGCCCGGCCCGGAACCCAGCCCGATGCGGACCGTGCCGCCCTCGCCTTCGCGCATCTGCCGGCCGCGATCGCGCAGCGATTCGGCCTCCGACACCAAGAGCCGCGCGCGCTCCAGCACCTCGCGCCCGAAGGCCGTGAGTTCGTTGCGCCGGCCGATGCGGTCGAACAGCGGCATGCCCAGCTCTTCCTCGAGCGCACGCACGCTGCGACTGAGCGCGGGCTGCGTCAGGTGCAGGGCCTGTGCCGATTTGCTGAACGAGCCGGTGTGGGCGAGCGAAATCAGGTGTCTCAGTTGAACCAGCGTCATCGCGGCGGCCTCGTTTTGATGAATGCAATGGACTCATGCTAATGCAGCCAACAATGCATTGGACGTTGCTTCTCGCCACTTCTAGCATTCCCCTGCATCCGGCCCCACGAGCCGGCACACCCCAGGAGACATGACTTGATGACGACTTCGTTCTTCCGTTCTGCGGTTCTGCTCGGTTGCGGCCTGCTGCTGGCCGCGGGCCCTGCCAGCGCCGACGGCTTTCCCTCCAAGCCCGTGAACCTGATGGTTCCCTACCCGGCCGGTGGCCCTTCGGATGCCACCGCGCGCATCTTCACCGTGCCGCTGGGCAAGGCGCTGGGCCAGCAGGTGATCGTGGAAAACCTGGGGGGTGTGAGCGGCGCCATGGGCGCGCAGAAGGTGCTGGCCGCGCCGGCCGACGGCTACTACATCTTCCAGGGCTCGCCGAACGAAATCATCCTGTCGCCGCTGGCCAATGCGGCCGTGAAGCTGAAGGCCGAAGACTTCCGCATGGTCCACCCGGTCGCCGAGGCGGTGATGGTCTTCGTCGCCCGCAAGGACCTGCCGGCCAACAACGTCGACGAGCTGATTGCGCTGGCGCGCAAGTCGGCCGACAAGCCGCTGTCGTACGGCAGCGTGGGCATCGGCTCGCTCTACCACCTGATCCTGGAGAAGGTGCAGCTGGACACCGGCGTGAAGCTGATGCACGCGCCCTACAAGGGCAACGCACCGCTGCTGCAGGACATCGGCGGCGGGCAGGTCGACTTCGCCGTGCTGGTCTACAGCGCCGCCATGGGCGCGCTGGCCGACCAGGGCCGGCTGAAGATCCTCGGCCAGCTCGGCGGACAGCGCTCCGAACTGCTGAAGAACGTGCCCACCGCCAGCGAAGGCAAGGAGCTGAAGAACGTCAACTACAAGACCTGGAGCGGCTTCTTCGTGCGCAAGAACACGCCCGAAGACGTGGTGCAGAAGCTGCACCAGGCCATCGGCACGACACTGAAGGAGGGCAGCGTGCGCGAGCAGCTCGCCGCCCAGACGCAGCTGGCCTCGCCGCCGACCACGCTGGCCGAAGGCGCGAAGTTCTACGAAGCCGAAACCGCGCGCTACCGCGACATCGCCAAGTCCATCCGCCTGGAACCCCAATGAGCACCACCGCCCTCCTGAACGACCTGCACGCCAGCGCCGACACCTTCATCGGCATCCGCCGCGACATCCACCAGCACCCCGAACTCGGCTTCGACGAGCACCGCACTTCCGCGCTGGTGGCCGAAAAGCTCAAGGCCTGGGGCTACACCGTCGAGCGCCACGTCGGTGGCACCGGCGTGGTGGGCCGGCTGGTACGCGGCAACGGCACGCGCCGCCTCGGCCTGCGCGCCGACATGGACGCCTTGCCCATCGACGAAGCCACGGGCCTGGCCTACGCCAGCGCACACACGGGCGTGATGCACGCCTGCGGCCACGACGGCCACACGGCGATGCTGCTGGCGGCGGCCCAGCACCTGGCCGAGCGCGGTCGCTTCGACGGCACGCTGAACCTGATCTTCCAGCCCGCCGAGGAAGGTGGCGGCGGCGCGGTCCGCATGATCGACGACGGCCTGTTCGATCGCTACCCCTGCGACGCCATCTTCGCGATGCACAACATGCCCGGCATGGCGCAGGGTCGGCTGGCCATGCGCGAAGGGCCGGCCATGGCCTCGTCGGACTACGCCACCGTCACCCTCACCGGCGTAGGCGGCCACGGCGCCATGCCGCATCGCGCGGCCGACCCGATCGTGGCCGCGGCCAGCATCGTGATGGCGCTGCAGAGCGTGGTGTCGCGCAACATCGATCCGCTGCAGATGGCGGTGGTGACGGTGGGCGCCATCCATGCGGGCAAGGCCAACAACGTGATCCCGCAAGGCGCCGTGCTCGAACTCAGCGTGCGCGCCCTCGACCGCGAGGTGCGCAAGAAGATCGAAACCCGCATCAAGGCGCTGGTGGCTGCGCAGGCCGAGAGCTTCGGCGTGCAGGCACAGGTCGACTGGCGGCCCGGCTACGCGGTGCTGGTCAACACGCCCGAGGAAAGCGCCTTTGCGCGCGCCGTGGCCGAAGAGCTCGTGGGCCCGGCGCAGGTCACCTGGCAGACGCCGCCGCTGCCGGGCAGCGAAGACTTTGCCTTCATGTTGGAGCGCGTGCCCGGCTGCTACCTGCTCATCGGCAATGGCGAGGGCGACGCGCACGGTGCCTGCATGGTCCACAACCCGGGCTACGACTTCAACGACAGCAATGTCGCGGTGGGCGGCGCCTACTGGGTGCTGCTGACCGAGCGCTTCCTGCGCACGGCAGGCTGACCGCTCAGGCCGACTGCCGCGCGAGCCATTCGCGCGGCGACACACCTACCTTCTGCGCGAACAGCCGCGACAGCGCCGAGGCGTTCGCGTAGCCGAGGCGGTCGGCAATCGTCTTGACCGACGCGCCCGTGCGCAACTCGGCCTGTGCGATGGTCAGGCGCCACTGCGCGAGGTAGTCGGCGGGTGTCGCGCCCACCACCGCCTTGAAGCGCGCCGCGAACGCACTGCGCGACATGCCGGCTTCCGTCGCCATCTGTTCGAGCGGCCAGGGCTCGCCCGGCCGCTCGTGCAGAGCGACTAGCACGCGCGCCAGTTGCGGATCACCCAGGCCAGTCAGCAAGCCGGCGGGCACGCCGCTTTCCTGCGGATGGTCGAGCAACCAGCGCAGCAGCTGGATCAGCACCACCTCGAACAACCGGTCGGCCAGCAGGCGGTGCCCGCACAGCACGCGCCCGGTTTCCGCGAACAGCAGCGCCAGCGCGGCTTCGAGGCCGTCGACCGCGTGCAGCGGCAGTTGCACCAGCGGGGGCAAGGCGCGCACCAGCGGATGCGCCTCGCCGCCGTCGAAGTCGACCGTGGCGCAGACGAAGTCCGATCCTTCCGTGGGTGCGTTGTGGAAGTCGTGCGCCAGCGGGCGCGGGTAGAACAGCAGGCTGGGCTCCTTCACGACCAGCTTGCGCGGCACGCCGGCCGACCGCACCGACGGCGCCGAATGCGTGACCACCATCTCGCCACGCCGCATCACGTGCAGGAAGCTGCGCCCCTCCTTCGCGGCAAAGTGCGTCACGCCGCACAGCGGCCCCGTGTGGAACAGGTGGGCCCGGACGCGAAAGCGTTCGAGCAGGGACGACAGCCTGTCGATGGGCGGCACCGATGAAGTCGCGCTCTGCATTGGACGAAAAGGTATGTTGAATGGATGAAAGCGTTCAAATCATACGGATTATGGGAAGACACTGCATCCATCGCCATTGCTGTCATCACTGAAAGGAAGCCTTCATGTCCCGCGTCAACCTCGTCACCGACACCGCCGCCACCGGCGACGCCCAGACCCTGCTCTCCGAGATCCACGGTGCCTTCGGTGCCACGCCGAACATGTTCCGCGCCGTCGCCAACTCGCCCGCGGCGCTGCGCAGCATGTGGGGATCGTTCGGTGCGCTCGGCGGCGGCGTCATTTCCGCGCAGCTCGGCGAGCAGATCGCCGTGGCCGTGGCCGATCGCAACGCCTGCCACTACTGCCTTGCCGCGCACAGCGCGCTGGGCCGCAAGGCCGGCGTGCCCGCCGCCGACATGACGGCCGCGCAGGCCGGCGAATCGGCCGACCCGCGCACGGCGGCGGCACTGCGCTTTGCGCTGAAGCTGGTCGATGCGCGCGGACAGGTCGACGACGCCGACGTGCAGGCCCTGCGTGCCGTGGGCTTCGACGACCGGCACATTGTCGAGATCCTGGCGCACGTCGCGCTGAACCTGTTCACCAACTACGTGAACGTGGCGCTCCAGGTGCCGCTGGATTTTCCGCAGGTGAAGCTGCGCACCGAGGTGGCCTGAGATGGCCTGGCCACGCCCCGAGGCGCCCGAGCTGCAGGTCGCCCGATGGCTCAACACCGAGGCGCCGATCACCCTCGCATCGCTGCGGGGTCGGGTCGTGGTGCTGCATGCCTTCCAGATGCTGTGCCCGGCCTGCGTGTCGCACGGCCTGCCGCAGGCGAAGAAGACGCGGCAGCTGTTCGCCGCGAAGGACGTCGTGGTGATCGCCCTGCACACCGTGTTCGAGCACCGCGACGTCATGACACCCGCCGCGCTGGAGGCCTTCGTGGGTGAGTACCGCCTCGGCTTTCCCATCGGCATCGACGCGCCCTCGCCCGACGGCGGCATTCCCGCCACGATGCGCGCCTACCAGTGGCAGGGCACGCCGAGCACGGTGCTGGTCGACCGGCAAGGCCGTCTCCGGCTGAGCCACTTCGGGCTGATCGACGACATGTCACTGGGCGCGGCCATCGGCCAACTCGCGGCCGAAGACGTACCCGCGCACCTGATCGCGCAGCCTTCGGACGATGCGCCGCAGAGCGACCCATGCGACGACAACGGCTGCCGCACCTGAAGAAGAAGGGACACTCGCCGCATGCAATGCATCGCCCTGCAACACCTCGCGTTCGAAGACCTCGGGCGCTTTGAGAACGTGCTGGCTCGTGCCGGCTACGCCATCGACTACCGGCAGGCGGGCGTGTCCGCGCTGAGTGCCGACGAGTGGCGCAACGCCGACCTGGTCGTGGTGCTCGGCGGGCCGATCGCGGCCTACGACACGGCCACTTATCCCTGGCTCGCCGACGAGATCGCCGGCCTGCGCGAACGGCTGGCGCTCCGGCGCCCGACGCTGGGGCTGTGCCTCGGTGCGCAGCTCATGGCCAGCGCACTGGGCGCACGCGTGTACCCGTCGGGGCACAAGGAGATCGGCTGGGCGCCTGTCGAACTGAGCGCGGCGGGACGGGCCTCGTGCCTTGCGGCGCCGGAAGGCGAACCCGTGCTGCACTGGCACGGCGACACCTTCGACCTGCCGTCCGGCGCAGAGCTGCTTGCAAGCACCGCGCTCACGCCACACCAGGCGTTCTGCCACGGTCGCCATGCGCTCGCGTTGCAGTTCCACCCCGAAGCCGACCCCGCGCGCATCGAGCCCTGGCTGATCGGGCACCACCAAGAGCTGGCCTCGGCCGGCATCGATATCCCCGCGCTGCGCACCCGCAGCGCCGAACTGGCCGAGGTGCGAAACGATGCCGACACACGCATGCTGGCGGCATGGCTGGGCCAGCTCGCATGACGCAGACCGCATTGCCCATCGATGCGCTGCTGGTCGGCCCCGTCGCGCTGCTGCCCGACGGCCGCACGCGCAGCGGCATCCGCAAGACACCCGTGGCCGATGCGCTGTGGCTGTCGCCCACCGGCCTGCAGGGCGACGCGCAGGCCGATCTGCGCATCCACGGCGGCGTTGAGAAGGCCGTGCACCACTATCCCCGCGAGCACTACGCAGGCTGGGAATCAGCGGGCCTTCCTGCCGATCGTCTGGCGCACGCCGGCGCCTTCGGCGAGAACATCTCGACCACGGGCTGGGACGAGTCGACGGTGTGCATCGGCGACGTGGTGCGGCTCGGCGACGCGCTGGTGCAGGTGTCGCAGGGCCGGCAGCCTTGCTGGAAGCTCGATGCGCACTTCGGCAGACCCGGCATGGCGCGCGAAATGCAGGCGCGCGGCTGCACCGGTTGGTACTACCGTGTGCTCGAATCCGGCTGGGTGCGCGCTGGCGCGACGGCCACGCGCGTGGAACGCCCGCATGCGGACTGGCCGCTGTCGCGCCTCATCACGCTGCTGTTTTCGCGCGATGCGCGCTTCGCACCTGAATGGGAGCAAGCCGCCGCCCTGCCCACTCTGGCCGAGCGCTGGCGCCTCACGTTTCGCAAGCGGGTGGATGCCGGGCACGTCGAAGACTGGGAGCCGCGCCTGCGCGCGCCCGAAGCATGACGTTGCTCAGAACGCCAGCACGCGCCTGAACGTCCGCGCCGCGGCGTCGTTGCCGGCGGACACCGCCAGCAGCAGCTCCACCCCGGTGGCCGGTACGCGTGCCGGCGCCACGCCCGGCAGGCGGCGCCAACCCGGGCCGGGCTCCCAGGCGCGCAGTTGAAAGGTGGCGACATCGTCGAGCAGCGCCACGCGGTCCGAAGGCTCTGGTGCCTGCAACGGAAACACGGCCGACACCGGCCCCGCCGCGCGGTAGAGCACACCGCCGCGCACCCACCACTGCACGCGTTGCCACTGCCCCGGCGCAGCCGGTGCGGTGCGCACAATCTCGACCACGAAGGGCGCGCCGTTCGGCTGTCGCGCCTGGATCGCCACCGGCAGCAGCGGCACGGACGGTGTGCTCGTGGATGCCGCAGGGTTCGCAGACGGCCCGACCGGTGTCGGCAACTCGGTGGTCGCACGCAAGGCCACGTCGCGCTCGAACTGGTCCAGCACGCGCAGCAGCCGGGCCACGCGCTCGGTGCGGTCTTCGAGCTGGTCGTTCGCGCGGCTCACGCTGTCCAGGCCGCGCCAGGCCATCACGCTGAGCACGGCCATGAGTGCGATGGCGATCATCACCTCGACCAGCGTGAAGCCGCGCTGCATGGGTTTCATGGCGACGCGCTGCGCGTGTGCAGCGTGGCCAGCAATCGGTCGCCGTCGTCGGCCGCATGCACCTCCACGCGCACCGGCCGCAGTCCATCGACCACGGCGCCCACTTCGAGCCAGCAGACGAAACGGATGCCGCCTTGCGGGCAGTCGCTGCGCGAGACACCCGGCGCAGCGGGCGAGCCGCCCAGTTGCAGTTCGGCCAGCACATTGCCCGCCGACAGCATCGCCAGCGACTGCCGTTCCAGCAGGCCGAGGTTGCCGATGGTGAGGCTCGAGGCACGCACGATCGCCGCCAGCGCGATGCTCACGATGGTCAGCGCGATGAGGATCTCGATCAGCGTGAAGCCGCGGTCCTTAGCGCACATGAAAGGCTCCGGATGCATCCCGCGTCACCGTCACCGTGACGGCCCCATGGCGCAGTTCGCGCTGCCAGCTCGCCCCCACAGGCTCCGACGTGAGAACGACCGGCCCCGCCGGCACGACCTCGACCGGCGCCACGCGCCAGCCGCGCGGGCGCAGTTCATCGTCCGCTGCAAAGGTGTCGAGCGCGCCGAGCGTCGTCACCGACGGGATCGCACTGCCGGCGCCCTGCACCCAGGTGCCGCGCGCAAAGCGGTAGCCGTCGGCATCGGCCTGCCACGCGATCACGCGGCCGTCCACGCGCACTTCGTTCTGTGCCACCGCAAGGTGCCGCACCAGCTCGCGCGCGTCGCGCCGCAATTCCTGCGCAGGGTCGGGCGCGATGCCCAGGCTGATCGCGGCGGTGGCGATGCCGACGATGACCAGCACGATCATGAGTTCGATCAGCGAGAAGCCGCCCTCCCCGCGCCCGTGGTGCGTGGCTCGCTGCATGCCGCTCGTCATCCCGTCGTGGAAACACGCCATGCGGCCGATGCTAGGCAGGCTGCGTGATGCCGCGATGAAACGCAGGGCTGACACGAAACCCCAACGCCGGCGTGATAGACACAGGGTGTGCCCGCCGCCGTCGCGGCCCGCTGCCCACCACCGACCATGCGCCCTTTCACTCCGCCTTCCGCCCGCCTTCTCGTTCATGCCGCAGGCCTGTTGCTGGTCGTGGCCGGTGTCGCGACCTGGGCCCGCCTGCTCACGCCGTCTGCACCACCGGTGCGCGCCGCACCCGCGCAAGCTGCAGTGGCCGATCCCACATCCGGTGCGCTCGCAGCCTGGTTCGGACCCGGCGAGGTCCGCGCGAACATCGCGGTCAAGGGGTTGATCAAGGGCGCGGGCCAAGGCGGCGTGGCAGTGCTGTCGGTCAACGATGGCGCGCCGCAGCCCTACCGGGTCGGCGACGCGCTGGGCCGCGCGCTCACGCTCTCGGGCATCGAGGCCGATGCGGTGACGGTCGACAAGGCCGGCACGTCGCTGCGCATCGCCGCGCCGGTGCTGCCCACGGCGCCCGGCATCGTGCGCGCCGCGCGCTGAGCTTTCGCTGCGGTCAGGGTGCCGTTTCACGCGGGCGCGCGTCCGGCGCCGAGGCCCAGCTCGATAGCGCGTGCAGCAGCCCGCGATTGACGCGGAAATCACCGTCGCCCGACTCCGGCAGGAAGGCACCCGACAGCGCCCGCGTGACCACGCGCACCGCGCGCGGATCGCCGCCGAAGGCCTCCAGCTCGCGCGCGAAGGCGGCGCGCGCGGGCAACTCGTCGGCAAAGCGCTCGAAGCCCACGAACCAGCGAAAGAGCATGTTGTAGGCCAGGCTCTCGTGCACCTTCTGCGCGTCTTCGAGCGAATAGATGATCTGTAGCATCAGGCTCTTGAACAGCGTCGACGCATCCACCGTGCCGCCATGCTGGCGCTCGAGCTCCGCCAGCAAGGTGCGTTCATGGCGCAGCGTGTCTTCCACCTGGTCGCGCAACGCCACCAGCGGGTGGCTCTGGGGCACCAGTGCGCGCAGGTTGTCCGCCTGCACCCAGGCCTGGTGGCTGACGATCCAGACCCAGGGCGAGCCGTAGCGGTTGACCGCCACCGGGCCTTCGCGCGCGCGCTCCACGATCTTCGAGAGCCGGGCATCGAGCTCCTGCATGGTGACCCGCAACGGTGACATCCACTTCATCATCTTCCTCCTGGCTCCCTTCAGCGGGTCTGCGCGCTGCCCTGGCGCAATTCGGCCAGAGCCTGCCTGAGCGTCGTGTCGACCCGCCGCGCCGACATGCCCTGGCGCCGGGCCACGTCCTGGCGCGACATCTCGTGCCAGCGCAGCGCCAGCAGCACCGCGCGATGGCGCTGCGGCAGGCGCGCCATCGCGCGGTCCACGGCGGCGATGTCTGAGCGCGCCTGCGCGATCTGCGCCGGGCCGGGGTGCGGGTCGGCGAATGCGTCCAGATCGCTCCCTTCCGCGCTCACGCCCTGCCAGCGCTTGCGCGTGCGGATGCGGTCCATCGCGAGGTTGGACGCCACGCGGTAGACGTAGGCATCGGGGTTCGCGGGCGCCTCCTGCAGCGGGCAGTCGCCCAGCCGCAGCCAGGCTTCGTGCAGACATTCGCTGGCCAGGTCCGCGCAGCCGAGCTGGCGTTCGAGACGCTGCTGCAGCGGTGCGTATTGCGCCACCAGATGGCGCTGCAGCTGCGCGCCTGGCGTCGGCGCCGGTGGCGCCATCGGCCTGGCTGAAGGCACCGCGACCCGGTCGTCGATCAGTCGCCAGACCGCGGGCAGCATCGAGGAGAACCGGTCCGGGGCGCGTCGCAAGGCGTGAGGATGGGGAGTCATGGTCGGTTTCGCTGAGCGCCCGTCGCGCCGCCCCGGACTCTCCGGTGGCGGCAGCGGCCAGGCCTGGGACAACAAGGGAAGGAACACGAGCGCCCGTCGGCCGGGGCGCGGGCTCGACGGGGCGGTCAGCGTTGCAGGTTGGCGCGCTCCTCGTCCGTCAGTTGCCGACTCATGGCCGGCGGCAGGTTGCCGCCGCCACCGAGCACGCGGATCACGCTGCGCGGGTTGTAGCTCGCGGCGGTGGTGGTGGCTTTGGCGCCATCGGCGGGCGCCTGCGCGCCGTTGCCGGCACCGCCGCTGGCGGGCTCGTTGCCGAAGCCCAGCACGCGCACCGTGAACACCGAGGGCAAGGCCTGGCGTGCGGCCGCGCGTTCGCGCTGCATCACGTCCTGCGCGGCCATGCTGGCCTGCGAGGCGGCCGCGCTGGCGTTGGTGAGCGCGCCCACGTTCACCGAGGCCACCACCGGCAGGCCGGCCGATTCGCCCTTGACCTGGATGTTGGCCGCGTTCACCACCTGCAGCGCCGCCACGTTGACGTTGCCCGAGACGCGGATGCCCGCCTCGCCCGCGTCGATGGTGCCCAGCGGCGCGATCAGGTCGACGTCGCCCGGCGGTACTTCGGCGATCGGTGCCAGCGTGGCGATGCCCGCGCCCGAACTCGGCGCCTGCGGCGAAATCTCGACGTTGCCGAGCGCGTCGTACACCCGCTTGGGCGGCGTGAACACCACCGTGGTCTTGGCGCCGCGCCCGGCGTTGATGTCGCCCTTCTCCGACCACGCGAGGATGTCGCCGCCGAAGGTGGTCATGATGCGCGACAGCCCGAGCAGCAGGCTGCCCTCGCTGAAGAAGCGGATGTTGCCCTGCCCCTGCGTCAGCACGCCCGAGGTGGCCGGCGGCACCGCGCCCTGCACGCCCAGGATGATGCCGCCGCCCGGCGCGAGCATGTCGATGTCGCCGCCGAACTGGGTGCGAACGCCCGAGCCGCCGAACATCGTGATGTCGCCTTCGAGCGCCGTGCGCATGGGGAACAGCGTGGCGATCATCTCGCGCCCGCGCAGATAGCTGCCCTGGCGCGGACCGTCCACGTCGTTGTACTCGCGCCCGCCTTCGCGCAGCTCGGCGTAGTACACCTCGCGCAGGAAGATGCGTTGCTGCGCCGGGGCCAGCGCGTCGAAGTACGCGAGCGCCTGCGCGGTGGTGCCGGCGTCGAAGCCGTAGCGCGCCTTCAACCATTCGGCCAGTTCGGTCTCGTAGGTCTTCGCGGCCTTGCCCGGTTGCTGCGCCAGCGGCGTGCCTGTGTCGGCGCGGTTCGACGGATCGAGGTAGCGCGCGCGGATCGGCGCCATGTCCAGCCCCTGCGTCGCGGCCTGTGCACCGACGCCGGCCATGAGCGCGACCGAAGCGCCCGGCCGCGTGTCGCCGGGCACGATGGGGCCGATCGAGGTGATGCCGCCGCGGTCTTCCTGCCGCAGGTGGCGGCCCGCCGAGACTTCGAGCGTGCCGGGGCCGGCGATGTCGACGTTGGCGTAGAGGATGTCGCGGCCGGCGGAGATCACCGAGACGTCGGTGGGGTGTTGGTGGACGATGAGGTTGCCGCGCTGGCGCATGCCTTGGAGCTCGCCCGGAACCACCCCCCAGAACGTACCCGGCGCATCGCCAGTGTTGACGATGTCCCGGCCGGCCTTGATCCAGACCGGTCCGGCGGCGTGGTACCAGGTCGCGCTGCCGTCGGCCAGGGTCAGGGTCTCGCCGGTGCGCAGGCCGACGATGTCGCCGCTGGCTGCGTAGAAGCGAACGGGCGGCGCAGCGGCGTCACGGGGGAACGGCTGCGCTGCCGTGTTCGGGCCGAAGGCGAACAGCGAAGGCCCGAGGAACTGGGAGCCAGAAACGGCCATCCCCGTGGGCGAGGCGTTGGTGACGAACTGCTTCACCCCCTGCGCGTCGAACTCGGCAAAAAACGCAGGATTGAACGGCGTCGGCAGCGGCGTGCCGGTGCCCGACATGCCCATGGCGAGTTGGCCCGCGTAGATCGAACCGCCCGACAGCATCTCGAATTCGCCGCGTGCGGAAGGCGCCAGGGTGAGCCCGTAGCTCAATGCCACGGGGTAGTCCCGTGCTTGCGGCAGCGCCGCATAGCCGGCGTAGATGTTCCCTGTCAACGCGGCGGCGTGAAAGATGCCCGGATAGACGATCCATGCGTCCGGCGAGGTGGTCTTCAGTGTCGTGTCAGCGTTGTCCCGACGTGCCATCACAGGCGTCAGGTGCCCGCCCGCCGACTGCAGGTCGATGGCGCTGCGGTCGCTCCAGAGGCTGAACCAGCCCTGCCCGCCCCCGTCGTAGCCGGTGCCTTCGAGGCGGAAGGGCGAGTTGTTGGGCGTGGGTACGCGCCCGGGGTCGGCCGCGGCGCCGAGCACCAGGTCACCGCGCGTGCTCAGGCGCATCGTCGCATCGCCCGGCAGCAGGTTGATGCCGCCACGCGCGTCGGCGAAGGTCGGGTTGAACGGGTCGATGGCGCGCGTGTCGATCGGGTCGCGCATGTTGAAGTTGCTCGACAGGTACTGCAGGCCCAGGCTGCCGATCGACGCCGTGCGCACATCGGTGCTGCCGCGCAGGTTGGCGATGGCGCCGGTGAGCACGAGGTTCTCCGCGGCCCCGTTGAGCGCGCGGTGCGGGTTCAGGGCGCCAGCCACGCGCATGTCGATGTCGCCGCCGCCCGTGAGGGTCAGCGCGCCGTCCGCGCCGACGCGGCCGGTGCTCGCCACGGCGAGCACGAGCCCGCCGCTGCGGGGTCTGTCCTGCGAGTTCACCAGTGGCTGCGGCGTGCGCGGCGCGATGGCCCCTGCGTCTCCACCGACACGCACGCTCAGGTTGCCGCCACCCAGCGTGCCGAAACCGGTGAAGCCGGCCAGCGTCGGCTCGGTGAACAGGCCAGGCTGTACGAGGCCGCCGATGTAGGCGCCGAAGTTGATCCACCATGCGCTCGGGATCGGGCTGTCGATGCCCGCCGTGCCCGAGCCTTGCCGCCAGAGCCAGTTGCCGGCCAGCACGCTCGAACGTTCATCGGAGACGATGTGACCCACGAGGTCCCCGCCCGCCGCAATCAGCAGGTTGCCGCCCTGCTCGGGGTACCACGCGCGGTAGGTGGACAGCGCGCCGCTGTAGTCGGTCAGCGGCGACTGCGGTCCCAGCGGGCCGTCGGTGCCGGCACCGCGCGGGCGGTTGTGATCTGCCTCGGTCGCGGTCGCCGTGCCTGCGGTGTACACGCCGAAGGGCGAACGCATCCGCAGGTCACCTGCTGCCAGCAGTTCGAGGTCGCCGGTGCCAGTGCGCAGCACGCTGAAGGCGGCCGTGCTCGGCGAGCCGATGGCGACCGGATCGCCGCCACCGCCGGGCATGCACTGACCCGGGTACTCACACCATGAAATCTCGCCGGGCGGCACGGGTGTCCCCGGCTCATAGCCGAACCAATTGCCCGGGGCCCAAACCATGCCACCGCCGGGCGTTTCGATCTTGAACTTCAGCACGCTGTGCGCGTCGGCCAGTTGCAGCGCCGCGCGCGAATCTGGCCGCACGGCCCGGCGGTCGGCCGCGCCGAGGTCAGCGCCTGCCACCAGTTGCAGGTCCCACGAGGTGGCACCTTCGCCGAGCATCGGTGCAATCGCCCAGTTGCGTCCCTGCACGCCGTCGACCGTGGGGCGCAACTGCACCGGCGTGTTGCCCGGCAGTTCCACCGTGGTGTTGGACGGGATCAGCGCGCCGCGCGCGAGCTGCAGCGGGCCGGCCATGGTCATCTCCACCGGCATCTCCACGCCTTTGGGCCAGGTCAGCGCGCCCACCGAGGCGGGCGTGCGCAACGCGGTGCCGGCACCCAGCCGCGTTTCGGGCGGCAGCGTCACGGCCGTCGCCAGCACCGAGCCCGCGGCATGGGCCAGCGAGCCATCGGGGCGGTAGATGTTGGCCGCGACCACCGTGCCGGCCGGCAGGCTCCACGGCGCTTGCAGCACCGCGTCGACCGGCAGCACCGTGCCGGCGGGCAGCGTGGCCGCGTTCACTGCCACGCTGTAGTTGAGACGAGCGCCCTGCGGAAAGCGGGTGCCGGTGTCGAGCGTCACGCCGTCGATGGGCACGACGACCTCGCCGCCCGCGTAGCGCCCTTCAGCGAGCATCCAGCCGACATCGTCCGGCGTGGCCGGCGGCGGTGCGAAGCCGTCGTTGATGCTGCCGTGCACGTTGAGCGCGCCGGCCGCGCGAATCACCAGCTTGCCGGGTTCGCCGAAGCCGCGACGCGCCGGATCGCCGCGGTCGGCTGCGGGGCCGTAGCGGTAGCCCGACAGGTCGAGGTCGCCGTCCACCGTGAGGTCGCCGTTCGGGTTGTTCAGCCGGTCGCTCACGATCTCCACGCCGGGGCGCAGGTGATAACTGCCCAGCCCCGCGAGGCGGCCGCCCAGGGCCGCATTGCCGAGCGCGGCCTGCATGAAGTGCTGGCTGTCGACGTCGATGTCGTCGAGGTACCGCTGGGTGATGAGCTGCGGCCGGTGGCCCGTCACGTCGGGCAGCGCGGCCAGCGGTGCATCGTCGTAGATGCGAAAGGCATTGACCGCGATGGTCTTCGCGCCCGCGATGGCCGGCGTGCCTTCGACCGCCACGGCCACGTCGTTCGTGCCGACACGCGGTGCATTGAGGTCGAGCGTGCCGCGCGCGCGGCCGTCGTTTTGCCCGGCGCGGGAGCCCACGGGCACGTCGGTGCCGGCGCGCAGGTCGATGCGCGCGCCGCTGCCCAGCGTGAGCGTGCCGTCGCGGCTGGTGAGGTCGATCACGGCGCGGTTCGGGCTGTCGATGATGCGGCCCGCGCTGTCCACGCGCAGGCCGGTGCCGTGCGCGTCCAGCGTGCCGTTCACGTGCAGGTCGCCCGCCGCGGCCAGCCGGATGGTGCCGACCTGCATGCCGCTGGCGTCGATCCGCCCGTCCACGCGCAGGCTGCCGCCGTCCAGCGCAATGGACACCTCGCGCGCCTTCACGCCGTCGCCCACCACGAGGTCGCCCTGCTTGATCTGGAAGCGTCGCGCGCCGAACACGCCGCCTTCGTTGAGTCGCTGGTTCAGGCCCGCGAAGTCGGACAGGGTCCGGGCGCGCACGGTCAATTCGCCCGCCTCGTAAGGCACCATCGTGCCGCCCGCGTCGTAGCTGCCGCTGGTGGCGCCGCGCAGTGCGCCATCCAGCGCCACATGGCCGGCGCCCTCGCCCAGCGCCACGGCTTCGATCGTGCCTCCGCGCTGGTTGCGCGCCGACACGTCGATGAGGCCGCCCGCCGCCTGCGTGATGTGGCCGGCCGCGCTGGTCATCAGCAGCTCGCCGCCGGCGCTGTCCTTCGCGACATCGAACAGCGTCACCGTGCGGCCCGACAGGTCGATGCGCGAGGCCGCGCCGAGCGTGATGTTGTCCGTTGCCGCCAGCACCAGCCGGCCGGAGGGCAGCACGATGCTGCCCTCCAGGCCGACGCGCTTCCCCCTGAGTTCCAGTGTCGCGCCCAGCGCGTCGCTCGTGCCGGACTTCACGCCGTCGGGCCCGGCCACGGTGATGTCGCCGCCCGCGGTGATCCGCATCGTCGAGGCCGCCTGCCCCGTGAACACCGGCGCCACGACCGCAAGGTTGCCGCCTTCGTAGGCATAGCCCTCGCCCGGCGTGTACGCGCCCTGCCGCTGGTGCACCGCGAGCGTGCCGCGACCGCTGGAGGTGACACGCTCGCTGGCCGTCAGCTTCACATCGGCGAAGCCCAGCGCCAGGCGCGCATCGGTGACCTGACCGCTTGGCTGCGCATACGGCCCGTGGCCCAGCACGATGGTGCGGGCGCCGATGTCGAGCGTGCCCGCGCCCAGCAGGTCGGCCATGGCTGCGCCGGGCACGGCGTCGGAGCCGGACCAGACGAACTCGCCCGCGCGGATGGCGGCCACGTCGCCTGCCGCACCGTAGCCGTGAATGGCCGGCGTGCCGAACACCAGGCGGTCGAGGCTGCTGGCGTCGAGCTTCACCGCGCCGAAGATGTTCACGGCGTCGCGCGCGTTGAAGATCAGGCTTTCGAGCGGCGGCGCGCCCAGGGCTGTGTTGCCCGCGAGCAGGCGGTCCAGCCGCGCCTGGTTCAGCCCCAGACCCAGCGGCAGACGGCCGTTGGCGGCCGCGGCCGCAATCGCGGCGTCCTCGCCGAGGTTCACGGCGGCCACCGCGACCGACAGGTTGCGCGTGCCGTAGGACAGGTTGTCGGACAGGGTCAGCGCGCCGCTTGTGGCGATGGCCAGCGTGCCCTCCGACACCAGCTGCGTCGCACCGCTGCACGACGCGGTCACGCACTGGCCGACTTGGATGCCGACCCCGTACTGCGCGTCCGCCGCGGGCGTGCCCAGTTGCAGGTTGAACCAGCCGTTCGACAGGGCCAGCACCGACAAACCCGTGAACACGTAGCCCGCGCTCGAATCGAAGCCCGAGCCCTTCTGGCCGAGGGTGCTGAGCGACGCGCCCTCCTCGATGACGATCTGCCCCTCGCCCGCGTAGCTGGGGCCGCCCGCCAGCACGATGTCACCCGCCGACAGGCGCGCGCCGCTGCGCACCACCAGGCTGCCCGCGCCGGCGATCTCGACCAATCGGCCACGTTGCCCGTAGCCCACGAAGATGCCGCCGTTGAGCACCAGCCGTGGTGCGTGCAGCTTGCTGAGTTCGTCGGCCTGCACGGAGGCGCCGGCCAGGTCGGTAGCAGCTGTCTGCCCTGCTGCCAGCACCTCACCCAGGCCGCGCACATTCACCGTGCCGCCGAAGCCTTCGGTAGCAGGCGCTGCGTTCAAGCGGAGCTGACCGTCGAAGGTGAAGCCCAAGCGGTTCGTGTCGGTGTCGGTCGGTTTCGCCAGGAAGATGTCCAGCGTCCTCGCGTCGACCGTGAGCATGCCGCGCGGAAAGCCCTGGCGCGCGGCATCCGCGCGCAGGAAGGTGTTGTAGTCGGTCTCGTTGTAGCCCGAATGCGCGCGCACCTGCGTGCCGGGCGTGAGCACCAGGCGGTTCGGCAGCGTCTCGCGGATCGCGGTGTGGGCGACGCCCAGGTAGCCGGGCGCGACATACGAGCCGTTGCCCACGCCGGTCACGCCCGACAGGCCGATGCGGTCGCCCGCGCCGATCTCTACGCGAAAGGCGCCGGGCAGCAGCGCATAGGTCGAGGGCATCAGGGTGTAGGTGCCCGCCGGCAGGCCCGGCACGCCGGCCGGAATCGTGACCTGTTGCCCCATCGCCGGTGCGCCAAAGCCTGCTTCGGGCGCCACTGGCGCGTAGCTGGCCGCGCTGCCGGGCACGATGGCGTACACGTCGCTGCGGCGGTCGCTGTAGCCGTTGAAGGGGTTCGCGTTCGCAAGCGGCGTGGCCAGCACATCGACCGAGCCGCCGCGCCCGGTGGCGAAGCCCGCGCCCATCAGCGTGCCGCCGCCCGACAGGTCGAGCAGCGAACCGGCCTGCGCGTCGACATGGCGGGCGTTGATGCCAACACCACGCCCGACAATTGCGGCACCGCCCATGCCACCCGCGCCGTCCGGCGTCACGGTCTGGCCGTTGTAGCGATAGCTCAGGCCATCGACCGTGCCGCCGTAGGGCATCTGCAGGCCCGCACCGCTCACCGAGGTTTCGCTGCCAGGCAGCAGCACCACCCGTTCGGTCACCTCGCCTGTGGGGTTGGAGCCCAGCAGCAGGCGCCCCAATGGCGCGCGCACGACACCGCCTTGCTCGATGGTCTCGGCGCCGAGCCGCAGGCTGCCGAACGCGGAATACGGCATCGCGACCTCGCCCTCGCCCTGGCGACGGATCGCCAGCACGCTGCCCTCGGCATATCGCCGCGGCTCGCCGGAAGCGGGGTCTCGCGGCATCACGCCGGCCAGGATCTGCGCGCCAACGCCTGTCGCCGGATAGACCTGCGCGGCGGTCAGCGTCATCCGGCCGCTGGTCGACAACTCGGTGGTGGACTCGCTCGAGAGCCCCTGGCTCTGGCCGCCGCCCAGCAGGCGGATGTCTCCCCTGCTGCTGATTTCGACGTCGCCGAAGCCGCGGCGGTCCACCGTGTAGCGCGCCGTGCCCAGATTGACCTCGGCATGAGCGCCGAAGCCGACCCGGTCACGCACGTCGATCAGGTCGCCCAGGACCGCGAAGGTGCCATCGCCCGCCTGGGTGGACGGTCCCTGCGCCCAGCCGGCCTCAGGCATGATTGAGCCCTCCGGCATCTCGGTGGGAACGAGTGGTGTACGCACACCCGCAAGCCGCACGTACGGCGCGCTCAGCGCCACCGAAGTGCCCGCTGCCGAGGTTTCGCTGTGGGCATAGGACGCTGCATAGAAGCGCAGGCTTTGTCCCAGGGTCAACGCAACGTCGCCATCGAAGCTCAACGGGCCATGCACCAGCAGCGACAGGTTGTCGAAGCCCCCGGCCTCGATGCGATCGACGCTGATCCGGCCGGTGCCCGTGCGCAGGAGTTGCCGTGCGTCGAACCGCGAGGCAGAGGCTGCGAGCGGGCTGTCGCCCTGCGTCTGGGCCAGCACCATTTCGCGATGCCGCAGGAGTTCGCCCGCCGTGAGCGCGGTCGGATAGATTCCCGACTCGAGGGCCAGTGCCAGCGTGCCGCCCGCGGCGCCTGCTCCGCCTGCCGCTGCGCGCAGCGTGCCGTCCAGGTACAGGCCCTGGCTCGACGAGAGGACGATGGTGCCGCCGTTGCTCGCAACCGCAACTGGCGAGGCCACGCCGCGCGGCCCACCCGCGCCCGGATCGAGGTCAGCGCGCGTGCCCGACGCGTCGAGCAACGCGCCCGGGCGGACCACGACGAAGGCTTCGGGTGCCTGGGTCTTGCCGCTCTGCTCCCAATCGAACGCGCCACCGATGCGGATCGTGCCGCCATCGGGCACCTGGCCGTAGGCCCGGCCGAAGTTGTCGTAAGCCACCGCGGCCCGCGCCGAGGCGTCGAGCACGGCGCGCTCGCCGATCCACACCAGCCCGGGCTGGCCAGGCGCACCTGGCAGCCCGCTGCCTTCCACGCTGATCGTGCCGCCTGATGCGCGCAGCAGGCCGTCGACGGTGATCTCGCGCCCGCGCAAGCCGATGGACTGGCCCGCATCGACCGTGATTTCCGCGCCGGGTCGCACATCGATCGGTGCCCGCGACACCGTGGAGGTGCCGTTGTCCACGGCCGCCTGCAGTTGCAGGCTCGCGCCACCGCGCTGCATGAGCACGCCGCGCACCGGGTCTTCGGTCCACAACGGCGGCATCCACAGTTCCAGGGCTCGCACGGGCTCGCTGCCGCCCGCGATGGTCTTCGCGTCGGAAGCGAAGCGATAGACCGGCATGCGCACATCGAGCCTTGCGCCATCGGCCACGACCAGACCGAGGTGTCCGTTGATGTCGTAGCGCGAGAAACCCGTCTGGAAGATGCCGCTGTCGATGGCGATCTGCGCCAGGGCCGTGACAGGCCGGTCGAACACCGTGCCCGCCGCCACCCGCGTGCCGCTCGCAATGGTGAAGTCGGCGGGGGCCACGTGCCCCGTGGGGACGGTGACCATGCGCCCATACACGCTCACCCCGTTCGGAAAGATCGCCGCCGAAACAACGTAGTCGATCGGAAAGGTCTCGGGGCTTCTCATGTCGATGATCTTCGCGCCGGCGGGCACCGTCTGGGGTTCCCGGGGGTCGCCCGAAGCGTAGGAGCGGAAGCTTTCGACCGAACCGTTCACGATCGCAACGACCCTGAATCCGAGGCCCACACTGCGAGGCAGCACCCAGTCCGCAGCGATGGTGACGGCATTCGCGTCGTTGTCGGCGAAGAATGGCACCGCCCCCATCGGCTCTCCGGGACGCGCCCTCGTGCGCTCGTACTGGTAGTCGACCGGCAGGATGCTGCCCGCCCTCACCTGATAGTCCTCCAGCAGGATCAGGTCCGTGGCCGCGCGCTCGCCGAGCGCTTCGCCGCCAATCACCACCCCCGTGCCCGACGCCATCCGCAACGTCCCACCACCGCTCACCCCATAGCCACGAATGTCGCCATCCGCCTGCAGCAGGCCGTGGGTCGCCACCGTGGCGTTGCTGTCCGCCAGCAGGTCCACATCGCCGCCGCGCCCGCCGCGTGTCTTGCCGTTGGCCAGCACCGCGCCGCCCGAGGACACATCGATCAGCGACCCCGCCGCGAGGTCGATCGCGCCCGTGCTGCGAATCCGCACCGCGCCGCCGTCGAGGTACGGCAGGCCGCTGCTGCCGGACGGGTCCATCTGCAGGTTGCTCCACAGCCCGCGCGCATCGAGCGTCACGCCGGGCGCGACCTTCACGCCGATGGCCTCGGGCACCGTGCCTTCCGCCAGCGGCAGATTGGCGTCGCCCGGCCCCCCGACGTTGCTGGCGCTGCGCACCACGTTGCCCAGCATGATCTGGCCACCGCGCGCCGTCAGGTCGGCGCGCACCGCCACCGTCGTCGCGTGCAGCGCGATGCGCCCGCCCGGCGCCACGCTCAGCGCGCCGTCCACCGTGACCTCCTTGCCGGCCACGGCCACCAGCGCACCCAGGCCGAAGCCGCTGAGCTGCCGGCTGTCCAGGCGCAGCGCCTCCTTGTCAGCGGCCGGCAACGGGTCGCCAGCCGCAAGCCTTGCCGTGTCGGCGCCTGCCGCACCGTCCTCGAACACGATGCGGTCGAGCGTCGGCACCAGCTGGCGGAAGATGCCGGTCGCACCTTTAGTCGGGTCGTCGTTGGTGCCGACGATCTGGTTGTTGCCGAGGATGAGCTCCCCCGCGCGAGCCGCCGCGTTGTGCGACTGCGCATAGCCGTCGAGCGCGGCATCGCTCTTGGTGCCCTGCCCCGGCCCCTGGTAGGCGGTGGCCGTGATGTCGCCGCGCAGCACCGCCGCGCCCGTCGCCACTTCGAGGCGGCCCGCGTCGCGGCCCACCGTGTAGCCGTTTTCGAGCCGCTGCTGCGGCCCGATGAGCGGGTTGTAGAAGTAGCCCGTGGTCTTGTCGCCCCAGCGCTTGTGCTCGTCCTCGAAGCCCTTGTAGACGCCGGTGTAGACGATGTCGGCCGGCGCGCTCGACACCTCGTACAGCCGCCCGTCGCGGCCCTTGAGCCAGCTCTGGCGGATCACGCCGGTCTGCACGTCCAGCGTGCCGCCCGAGAGGTTGATGTTCGAGCCCGCCTGCGTCACCACCTCGGCGCCGGTGAAGACCACATGGCCGCCCTGCGCCGCCCATTCGCCGATGCCGTGGCCCTGCAGGCCCAGGTAGCCGCCCACCTCCAGCAGGCCGCCCGCCGTGTACCAGCGCTCGCCGTCGTAGCCGCCGGTGCCGGCGGCCACGCGCGTGAGCTTGCGCCGGTCGATCCACACGTTGCTGTTGTTGAGCATCGTGGTGTCGCGGTTGAGCGGCGCGTCGCGCTGTTCGTTGCCCTGGATGTTGATCTCGACGTTGTTCGACGACATCGCCACCCGCACACCCACGGCGCCCGACACGTCCAGCCGCGCGCCGTCGGCCACGGTGCTGCGCCCGCCCTGGCGGCCCGCGCTCACCGCGATCTGGCCGCCGGTGGCGAGCGTGGTCGAATCGCCCTCGAACAGCACGCTGCCGCCCGAGACGATCTCGATGCGCGACAGGTCGCGCCGGTCGTTGAGCTGTGAGAGGTTGTCGAAGGCGCCCGGCGCCGCCACGCTGCGCAGCAGGTCCTGCCTGGCCGATTCGTTGATCAGCGCGCTGCGCTGGCTGTCCAGCGCCGTGCGGCCGTCCTGCGTGTCGAGCAGCACCACGTTCAGCGCGCGCCCGGTGACGGTGACGCTGCTCTTCGCATCGGCGGCCGACGCCAGCAGATGGATGGTGCCGCGCGTGTCGACCGTGGTCGTGGCCAGCGCCACGCCGTCCTGCACCACCTTGCGCCCGGCCAGCGTGATGTCGCCCTCGGCCGCGCGCAGCAGGCCGGTGTTGGTCACCTGCCCTGCCGTGCTGTCGGGCAGGAACTGCGGCGCCACCTCGTTGCCGCGCGTGGTCGAGAAGGTGTTGCCGGCCGTGCCCTGCCCCGGCCGCACGATGAAGAAGTCGCCCGCCGCGAGCTGCGCCTGCCCGCGCGGCGTGGTGACGGTGCCGGCGTTGTGCACGTCCTTGCCCATCAGCAGCACATAGCCGCCGCCCTGCGTCACCGAGGCGGGCGTGCGCGTGGCGAGCTGCGCGCCCGCCTCGACCTTCACCGCGCCCTGCGCATCGGTGAAGCTCGGCGCATAGCCTTCGCCCGCACGGGCGCTGTGGATGCCGCGCGCCTTGAACTGGTCGTCGCTGATGTGCGCGGCGGCGGCCACGAGGTTGCGTGTGTCGGTCTGGCTGGTGCCGCTGAACACCACGCCGTTGCGGTTGGCGATGAGCACCGTGCCATCGGCCTTGATCTGCCCCTGGATCTGCGAAGGCCGCGCCTTCGGGTCGTTCACGCGGTTCAGCGCGGCCCAGTCGGCCTGCTGCTTGAACTCGACCGTGGTGTTGCGCCCGACGTTGAAAGTCTCCCAGTTCAGGATCGCGCGGTCGCCGGTCTGCTGGATCGCCACGTGCGTGCGGCCGTCGGCCGAAGGAAGCGGCTCGGGTGCCCTGGCGTTGTGCCAGCCGGCCGTGAGGCTGTTGGTATCGACCGCGAGGCCGCCTTCGGTCAGGCCGTCGGGCACCGACGACGGTGCGTTGCGCGCCGCCTCGCGCGCGGCTGCCTGTGCGGACTGCTGCGCCGCGATGGCCTGCGCCGCGAGGTTCAGGTTGCTGATCGAGCGCTGCAGCTGCACATTGGCCTGCTGCTGTTGCAACCCCGGGTTCGTGAGGCTCGATGCGGGCATGCCGTTGGGCAGACGCCCGCTCTGCATCGCACCGGCCTGCGCCGCGCCCTTGTCGGCGAACCAGGCCGGACTGAAGGCCTGCCGCGCCTGCGCCACGCCCAGCGCCCCCGCAGTGGCCAGCGCGACGGCCAGCGCACGCGCCAGCGGCGTGAGACGCAGCGCGTCCTCGGTCGAAACGGCGCGTCGGCGCGAAGGATGGGCGTGCGGATTCAGGACCATGATGAGCGGGAGCGGAACGGCGCGAAGGAAGAAACGGCGGGATCGAACGCTGCCCGGGAACCCGGACGGCGCGCGGACACATGGATGTCGTTCGCCGCACGGGCGATCGAGGGGAATCGGTGGGCGCGCAACGGCCGGGCCTGGCACGCCGCGAACAGCAACTGCCACAGCGCGAAGGCATCGCGCCAGGCCCGTGCATGGGCCGCGCTGCGTGCACACCAGCCCGCAAGCGCCTGCGCCTCGGCCTCGCCGCCGTGCTGGCGGTTCAGGCGCACGATCCAGGCCAGGGCTTCGTCGCTCAGGCAGGTGTCACGAGGCGTCGGTTGCATACCCCATGACGAGCCTGCGCGACGCAACCCGTAAACTTTCTTGCGGGCTGCCGACGTCGCGATGCGTGAACGTTCAGCTCAGCAGCACGATGCCGCCCGGCAGGCTGCGCAGCTTCACGCCGTACAGCTCCCGGATCATCACGAGCGCGTTGTCGATGCTGCGCAGCGACAGCTGCATGCGCACCGCCACGCGGCCCAGTGCCTCGTTGCGCAGGATGATCCGGCCTGGCCGGTAGCGGTTGATCTCCGCAATGACCTCGGCCAACGGCGTGCCGTCGAAAGACAGCACGCCCGTACCCCAGGTGCTCACGTTCGCCAGGTCGGCGCGCACCACCTCGTGCAGGCCGCTCGGGTCGTACACCACCTGCCGGCCCGCCTCGACCGAGCGTTGCTGTCCATTCACCGACACCAGCACGCGGCCGTCGAGGCAGGTCACGCAGACCTCAGGGCCGGTGTGGCGGATGTTGAAGCGCGCCCCGCGCGCCTGCAGCCGACCGCCACCGGCTTCGACGAACAACTCGGACTCGCCGGCGGTTGCGATCTCGGCTTCGCCGGCCACCAGCGCCAGCCCGCGCGCACCCTGGAGACGATTGATCTGCGTCTGCGTGTTCATGCGCACGCTGACGCCCTCGCCCAGCGCCACCTGCCGCTGCTCGCCGGTGGCGGTGCTGAAGTCGGCCGTCAGTTCTCCGACCGAAGGCCACAGGCCCAGCGGCGGATCGACCGCGAGCACGCCAGCAGTCACCGAGGCCGCGACCGCACCGCCCAGAAAGGCCCGCCGCCCCGGCGAATGCAGTGCATTCGACAACGCCGGCCAGAAGCGGTGGCCCTTCGCGCGGGAACGCGCGGCCTCGGCCTGCTGCGCTTGCTGTGCCTGTCTCTTGGCCTCTTCGGCCAGCAGCGGATCGAGCGCGGACCACACGCGCATCAGTTCGCGCCAGGCCTGGGCGTGGGCGGCACTCAACGCGGCCCATTGCTTGAAGGCGTCGGCATCGGCACGCGTGGCCTGGCCCGAATGCAGGCGTGCCCACCAGGCCCGCGCCTGGCGTTCCAGCTGGCCGCTTTCGCTGGATTCGGGATGGGGTGAAGACATGGCGCTCATCGTCAGTTGTGTCTCGGCCCGGCGAAGTGGCCGCGCTGCACCGCGTCCACGTCCGGCAAATGCTTCTTGCAATATTCCAGCGCCGCGCGCAGCTCTTTCTCGACGGTGCTCAGCGACACCTCGAAGCGCAGCGCGATCTCGCTGTTGAGCAGCCCTTCGACCCGCGCGGCCACGAGGATCTCGCGGCGCCGCGTCGGCATGCGCGCCAGCACCTGACTCAGCGCCTGCACGTCGCTGCGCGCGCTGGCTATGCGCTCGGGGTCGCCCGCCTCGTCCACCAGGTGCACCAGCGCGTCGATCTCGCCGCGCACCAGCAGCACGCTGTCGCGCCGGTAGCCGTCGGTCGCGATGTTGGCGGCCATGCGCAGCAGGTAGGCGTCGGCGTTGTGCACCGTGCCCGCGTCGCCCATGGCGGCGAGCCGCAGCCAGGTTTCCTGCATCGCGTCAGCCGCGTCGTCGCGCGAGCCGACGATGCGCTCGAGCTTGCCGCGCAGCTCGACATAGCGCGAGACCATGCGCGCGCGCAGCGTGGAAGCAAGGCTGTCGGTCATGGCGACGTCGGCCGCGGCGGCGCGCAGTCGGTGCGAGCGCCCGGCCCTTCCGGCAGCAGCAGCACCACGAGCGGTTGCGGCAGTGACGGCGGCGGCGGCGCGCCGACCGACAGCCGCTGCACCTTGAAGCGCACCGCGGCATCGCGGTCGGGCTCGCCCGTGGTGCTCAACAGGCGAAAACGGTCCACCGCGCCGCGTGCGTCCAGGTGCAACTGCAGCGCCAGCCGGTAGCTGCCTGGCCGCGTCTGCGTCGTATCGCACAGGGCGCCACGCAAGGCGTTCTGGACCTGTGCGGCATAGGCTTGATGCAAGACATCCCCTTCGTTGAAACCCGACCCTTCCAGGCCTGCCGCACCTGGCGACAGTCCCGTCTCCCCCGGCCCCGCAGCGGCCTGGCGGATCACCACCGAGGTCGCATTCGCGTAGCGCGCTTCCATGCCCGTGCCGGCCAGCATGGCCTCGAGCGCCTCGGCCGCACTCAGCGTGCCGCGCACCGGACCCGAAGGCCGCTGCGCGTGCTCGCCGTCGATCAGGATGTCCAGGCCGGTCATCCGGCTGTAGACATCGAGCGCATCGCCCAGCCGCTGCGGTGCGATGTCGAACGCCTGGCGTGCCGTCGATGCCGCCTTGGCCGCGAGACCCGGTGACTGCGCCTGCGCGCCCGTGCCCCAGGCCAGGCACCCGGCCAGCGCCCATGCACCGACCGATGCCGCATTCGCTCTCATACCGGTGGGACGCACAGGCTCCTGGGTGACTTCGTTCTTCCGCGCGCACAGAACTGCGGAAGGCCGTGGTCACGGTAGTGATCGACGGTGACGCACGCATGACATCCGTTCGGTCTTCGGACCCGCTGCAGACAGCGAAGAGGCCCCGGAAGCGGCCGCGCCGAAGCGCAGTCTCTTCACGGGGCCTGTCGGCCGGCGAACGGGCCACGCCCGTTCAGGCCGGACCGATCAGCAACTTACGGACGGCCCTTGCCGTTGCAGACACCGGCGAAGCCGATGCTCAGCGGGCTGGTGGCGGTCAGGAAGTTGGCGGCGATGGCGGCCTTCCAGTTGTTGTTCGCGGCCGGCGGCGTGCCGGGCGACGTGCCGTTCGGAATCACCACGAAGTTGTGGTTGTTGACGGGATCGGTCTCGATCAGGCCGTCATAGGTCGTGCCGGTCAGGCCCGTCAGCAGGTTCTTGACCTTGGTCTGGATGGCGGCATCCTTGTAGCACTGGTTCAGCAGCAGGTTCGTCGTACCGAAGATCGGGTACTCGGTGCCGGCGGCCGGCATCACGTAGGCGGGCACCCAGTTCAGCGGGTTGTTCGCCGCGCCGGTAGGCAGCACCTGCTTGGCAAGCGCGTTGCGGATGGAGCTGGCGGCCGGCAGCACGCCGTTGATCTTCGCGACAACAGCGTTGTTGGTGCCGGTGTAGTCCGGGTCCGGGCTGAGGTAGCCCACGCGCGCGTCGGTGGTCAGGGCGGTCTTCACGCCGCCGCTGCCGTTGGCGGAAACCCAGTTCGAGGGGATAACGTTCGCCGGCGAGAGCGCGCTGCCGACCACCGTGGCGAAGTTGTTCGACACCTTGAAGCCGGAGCCCGGGCAGGCGGCCACGAGGTAGCGGCTCAGCAGTTCGGTGGTGCCGCTGTTGTCGCTGCGGTAGACCACGTTCACGGTCGTCGTGTCGGCCGTGCCGCGCACCTGGCCCCAGGTCTGGCCGCCGGTCTTGTTGCTGAAGATCGCGCACATCTTGGCGCCGGACAGGTTCAGGTCGGCGATGCCGGCGCGCTTGTAGGGGATGAGCACCGAGGTGGCCACGGCGGGCACCTGGATCATCGGGCCCCAGCCGGTGGTGCCGGCGGCGTTGGCGTTGTAGGCGTCGAGTTCCGACTGGATCAGCGCCGAATCGCTGCCCGCGAAGTGCACCGACTGGCCGGTGGCCGGCCAGTTGGGGGTGCCGACCACCGATTCGTTCTTGAAGGCGGAGGCATTGTTGCTGATGAAGGCCGTCTTGCCAGCGCCGCTGCCGGTGCCGGTGTAGCTGAAGTTGGTGAGGCCGATGCCGCTGGGGAGCAGATCGTCATAGAGCAGTTCGGGCAGGGTCGCACCGCCGCCAACGGCGATCTGGGCGGAAGCGGCGCCGGCGGCCACGAGGGCTGCCATCATCACGGCCGACAGGGCGACCGACTTGAACTTTGCACGCATGGAAACTCCTTTGAAGGGACCAGAAAATTTGACTCGTGTCGCCCCTCTGGCGACGTGATCGATGGTGCGTGCGCGAGGTGACAGCCACCCGAAAAAAGCTCGGGAACATGCTCCCGTGAATACGCGCGGAACAGGTCGCTTGCGCGCGGCAAGCTCCCGAACATTCAACGCACCATCTGGTTGATTTCCATGATCGGCATGAGCACCGCGAGCACGATGGCCATGACCACGCCTCCCATGGCGAGGATCATCAGCGGCTCCAGCAGCGTGGTCAGGCGCATCGCGCGGCGCTCCAGATCTCGGGAGAGGTTCTGCGCCGCGCGCTCGAACATGGCCGCCAACGCTCCCGTCTTCTCGCCGCTGGCCACCAGATGCACGAGGTTCGACGGAAAAATCTTCTGCGCCTTCAGCGCCGCCGCGAGCGGTGTTCCCTCTTTCACGCGGCCCGTGGCCTCGAGCACGCAGCGGCGCAGCCACTCGTTACCCAGCGTCTGGCGCGCGGCTTCGAGCCCGCGCAGCAGCGGCACGCCCGCATCCATGAGGATCGCCAGCGTGGAGGCAAAGCGCGCCGTGTCCACGCCGAGCGCGTACCGCCCCACCAGCGGCAGGCGCAGCACGAGCGCATGCCAGCGCAGCCGGCGCCCCGCATCGCGCAGCGCGGCGCGGGCCAGCAACCCGGCACCCGCGCACACACCCGCCGTGAGCCAGCCCCATTCGCGCACGAAGGCGCTCGCCGCCAGCATCACCCGCGTGATGGTCGGCAGCTCCTGACGCGCTTGAGCAAATGCGCCGATGACCTGCGGCACGACATAGCCGAGCAGGAAGACGACGATGCACAAGGAGACGAAGCCCACGATGGCCGGGTAGATGAAGGCAGTGAGCACCTTGCCGCGCAGGGTGTCGCGGTTTTCGAGGTAGTCGGCCAGCCGTTCCATCACGCGTGCGAGGTCGCCCGAGTCTTCGCCGGCGCTGACAAGCGCGCGGTAGATCGGCGGGAAGTCGCGCGGCCGTTCGGCGAGCGCATCGGCCAGCCGCAGGCCGGCGCGCACACCGTCGCAGACCGCGCCCAGCGCCTCGGCGACATGGCGGCGCTCGGCCTGTTCGATGGTGGCGACCAGCGCGGCTTCGAGCGTGAGACGTGCACCCAGCAGGCTCGCGAGTTCGCGCGTGGCCCAGCACAGGTCGGCCGCACCGAGCCTGGGTTGCAGCCAGGCCAGCGTGCTGCCGCTGGCCGCTTGTTCGCGGATGCCCAGCGGCGTCAGGCCACGTTCCCGCAACTGGGCCCGGACGGATCGCGCGGACTCGCCCTCGGTGCTCCCGCGCTGCACCTCACCGGCCGCGTTCGCCGCTTCGTACTGGAACCGTGCCATGGCGAACGCCCTTCCCTCAGGCGTCGCGCGTGACGCGCAATATTTCCTCGGCGGTGGTCACGCCTTCGCGCACCCAGCGTTGACCGTCCTCGCGCATCGAACGCATGCCGTGTCGCACGGCGGCGGCGCGCATCGCCTGCTCGTCGCCACCTTCGTGAATCAGTCGCCGGATGTCGTCGTGCACCACGAACAGTTCGTGGATGCCCGTGCGCCCCTTGAAGCCCGACTGGCCGCAGGCCGTGCAGCCCACGGGCACATAGACCGTGCGGCCGTCGTCCTGCACGCGCGGCGCCTTGCAGGCCGGGCACAGGCAGCGCACCAGTCGCTGCGCCAGCACACCCAGCAGCGAGGACGACAGCAGGAAGGGCTCGATGCCCATGTCGGTCATGCGCGTGACGGCCGACACCGCATCGTTGGTGTGCAGCGAGGCCAGCACGCCGTGCCCCGTGAGCGAAGACTGCACCGCGATCTGCGCGGTTTCCAGGTCGCGGATTTCACCGATCATGAGGTTGTCGGGGTCCTGCCGCAGCGCCGCGCGCAGGGCCGCGCCGAAGGTCATGCCGATCTTGGCGTGCACCGGGATCTGGCCGATGCCCGGCAGGTCGTATTCCACCGGATCTTCGACGGTGAGGATGTTGCTGGTGCCCAGGTCGAGTTGGCCCAGCGCGGCGTACAGCGTGGTGGTCTTGCCGCTGCCCGTGGGGCCGGTGACCAGCACGATGCCGTGGGGCTGGCGCACCAGCCGCGTGAGTTCGGCCAGCGTGTCGCTCGCCATGCCCAGCCGTTCGAGCCGCAGCCGGCCGGCGTCTTTCTCGAGCAGCCGCAGCACGGCGCGCTCGCCATGCGCCGTGGGGACGGTCGACACGCGCACGTCGATCGGCCGCCCGCCCACGCGCAGCGTGATGCGTCCGTCCTGCGGCAGTCGCTTTTCGGCGATGTCGAGCTGCGACATGATCTTGATGCGCGAGATCAGCGCCGCATGCAGCGCCCGGCGCGGCGTGACCACGTCGCGCAGCGTGCCGTCGACGCGAAAGCGCACCACCGAATGGGTCTCGAAGGATTCGAGGTGCACGTCGCTCGCGCCGTCGCGCGCGGCCTGCGTGAGCAGCGCGTTGATCATGCGGATGACGGGCGCATCGTCCTGCGCGTCGAGCAGGTCGGTGACGGCCGGGATGTCCTGCATCAGCCGCGCCAGGTCGACCTGCTGTTCCACCGCCCCGACCACCGAGGCGGCATCGCCGGCTTCGGCGTGGCGCTCGGCGAGCAGGCCGTCCATCTGCGCATCGTCGATCTGCCGCAGCGGCAATCCGCCCAGCAGGCGGCGCGCCTCGACCACCGCCCAGCCGGGCGTGCGCGGGCTGACCGCCAGGAAGGCCGCGTCGCCCTCGCGCTGCACCGCGACGCGCTGGCTGCGGGCCCAGGCCTGGGGCAATGCGACTTCGGCGTGTGCTCCGTTCATGGGGGTCATGGCGTCACCACCAGTTCGGGCCGATAGCCCAGCTCACGCAGCACGGCCACCGCGTTGTCGACGGCCTGCGGCTCGCGCGGCACGTCCACGCGCACCATCGCGCCCTCCCCGCCCGGGCCGCCGACGATGTAGGCGCCGATGCCGCTCACACGCACGCGCTGCACGATGCGCAGCGCGTCCTGCTCGGTCTTCGTGTCGGCGAACTGCACCACCGTGACCTTGTCGTTGGCGCCGCCGTACAGCGCGGCCGGGTCGGATTCGACCGTCACGCCCGCCGGCAGCCGCGAGCGCTGCGTCGGTGGGGGCGGCGGCGCCGCCGCGGGTGCCTGGCGCACCGCGCTGGCCGTGGCGGTGGGCGGCGGCGGTTGGTCGCGCGTGTGCTCCCAGCTCTGGGGGCGCAGGTCGACCTCGGGCGTGGACAGCGGGCGGCGAAGACTCGGCACATCGGCGGGCGGCAGCACGGGCGCGCCGGTGTCGGGCAGCAAGCCGTGCGCCATCGGGCGCGCGCGGCCCTGCTGCAGGCGCATGAAGTTGTAGCGATCGAGGGTGAGCCCGCGGCTGGCGTTGGCGTCGCGGATCACGTAGGGCCGCAGGAACACCATCAGGTTGGTCTTGACGCGCTGGCGCTTGTCGTAGCGGAACAGGTTGCCCAGCACCGGCAGTGAGCCCAGGCCGGGCACGGCCTCGGTGCCGTTGGCCACGCTGTCTTCCATCAGCCCGCCCAGCACCATGATCTGGCCGTCGTCCACGAGGATGCTGGTGTCCAGCGCGCGCTTGTTGGTGACGATGCCGGCCGCGCCCGAGGTCTGCTCGTCGATGCTCGACACCTCCTGGTAGATGTCGAGCTTGACCGTGCCGCCCTCGGAAATCTGCGGCCGGATGTTGAGCTTCAGGCCGATGTCCTCGCGCTGGATGGTCTGGAACGGGTTGGTGCTGCTGTTGCCGTTGGTGATGTACTGGCCGCTCACGAAGGGCACGGTCTTGCCGACCATGATCGAGGCGGGCTCGTTGTCCAGCGTGAGGATGTTCGGCGTCGAGAGGATGTTGGCGCCGTCCTTGGCCTGCAGCGCGCGCGCCAGCACCTTCAGGTTGAGCACCTCGCCCACGCCCGGCAGCTTGATGGTGCCGTCGACCACGCCGATGCTCAGGCCGCGCGGCACCGCATCGATGGTGGTGCGCGCATCGGCATTGAGGCCCGAGCCGCCGAAGTTGGTGCCGCCGCGCACGCGGCCGTTGTTGCCGCCGGCCATCCACTGGATACCCAGCTCGGCCGCGTCGCGCTCGGTGACCTCGACGATCAGGCTTTCGACCAGCACCTGCGCGCGTCGCTGGTCGAGCAGGTCGATCACGCTGCGCAGGCTGCGGTACATCGGGTCGGGCGCCGCGATGATGAGCGTGTTGGTGGTGGCGTCGGCCTGCACGGTGACGCCGCCGCTGGAGAACGCGGTGGAGGTGCCGCCGGTGCCGCCTGTTGCACCCTGCGCCTGGCCGGTAGCGCCGCCAGCCACGCCGCGCAGGCCGCCGAGTTTTCCTGCGGTACCTCCCGAGCCGGTTGCGCCGCCGGTCGCGGATGGGCTGCCGTTGGCCGATGCCCCGTTTGCCGCACTACCATTCGCCGCCCCAGCCCCGCCGAGCATGCCGCCCGCGCCCAGCGCGGCACGCACCGAGCTGCCACCGCCGCCCGTGGCGGATTGATCGCCCGACTCGCCGGTGAGCAGCCCGCGCAGCACATTCGCCAGGTGCACGGCCTGGGCGTTGCGCAGGTAGACCACGTGCAGGTTGCCCGGGTCGCCCTGCGCGCTCTCGAGCTTGCCGATGAGTTCACGCGCCAGCGCCGTGCGGCCCGGGCTGCTGGAGCGGATCACGATGCTGTTGGAGCGCGGATCGGCCAGCACCACGATGTCGCGCCGGCCCTTCTCGCCGCTGCCTTCGAGCAGTTCGGTGGCGAGCGCGGCGATGTCGGTGGCGATGCCGTTGCGCAGCTTCACCAGCTGGGCGTCGAGCGCGGTCGGCGTGTCGATGCTTTCGATGATGCGTGCCAGCCGTTCGAGGTTGTCGATGTAGTCGGTCACGACCAGCGTGTTGTTGGCGCCGTAGGCCGCGATGCTGTTCTCGGCCGCGACCAGCGGCTTGAGCACAGGCACCATCGCCTCGGCGTTCTCGTAGTTGAGCCGGAAGGTGCGGGTCGCGAGCCCGCCGCCGACGCCGCCACCACGCGCGTTGACCGAACCGCCCTGCAGCTTCGCGTCGGCCACGGGCACGACGCGGCTCACCTCGCCCACATCGACGATCGCGAAGCCGCGCATGCGCAGCGCCGAGGCCAGCATGCCGTAGGCGGTGGCGGCCGGCACTTCGCCTTCGGAGACCAGCGTGATCTGGCCCTTCACGCGCGGATCGAACAGGAAGTTGCGCCCCAGGAAGCGGGCCAGCGCGGAGACCACCGAGGTGATGTCGGCATCGACGAAGTTCAGCACCACGCGTTCCTCGGCGCCGGCGCGCGGCGCGGCCTTGGCGGGAAGTGGCGCGGGTGCGGCCCCTGCCGCTGCGAAGACCCCCAGGCAGCATGCCGCGGTCCATCGGCGCAGGGCCGTGCCCTTTCGATCTCGTGTCACTGGCCATCCTTGTTGAGTTGTGTGGACTGCAGTGCCACCGCGCCGCGCACGCGGCCCTGCGGCGTGCTGTCGTTTGCGTCGGAACCGTCGAGGCTGTCGATGCTCTCCAGTTCCACCCGTGTGATCTCCAGGTCGCGGCGCGCGGAGACCGCGACGAGCCAGGCGAACACCTGCGCGGCCGGCACGGGCTCCGGGAACTCGACGCGCCAGGCGCGGGCGGGCTGCGACGGGCTTCCGGCTGCAGGAGGGCCATCGGCCACAGCGTCGTGCAGGCGGTAGCGCCCGCGCAGGCCGGCGCGATCGAGAGCGGCATCAATACCGCCTGCCGCACTGTTGGGCGTGGCGTGCGCGCTGGGCACGTCGGCCAGCAGCTTGTCGAGTTCGGCCGACTGGGCCCGCAACTTCGGCAGGTCGCGCTGCCAGCGGGCGACGGTGTCGAGCGCCGGGCGGGTCAGGCCCAGCCAGAGGATCGCCAGTGCAACGGTCAGCGCCGCGACGCCCACTCCCAGGCGGTCGCGTGCGGGGAGCCCGTGCCAACGGCTCGCCGCCTCGCGCGCCATCTTTCGCGCGGGGTCGAGGGAACGGGTCATGTAGGACAGGTTCACTGTGCTTCTTTCTCTGCACGCGCCACAGCCGGGGTGATGCGCAGTGCGCCGGCGTCCGGATCGGCGGACAAGCCCTGCTCGCGCGCCTGCGCCTGCAACATGCGCAGGGCTTCGGTGTTCGGCGCCGCGCCGTCGCGCCAGCGGATGCGCAGCTCGCCCGTCGTGTAGTTCAGTGCCTGGACCTGCCCGGCAGGCAATTGCGCGAGCAAGCCCACCGCCGCGCGCGACAACGCCGCGTAGTCGTTGCCGACCGTGGCCTGCGGCAGTTGCCCCGCCCTCGCCTCCTTCTGCTGGCGCGCCTGCTGTACGGGGTTGACGACCACGGGCAGCTCGGGAAAGGCGGCCTTGACCCGCGCGGCCATCTGGCGCTTCAGGGCCTGCCCCTCGGTCGCGAGCTGGCCGGCGTGGACGTGAAGGCCGGTGATCCATACGACGGCGGCGACTGCGCCCCATGCGGCTGCGGGTCGGAACCATGTCGCAAAGCCTGCGTGGTTCCGGGATGGATCGTTTGCGGGCAGTGCCCAGCGCCAGCCGTCGCCTGACCACTGTGACACCTTGTCGGCTTCGTCGATCCACTGCACGGCCGGAGCCGGTGTGTCGCCACACGCCGCGAGTGCCATATCGCGCTCCATGCCATCGGGCAGCTCCTGAATGAAGCCCGCGCCCGTGCCGGTCCTCACCACGAGCCAGCGGCCGGATTGCAGACCGGTCCATCCTTGTGTCGGGCATGGCAGGAAGGCCGTCAGCAGACTCAGTTCGCGCGGCGCGATGCCGTGCCGGCGCAACAGCACCAGCCAGCGAATCATCGCGTCGCGTGCGATCCATGCGGCCGGCACCGTGCCATCGGACCCACGCGGACCAACGCCAATCACGAGGCTTTCGAGCGGCTGCAACGCACAGGGCTCCACGGCCCCAAGCACCGCCGCATGCAGGCGCCGACCGGTCAATGGCGGCAGCGTGAAGCTCGCCAGCGCCACTTCGCCGGGCGGCAAGGCGACATCAACACGCCGTGCCTGAAAGCGACCAGCCATAGCACTCAGAGCAACCAGACCGCCGTCATGCCACCGGCCATCGGCATCGCGCCAGCCGCAGCGAACTTCGGCATCGACGGCATCCTCACCCGGCCAGGGCGGCAGCTGCAGACGCAAGCGCGCGACCTTCACACGCCCTCCCGCAGCCAGACCACGCGCGGCAGGTTCGTCTTGTCGTCCTGCAGCAGCGCCACCTGCACGTATTTCGTGCGCGGCGTATCGAGCACGCTGGCGACGCGGAACCAGTTGCTGTCGATACCGATGCGCACGTCCCGCTCATCGAGCACGGGCATCTGCAGGCGATTGGCAAAGTCGCCGCGGTTGATGAACCACTGGCCACGGTCGCGGGCGGCGAGCATGGCGCGCGCCTTGTCCAACGCGAGGCCGGGCACGCCGGCCGCCAGCAACTCGGCGCTGGCCGTGTTCGCGTTGATCCAGGTGCGCGCCGGCAGCATGGTGACGAACGGCGCGAGTCGCGCGAGCACGCTGGCATCGATGCCGGGCACGGCCAGCAGGTCTTCCAGCACGCGTGGGCGCGGGGCCTGCGGGGCGCGTGGCAGTTCGGACGGCAGGCCCAGCGTTGCGGCCAATGTGTCGGCCGCCGCATCGGGAGCGGTCTGCGCCGCCTCGCCTTCGGGGTCGGCGATGCTGCCCACCACCCGCCGCACGAGAGCCTGTGCCTGTGCCTGCGACACGCCCGTCATGGCGCACAGCCGGTTGAACACGGCCATCTCGGCGGGGTCGATGCGCCCCCGGTCGACGAGGTTGCGCAGGTTGAACTTGCCCTGTTCGTCGGTGATTTCGCTCAGTAGCCGTGCGCCGTCGGCGGCCACCTGCCCTGCCACGGGCCCGGCGAGCGGCCGATTCCAAAGTCCGTCGAGCCGCGTGGTCGGTTCACGCACGGCTTCGGCGCGCAACAGCCGCTGCGCCGCGCCCAGTTCCCCGCGCAGCAGCCAGCGCGCCTGCACGCGCGACTGCTCGCCCTGCGTGGTGCGGATGAAGGCCGACTGCCGCCCCAGCAAGGCGGCAGCCAGCGCAGCGATCACCGCGACGATCAGCAGCGCGCTGACCACCGCCATGCCGCGCATGTGAAGTCGCAGCCGCCGCCGATCTGTTCCGATCCCCGCCATCGCGCCCACGGTGCCGTTCCCGCGCTACCAGGAGCCGATGTCCGCGTTGGCCTTTTCTCCGTCGGGTTCGCCGTCGGCGCCCAGCGAGAACACATCGATCTCGCCATGCGTGCCGGGATTCAGGTACTGGTAGGCATTGCCCCACGGGTCCTGGGGCAGGCGTTCGAGGTAGGTGCGCCAGTTGGTGGGTACCTTGCCCGTGACCGGTTTTTCGACGAGCGCGCGCAGGCCCTGCGTGGCGCTGGGATAGGCGCCGTTGTCCAGGCGATAGAGCTTCAGCCCCTGCATGATCGCGGCCACGTCCTGCCGCGCCGCGGTGGCGCGGGCCTGGTCGGGGCGGTCCATCAGGCTGGGCACGATCAGCGCTGCCAGCACGCCGATGATGACCAGCACCACCATCAGTTCGATGAGGGTGAATGCCCGCTCGGCACGGCGACGGATTGAACGGGCGGCCATGTTCCACAACTCCCGGGAAAAGACTTCACAAGGACAACGACGAGCACTGCGGGCCATCCTCGCAGCGGCGCATGTCAGTCCGATTGAAAATCCTCGGGAGTTCTGTGACGGCCCCTCAGTCCTCCAGCGTTTCCACGCGCAGCGCGATCACCGGCCCGGCCACGACCGGGCTGGCCTGCAACGCATGCAGCGCAAGGTCGACTGCGCTCTGCAGCGCCGACTCGGTCAGCACCAGCACCTGCGGCGTCGCATCGGCCGGCCCGTTCGCCAGCACGAGTTGCCGCACCGGCAGGCGCTGCGCGGCCAGCAGATCGGCCACGGCCGCGATGTCGGTCGCCGCCTGCACCGGCACCCGCAGGTAGTGCGCGCTGCGCACCGCCGCGCGCGGCAGCACGGGCAACTCGCGCACCGCATGCGCGTGAAAGCCGGTGTGCGGCACGCGCTGGCCCGCGTGGGTACCGTCCAGGCGCGCCACGTCGACCAGGTCGGCGATCACGGCCGAGGCGGTCTGCTCCGAGCCGGCGCCCGCGCCGTAGTACATCGTGACGCCCGCCGCGTCGGCCTTGACCATGATGCCGTTCATCGAGCCGTTGACCTGCGCCAGCAGGTGCGTCGCGGGCACCAGCGCGGGCTGCACGCGCAGCTCCACGCCATCCTCGCCTTCATTGGAGCGGCGGCGCGCCACGCCCAACAGCTTGACGCGAAAGCCCAGTTGCTCCGCGCAGGCCACGTCGATGCGCTGCAGCGCGGTGATGCCCTCGACCTGCGCGTCGGCAAAGCGCACCGGCATGCCGAAGGCGTTGGCAGCCAGCAGCGCAGTCTTGTGGGCGGCGTCGACGCCCTCGATGTCGAAGGCCGGGTCGGCCTCGGCATAGCCCAGCGCCTGGGCCTGCGCGAGCGCGTCGGCAAAGTCCAGGCCCTCGTCGCGCATCTTGCTCAGGATGAAGTTGGTGGTGCCGTTGACGATGCCCGCCACCCATTCGATGCGGTTGGCCGTGAGGCCCTCGCGCAGCGCCTTCACGATCGGGATGCTCACCGCCACCGCGCCTTCGTACATCACGGCCACGCCTTGCGCGCTGGCGGCGGCGAAGATCTCCGGGCCGTGCACGGCCAGCAGCGCCTTGTTGGCCGTGACCACGTGCTTGCCGTGCGCAATGGCCGCCAGCACCCAGTCGCGCGCCGGGCCGGTGCCACCGGCCACCTCGACGACCACGTCGACATCGGGATCGGTCGCGATCTGCATCGGATCGGCCGTGAGCGCCACGCCCTCGCCGACGATCTCCTGGGCACGCGCGAGGTTGCGCGCCGCCACCATCGTCACCTCGATGCCGCGCCCGGCACGTGCGGCGATCACGGCCTGGTTGCGGGCCAGCACGCGGAAAGTGCCCGAGCCCACGGTGCCGATGCCGATCATGCCGACGCGCAAGGGGCGAATGGCCGCGTCGCGGCTAGGCTGGGGCAGGAAGGACGAGACGGGATCGCGGTACATGGGCTTCTCCAAACAACGAACGAACAGGACAAAACAAAAAAACCCAGCTGCCAGCTGGGTTTCGTTCATTCGGGAGAAGAGACACCAGGTGGCTGCCGGAGCGGCCACCCTGCGCGTGCTCAGGGGGCCGCGGCGGTCATGGTGGTAATCATTCGTGCATTCACTGCGTCGCTCGTTCGCACGCAAGCGACGAACGGCATCGTGCGGCCGAGAACGGCGGCGCTGGATGCTGCAACGGGGGAAAGTGAAAGGCACGACATGAGCCGCGGAGTGTACACGCGGTGCTTGCGGCACGCCCCGATACGGGCAAACTAGGGCATGGACAAGCATTTCCTGACCCCTCTGTTCGCCCCGGCATCCATCGTGGCCTTCGTCGGCCAGCCCAGCGATCCGGGGGGGCAGACCGCCCTGGGTCACACGCTGCGGCAAGCCTTCCGCGCCGACCGTTTCGACGGCACGCTGCGCTTTCTCGATGTGCGCACCCAGGGCACGCTCGAAGAGCTGGCACAGACGCATGCCGACCTGGCGCTGATCGCGCTGGCGCCGCGCGACGTGGCCGCCGCGCTCGAAATCGCGGGCCGCATCGGCTGCAAGGCCGCGGCGGTGCTCTCCACCGGCATCGCCGCCGATCAGGCGGCGCAGTGGCGCAAGATCGCGCGCCGCGAAGGCGTGCACCTGCTGGGCCCCAATTCGCTGGGCTTCCAGCGCCCGCCGCTGCACCTGAATGCCAGCGTGGCCGGGCCACTCGCGCGCACCGGGCCGCTGGCGCTGGTGTCGCAGTCGGGGGCGCTCACGGCATCGATGCTCGACTGGGCGCGGCAGAACGGCGTGGGCTTCTCGAGCGTGGTTTCGCTCGGGCCGCACACCTCGATCGACATCCCGCAAGTGCTCGACTTCCTGGCCAACGACTCCGCCACGCACAGCATCATCGTGTACCTCGAAGGCATTGCCGACGCGCGCCGCTTCATGAGCGCGCTGCGCTCGGCCTCGCACGCCAAGCCGGTGGTGGTGCTCAAGGCGGGCCGCAAGCCCGCCGGCAACGAAGCCGCGCAGACGCACAGTGCCGCCATCGTCGGCAGCGACGACGTGTTCGACGCCGCCCTGCGCCGCGCGGGCGCGGTGCGGGTGCGCTCCTTCGTCGAGCTGTTCTCGGCCGCCAAGTGCCTGGCCTCGCGCTACCGGCCGGTGGGCAAGCGGCTGGCCGTGGTCACCAACGGCGGCGGCCCCGGCGTGCTGGCGGCGGACTGGATCAACGAGATCGGTCTGGACCTGGGCCGTCTCTCCGCACCCGCGCAGAAGCTGCTGCAGCCTTCACTGCCCGCGCTGGCGTCGCTCACCGATCTCATCGACCTGTCGGAAGACGCCACGCCCGCGCACTTCCGCGCGGCCATCGACACCGCCTCGGCCGACAGCCAGATCGACGGCGTGCTGGCCATCTTCTCGCCCAAGGCCGGCAGCGACGCGGCCGCCACGGCGCGCGCGCTGGCCGACATTCCGCGCCCCATGCCCAAGCCACTGCTGTCGTGCTGGATGGGCGATGCCTCCGTGGGCGATGCGCGGGCGGTGCTGGCCGAGGCCACCATCCCGAGCTTTCGCACGCCCGAGGCGGCCGTGGGCGCCTTCGGCAACATCGCGGCCTTCTACCAGAACCAGCAGCTGCTGCAGCAGACGCCGCCGCCGCTGTCCGCGCTGGCCAAGCCCGACATCGACGGTGCGCGCCTGCTCATCGAGAGCGTGCTGGCCGAGCGGCGCAAGGTGCTGACCGAGATGGAGTCGAAGTCGCTGCTGTCGTGCTTTCACATCCCGATCACGCGCACGCTGCTCGCGCGCAGCGCCAACGAGGCCATGATGATCGCCACGCAGCTGGGCTTTCCGGTGGCGCTCAAGATCGACTCGCCCGACATCTCGCACAAGTCGGACGTCGAGGGCGTGGCCCTGAACGTGATGAACGGCACCAGCGCGCGCGACACCTACCTCGAGATGATGGAGCGCGTGGCGCGCCTCGCGCCCGACGCCCGCATCAACGGCGTGACCGTGCAGAAGATGGTGCGCGCGCGGCGCGGGCGCGAGATCTACGTGGGCCTCGTGACCGACCAGCCCTTCGGCCCGGTGATCGTCTTCGGCGCGGGCGGCACCATGATCGAGCTGATGAACGACCGCGCGATGGAGCTGCCGCCGCTCAACCAGTTCCTGGCGCGCCACCTCATCGAGCGTTCGCGCGTGGCCGAGACGCTGGGCGAATGGCGCGGCGCCAACGCGGTGAACATGGAGGCCATCGAGGACGTGCTGCTGCGCGTGTCCGAGATGGTGTGCGAGCTGCCCGAGCTGCGCGAGATGGACATCAACCCCATCATCGTGGACGAGGACGGCGCGGTGTCGGTCGATGCGCGCATCGTCGTCGACAGCAGCACCCAGGCTGTGGCGGGCCCGGCGGGCAACGGCTACCAGCACCTGGCCATCATGCCGTACCCCGCGCGCTACCGGCGTGAATGGCCGCTGCCCGGTGGCGGCGCGTACGTCGTGCGGCCGGTGCATCCGAACGATGCGCAGATGCTGCAGGCGTTGGTGCAGGGCCTGTCGCCCGAGAGCCGGTGGTTCCGCTTCGTGTCGCGCTTCCACGAGCTGCCGCCGTCGATGCTGTCGCGCTTCACCCTTATCGACTACGACCGTGAGATGGCGCTGGTCGCCACCGTGATGGAGCGCAGCGACGCGCCCGATGGCAGCGTCCTCGAGACCGAGCGCATCATCGGCGTGTCGCGCTACATCACCAACCCCGACCAGACCAGCTGCGAGTTCTCGCTCGTGGTGGCCGACGAGTTCAGCGGCAAGGGCATCGGCTCGCGCCTGATGGAAAGCATCATCGACGTGGCGCGCGACCGCGGCCTCTCGGAGATGGACGGACTCGTGCTGGCCGGCAACCCCGACATGCTCAAGCTGGTGCGCCGGCTGGGTTTCTCGGTGAAGTCCTTCCCCGAGGACCCGGACTTCAAGCTGGTGACCTACCCGCTGTAGCCGCGCGACCAGCGATAGGCGGCCGCAACTCGACGAAAATCGGCCGCCCTCCCCCTTCCCTCTGCGCCGTCTTTCATGCTCCGAATCTTCCTGCGTTCCCTCGGCCGTCTGCTCGCGACCCTCGCCGTGCTGCTGTCGGCCGCCTGGGCCTGTGCGGCCCTGTGGTACCAGCTGCCCGCGACGCTGCCGGTCAAGGTCGGTGCGATGGTGCTGTGGGGCCTCTTCGGCCTGGTGGCCATCGTGCTGCTGTGGCGCGGCAAGGCCGGCCGCTCGCTGCTGGCCTACGCCATCGGCTTCGTCGTGCTGCTCGAGTGGTGGGGCACCATCGCGCCCTCGCAGCACCGCGAATGGGCCGACGACGTGGCGCGCCATCTGAAGCCGCGCGTCGAGGGCAGCGTGGTCACGATGGAGAACGTGCGCAACTTCGACTGGCGCAGCGACACCGACTACACCGCGCGCTGGGACACGCGCCGCTACGACCTCGACCGCCTGCGCTCGGTCGACGTTTCGCTCTCCCACTGGATGGGCCCGGCCATCGCCCATACGCTGGTGTCCTTCGGCTTCGACGACGGCCAATTCCTGACCTTCTCCATCGAGATCCGCAAGGAACGCGGCGAGAGCTTCTCGGCCGTGGGCGGCTTCTTCAAGCAATTCGAGAACAGCCTCGTGGCCGCCGACGAGCACGACATCCTGCGCGTGCGCACCAACGTGCGCGGCGAAGACGTCTACATGTACCGCGTGCGCCTGCCGCAGGCGGAGATGCGCTCGCTGTTCCTCGGCTATGTGGACGAGGCCAACGCGCTGGCGCGCGCGCCAAGCTTCTACAACACGCTCACGGCCAACTGCACGACCATCGTCTACAGCCTCGCCAAGCATGTCGTGCCCGGCCTGCCGATGGACTGGCGCCTGCTGGCCTCGGGCTACCTGCCCGAGTACCTGCACGACGTGGGCGGCCTGACGCCGGGGCAGAGCATGGAAACGCTGCGCGCGGCCGGCCGCATCACCGACCGCGCCATCGCCACCGACCAGCAACCCGGCGTGAACTTCTCGCAAGCCATCCGCAACGGCCTGCCGGGCGTTGCGCCATGAACCGCGTCCGCTTTCCGCTCTGGCCTGCCCTGCTGCTGGCGCTGTCGCTGCTCACGGGCTGCGCGGGCGTCACGGTCGGCACCATCTCGCCCGCCGAATACCTCGCCCAGCGACGCGGCGACGTGCTCACCACCGGCAAGCTCAGCAGCTCGGCGCAAGAGGTGCTGCGCGTCATCGGGTCCGATGCCGACCAGTGCCGCAAGGATGGCCGCGCCTGCCGCCAGAACCTCGCCACCTCCGCCGGCCTGAGCGACGAGCAGCGCATGTCGGCGCTGTCCGAGGTGTGGCTGCAGGTCGCCTTGGCTGGTGGCGACGGCGGTTCGGCCGCGCAACCCACCGCGCCCGAGGCCATCGACGCCTGGCTCGAAACCGCGCGCCACGCCTACGCCTACCTGTTCTTCACCGCGCGCAAGCCGCGCGACCGTGCCTTCGAAGACCGCCAGACGCAGGTGCGCGACTACTACAACTACGCGGTGCAGCGCGCCATCACCGGGCTGTTCGGCCGCTACCGCAAGGACGGCGTGCCACGCGCGACCATTCCGGAAGTGGGCGACTGGCGCATCGGGGCTGACCTGTCCGCGCTGCAGCTCCCGGCCGACGCCAGATTGCCGCAGGAGCTGATTCCCGCCGCCTCGCTGACCTTCTCGGGCCTGCGCAACATCTACCGCCGCGACGGCTTCGGCGCCGAGCTGGTCGCCTCGGGCAGCGAGCGCCCGACCGATGCCCAGGCCGATGAAGACGCCCCGCCCTTCAGCGAAACGCCCTTCCCCGCGCTCACGGCCCTGCTGCAGTTCGACGGCACCACGCTGCAGGACGTGTTGTCCACGCGCGCATTGCGCATCGCCGTGTTCGACCCCTACCGCACCAGCACGATCCGGCTGGCCGGCGAGGAGATCCCGCTGGCCGCCAACTTCACCTCGGGCTACGGCCTGTGGCTGGCCCGCTCCGACTTCGCACTGCAGGCGCTGCGCAGCCTGTTCGGCGGCGCTGAAGGGCTGACCCGGCCGCACATCTACCTGATGCAGCCCTACGACCCGAAGCGCCGCACCATCGTCATGCTGCACGGCCTGGCCAGCAGCCCCGAGGCCTGGATCAACGTGGCGAACGAAGTGCTGGGCGACGAGACGCTGCGCCGCCGCTACCAGATCTGGCAGGTGTACTACCCGACCAACGCGCCGCTGCCGCTGAACAACCTGGCGATCCGCGAAGCCATCACGCAGACGATGGCGCACTTCGATCCGCAGGGCCGCGCCGAGGCGTCGCGCAACGTCACGCTCATCGGCCACAGCATGGGCGGCGTGCTCTCGCGCCTCTTGGTGTCCTCGTCGGGCGACGTGCTGTGGGACGCGCTGCGCGAGGGCTACCCCATGCCGGCCGCGCAACGCCGCCGCATCGAGGAAGGGCTGGGGCCGTACCTGCGCTTCGAACCCCTGCCCCAGGTCAGCGACGCCATCTTCATCGCATCGCCGCATCGCGGCACCTCGTTCGCCAACAAGCGCATCTCGCGCTGGGTGGCCAACCTCATCACGCTGCCGGTGGCCATGCTGGGCCAGCTCAACGACATCTCGCGCGAGCTGATGCGCGTGGCGCCCAGCTCGCAGGACATGGGCCCGCTGCGCATTCCGAACAGCATCGACAACCTCAGCGACCGCGACGCCTTCGTGCGCCTGTCATCGGGACTGCCGCTGAGCCCGAAGGTGCGCTACCACTCGATCATCGGCAACGACACGCCCGGCGTGCCGCTGGCCGAGTCGAGCGACGGCATCGTGCCCTACACCAGCGCGCACCTCGACGGAGCCGTGTCGGAGCTGGTGATTCCGTCGGCCCACAGCGTGCAGGAGAACCCGCTGGCGATCCTGGAGATCCGGCGGATTCTCAGGGCGCAGTTGCAGCGCGCACCTTGAGTTCCTCTGGTTTCGCGCGCCCGCGCAGCCAGGCATCGACACTCCACGGCCCCGCGCCGGCCGCGGCGATGAAGAGGAACACGAACGAGAACAGTACGGCGGACTCGCCCTGGTTGAGGAACGGCACCAGCACGTTGCCCTTGGGCGCGTGGCCGAGGAAGTACGCGAAGGCCAGCAGCCCCGAAAGCACGAAGGCCACGGGTCGCGTGAACAGGCCCACCAGCAACAGCAGGCCGCCGAAGAACTCCAGGATGCCCGCCGCGCCCAGCAGCGAGAACAGCTGCAGGTTGTCGAAGAAGGCGACGTGCGGCACCGCGAACAGCTTGGCCGAGCCATGCTGGATCAACAGGTAGGCCGAGACGATGCGAAGCACCGAGAGTGCGGGCGGAACCAGGCGGTCGGTCGAAGGAAGGGTCATGGCAATGAAGTCCGGACAAAGGTTGAAGGAAGGGAGAACCCGCCGAAATTCTGCGAGCCGCCTTCTCACATCCCAAGCACGAAAATCATGCTTCGCCCACTGCTTTTCTCAGAAGCGGTGAAGTTGAATCGCCCCGGCCTTCCACTGCATTCGCGCTCAGGTTCGCATCCGCTTCAACCGCAACCCACCCCACACCGCCAGCAGCACGCTCGCGCCGAACACCCAGCCCGACAGCGCGCCGGCCATGGTGCCCGACAGCAGGTTGCCGACCGTGCAGCCCAGCCCGGTCATCGCGCCCCACCCCAGCAGCACGCCGCCGCCGAGTCCGCGCGCGACCTGCCCCGCTGTCGGCCATGCGGGCCTGAACTGCCCGCTCGCAAGCGCCGCGGCCAGCGCGCCGGCGACGAGGCCGCCGACCAGCAGCGCGTTGGGCGTCTGCCAGAGGCTTTCGACCACGGCCGTGACGCAGCCGCCGAAACCGTCGAGCCCGTCCAGGCGCTGCGGCAGCAGGCCCTGCGCATTGCCGAGGTCGCGCGCAGCGCTGCCCAGCGCGGCCGTCACGCCCAGCGGGCGCAGCCGGAGCACCACGATCACGGCGATCGCGCCGACGGCGAGCCCGCCCCACGCATACGGCCAGCGCCCGTGCAGCAGGCGTTGCAATGCCTCGATGAAGCTGCGCGGCGCGGGCACCACGGCTTCGCTGACGGGCAGCCGCCGCCAGAGCCACGCACTCAGCGCAGCCAGCACCACCAGCTGCAGCGCTGCCGATCCCGCATACCCCAGGTGATGCGGCAGCCACACCACGGGCGCAGTGGCGATGGTGGCGCTGTAGAGCCAGTTCCAGCTGATGAAGCCCAGCAGGAATCCCCCTGCCGCGCCGAGCAGCGCGAACGGCGCAGTCGGCGAGCCTTCGCCCAGCCGGTACCAGTGCGCGCTGATGCACGAGCCCGACACCACCATGCCCGCGCCGAAGGCCAGCCCCGCGAGCACCAGCGCCGCGCTGACCGGCCCGATGTGCGCGTCGGGCGGCAACCGCCCCGGCTGCGGCACCGGCAGCCAGCCTGTCATGACGACGTGCATGCCCACCGTGCCGACCGCCAGCGCGGCGACGATGGCCAGCAGGCCGCGTGCATCGCCGCCTTCGAAGTAGTCGCGCGCATGGCAGTAGAAGCAGAAACGCGAGCGCTGCAGCACCACGCCGAGCACGGCGCCCAGCCCGAGCGCGAAGGCCAGCGCGCGGCCGCCGCTGCGCTCGCCGAGCAGATGCACGCCAGCTGCGATCAGCAGCAACACGACGGCGCCGGCGGCCAGGCCCTTGCGCGAAAGCGGCTTCGCAGGAGCCGCAGTGATTGATGAAGCGGACATACCCCAGTCCCTCTTTCGTTGGTCCAAAAAAAAGCGAGCCCGAGGGCTCGCCCAATGTCGTCCATCAGAGAGGCCGCGAGGTCCCTCCAACGCCGACTCACCTCGAACTCATCTCACCTCAACTCATTCATTTGGACGCCCACACCGTGCCGGCCGGGTTGTTGACCGGCACGCCGACGGCGTTGCCGTATTCGGTCCACGAGCCGTCGTAGTTGCGCACGTTCTTGTAGCCCAGGATCTTGTGCAGCGCGAACCACGTGTGGCTCGAACGCTCGCCGATGCGGCAGTAAGTAATGGCCGGCTTGCTGCCGTCGATGCCCACGGCCGCGTAGATCGCCTTCAGCTCGGCGGCCGACTTGAAGGTGCCGTCCTCGTTCACCGCGCGGCCCCAGGGCACGTTGGCCGCGCCCGGCACGTGGCCCGCGCGCACCGCCAGTTCGGCGGCGCCGGCCGGCGCGAAGATCTTGCCGCTGTATTCGTCGGCCGAGCGGATGTCGACCAGCTTCGCGTCGGAGCGCCCCTCGGCCACCGCCAGCACGTCGGCCAGCCGCGCGCGCAGTTGCGGGTTGGGTTGCGTCACCTTGAAGCGCGTGGCGGCATGCTCGGGTGCGCGGTTGTCGAGCACGCGGTTCTCGGCCTCCCACTTCTTGCGGCCGCCGTCGAGCAGCTTCACGTTCTGCACGCCGTACTGGTCGAACACCCAGGCGCCCCAGGCCGCGAACCAGTTGTTGGTATCGCCGTAGAGGATCACGGTGGTGTCCTTGTCGACACCGGCCGCCGACAGCAGCTTCTCGAATTCGGCCTGGCTCACAATGTCGCGGCGCACGCGGTCGTTGAGGTCGTTGTGCCACGAGAAGTTGACCGCGCCCGGGATGTGGCCGCGCTCGTACAGGCCCGGGTTCACGCTGACCTCGATCACGCGCAGCTTCGGGTTGCGCAGGTTCTTCTCGAGCCAGTCGGTCGAGACCAGCGGGCCGCTGCCGTCGGCCGAGGCCTGGGCAAAAGCGGCGGGCGCGGTGGCCAGGAAGGTCAGCGTGGCGAGGGACGCAGCGCGCCACCATCTGCTGAGAATCGACATGCGGAACTCCTTGTGTTGAATGGAAGACATCAAAGAAAAATCAGAGCGAACTCTAGGCAAGCCGCGCGCAATCACCAACGAAGCGTTTGCGATAAGCGCATCACCAAAGCTTCTGAGGCTGAATGCAGAAGTTCAGATCAGCGCGAGCGCGTCGCGCGGCACTTCGGCGCGCACGCGCCAACCCAGCTCGGGCGCGATGCGCACGGCGATGTCGTCGAGCATCTGCTCGTAGGCCTCGCCGGCGAAGTTGTAGGGCAGCTCCACGCGCAGCTCGCTCACCAGCGGCAGCACCGGGTCGCGGCGCAGGCGTTCGAGGATCTCGTCCGCGCTGCCCACGAGGTCACCCGCAAACAGCGTGCGTCGCTCGCCCTGCGGCGACAGCGTGCGCTCGACACGCCCCGCCGCGAACGCGCGGTAGCGCCGCCGCGTGGCGGCATCGGCCCCGTCCAGCGGCACGATCACGCGGCCCAGCGCCACCCGCCCGCGCCGCGCACCGGGCACTTCGCTCGCACGGTAGCGCTCGACGAGGCTGGTCTGCGCTTCGAGGAAGTCGTCGGTGGCCTCGCCCGTGAGCACATTGCCCAGCAGCAGGTGAAAGCCGTTGCGCCCCGCCCATTCGGCCGAGCGCAGCGACCCGCCGCCGTACCAGAGCCGCCCGACCAGGCCGGGTGCATAAGGTTGCACGCGTGGTCGCACGCGCCCGCCGGCGGACTCGACCACGGTGTCTTCATCGCCCAGCAACACGTCTTCGAGGTTGGCCCGCAGCCGCGCCACGCGCTTGTGCGTGAAGTCGACGGTGGCCGGCGGTGCGTCCTGGAAACGCCCTCCCAGCAAGGCGCCATGCGGCGGCGCACCCGCGCTCAGCCCCACCTGCAGCCGTCCGCGCGAGAGCACGTCGACGGTGGCCAGGTCTTCGGCGAGGCGGAACGGGTTTTCGTAGCCCATCTGGATCACCGCCGCGCCGAGTTCGATGCGGCGCGTGCGCTGCGTCGCGGCGGCCAGGAAGGTCGGTGCCGACGACACGGCGCGCTCCAGGTGGCGCTGGCGCACCCAGGCGCTGTCGAAGCCGCGTCGCTCGCCGAATTCGAACAGCCGCAGCGCGGCCTCGAGGCCCGCGTGCGGGTCGGCCTCGTCGTAGTTGCCGGGCGTGAGAAAACCGATGTGGTGGATGGTCATGGGTCGTGCGCTTCTTGTGCGTCGCGTGCTCAGAACTTCGGCAACCCGGGCGGGTTGACCTCGGACTTCGGCAGCGCCTCTTCCGCGAGGCGCCAGCGCGCGAGCGCCTTGCCGTAGGTGCCGTTGCGGATCAGGTTGTTGGCCGCGGTGGTCAGCGCCACTGCCAGGCCGCTGCCCTTGCGCGTGGCCACGGCCACGTCCGACTTCAGCGGCCAGCCCGCGTTGACCGTGCCGGCCAACCGCAGTTGCCCGTTCTTCGCGGCCTCGTAGGCCTGCGGCGCGTTGGGGTTGAAGTTGGCGTCGACGCGTTTGGTGGTCACCGCCAGCCAGCGCGTCACATCGTCGTCGTAGTACTGGATCGACACCGGCTTCAGGCCAGCCGCCACGTTCTGTCGGTCCCATTCGAGCAGGATGCGTTCCTGGTTCGTACCCGCGCCGGTCGTGAGCTTCAGTCCCGCCACGTCCTTCGGCTCGCGGATCGCCTGGATGGCGCTGTCGGTGCGCACGTAGAAGCCGTGCAGGCCGAGGCGGTAGGTGGAAAAGTCGAACTTCTCCTTGCGCTGCTCGGTCACGCCGACGTTGGAGATCACCGCGTCGTACTTGCCCGAACTCAGCCCCAGCGGCCAGTCGGCCCAGGCGATGGGCAACAGCTCGAGCTTCAGGCCCAGCGCCTCGGCGATGAGGTGCGCAAAGTCGGGGTCGAAGCCCACCACCGTCTTCGCGTCCGTGGCGTAGGTGGAGATCGGCGGCGCGAACGGCGCGATCGCGATGGTCAGCACGCTCTCCTTCACGAACTTGAAGCTCGGCGAAATCGCGTTGACGGCCTCGGCGTCCTTGCCGGTGTGCAGGCGCCCGCGCTGCGCGGGGCTGAAGTCGAAAGGGTCGGCGGCGTGTGCCGCCGGCAGGAACGTCATCAGGCCGAGGGCGGCCAGTGCCCCCAGTTTCTTCTTGAGCGACATGGTCCCCTCCCCTCAGTTCTTCGGCAGGCCGGGCGGGTTGGTGCGCGCCACCTCGATCGCCTCCGACGCGAGGTTCCAGCGCGACAGCGCCTTCCCGTAGTTCCCGTTCTTGATCTGCGTGTTCAGCGCCAGCGTGACGGCCTCGGCAATGCCTGAGCCCTTGCGCGAAGTGACGGCGATCTCCGCATTGAGCGGCCAGCCGCCCGACACCAGCCCCGCCAGCCGGGTCTTGCCGTCGCGCGCCTCGTAAGCTGCGATGGCGTTGGGGCCGACATATGCATCGGCGCGGCCCGACTGGATCGCCAGGCGCTGCACCACATCGTCGTCGTAGTACTGGATCTCGATGGGCTTGAGGCCCGCGGCCAGGTTCTGCTTGTTCCAGCGCAGCAGGATCTGCTCCTGGTTCGTGCTGGCCGTCACGATGAGCTTCAGGCCCGCGATGTCCTTCGGCTCCTTGATGGCGCCGAGCTTGCTGTTCGACTTCACGTAGATGCCGAGCTGGTCGTTGCGGTAGGTCGAGAAGTCGAACTTCTCCTTGCGCTCCTCGGTCACGGTCACGTTCGAGACCACCACGTCGAACTTGCCCGACTGCAGGCCCAGCGGCCAATCGGCCCAGGCGGTGGACACCAGCTCCAGCTTGCGCCCGAGGCTGTCGGCCACCAGTTGCGCGATGTCGGGCGCATTGCCCACGGGCGTCTTGGTGTCGCTGGCATAGGCCGCGAACGGCAGCCGGCCGGTGGTGGTGCCGACGACGAGCACGCCTTCCTTCTGGAACTTGAAGTCCTTCGCGAGCCGCACGGCTTCTTCGATCTTCTGCGCGCGCGGGCGGCCTGGCTGCTCCGGGCTCAGGTCGGGCGCCGGGGCGGTCTGGGCCGTGGCGGCCAGGGGCAGCAAGGCGGCCAGAAGAACGGACAGGAGATGGCGTCGATGGGTCATGAAAGGCGGTCGTTTGGAAAGAGGAAGAAGGGAAAAAAGGTCAGAGCACCTTGGCCAGGAACCCGGCCGTGCGCGGATGCTTCGGCGCGTTGAACACCTGCTCGGGCGTACCGGTTTCGACGATGCGGCCCTGCTCCATGAACACCACGGTGTCGGCCACCTCGCGGGCGAAGCCGATCTCGTGCGTCACGATGACCAGCGTGGTGCCGGAGTTCGCGAGTTCCTGGATCACGGCGAGCACCTCGCCCACCAGCTCGGGGTCGAGCGCGGAGGTGGGCTCATCGAACAGCAGCACCTTGGGCTTGAGCGCCAGCGCCCGCGCAATCGCCACGCGCTGCTGCTGGCCGCCCGAGAGCTGGCGCGGGTAGGCGTCCTTGCGGTCGGCCAGCCCGACGCGGGCCAGCAGGTCGAGGGCCAGCGCCTCGGCCTCGGCACGAGGAAGGCCGCGCACCGACTGCGGCGCCTCGACGATGTTCTCCAGCACCGTGAGGTGCGGGAACAGGTTGAAGTTCTGGAACACCATGCCCACGTCGACGCGGCGCGTGAGGATGTCTTTCTCGTGCAGCTCGTACAGCGTGTCGGCATCGCGCCGGTAGCCGATGAGTTCGCCGTCGATGGCGATGAAGCCGTCGTCCACGCGCTCCAGGTGGTTGATGGTGCGCAGCAGCGTCGACTTGCCCGAGCCCGAGGGGCCGAGGATCACCGTGACGCTGCCGCGCGGCGCGGTGAAGCTCACGTCGTCGAGCACCTGCAGCGCGCCGAAGCGTTTGGACACGCCGTGGATCGTCACCTCGCCGCCGGGTGCGCGCGTGCCGTTCCAGCGCGGCACTTGCGCGGGCGCCGGGGCCGGCGCAGACACCGGCACCACGGCCGGCGCCCTGCCCCGCGCCCACAGCCCGTGCAGCACGCCGCCCAGCCAGGAGCGCGGCGCATGGCGCAAGGCTCCGCGCGAGAAATGCCGTTCGATGTAGTGCTGCGCCACCGACAGCACCGTGAGGATCACGAGGTACCACACGGTCGCCACCATGAGCAGCGGAATCACTTCCAGGTTGCGCCGGTAGATGATCTGGATCGTGTAGAACAGCTCGGGCAGCGCCAGGATGTAGAGGTTCGAGGTGCCCTTGGCCAGCCCGATGATGTCGTTGAAGGCCGTGGGCAGGATGCTGCGCATGGCCTGCGGCAGCACGATGCGCGAGGCCTGGCGCCGGCGCGAAAGACCGAGCGCGGCCGCCGCCTCGAGCTGGCCCTGGTCCACCGACAGGATGCCCCCGCGCACGATCTCCGAGGCGAAGGCCGCCTGGTTCAGCGTGAGGCCCAGCAGCGCCGCCACGAAGGGGCTGATGAGCTGCGTGGTCGGGTACGAGAAGAACGTCAGGTCGGTGAACGGCACGCCCAGCGACACGGTCTCGTACAGGTAGCCGAGGTTGTTGATGATCAGCAGCAGCACGATCACCGGCACCGACCGGAAGAGCCAGGTGAACACCCAGGCCAGCCGCGCCAGCAGCGGCGAGCGCGACACCCGCGCCAGCGCCAGCCCGGTGCCGAAGAAGAAGCCCAGCACCGCGCCCAGCGCCGTCAGCAGCAGCGTGCGACCCAGCCCTGCGAGCACCGGCTCCGCGAAGAACCACTCGGCGAACACCGGCCAGCCCCAGCGCGGATTGGTGAGCACCGAGTGCAGAACGAGGCCGATCACCGCCACTGCGAACACCGTGCCGACCGTGCGCGCCGGGTACGTCGCGGGCACGATGCGCAAATGCGAGTAATCCCCCTTGGCGGGCGGCGTCGCATCGGTGCGAGGTGCGGACCGGGCCACGGGCACGGGACTGCGCGGCTCCGGGCCGACGTCGAGGATCGTGGTCGTGTTCATCGCGACACCGCCTCGCTCAACACCGTGTCCGGACGGGCCTGTGCGCTCCACTGCGCCAGGTGCTTCTCGAACGGCAGCTTGCGCGGCGTCTCGGGATCGGCAACGTCCCCAAACAGCGCCGTGTAGCCGTGGCTGCGGTACAGGCCCACGGCCTCGGGCTGGCGAAAGCCGGTCGTGAGGTAGATGCGCTCGTAGCCCTGGCGCAGCACCTGCGCTTCCAATTCAGCGAGCACGCGGCTTGCAAGGCCCTGGCGGCGCAATGCGCCGTGCGTCCACACGCGTTTGAGTTCGGCGGTACGTTCGTCGTGGCGCATGAAGGCGCCGCCGCCGATGGCGATGCCGTCGCGCAGCAGCAGCACGAAGTTGCCGTGCGGCGGCGCGAACACCTCGGGTGCGTAGCGGTCGATCTCGCGCGGGGCGCCGGGCTCTCGCAGCACGTCGCCGTAGCGGCTGTCGTACTCGAAGGTGAGCCCTTCGATCAACGGCCGGGCCAAGGGGTCCAGGGGCGTGGTGTAGAGAAAGTAGTCGCTCATGGGGTGGTTTCCTGGAGGTCGCTGCCGACGGAAAGAAAGCGCTCGGCCAGCCGGGCCCAGTACACGGCCGCGGGCGCGAGGATGGCGTCGTTGAAGTCGTAGCGCGGGCTGTGCAGCGAGGCGCTTTCGCCGTTGCCGAAGAACACGTAGCTGCCGGGGCGTGCCTGCAGCATGTAGGCGAAGTCCTCGCTGGCGGTGCGCGGCCGGAAGGCGGGATCAACGCGCTCCGCGCCGAAGGTGTCGAGCGCCACGGTGCGCGCGAAGGCGGTTTCTTCCGCGTGGTTGACCACCGGCGGAAAGCCCGGCCGGTAGTCCACCTCGGCCTCGGCGCCGAAGCTCTCGGCCTGCGCCTTCGCCAGCGCCGGGATGCGGCGCGCCAGCAGCGCGCGCACCTCGGGCCTAAAGGCGCGTGCCGTGAGCTTGAGCTCGACCGTGTTCGGGATCACGTTGGAGGCCTCGCCACCGTGGATGGAGCCCACGGTGACCACGCCCATGTCCAGCGGATCGACGTTGCGCGCCACCACGGTCTGCAGCGCCGCGATCAGGTGCGCGCTCGCGACCACCGGGTCGACCGTTTCGTGCGGCTGCGCGCCGTGGCCGCCCTTGCCGCGCACCGTGATGTGCGCCTGATCGATGGCCGCCATCGCGGGCCCGGTGACGCAGCCCACGTGCCCTGTGCTGACCCCGGGCCAGTTGTGCAGGCCGAAGACCGCGTCGCACGGGAAGCGCGTGAACAGGCCTTCGTCGATCATCTTCTTCGCGCCCGCGCCGAGTTCTTCGGCGGGCTGGAAGATCAGGTGCAGCGTGCCTTGAAAGACGCCTGCTTCGGCCAGGAAGCGCGCCGCCGCGAGCAGGATCGCCGTGTGGCCGTCATGCCCGCAGGCGTGCATCACGCCCGCGTTCTCGCTCGCATAAGGCAGGCCCGTGGCTTCGTGGATCGGCAGCGCGTCCATGTCGGCGCGGATGCCGAGGCTGCGCCCCGGTCCGCGCCGCAGCGTGCCGACCACGCCGGTGCCCGCGAGGCCGGTCGTCACCTCGTAGCCCCAGGCCGTCAGCCGTTCGGCCACGAGCGCCGAGGTGCGGTGTTCCTTGAAGGACAGCTCGGGGTGCTGGTGAATGTCGCGTCGCAGCGCGATGAACTCGTCGCCGTAGCCGGCAATGATCGATTCGACGCGGTGGATGTCCTTCAAGGCCGGCCGTGGCAGCGCGACGCCCATCAGGCGGCTTTCCGCTCGGTGGCGGCGTCGCCCTGCACAGACGCATGGCGGCTCGCCTTGCGCGGAAGGCTCAGGTGGTCGCGCAGGGTCTGGCCGGGCAGCTCTCGCTGGTAGCGACCACGGGCCTCCAATGCGGGAATCACGAACTCGATGAAGTCGTCCAGCCCCTGCCCCAGCACCGGGAAGCCAAGGATGAAGCCGTCGGCCGCACCTTCGTCCACCCAGCGAATGATCTCGTCCGCGATGCGCTCGCCGGTGCCCACGAACTGCGTGCGCGGCGTGGCCACTTCGAGTGCGACTTCGCGCAGCGTCTGGCCCTTGGCCTTCGCGTTGGCCTTGATGCGGTCGGTGGTCGAGCGGAAGCTGTTGCGGCCGATCTCGCCCAGCTCGGGGAATGGCGCATCGAGCGGGTACTGGCTGAAGTCGTGGTGGTCGAAGAAGCGGCCGAGGTAGGCCAGCGCCTCCTCGACCGTCAGCAGTGCGCGGATGGCGAGGTACTTGGCCTCGGCCTCCGCTTCCGTGGCCGCGACCACGGGGCCGATGCCGGGGAAGATCTTCACGTCGCCGGCCTGGCGGCCCTGCGCCACGGCGCTGGCCTTGACCTGCTTGAGGAAGGTGCGCGTGTCTTCGAGCGAGGGCGAATGCGTGAACACTGCATCGGCGTACTTGCCGGCCAGCCCGATGCCCGCGTCCGACGAGCCGGCCTGGAAGATCACCGGCTGCCCCTGCGGCGATCGCTGGATGTTCAACGGCCCCGCCACCTGGAAGAAGCGGCCCTTGTGGTCCAGCGTGTGCAGCTTGTCGCGGTCGAAGAAGCGGCCACTGTCGCGGTCGCGCACGAAGGCGTCGTCGTCCCAGCTGTCCCACAGGCCCTGCGTCACGGCCAGGTACTCGTCGGCGATCTCGTAGCGCAGCGCGTGCTCGGGGTGGTTGCGGCTGTAGTTCTTGGCGCTGCCTTCGAGCGGCGTGGTCACCACGTTCCAGCCCGCGCGCCCGCCACTGATGAGGTCGAGCGAGGCGAACTGGCGCGCCACCGTGAACGGGTCGCTGTAGGAGCTGGAGATCGTGCCCGCCAGGCCGATCTTCGAAGTCACCGCTGCCAGTGCGGAAAGGATCGAGATCGGCTCGAAGCGGTTGAGAAAGTGCGGGATCGACTTCTCGTTGATGTACAGCCCGTCGGCCACGAAGGCGAAGGCGATGCCCGCGGCCTCGGCCTTCTGCGCGCTGCGGATGAAGAAGTCGAGGTTGACGCTGGCATCGGCCGGGCCGCCCGGGTGCTTCCAGGCATTCATGTGGCTGCCGGCCCCTTGCAGCATGACGCCGAACTGGATGTTGCTCATGACGATCGTTCTTGTGATGGGAGTGGGAAAGGAAGCTCAGGCCAGCGCGGGTTCGCGGGCCTGCGCCAGCAGCTCGACCGCCGTGGCGCGCGCGGCGAAGTTCGCCACCGGGATGTCGATCACGAACTCCTCGATGCCGTGGCGCGCGCTGAGCGCATCGAGCGCCTCGCGCACCTCGTCGCCAGTGCCGGCGATGACATGCGGGCGCCGCGCCTCGGTGCGGTAGTCGCTCGCGCCAGCCTGCCGCGCGAACTCGGCGGCGGCTTCGAGGCTCGGCAGGTTCACGCTCTGGCCCGTGGGCAAGGTCACGCGGAAGCTGCGCAGCGCACCCACCAGTTGTGCGGCTTCGTCATGCGTCTCTGCGGCGAAGGCAAAGAGCGCGAGCAACGGCGCGCGTCCGGTCGCGGTGCGGTAGGCGTCGATCGATTGCTCGATGTTCACGGGGTCGCCGTTGAAGTGCCCCGCATAGACGAACTGCCAGCCCAGCCGCGCCGCAAGCAGCGCACTTTCAGGGCTGCCACCGAGCAGCACGCGCTGCGGCAGCTGCGGCGGGAATGGTGTGGCGACGGCACCCGCCAGGGCATGGTCGGCGGCCACACCGTCGTGCAGGAAGGCATCGAGTTCGCGCAGGCGCGCTTCGAAATCGAGGGCCTTGGCCTTCACCGGATCGTGCAGCGATTGCAGCGCCTTGCTGGTCAGCGGCAGGCCGCCCGGCGCCTTGCCGATGCCCAGGTCGACACGGCCCGGTGCCAGCGAGGCCAGCACCTTGAAGGTCTCGGCCACCTTGAACGGGCTGTAGTGCTGCAGCATCACGCCGCCAGTGCCGATGCGGATGCGCGAGGTCTTCGCGAGCAGGTGCGAAGCCAGCACCTCGGGCGCGGAACCTGCATACGTGCGGTTGCCGTGGTGTTCGGCCAGCCAATAGCGCCGGTAGCCCAGCCGCTCGGCGCGCTGGGCCAGCGCGATGGTGTGCTGGAACGCCTGCGCGGCATCGGCACCTTCGGGAATCAGGCTCTTGTCGAGCAGGGACAGCAAGTAGGACACGGTGTTCGGCGAGGCGCGTTGAAAGCAGATGCTTCAAATTCTGCGAGCCCTCGCGCGGGCCGTTTGCGCTGAATTCCTCTATCGATATCTGGAATCTGAGGGGTTCGCGCCGTTCACCACGAATGCGGAAGCAACGCGGCCAGCGTGACCGCGTGCTGGCGGCGCCGCACACGCAGCGGCACATGGCCGTGCGGTGCGCGGCGCGCCACTTCATGCGGCGATGCCGGCGCGATGCGCCAGGCCATGGCGGTCAGCGCGAGGATGTGGCGGGCCTGAGCGGCCGGGGACGAGGAGACGAAGGTGTGCAGCGACATGGCGGGCGGTTTTCTCCGGGGAGCGATGCCGCCGATTCTGCGAAGCGCCCCCGCCCTTGCCAACGACGGATTGCGAATGTCCTGATGCGGTTTGCTTCGCATCCCCGGGTGCCCGAGGGTTGCGCCGCCCCCCTCGCACTGACTACGATGGATGCGAACCCACCCAAGGAGCAAGCACCATGTCGAACCATGTCTACAAGTCGCTCGAGCTGACCGGCTCGTCCAAGACCAGCATCGAGGATGCGGTGCAGACCGCCATCGCGAAGGCGCACGAGACGGTGCGCAACATCCAGTGGTTCACCGTCACCGAGACGCGCGGCCACGTGGTGGACGGCAAGGTCGCGCACTGGCAGGTGACGGTGAAGATCGGCTTCACGCTCGAATAGCCGAACCCAGGGCCGCGGCGCGGCCCTGGCCGCTCAGGCGCGCAGCGCGGACGTGCCTTCGTAGATAAAACGGCGCGACCACGGCAGCGTGCTGGCCGCCCTGCCCGCCTTGCGCCCGACGATCTGGTAGATCGCCACGTCGTCGTTCTCGAAGGCGTAGGCGCAGCCCGCGAGGTACACGCGCCAGATGCGGAACTTCTCTTCGTCGACGAGCGCGCGCGCCTCGTCGGCGTGGGCTTCGTAGGCGTCGCTCCAGTGGCGCAAAGTCTGCGCGTAGTGGCGGCGCAGGTTCTCCACGTCGAAGGCTTCGAGCCCGCCCTGTTGCATGGCCTGCAGCGCCAGGCTGATGTGCGGAAGCTCGCCGTTGGGGAATACGTAGCGGTCGATGAAGTCGCCGCCGCCATACGACACGCCGCCGCCCTCGGGGTCGGACGAGGTGATGCCGTGGTTCATGACGATGCCGTCGTCGGCCAGCAGCTGCTGCACGCGCTTGAAGTAGTCGGGCAGGTTCTTGCGGCCCACGTGCTCGAACATGCCCACGCTGGTGATGCGGTCGAACTGGCCGGTCACGTCGCGGTAGTCCTGCAGGCGGATCTCGATGCGGTCCTGCAGCCCTGCGGCCTTCACGCGTTCGGTCGCCATGTCGAACTGGTTCTGCGACAGCGTGACGCCCACGCAGCGCGCGCCGAACTTCTGCGCCGCGCGAATCACCAGCGCGCCCCAGCCGCAGCCGATGTCGAGCAATGTCTGGCCCGGCTTGAGTTCGATCTTGGTGAGGATGTGGTCGATCTTCTTCAGTTGCGCGGTGGCCAGGTCTTCGTCGCCGTTCTCGAAGTAGGCGCATGAATAGACCATGTTCGCGTCGAGCCACAGCTGGTAGAACGCGTTCGACACGTCGTAGTGGTACTCGATGGATTTCTTGTCCGACGACTTGCTGTGCGCGAAGTAGCGCGCCATGTTCTGCAGCGCGCCGCCGGGCTTGTCGAGCGAGGTCTTCGCCAGGCCGTAGGCGATGTCGATCACGTCGCTGAGCTTGCCCTCGATGTCGATCTTGCTCTTGACGTAGGCCTCGCCCAGGTTGTCGAGCGTGGGCTGCAGCATCAGCGACAGCGCCGCGGGCGTCTTCACATGCAGCGTGACCGCCGGCCCGCTGAAGTCACCGAAGTCGTAGGACTGGCCGTCCCACAGGGTGAGCCGCGCGGGCAGGTTTGCCCGTGCGCGGACGGCGGCGCTCCACTGCGCCAGCTTCTTTTCCCAAAGCATGCATCTCTCCGAGTTGTTGAGTAGTCCCCGCTTTCATGGGCGGGCGGGTGCTGCAGCGAACAAAACGATAGCGAGATTTCGCGAAACCTGCATGGCCGCGACGACGCAAGAAATCGCGCCAGGTGCTATAGGCGCACAGGCGCGATGCAAAGCCTGTGCGATGCGATGTAGTGCTTTATGCAGCTTCCATCGAGGTCGCGTCGTTGCCGGCCTCGCCGAGCCAGCGGCGCTTGTCGCGCAGCGGCGGCGCGCCGAACATGCGGCCGTATTCGCGCGCGAACTGCGAAGGGCTTTCGTAGCCCACGTTGTGCGCGGCGCTCGCCACGTCGGTGCCGGCGATCAGCATCTGGCGGCGCGCCTCCTGCAGGCGCAGCTGCTTCTGGTACTGCAGCGGACTCATCGCTGTCACGGCCTTGAAATGATGGTGGAACGACGACACGCTCATGTGCACTGCACGCGCCATGTCTTCCACGCGCAGCGATTGCGCGTAGTTCGTGCGCAGCGCGCTGATGGCCTTGGCGATGCGCTGCGTGTGGCTGTCGTGCAGCGCGATCTGCCGCAGCCGCGCGCCCTCGCCGTTCACCAGCAGGCGGTACATGATCTCGCGCTTGATCATCGGCGCCATGATCGGAATGTCTTCGGGCGTGTCGAGCAGCCGCAGCAGACGCAGCACCGGCTCCAGCACCGGCATGGCGATGCGGTTGACGTACATGCCGCGCGACGCCGGAGCATTGGCCTTGGCCGGCAGCTTCTCGTCGCCGATGAGGTCGCCGATCTCGTCGACCGCCAGCTCCAGCCGCACGCCCAGGTAGGGCTCGTTCTCGCTGGTGACACATACCTGCCCGCACACCGGCAGGTCGACCGAGGTGACGAGGTAGTTCATCGGGTCGTACACGTAGATGTCGTCGCCTACGATGATCCGCTTGGAGCCCTGCGCGATGAGGCCCAGCGCCGGCGTGGCGAAGCCGTGCTTGGGGCCGTCGGGCTTGCTGATGCAGTGCACCTGCAGGCCGGGCACGGCGCATTCCACCGTGCCGTCCTGCCCGCGTGTGATGTGGCGGATGAGCTGCACCAGCTCTTCGCGGGCGGCGTCGAGTTCGGGCTCCAGCGGCATCGGCATGGCGAGGACGGTGGCGGTGTCGGGGGTTTCGTCAGACATTGGGTGAGCCTCTGAAGAAGGGGCACGCTTGGACGGCGGCCATGGAGGATTGGGCTGCCCGCAGCTTAGCGCCGCGCCCTCCAATCTGCACGGCCCCGGCGCGAGGTCTGGAGAAATAGGCAAAGACTTTGCAGGAACGCGCTCACCCGCCGGGTGCCGCCGGCCGGATACTTTTTCGCGACCACCGGCATTTCTGCGGATCGCGAAAGCCGGACGGCCCCCTCCTCACGCAAAGGACAACTTTCGATGCAATACCGCAAATTCGGCCGCACCGGCCTCCTGGTTTCCGAACTCTGCCTCGGCACGATGACCTTCGGCGGCGCGCCGGGCATCTGGGAGCACATCGGCCAGCTGCAGCAGAGCGAGGCCGAAGGTCTGCTCGGCCGCTCGCTCGACGCAGGCATCAACTTCATCGACACGGCCGACGTGTACTCCGACGGCCTCTCCGAAACCATCACCGGCCAGGCGCTGAAGAACCTTCAGGTGCCGCGCGACCGCGTGGTGGTCGCGACCAAGGTGCTCGGCGAGACCGGCAGCAAGGGCGTGAACTCGGCCGGCGCCTCGCGCTATCACATCATGGACGGCGTGAAGGCCAGCCTGAAGCGGCTGCAGCTGGACCACATCGACCTGTACCAGATCCACGGCACCGACCCGCTCACGCCCATCGAGGAAACGGTACGCGCACTCGACGACCTCGTGCGCCAGGGCCATGTGCGCTACGTGGGTGTCTCGAACTGGGCTGCATGGCAGATCGCCAAGGCCCTGGGCATCGCCGAGCGCGACCGGCTCGCGCGCTTCGAGTCGCTGCAGGCCTACTACACCGTCGCCGGGCGCGACCTGGAGCGCGAGCTGGTGCCGATGCTGCGCAGCGAGCAGCTCGGCCTGATGGTCTGGAGCCCGCTGGCCGGCGGCCTGCTGAGCGGCAAGGTCGACCGCCACACGGCCACCGCGGAAGGCAGCCGCCGCGCAAGCTTCGACTTTCCGCCGGTGAACGTGGAACGCGCCTACGACTGCATCGACCTGATGCGCCAGTTCGCGCAGCCGCGCGGCGTGTCGGTGGCGCAGATCGCGCTGGCCTGGCTGCTGCACCAGCCGGTGGTGACCAGCGTGATCGTCGGCGCCAAGCGCATCGACCAGCTCGACGACAACATCGCCGCCACCGAAGTGCGGCTCACGGCCGACGAACTCGCGGCGCTCGACAAGGCGAGCGCGCTAGCGCCCGAGTACCCCGGCTGGATGCTGGCGCGCCAGGGCGGCGTGCGCGCCCAGCGACTGGCCGATTCAGGCCGCCGCGGCTGACACGCTCAGTGCAACCTCGCCCCGCCGCGCAGCGTGGGCCGCACTCGCACGCAACGCGCGCAGGTCGATGTGCTCAGCCGCGCGCGCGGCCTCGGGTGCCTCCAGGTGCGGCACCACGCCCAGCAGCGGCGCGCCGAGCCGGGCGCGCAGCGTCTGCAGGTTGCCTTCGGGCGAGAGCATCTGCGGATCGACCACGCTCGCGACCCAACCTGCAAGCACCAACCCGCGCGCACGGATCGCCTCGGCGGTCAGCAGCGCGTGGTTGAGGCAGCCCAGGCGCAGCCCGACGACGAGGATCACGGGCAGATCGAGCGCCACCGCGAGGTCGGCCGTGTCCAGGTCGTCGCCCAACGGCACACAAAAGCCGCCCACGCCCTCCACCACCACCGCATCGGCCTGCGCGGACAGCCGCTCGAAGGCATCGAGCAGCACGGGCAGCTCGACCTGCACGCCCTCTTCCCGCGCCGCCAGGTGCGGCGACATCGGCGCCTTCAGCACATAGGGGCAACGCCAGGTGAGCGGCGCGTCGACATTGCCGGCCGCCTGCAGGCGCTCGACGTCTTCGTTGCGCCATTCGTCGTCGATGGCGTCCAGCCCCGCCGCCACCGGCTTCATGCCGACCGCGCGCAAGCCCGAGGCGGCCAGCAGCGCGAGCATGGCGCTGCTCACCAGCGTCTTGCCGACGCCGGTGTCGGTGCCGGTGACGAACCAGCGGCGCGGCGGCGGCAGATGCAAGGGCTCTCGCGGCAAGAAGGGTTCACGCGTCATGCGGCCTCCAGCCAGGGCCCGGCCAGCGCTTCGCCGAGCGCGTCGATCAGGCGCGCCACGTCGCTCTCGGTGTGGCTGGCCGACAGTGCAATGCGCAGGCGCGCGGTGCCCACAGGCACGGTCGGCGGACGGATCGCGCCGACGCGCAGGCCGTGCGCGTCGAGCCGCTCCATGGTCCGCATGGCCCGCGCGTTGTCGCCCACGATGAGCGGCTGGATCGCGGTCGGCGAGTCGGCCAGCCAGGCGCTGCCGTCGGCCGGCAACACCTGCTTCAGGCCGGTGCGCAGCTGGGTGATGCGGGCGCGCAGTTGCGCGCGCCGTCGCATGCCCTCCTCGCCCTCGATGAGGGCCAGGCTGGTCAGCAGCGCGTGCGCGATGGCGGGCGGCGCGGCCGTGGTGAAGATGTAGGGCCGCGCGCGCTGCACCAGGAAGTCGATCACAGTGCGGTGCGCCGCCACGAAAGCGCCCGACACGCCGGCCGCCTTGCCCAGCGTGCCGATCAGCACCAGCCGCTCGGAGCGCAGCCCCAGCGCCTGCAGCGCGCCGCGCCCGGTGGCGCCGAGCACGCCGAAGCCGTGCGCATCGTCGATCACCAGCCAGGCGTCGTGCCGCTCAGCCAGCGCGAGCAGGCCGGCCACGGGCGCGATGTTGCCGTCCATGCTGAAGACGGCGTCGCTCACGATGATCTTGACCGCCGCGTCGCAGGCCGCAAGTTGCGCGTCGAGCGCCTGAAGGTCGCAGTGCGGGTAGCGCTCCACGCGGGCGCGCGCCAGTCGCGTGCCGTCGATCAGCGAGGCGTGGTTCAGCGCCTCCGAGAAGATCACCGCCTCGCCGTCGCCCAGCGCCGACAGCACCGCGAGGTTGGCCATGTAGCCGGTGCAGAAGAACAGGCTGCGCGCCTCGGGAATGTGCGGCGCCATCCACTCGCCGAGCTGGTCTTCCAGCTGCGCGTGCGCGCGCGAGTGCCCCAGGATCAGGTGCGAACCGCCGCTGCCCGTGCCGTAGCGCACCGCGCCTTCGGCCAGCGCCTCGGCCAGCGCGGGATGCGCGGCCAGGCCCAGGTAATCGTTGCTGCTGAAGCCGAGCATGGTGCGCGGCGCGTCGGCGCCGACCAGCGTGAGGATCTGCTCCGGCGCGCAGGCGGTCTCGGCGATCTGCCGACGACGGCGCAGCGAGCGCGCGTCGAGTGCGGTGATTTCGTCGTTCAGGCGTTCAAGCAAGCGCAGCATCGCGGATTCCTTCTTCGGTGGCGGCATGGGGTGCGGTGGTGACGGTGCGCAGCGTCGCGAGCGTGCCGTCCACCAGCTGGTCGATCTCGTCGTCGGCGATGGCATACGGCGGCATCAGGTACACGGTCGCGCCGATGGGCCGCATCAGCAGGCCGTGGTCGCGCGCCGCGAGGTGAAAGCGCTCGGCGAAGCGCGCGCCGGGTTCGCGCACGTCGAAGGCCGTGATCATTCCGCGCTGGCGCAGGTGATCGACCGCAGGCGAACCGCCCGCCAGCCCTTCGCGCAAGCGGGCGAAAAGGCGCGCGGCGCGGTCCTTGTTGCGGTTCAGCGCGTCTTCCTGCGCGAACAGGTCGAGCGTGGCGAGCGCCGCGCGGCAGGCCAGCGCGTTGCCGGTGTACGAATGCGAATGCAGGAAGCTGCGTGCGGCGTCGTCGTCGACGAAGGTCTGGTAGATCGCATCGCGCGTCATCACCAGCGCCAGCGGCAGGTAGCCGCCGCTGATGCCCTTCGACAGGCACAGGAAGTCGGGCCAGATGCCGGCCTGCTCGCACGCGAAGAAGGTGCCGGTGCGCCCGCAGCCGACCGCGATCTCGTCGGCGATCAGGTGCACGCCGAAGCAGTCGCACAGCGCGCGCAGCCGGCGCAGGTACGCAGGGTCGTGCATCGCCATGCCGGTGGCGCACTGCACCAGCGGCTCGACGATCACGGCGGCGATGCTGTCGTGCTCGGCGGCCAGCAGCGCCTCCAGTTCGTCGGCGGCGCGGTTGGCCACGGCGGCGGCGTCTTCGCCGGGCCGGGCAGCGCGCGCGTCGGGCGAGGCCACGAGGTGCGCGCTGGCGAGCAGCGGTGCGTAGGCATCGCGGAACACCGGCACATCGGTCACGTGCAGCGCGCCCAGCGTTTCGCCGTGGTAGCCGTGGCGCAGCGCGACGAAGCGGCGCTTGTCGGCGCGACCCGCGTTGCGCCACGCGTGGAAGCTCATCTTCAGTGCGATCTCTACGGCCGATGCGCCGTCGGAGGCATAGAAGCAATGACCCAGCGCGTGGCCCGTGAGCGCCGACAACCGCTCGGCCAGCTCGACCGCCGGTGCGTGCGTGCAGCCGGCGAGCATCACGTGCGGCAGCGTGTCCAGCTGCGCCTTCAGCGCGGCATTGATCGCCGGGTGCGCGTGGCCGAACAGGTTGACCCACCACGAGCTGGTGGCATCGAGGTAGCGCCGGCCTTCGTGGTCGGTCAGCCAGACGCCCTCGCCGCGCGCGATGGGCAGCGGCGGCGCCACATCGAGGCGGATGCTCTGGGTGCAGGGGTGCCACACGTGGCGACGGCTGCGCTGCTGCCAGTTCGCGTTGGCGCTCGAAGAAGCGGTCGTTGTGGAGGACACCCGCGCATTCCTTTCTGGTCCGAAAAAAGCTTGAGCCGTCGAGAGGAACGAAGGCAAAGGCGCGGGATCGTATCGACGGAAAGACGGCGCGGCAAACCCGCTTCGGGCGGGTGCTCGCGGGGTGCAATCCGGGGAATTTGGGCGACGTTGCGCCGTGAAATGCGTACGTTCGTTGCATGAGCGCGCTGCCCGGTGCCGCCGGGCCAGCCGCACGTGGACAAGCACCGCTGCAAGTTGTCCGGCTGCCGCCAAAGATGGTGAGCGAATGTCCGGTTCTCGTGGTGTCGACCGACTCGGCCGCGCTTTTCAGACACGACAGTGGCTGATTTCAACGAACCGCTCAACCGCTGCGCTTTTTCACCAGCGCCGTGATGTACGCCTCCAGTGAAATGGCCCCGCGATTCGGCGCTTGTGCCGGCTCGTAGGCCTCATCGAGCGTGAGCCGTGTCATGGCGACATAGGACTTCGCCGCCGGCTCGGAGAACCCCATCGACCGGAAAGCCTGCTCCCACTGCGCGGGCGGCGTCTGCACCGCTTCGACCGGCCGGTCCAGCGCAGCCGCGAAGGCAGCCGCCACGTCCGCCGACGAATACGCCGCCGGCCCTTCGACATGGTGCAGCCCGAAGGATTCGGGCGGGGCCAGCATCAGCCGGGCCGCGAACTCGCCGATGTCGTGCGGGGCCACCATCGGCAGCTTGAAGTCGGGCGGGTACATGCTGTGCACCTTGCCTTCGTTGCGCGCGGTCTCGAGGGAAGCGTCCCAGTTGCTCATGTAGTAGGCCGCGCGCTGCACGCTGAGCGGCACGGGCCCAGCGGCCAGTGCCTGTTCCATGTCGTACAGCACGCTCAGGTCGCCGATGCCCTCGCCGGGCTGCGCGCCGTAGGTCGACGCGGCAACGATCTTTTCGAGCTTGCAGCCTTCGACCGCGGCCAGGATCGCGCGCAGGCTGCGGTGTTCCTCGGCCACCGTGTCGGTCGACGGCGCCGCCGGCGGGTTGAGCACGAACAGCCGCGTGCCGTTCTGGATCACGCGGTGCAGCGCGGCCGTGTCGAACACGTCGACCTGCGCCACCCGCGCGCCCTTGTCCTGCTGTGCCCGGGTCTTTCGGGCGTCGCGCGTGACCAGCGTCACGGGCTGGTTCTGCGCCAGGAGCGCTTGTGCCAGTGCCGAGCCGACATGGCCCGTCGCACCCAGAATGATGTGCATGGCGTGCCCCTGCTAGCTGCGCTTTTCGGCATTGCGCTTGCGCGTGGCGGCGCCCTTCTTCGCGGACGCCGACCGCTCGGCAGCGGTGCGATTCGCGGCCGCGGCGCCGCCCAGGCGACCACCCTTGCGCGAAGGCCCGTGGTTCTCGGACTTGCCGCGGCCCGAGCCGCTCTTCTTGCCACCGCCGCTCTCGGCATTCACCGTGGCCCAGGCGCGGCGCTCGGCCTCGCCCTTGGCCACGCCGCGATGCTCGTAGCCTTCCTCGATGTGCTCGGCCTTGCGTTTCTGCTTGTCCGTGTAGGACGACTTGTCACCTCTTGGCATGTCAGCGCTCCTTCGGGAGGAAAGAAAGAAGCCTTCATGCTGGTCGCCTGTGCCGCCCCGTGGGTCGGAAGAGGCATGCGCTGTGCGTCAGCGCAGTCTGGCGTGCGCTGCTGCCGATTTATTTGCTAGGCCGGCAGCACTTGCGCGAGCTCTGCCTTCAAGGCCGTGGCCCGCTCCGGCGCCCGCGCCAGGCCCGCATCGACCAGGGCCTGTGCCCGTGCCCGGTCGCCCAGGTGGACAGCAATCCGTGCGAGGTGCAAGGCGGTTCGCGCATGGATCCCGTTCGGATCGGTCTCGGTCAACATCTGCGCGAAGCCTTGCGGGTAGCTGCCGTGCCGGGCGAAGAAGGCCCGCCCAGGGCCTTCCCACTCGCTCACGATGAATGCGATGTTTTCCTCGGCCTGCTCCCTGGTGGTGCCGTAGGCCCATCCGAACGCAGCGCCGGGCGGTGGGTCCAGGCGGTCGCGAAACACGCAGTGCGACTCCTCCAGGGCATCGGGCGCCACCGGCGAGCCGCCCTCGGGTGGCAGGAAGTCCAGGTGCGCGCCGAGGTTCAGGTAGCAGGCCTTGCCGCCGCTGGCGCCCTGCACGTTGAAGACGTGGATCACGGGCCCATCGATGCGCCGCAGCGTCTGGCCCGAACCCTGGAAGCCTTCGGCCTTCAGCACGGGAAAAAGGTGTTGCGTGAGCAGCTTGAGAAAGGTGGTGCGGTTCATGGCGCGCGTGTTCTCCGGGTGCGCAGGGTGATCGAATAGCGCAGCGCCTCGGTCGGCGCGATGGCATGTTGCCATGCCCAGCGCGCCGGCCCGCGCAGCAGGTACACGGAGCGCGGCTCGACGAGGATTTCGAGCGCAGCCGGCCCCGAAGCGGGCCCGCCCGGCACGTACGGCCGGAACTGCATCACCGCGTCGCCGTGCAGCGAGACGCCGACGATGTCCTCGAAGTCGGGCACGTCGCGGTGCCAGCCCAGCGGCGTGCCGGGGCGGTACTCGGCGATGAGCATGTGGGTGAGGTCTTCGGGAGCGACGCCGGCCCAGGCTGCCGCCTTCGCGCGCAGCGGGTGCAGCGCCTCGGGCAGCGGCGCGCCGGGTTTCAGGCGGTTGGTGTCGAAGTCGTAACTGCCGCCGAAGCTGGTGCCGCGGCGGCGCGCGGTGTATTCCTTGTAGCGCATCTCCTTGAGCGGCAGGCGCTGCACGATGCGCAGCAGGCTGGCCTCGTCCTCGTGTGACAGGAATTCCGTGTCGTAACGCAGGCCCTCGATGGCCGCGGCAGGCGCCTCGCCGAACAGGTCGGGCTGGCCGGCATGCTCAAGGCGTCGGATGGCGCGCATCTTCTTCAGCCTCCCCGGCCAGTTGCACATGCCACCAGGCCGGCAGCAGCTCGCGGATTTCGGCGCGTGCAAAGCGGTCGTCGAGCAGGTGCAGCACGCCCACGTCGGCCTCGGTGCGGATCACGCGGCCCGCGGCCTGCACCACCTTCTGCAGGCCCGGATAGAGGTACGTGTATTCGTAGCCCTTGCCGAAGCGCGACTGCATGCGCTCGCGCGTGATCTCGTTCAGCGCGTTGTACTGGGGCAGCCCCAGGCTCGCGACGAAGGCGCCGATCAACCGGCTGCCCGGCAGGTCGATGCCCTCGCCGAAGGCCCCGCCGAGTACGGCGAAGCCGATGCCCTGCCCGCCTTCCTCGAAGCGTGCGACGAAGCCGTGGCGGTCGGCCTCGCGCATGCCGCGCGTCTGCGCCCACACGGGCACGCCGGGGTGGCGCCGCGAGAACGCTGCGCAGGCCTTGTCGAGGTAGTCGAAGCTGCTGAAGAAGGCCAGGTAGTTGCCGGGAAGGCGTTCGAACTGCGCGCCGATGATGTCCGCCACATGGCGCAACGAGCCGGCGCGGTCGCGAAAGCGCGTGGAGACGTCCGTCGCCACTTCGACGCGCAACTGCCGGCTGTGGAACGGCGACGCCACGTCGAGCAGTGCCGTGTCTTCGGGCAGGCCGAGCGCGTCGCGGTAGAACGCGAACGGCGCGAGCGTGCCCGAGAAGCAGGTGACCGACACAGCGTCGGCGAAGCGGCCTTCGAGGAACGGACCAGGCACGAGGTTGCGGATCGCCAGGCTGCGCTGCTCCTGCGTAGCGCCCAGCGTGCGCTCGAACACCGAGTGGTCGTCGAAGGCCTCGGCCAGCCGCGCGAAATGCAGCGCGTCGAAGAAGAAGCGCTGCAGCGGGCCCTGCGCCGCGTCGGGCGTGGCCGCGAAGTGCTCGGCCATCGCGGTGTTGGCGGCCTGCAGCGTGCGCAGGAAGCGCTCGGGGATCTCGTCGGCGGTGTCGTAGTCGGCGGTCTGCGCCTGCTGCAGCGTGTCCCATTCGCGGAACAGACGCGCCAGCGGACCGCGCACGGCGGCGGGCGCGGCGCGGTGCGCTTCTTCGAGCGCCCCGCCTTCGAGGCTGGCGGTGTACATGCCGCGCGCCCGCTCCAGCAGGTTGTGGGCCTCGTCGACCAGCACGGCGACACGCCAGCCGGCGTCCTTCATGCCGGCGAACAGGAAGGCGCTGCCGTCGAAGTAGTAGTTGTAGTCGCCCACGATGACGTCGCTCCAGTGCGTCATTTCCTGGGCCAGGAAATAGGGACACACCTCGTGTGTGAGCGCGACCCGCCGCAGGGCCTCGCGGTCGAGCCAGCCGACCTGCGCGGCCTCGGCGCGCGCGGCGGGCAGGCGGTCGTAGAAGCCGCGCGCCAGCGGGCAGGCCTCGCCGTGGCAGGCGCGGTCGGGGTACTCGCAGACCTTCTCGCGGGCGGCCAGCTCGAGCACGCGCGGGCGTGCGCCGCCCTGCCCCAGCACCCGCAGCGCGTCGAGCGCCACGGGCCGGCCGGAGGTCTTGGCGGTGAGGAAGAACACCTTGTCGAGCCGGTGCGCCGCCCGCGCCTTGAGCAGCGGAAAGAGCGTGGCCAGCGTCTTGCCGATGCCCGTGGGCGCCTGCGCCAGCAGGCAGCGCTTGCCGACGGCGGCGCGGTAGACCGCCTCGGCCAGTTCGCGCTGGCCGGTGCGGAAGGCGGCGTGGGGAAACTCGAGCCGCGCCAGCGCCTCGTCGAGCGTGGCGCGGTGCCCGGCCTCGCGCCGTGCCCAGTCGCTGTAGGTCGCGCACAGGGCTTCGAAGTGCGTGCGCAGGGTGTCGCGGGTGTGGTGCTCCTCCAGCACGGTCTCGTCGCCGCTGGCCAGGTCGAGGTAGACCAGCGCGACGGTCAGGCTGTCGTGCCCTTCCTGCGCGCAGAGCATCGAGCCGTAGCAGCGCACCTGCGCCCAGTGCAGGGCGCGGTGGTTGGCGCGGATGGCGTCGAAGTCGCCGCGGAAGGTCTTGATTTCTTCCACCCGCGCCTGTGCGGGGTCGTAGCCGTCTGCGCGGCCACGCACGCGCAAGTTGCCGCAGGTGCTGTCCAGCGGCACTTCGCTGCGGTAGTCGCCGCCGCGCCGGGCCTGCACCAGCGCATGGCCGGCCATGCCTTCGAGCGCGCTGGGTGCGGGCACGAAGCGCAGGTCAAGGTCGCCGGCCTTGGCGCCGAACGCGCACAAGGCCTTGACGGACACGACGTGCACCGCCGGCACCGCGGCAGAGGCCGTGGCGGACGGGATGGAATGGGGTTCGGGAGGCATGCCGCCGATACTGTATGAAATAACAGTATACCGGGCGCCCAATGCGGCAATACGTCACACAAAACGGTATCGGGGTCTTCTCCGACAGGTCTAATGAACTTTTTCGGCAAGACTCAACAAGTTTTGCTTACAAATGCGTTCATGAAAACACCCTCCGCGATCGATCCCGCCGAATTCGACCGCCTGCTCGGCCGCAACCTCAAGCTGCCGCTGCTCGGTGGCCTGGTCGGCGCGGTGGCGTTCGTCGCGCTCATCCTGTATCTGTTGTCGACCATCAGCTGGGTGGAGCACACCGACCAGGTCACGCGCGCCGCCAGCGAACTGCAGCGCCGCTCCATCGACATGGAAACCGGCATGCGCGGCTACCTGATCACCGGCGAGGAAAGTTTTCTCGAGCCCTACCAGGCGGCCCTGCCGCGCCTGAAGGCCGACACCGACGCGCTGCGGCTGCAGGTGTCGGACAACCGCCAGCAGGTGGAACGTATCAACCGCATCGCCGGCCTGCAGGAATCGTGGCTGGCGTTCTCGCGCGAAATGATCGAGGCGCGCCGTGATGGCCAGGACCTGAACGCCGTCGTCCGGCTGGGCCGCGGCAAGCGCCTGACCGACGAGATGCGCGCCGAGTTCACGGCCTTCATGGACACCGAGCAGGCGCTGCGCTTCCAGCGCAACAACGAGGCCAACCGCACGAGCTGGTGGGTGGTGGGCCTGTTCCTGCTCTTCACGCTGGTGTACTCCGGGCTGGTGGCGTTCTTCGGGCGCCGCCAGCTGGTGCGGCTGTCCGACAGCTATGACGTGGTGCTGCGCGAGCAGGCGGCCCACGCGGAGCGCCTGTCGCAGGAGGCCTGGCTGCGCAACGCGCAGACCGAACTGGTGGGCGAGCTGGTCGGCGAACTCAGCGCGCCGGACATGGGCCGCAAGATCCTGGCGTTCTTCTCGCGCCACCTCGGCAGCTCGGTCGGTGCGCTCTATGTGCGCGAACGCCACGGCCCGTTGCGGCGCGCCGCAAGCTACGGTTTCTCCAGCGAGGCCGAAGCCTCGCCGCAGGTGTTCTCCCCCACCGAAAGCCTGGTCGGCCAGGCGGCCGCCGAGCAGCGCCGCATGCTGGTCGACCCGGTGCAGGCCGACTACCTGAAGGTGAACTCCGGCCTCGGCGAGATGGCGCCCAAGGCCGTGCTGTTGCTGCCGGTGTCGAGCGACGGCGCGGTCAACGGCGTGGTCGAACTCGGCCTGCCGGGCACGCCCGACGAGCGCAGCGGCAAGCTGTTCGACCTGGTGGCCGACGACATCGGCACCTCGCTGGCGGCGGCGCGCTATCGCGAGCAGCTGCAGGACGTGCTGGCCGAGACGCAGCAGCTCAACGAAGAACTGCAGGTGCAGCAAGAAGAGCTGCGCACCGCCAACGAAGAGCTCGAAGAACAGTCGCGCGCCCTGCGCGCCTCGCAGGCCATGCTGGAGAACCAGCAGGCCGAACTGGAGCAGACCAACAGCCAGCTCTCCGAGCGCACCGAGGCACTCGACCAGCGCAACACCGCGCTGCGCCGCGTGCAACGCGACCTGGAAGACCGTGCCGACGAATTGCAGCGCGCCAGCCGCTACAAGTCGGAGTTCCTGGCGAACATGTCGCACGAACTGCGCACGCCGCTCAACAGCGCGCTCATCCTGGCCAAGCTGCTGGGCGACAACCCGCAGGGCAACCTGACGCTGGAACAGGTGAAGTTCGCGGAATCGATCTACGCCTCGGGCAACGACCTGCTGGTGCTCATCAACGACATCCTGGACATCGCCAAGGTCGAGGCCGGCAAGCTGGAGCTGGTGCCCGAGGAGGTGCCGCTCGACAAGCTCGCCCAGAGCCTGGAAAGCACCTTCCGCCCGCTCGCGGGCGACAAGAACCTGGAGTTCCGCCTCGAGCTGCGGCCCGATGCGCCGGCCCTGCTGATCACCGACCGGCAGCGGGTCGAGCAGATCCTGAAGAACCTGCTGTCGAACGCGATCAAGTTCACCGAGCGCGGCGAGGTGGCGCTCACGGTGTCGGCCACGGCCGACGGCGGCGCGGCCTTTGCGGTGCACGACTCGGGCATCGGCATCGACCCGCAGCAGCACGAGCTGATCTTCGAGGCCTTCCGCCAGGCCGACGGCACCACCAGCCGACGCTATGGCGGCACGGGCCTGGGCCTATCGATCTCGCGCGACCTGACGCAGCTGCTCGGCGGCACGCTGACGGTGAAGAGCGAGGCTGGCCAGGGCAGCACCTTCACGCTGCAGTTGCCGCCGCGCGCGCCGCAGACCGCGCCCGCACCGGCCATGCCTGTGGGCTCGGTGGGCGCGCTGCGTTCCATGTCGACGTCCTCTGCGTCCTCGAACTCGCATGCACCGGCCGTGCTGTCGCCCCCGCCGCTCGCGCCGCCTGCCCCGGCGCCGGTCGTGCCGGCCCCGCGCTTCGCGGACGACCGCTCCATTCCGCGCGACCAGGTGCGCCGGGTGCTGGTGATCGAGGACGAGCCCCAGTTCGCCCACATCCTGTACGACCTGGCGCATGAACTGGGCTACCGCTGCCTGGTGGCGCACGGTGCGGCCGATGGCTTCGAGCTGGCCACGCAGTTCGTGCCCGACGCGATCCTGCTGGACATGCGCCTGCCCGACAGCACCGGCCTGGACGTGCTGCAAAAGCTCAAGGACTCGCCGCACACACGGCACATTCCGATCCACGTGGTCTCGGCCGCCGACAACGCACAGGCCGCCGCCCTCCACATGGGCGCCATCGGGTTCGCGCTGAAACCCGCTACGCGCGAAGAGCTGACCAAGGTGTTCGCGCGGCTGGAGGAAAAGCTCACGCAGAAGGTCAAGGTCGTGCTGCTGGTGGAAGACGACGCGCGACAGCGCGAGAGCGTGATCCAGCTGATCGGCGACGACGACATCGAGATCGTCGCGGTCGGCTCCGGCGAAGAGGCGCTGGATCTCCTGCGCACGCGCGTGTTCGACTGCATGGTCACCGACCTGCGCCTGCCCGACATGCAGGGCAGCGAACTGCTCAAGCAGATGGCGGCGGAAGAGATCGTGTCGTTCCCGCCGGTCATCGTCTACACGGGGCGCAACCTCACGCGTGACGAAGAAACCGAGCTGCAGCGCTACTCGCGCTCGATCATCATCAAGGGCGCGCGCTCGCCCGAGCGGCTGCTCGACGAAGTGACGCTGTTCCTGCACAAGGTGGAGGCCGAGCTGTCGAGCGAGCGCCAGGGCATGCTGAAGACGGCGCGCGGACGCGACCGCATCTTCGAGGGCCGCACCATCCTGCTGGTGGACGACGACGTGCGCAACATCTTCGCGCTCACCAGTGCGCTGGAGCAGCGCGGCGCCACGGTCGAGATCGGGCGCAACGGCCGCGAGGCGCTGGAGCGGCTCGACCAAGTGAGCGAGATCGACCTCGTGCTGATGGACGTGATGATGCCGGAGATGGACGGCCTGGAAGCCACGCGCCGGCTGCGCGCCGACCCGCGCTTCGTGAAGATGCCGGTGATCGCCATCACCGCCAAGGCCATGAAGGACGACCGCGACCAGTGCCTGGCCGCAGGCGCCAGCGACTACCTGGCCAAGCCGGTGGACCTGGAGCGCCTGTTCTCGCTGCTGCGCGTGTGGATGCCGAAGATGGAGCGCCTGTGACGCGAAAGCCTCTCCCCTCCTCGACACCGGCCAATGCGCCGGCCAGCGGACCCGTGCAACTCCAGCCGCTGAGCGACACCGAGATCGAGCTGCGCCTGCTGATGGAGGCCATCTACCTCAAGTACAGCTACGACTTCCGCAACTACACGACCGCTTCGCAGAAGCGCCGCGTGCTGTACGCGCTGGAACAGCTCGAACTGCCCAGCATCTCGGCGCTGCAGGACCGCGTGCTGCGCGACGCGACGCTGTTCGGCCAGCTGCTGCAGTACCTGACGATCCCCGTGAGCGAGATGTTCCGCGACCCGGCCTACTTCCTGGCACTGCGCCAGCACGTGGTGCCGATCCTGCACACCTACCCCTCGGTCAAGGTGTGGGTGGCGGGCTGCAGCACGGGCGAGGAGGTGTTCTCGCTGGCCATCCTGCTGCGCGAAGAAGGGCTGCTCGAACGCACGCAGATCTACGCCACCGACATCAACCCGGCCTCGCTCGAGAAGGCGCGCCAGGGCATCTTTCCGCTGGAGGCGATCCGCGGCTACACGTCCAACTACCAGCGCGCAGGCGGTCTCAGCGCGTTCTCCGACTACTACACCGCCGCCTACGAAGCTGCGCGCTTCGACCCGTCGCTGTGCGCCGACGTCATCTTTGCCGACCACAGCCTGGCCACCGACAGCGTGTTCGCCGAGACGCAGCTGGTGTCGTGCCGCAACGTGCTCATCTACTTCAACCGCCAGTTGCAGGACCGCGCGCTCGGGCTGTTCCACGAGTCGTTGTCGCACCGCGGTTTTCTCGGCCTGGGCTCGAAGGAAAGCATCGACTTCTCGGGCTACGCCGACCGCTTCGACGCCCACGCGCGGTCCGAACGCATCTACCGCAAGGTCGCATGAAGCGCGCCGGCACGCCCCGTTCGTTTCCGGTTCGCCGCGTGGAGGCCGTGGTGCTCGGCGCCTCGGCCGGCGGCATCGACGCGCTCGGGGCGGTGCTCGACGGCCTGCCCGCGGGCTGGCGCATTCCGATGGCCGTGGTGCTGCACCTGCCCGAGTCGCACGAGAGCCACCTGGCCGAGATCTTTGCGCAGCGCCTCTCGATTCCCGTGCACGAGGCGCTCGACAAGATGCCGCTGGAAGACGGCTGCCTGTACTTCGCACCGCCCGGCTACCACCTGTCGATCGAGCGCGGGCGCCGCTTCTCGCTGAGCTGCGAGCCGCCCGTGCTGTTCTCGCGCCCCTCCATCGATGTGCTCATGGCCTCGGCCGCCGACGCCTACGGGCCGTCGGTGGCGGGATTCCTCATGACCGGCGCGAACGAGGACGGCGCCGAAGGCCTGCTCCACATCCATCGCGCCGGCGGACTCACCGCCGTACAAGACCCGAAAGAAGCCCTGGTTCCCACCATGCCTCTCGCCGCCATCGCGCGCCACGCACCCGACCACGTGCTTCCCCTGTGCGAACTGCGCACCCTGCTGCAGCAACTGGAGCCCGTCCATGCCCATTGAGGTCGAAAGCAAGCTGCTCATCGTCGACGACCTGCCCGAGAACCTGCTGGCGCTCGAGGCGCTGATCCGCGCGCCCGGGCGGCTGGTGTACCGCGCCGGCTCGGCCGAGGCCGCGCTGGCGCTGCTGCTGGAGCATGAATTCGCGCTCGCCATCGTCGACGTGCAGATGCCCGGCATGAACGGCTTCGAGCTGGCCGAGCTGATGCGCGGCACCGAGCGCACGCGGCACATCCCGATCATCTTCGTGAGCGCCGCCGGACGCGAGATGAACTACGCCTTCCAGGGCTACGAAAGCGGCGCGGTCGATTTCCTGCACAAGCCGCTCGACCCGCACGCGGTGGTCAGCAAGGTCAGCGTGTTCGTCGACCTGCACCAGCACCGCAAGGCGCTGCGCCACGAGATGGAATCACTGGCGGCTGCGCACCGCAAGCAGGAAGAGCTGGTGCAGCAGCTGCAGCACACGCAGCGCGAGCTGGAACGCGCGGTGCGCATGCGCGACGACTTCATGTCGATGGTGTCGCACGAGCTGCGCACACCACTGAACACGCTCTACCTCGAAGCGCAGCTGCGGCAGCTGCACCTGTCCAAGGGCAAGCTCGATAGCTTCGCGCCCGAGAAGCTGCCCACGATGATCGAGCGCGACCAGCGGCAGATCCGCAACATGGTCCGGCTGATCGACGACATGCTCGACGTGACGCGGCTGCGGCGCGATGCCTTGTCGATCCAGACCAAGCCGGTCGACCTCGCCTCGCTGGCCCACGCCGTGGTGGACAACCTGCGCCACCAGGCCGAAGCGGCGGGCAGCACGATCACACTGGAGGCGCCCGAGACGTTGCGCGGCGTGTGGGACGAGTTCCGCATCGAACAGGTGCTGACCAACCTGCTGACCAACGCGCTGCGCTATGGCGGCGGCAAGCCGGTCGAGATGACGGTGCGGCTGGACGGCGACCAAGCGGTCGTGAGCGTGCGCGACCAGGGCATCGGCATCTCGCCCGAGGACCACCAGCGCATCTTCGAACAGTTCGAGCGCACCGACGTCAGCCGCAAGCACGCGGCCGGTCTGGGCCTGGGCCTGTACATCACGCACAAGATCGTGAGCCTGCATGCGGGCCGCATCGGCGTGGAGAGCACACAGGGCCAGGGCGCCCGCTTTTTCGTCGAGCTGCCCTTGCAGCCACCCGTTGCCACGCCGGACACCGGAGAGATCACAAACTAGGGCCTTGTTACGGTTTCCGGTGGGTGCAGCGTCGATACTCCGGGATCGCAATCAATGGATGCCGAGAGAAAACAACTGTGAATGTGCTGATCGTCGACGACAACGAGGCCGCGGCCGACCTGCTGCGCGAACTGCTGACGCTGCAGGACCACACCGCCCGCTGCACCTACACGGCGCAACAGGCCCTGGACGCGGCCGCCGGTGAGCACTTCGATGCGGCGCTGATCGACCTCACCCTGCCCGACTTCCCGGGCACCGAGGTGGCACGCCGGCTGCGCGCCGCCCCCGCCGAAGGCACGCCGCGGCTGCTGGTGGCGATCTCGGGGTTTTCGGAACGGGACGCGGCGAACGCGGCGCCGGGTGAAGCGCTGTTCGACCACCACCTGCAAAAGCCCATCGACATCGGCGCGCTCGAGCGCATCCTGGCGCCGGCCTGAAGCCGGGGCTTGTCCGGGCTTGGCGCCCTCGCCCTTCAGCGCATCGCGCGGTAGCGGTACAGGCGAAAACCTTCCTTCTGGATGAAGCCGCTGGGTTCCCAGCCGCGTGCGAGCGCGCGATCGGTGATCTGCGCCATCTGCAGGCCGATGCTGTCCTGGAGGTTGTCCCCCACGGCCAGCTCGAACTTCCGGAGTTCGCCGTCCAAGGCCTCCACCGCCGCGATGGCGGCCTCGACATCGGTGAATGGCCGAACGCTGGTCTGCATTTTTTGTCGCTCCTTCAGCGCCCTCCGCGCCGGTTGAGCGATCCAAGGCAAGTGTCATGCCCCAGGCTGAAACAGTCTTTCGGGCATGAATTGAATTCTTTGATCTTACAAATGTGACCGAATGTGACGTTTTCGTCAGGGTTCACGCCAAGAATTGGCATGCCCGCCAGCACGCGGGCCGCGGGTCAATCGCGGTCATCGTCGTCGTCATCATCGTTCGGTGGACGGTAGGGATAGCCGGGGCCGTAGTAGAGGCGTCCGCGTGGCGGGGTGTAGATCGGAGCCGGCCGGTAGTACACGGGCGGCGGCGGACGGTAATAGACCCTGGGCGGTGGCTCGTAGTAGATCGGGGCCGGATACGCATAGACGGGCGGCGGCACGTAGTACGGCGGCGCATAGACCGCGCCGGGCGTGCCGATCTGCACCGACCAGCTCGTGCGCGCGCTGGCAGCGCCCGTGGCGAGCAGCGCGCCGGCCGCGATCACCGCGACGGCGGCCCATCTGAAAACAGAAGAATCACTTGGGGAATGCATGGTGGCTCCAGGCCCGGCGCGAACGGCGCCGGGGTCGTCCTGCAACGCCGCACGCCCCCGCGTGGTGCACGCGAAACCCCACCAGCTGGTTGCCAAACGTGAACGAGATTCTCAGTTGGTCATCAATCCACGATCGCGCGGCGCGACAGCATCACGTCGTCGCCGGTCGTGTTGAAGGCGATGGTCGGCGCGCTGAAGTCGCTCAGCGGTGCGCCCAGGCCGATCTCGCCGCGGCCGTGCAGCACGCATTCGTCGCGCCGCAGCGCGATCTCGTGGCTCAACCCGCCGTTGCCATGGAAGCGCACCCAGGTGCCGTAGGTGCTGACGTCGATCAGCACACAACTGCCCTGCCGCTCCTCGATGCGCGCATGCAGCCGTGACACGCGCGGGTCGTTGACCACGAACTGCGCGTCGCCGACGCGCCCCAGGTGAATCGGCAGCTGGTCGATGCGGAACATCGAGCGCACGTCCAGCCACGCGAGCTCGATGTGGCCGAAGGTGGAGTCGGGCAGCCGCGCCGGCACGAGCGCGGCCGGCACGGTCAGGAAGCTGGTCAGGTCCTCCTGCCAGTCGAGGCGGTGGACGACCTGCATCTCGCTGCGCCCGCGGATGTTGATCGGGCCGAGGTCACGGTGCTGCACGGCGCCTTCGTGCAACTGATTGATCACCGCCTCGGTAACCCAGATCTGGCCGGGGCCGGCCAGATCGCTCAGGCGTGAAGCCAGGTTGACGGCGTCACCGAAGCAGTCGCCCTCCACCTCGACCACGTCGCCGCTCGCCACGCCGATCTGCAGCGCCATGCGCAGCGGCACGGGCCAGCCGGCCAGGCGCTTCTGGTGGTATCGCTGCAGCTCGATCACCGCGTGCGTGGCGGCCGCGCCGCCCGAGAAGATGGCGAACACGCCGTCGCCCAACGATTTCACGACCCGGCCTCCGTGCGCCTCGCACACGCGCCCGATCCATTGGGTCAAACGCGTCACGGTCTCGGTGGCACGCGCGTTCCCCATGGCTTCGAAGACCCTGGTACTTCCGGTCAAGTCCGCGAAAACGACTGTGGAATTGACACCCATACTGTTTTTTCTTGTGGCTGCAAGCGCTGGTTGATATTGCTCAGGGCCTCTCGCCGCTCCTGCAAGAAGTTTCCCCGACATGCGCCTGCACATGCAAGGAACGATCCGCAGAACTTTCTTGTTGACGCTGCATGATGCAAGGGCGATTTGGCGCGCCGGTGGAAATGGAGTCGAAAGTTTTTTAATACTTTTTGACTCAAAATTCAAATAACATCAAAAGTGACCGCTAAAGCTTGTTGTTTGCAAACAAGAAACGGTGTTTCACATCTTGTGTCTCGGCGAACTGAGGCTTAAGGTAGCGACCGTCTCAGCTCCCGGCAATACGCTTTTCGTGACATGCTGCTCTTTCGCCGTCTTTTTCAGCTCCTGAACGTACCCGGCCTGGGCTCGCGGCAGGTCGGGGAAAGTCAGCTCGGGCGGATTCGCACGGCCATGCTGTCGGTGCTCCAGGGCCGCGGTGGCCAGTCGATCCAGCGCATCAGCCAGCGCGTGCGCTTTGCAGGCGACGTCGAGACCCTCTGGTATCTGCGTCAGGACGTGATGGTCGCGTTGAGCGCCATCGACGGCGAATCGGCCGCGCGACGCCAGATGAAGGAAATCAACAGCATGTTCAAGGGCGGCCTGCCCGGCTCGATGGGCCCGCGCGTCCATCAGCGCTTCACGAACCAGTGATGGCCTGACCGGCCGGCATCGCAGCGGCACCGGTGGCCGCTTTTTTTTCGACTCAGTGATCGTGGTGATGGTGATGGTCGTGACCATGATGGTCATGGTCATGATGGGCATGCCGATGGCCCCACACCAGGAACACATCGCGCCCTTCGGCGGCCAGCGCCACCTTCGCACCCACCGGCAGCAGCACCTTGGTCTGCACATGCCCGAACGGCAGGCCAGCGATCACCTGCACCTTCTTCAGGCTGGCGCGCAGCCGGTCGATCACCGTGTTCATGCCGAAGCCGCGGTCATAGCCGGCGATGTTGCGCACGCCCGTGAACTGGCCGAACACGATGGCCTTCTGCCGCGCCAGCACGCCCGCGAGCTTCAGCTGGTCGAGCATGCGCTCGATGCGGTACGGATGCTCGTTGGTGTCCTCGATGAAGAGCACGCCCTTATCGACCATCGGGAAGTACGGCGTGCCCAGCAGGCTGGTCAGCACGCAGAGGTTGCCGCCCCAGAGCACGGCGTCTTCGATCGGCTTGATCTTGAGTTCGGCGTCGCGCACGGGCATGCGCCAGCCGGTGCCCTCGCCCTGCCCCGTCAACAGATCGTCGAAGCAGGCTTCCATGATGTCGTCGGGGCCGCCTTCGGCACCGAAGTCTTCGCCGACCGCGGGGCCGGACCAGGTGACGGCGCCGTTCTTGGCCAGCAGTGCGTTCTGCAGGGCCGTGAAGTCGCTGCAGCCGACGAACTCGGTGCCCTTGTCGATCGCCTTGGCCAGGGCCTTGTACGGGAGCGCGTCGAGGATGCGCGTGAGGCCGTAGCCGCCGCGTGCGATCAACGCGACATCGGCACCGCTCGCGGCTGCGCGCGAGATGGCGGCGAGCCGCGTGGCGTCGTCGCCGGCAAAACGCTGATGTGCCGTGAGCGCGGCTTCGTCGACTTCGACCTCATGGCCCAGGGCCTTGAGTCGCGCCACGCCACGCCGGAAGGCAGCCTTGTCGCGGATGGCACTGGAGGGGGAGTAGATGTAGATATGTTGCGGATTCACGGCGTCGAGTATCCCATTGCGTCCCGGATCTGCCGGGCCAGGGTGGCGGCTTGCGCGGTGGTCGGCCCGCCCGATGCGGCGCGCGGACCGAGCGCCCGCAGCGCGGCTTCGTAGCCCCGGTCGGGGAACGGCGCGCGCCAGGCGTCCTTGGCGCGCACGCCGCTGTCGGGTGCGACGAGCTTCATGGTCAAGCGGCCTGGTGCCGCGGCCTGCAGCAAGGCAGCCAGTTCGCGGCCCGCCTCGCTGTGCACCAGCACGAGCGGCTCGGAATGGATCTGGTCCAGCCATGCGAGCAGCACGTCGCGATGCCATTCGAGCCGATGCGCCGCTTCTCGCTTGGGCTTGTCGCTCTTGCCGAAGCCGATCAGGTCGGGCACCAACGTGCGCAGTCCCGCCGTACCGACAAGGTGCCGAAAGAGATAGCCCCATTCGCCCGGGCCATGCAGGCACAGGCAGTCGGCCACGCGACCGTCGCTGGCCGCTGGGCCGCTCTCGTCCACCCAATGAAGGCGCCAGCCTTGCAGGACCGGCAGGTCCTGGACGTGGTGCGGCGTGAAGTCGAAATCGGTGAGCGCGGCAAAACGCTCAGTGGGCGTGCGCAAGGCATCGTCACGCAGCGGCTCGGCCTGCGCCCGTGCGGCGCTGCGACGCTGCTGGAAGAAGTGCTGAAGCAACGCGCTGCAGTCGTCGGCCATCACCCCGCCCTGCACGCGGGTGTGGTGGTTCAGCTTCGGCTCGGCGAACAGGTCGAGCACAGAGCCCGCGGCGCCGGTCTTGGGGTCCGTGGCACCGAACACCACGCGCGCCAGCCGCGAATGCAGCATCGCGCCCGCGCACATCGCGCAGGGTTCAAGAGTGACGAACAGCTCGCAGCCGTCGAGCCGGTAATTGCCGAGCGCCGCGGCGCCGGTACGCAGCGCGTTGATCTCGGCATGGGCGCTCGGATCGTGCTGCGCCACGGGCGTGTTGCGGCCGGTCGCGATGACCTGGCCGTCCTTCACCAGCACCGCGCCCACCGGCACTTCGCCTGCATCGGCCGCGCGCTGCGCTTCCTGCAAGGCGAGCGCCATCCAGTGCGCGTCGTCGTTCGGCTCAGTTGTCATCGGGCATCTTGCGGGCCTGGGTCGCGGCGTCGAGAGCGTCCTTGACCTGCTGTTGGACCTGCTGCGCCTGCGTGCGCGCATCGACAGCCGCCGGGGCTGACGCACCGGGTACAGCCGGCTGCTTGGAGATTGCGGTCCGCGACAGCTGCTGCTTCGCCAGCAACCCTACGACGACCAGCGCGAGCACGAGGCCGATCAATCCGAACACCCGCATCTCAGCGCTCCTGCGCCGCGGCGACCATGCCGAGCCGCTCCATCCACACCGCCAGCGCCTGCTCGTCCGGCGAGCCGGCGCGGTAGACCTCGCCCATCGCCGCATGCGATTCAGGCCGGTGCTGGTTGAGCTTGATCTTGCATTGCAGCGCCGTCACATGCAGCTCGAAGCCCATGATGCCGGCCAGCATCTTGCGCTGGAACTCTTCACCGAGGTCTTTCCATTGCTGCGCATACGCCGGCTCGTGCTCGCCAATGAGCTTCTTGAGCAACGCATCCTTGGCCTCGGGCGCCTCGACGAGCCGGGCTTCGACGGTGCAATGGACCGCGAGGTAGTTCCAGGTCGGCACCCGCGCCAGGTCGGGATAGACCGCCGGCGACAGGTAGGCGTGCGGCCCCTGGAAGACCACGACCGCGCGCGGCCGCGCCTGCAGGTAGCGCCAGTGCGGGTTGGGCTTGGCGCAGTGCCCGAGCAGCACGAGCGCATCGCCCTCTCGCGGCTCGGCCACGAGCGGCAGGTGCGTGACGAAAGGCAAGCCCTCGTCATCGTTCGAGATCAGGTTGGCAAAGGGGTGCGCGCGCATCAGGCCCAGCGCGACGGCCGGGTCCTTGGCGTTGAACTGCGGGGGCATGTACATGGGGCGGGTTCCTCGTGGGGAGGCCCGATTGTCCCCGAGTCGCCCCGGCTTCCGGGATGGGCGGGCTACTTGGCGCGCGCCGCTTCCAGCTGCTTCACCATCGCGGTGTAGCCGCGCGCCTTCGCCAGCTGCAGCGGCGTGAGGCCCTGCCGATCGGCCAGCTGCAGGTTGGCACCGCCGGCAATCAGGGCGGCCAGGGTGCGCTGGTGGCGCGGGCCACCGTCGCCGAGCACGATCGATTCGATCACCGCCGTCCAGTGCAGGTTGTTCACGTGGTCCAGCGGCGCACCGGCTGCGACCAGCCGGCGCACGACCTCGTCGTGCCCCAAGTGCGCGGCAGCAATCAGTGCGGTGCCGTCGTAGCGGCTGGTGGTCTGCCCGGGCTTGGCGCCCAGCTGCAGCAGCAGCGCGAGCGTGGCGGCGTCGTCTGCGACGGCCGCGATGGTCACGGCGTCGTAGCGGTCGTCTTCGAGCAGGTCGATGTTCGCGCCGGCCTTGACGAGCAGCTTCACGGCGTCGCGTTGTCGCGCATAGGTGGCGACCTGCAGCGGCGTGCGGCCGCGCGTGTCGCGTGCATCGAGGCTGGCGCCCGAGGCGATCAGGCTCTTGAGCTTGGGCAGGTCGCCGTGCCAGGCCGCGCGATGCAGGCCCTCGTAGGCCAGCACCTCCGCAGCCAGCGGCGGCACCTGGGCCGCCGCGCCGGGCGCGGCGCTCCAGCCGAGCGCGGCGGCAAGCACCGCCGACCAGAGACCGCGCGCGTTCATCAGAGCTGGCCCTTGACCTTCTCGAGCGCAGCGTTGGCGCACTGCTCGTCCAGGTGGCCGCCCGGCGCACCGCCCACGCCCACGGCGCCGATCACTTCGTTGCCCGACTTGATCGGCACGCCGCCGCCCAGCAGCAGGAAGCCCGGCAGGTAGACGAGGTTGGCGGCGCCGGGGTTCTTCTGGGCGCCTTCCATCATGGCTTGCGTGGGGCTCTTGGCCGACGCCGAGGTCCAGGCCTTGCGCTCGCTCGAAGCCAGCGTGTGCGGGCCGGCGTTGTCGGCACGCTGCACGGCGCGCACCACACCGGCGCGGTCGACCACGGTAGCGGCCACGTTGTAGCCGTTGGCGGCGCAGGCGGCGACGGTCTCTGCGGCGATCTGGTTGGCCAGCGCGAGCGAGATGTTCTTTTCGGTGCGAACAGCGGGGGCCGGCGTCTGGGCCTGGGCGACGGAAGCAGCGAGCAGAACGGCGAGGCCGCCAACGCGGATGATCGATTGCATGGTGTTTTTTCTCCAGTGATGAGAGGGTTGGCTCCGGCCTGTGCCGACAGCTGCGTCACTGTAAAAAATACGCCCCGCCGCAGCCATTCGTACGGCTACGTCCGGCACTCCGTAGAACTACGGAGCGCCCTTTTCGCCCGCATCCGGTGCCAGCACGGCATAGCGCCGGATCAGCTGCGCGAGCGAGTCGCACTCGAGCTTGGCGAACAGGTTGGCGCGATGCGTTTCGACCGTGCGCGGCGACAGCGCCAGCACGCGCGCGATCTCCTTGTTGGTGAGCCCCTGCACGATGAAGGCCAGCACCTCGCGCTCGCGCTCCGACAGCTGCGCCACCCGCTCGCGCGCCGCGTGGTCGGCCTGCGAGCGCTCGCGCGAGCGCACATGCTGGCGCACGGCCTGCTGCAGGGCTTCGAGCAGTTGCTCGTCGTCCACCGGCTTCTCGAGGAACTCGGCCGCGCCGGCCTTGAAGGCACGACGGCACATCTCGACCGTGCCGTGGCCGGTCAGCATGATCACGGGCTGGTCGACGCCCTGCGCCACCAACCGGTCGAGCACCGTGAGGCCGCTGATGCCGGGCATGCGCACGTCGAGCACGATGGCACCGACGCTGGCGCGGTCGAAGCCGTCGATGAAGGCCTGCGGATCGGCCCAGCCCTGCACACGCAGGCCGACGGTGCCGATCAGCAGCGAGAGGCTGTCGCGCACGGCCTGGTCGTCGTCGATCAGGTGGATCAGGGGCGACTGCGGCTGGTCGGCGGTGGGCTTGTGGTTCATGTCGAGGGCGCCACCAGCGGCAGCAGCAAGGTGAAGCGCGCGCCGCGCGGCGAGGCGTTGGCGGCGCTCAGGCTGCCGCCCATGCCGCTGGCCAGCGTTTCGCTCAGGCTGAGGCCGAGGCCCAGGCCGCCCTCGCGCGTGCTGAAGAAGGGCTCGAACAGGCGCGGCAACGCCTCGGGTGCGATGCCGCGGCCGTTGTCGGTGACGGTCAGCACGCCCTCCTCGCCGTTGCGGCCGACCGAGACCACGAGGCGGCGCTCGGCAGCGGGCACGAGGTCGAGTGCCTGCGTCGCGTTCATCAGCAGGTTGTGCACGATCTGCTCCAGCGCCACGGCCTCGGCCTGCACGCGCACCGGCGCCTGCGCGCTGGCGTCGAACTGGGCCGCCACGCCGTGGCGCGCGAACTCGGGCGCCAGCAGGTGCATGGCGCTGCGCACCACCTCCTGCAGCACCAGCGGCTTCACGTCGCCACCGGCCTCGGGGCGTTCGATCACGCGGCGCAGGCGGCCGACCACGCCGGCTGCGCGGCGGGCCTGCTCGACGGCCTGCCCCATCGCGTCGCGCGCGGTGGCGAGGTCGGGCGGCTCGTCGCCGAGCAGGCGGCGCGCGGCCTGGGTGTTGGCCAGCACGGCCGTGAGCGGCTGGTTGAGTTCGTGCGCCAGCCCGGCCGACAGCTCGCCCAGCGCATTGAGCCGCGCCACCTGGCCCAGGCGAAGCAGCTCTTCGGCGCGGCGCCGGGCGATGCGCTGGCGCTGCGCCGCCCAAAGGCCGGTGAGCAGCAGCGCCATCGCCGCCGCCCAGCCGCCGATGGTGCGCCACGGCAGCTCGGCCCAGCCGACCTGACGCTCGGCCACGAGTTCGAAGGGCTGGCTCGGCGACGCGAGCGCCTTGCTCAGGCCGTAGTGCCAGCCGCCTTCGGCGGGCTGGCCGGGCTGCAGCACCAGTTGCTGGCCGTCGCGCTGCAGGATCAGGCGCACCGGGCTGCGCTGCGGGTTCATCGGCCAGTCGCGCCAGGGCACCGAGCCGACCAGGTCGATTTCGAGCGCGTAGCTGAGCGGCTCGGAGCCGATCACGAGCTGGTAGCGGCCATGCGCGAGGTCGAGCACGGCCAGGTCGGCGCGGCGTTCGGCCCGGGAGCGGGCTTCGGCGGCGGCCAGCGCGTCGGCGTGTTCGGCATCGGGCCAGGGCTCGTCGGCCGCGCGCCGCTGCACGCGCAGGATCGACGAGTACACCGACGGCAGGCGCCGTTCGGGATAGTCCGCGCCGGCGTTGGGTTCCAGCAGCGCGAGCGTGGCCAGCACGGCGTCGTACTGCACCACCTGCTGGCTCATGAGCCGGTGGGCGATGCGCGCATCGGTCTCGAAATCCTGCTGGAGCCGGGTCAGCTCGGCGCGCGCGAACCACACGGCCCCGGCGGCCGTGAGCACCAGCCAGGCCAGCCACCAACCACCCCGCGTCCGCAACCACTGTGTCATGGCGCGGATTGTGCCCGGCGCCGACGGGCCTCCCTGCTTGGCCGAAAATGCCGACCCAGACATGGCTGACGTGCAGGACTCCCTCTTTTCCGATCTCCCCGAACTTCCGCGCCCGGCCGAAGAGGTCGACGCGCCGGCGCCTTCGCCGAAGAAGTCGCGCGGCGCCACCGTGAAGCCCGTGGCGGCCGACGCGGCGCTGGTCGCCCTGGCCGCGGAGTTGCCACCGCAGCTGCGGCTGGGCACTTCGTCGTGGAGCTACCCCGGCTGGGCCGGCCTGGTCTGGGATGGCGACTACGCCGAAACCGTGCTGTCCAAGAACGGCCTCTCGGCTCTGGCGCAGCACCCGCTGCTGCGCACCGTGAGCCTCGATCGCAACTTCTATCGCGCCCTCACGGCCAGCCAGTATGCGCGCTACGCGGCCATGGTGCCGGACGACTTCCGCTTCGTCGTGAAGGCCCCGAGCCTCGTGACCGACGCCACCGTGCGCGACGAAAGCGGCCGCGGCACGCAGGCCAACCCGGTGTTCCTGAGCCACGCGATCGCACTGCAGGAGTTCGTGCAACCGGCACTCGACGGGCTGGGCCACCGCATCGGCGCGCTCGTGTTCCAGCTGAGCCCGATCCCGTCGCACCTGCTGGCCGACCAGCCCGCGCTGATCGCGCGCATCGGCGCCATGCTGGCCTCGCTGCCCGACCTGAAGCCGATCGCGCCCGACGCCGTGCTGGCCGTCGAGGTGCGCGACCCGCAACTCCTGTGCCCCGCCTTCGCCGACATGCTGCGCAGCGTGGGCGCGACCTTCTGCATGGGCCTGCACGCGAAGATGCCGCCCATCGAAGACCAGTTGCCGATGCTGCGCGCGCTGTGGCCCGGTCCGCTGGTGTGCCGCTGGAACCTGCACCGCCGCCACGGCCGCTTCGGCTATGAAGATGCCGAAAAACTCTACGGCCCCTTCGACAAGGTGCTCGACCCCGACCCCGAAACCCGCGCCGCGCTGGCCAAGGTGATCGCCGGCACCACGGGCGCCGGGCAGAACGCCTTCGTCACCGTGAGCAACAACGCGGAAGGCTGCGCGCCGCTGACCATCGCCTCGCTGGCGCAGGACATCGTCGACCGGATGTCCCGCTAGCACGCCCCATGCACCCGATCTCGTTCCGCCCACTGCGCACCACGGATTTCGCCATGCTCCACGAATGGCTGTGCCGCCCGCATGTGGCCGAGTGGTGGACACCCGTGCCCACGCTCGCCGAGGTCGAGGCCGACTTCACGCCGATGCTGGCGCCCGGCTCGACCGATCGCGGCTACATCGCGCTGCTCGACGGGCAGCCGCTGGGTTTCATCCAGTCCTATGTCGTGATGGGGTCGGGAGGCGGCTGGTGGGAGGACGAACGCGACCCGGGCGCGCGCGGCATCGACCAGTTCCTGGCGCAGGCCGACCAGCTGAATCGCGGACTTGGCAGCGCGATGGTGCGCGCCTTCACCGATCAGCTGTTCGCCGACCCGGCGGTCACGCGCGTGCAGACCGACCCGTCGCCGCGCAACCTGCGCGCGATCCGCAGCTTCGCCAAGGCGGGCTTTCGTGCGGTTGACGAGGTCGCTACGCCGGACGGGCCCGCCCTGCTGATGGTGCGCGAGCGCGACGCCTAAGCCGCCGGCACGGCATCAAGGTCGCACCACATGTGGACCTTCGACAGGAACACGCCATCGAGCAACATGGCTTTCGGCTCAGTGCCGAAGACCTGGAACCCGCAGCGCGCGTACAACGCCTGAGCCGGTCGATTGCCCTCGGTCACCGTGAGCTGCACCAGCCGCACACCATCGAGCGCGCGGGCATGCGCCAGCAGCGCCAGGACCAGCAACCGTCCGACGCCCGCGCGCCGTGCCGAAGCAGCCACCGTCATACCGAACAAGGTGGCCTTGTGACGCGCACGCTGCCGCGCCTCGCGGCCGATTCCCGCAGCGCCCACCAGCGTGCCCGCGGCATCGAAGGCGCCGTACACCACCTCGGCAGTGTCACTGCCGGTTTGCAGCCGCGCCACCCACCAGTCCGGCGGCAGCGCGGTGCGCTCCTCCACGGTCGAGGTGAAGGCCTCGGGATGATTGGCGTACGCGTCGAGCATCAAGGCTCGGTAGGCTGAGGCGTCCGGCGGCGCCAGGCGGCGAACGACATGGGCGGGTTCAGAAACGGGCACAGACGGCCTGCCTTTCCTGCAACACAGCTTCCTGGGCGAAACGCTGGCGATAGGTGTCGATCAACGCGGCGATGGCCGCATCGGCCTTGGCATCGCGCGGATGCAGCAGCACCACCAGCTTCGAAGGCTCGCGCACCACCTGCCCCGACGCGCCGCGCCACTGGCCGGCGGCGTCGATCACGGTGAAGCCCTGCGGAAAGGCCGGGACGCGGGTGTCGAGAAAGTCGGTCCAGTCGGCATCGGACACCTGTCCACCCGTTGGGATGGAGCGACCGAAATAGAGGGTGTCGCGCTCGAAGGCTTCGAAGCCCTCGGCGCAGTTGCCGGGCTGCCCCGTGGCGCAGCCTGCAAGCATTAACGCCGCCGTCGTCAGCGCGCCCGCCATGCCTGCGCGAGACAGTCGGTGCGCGACGTTCATTTCGGTGCCTCGGTCTTTCAGGCCTCGGGCGCGATCGCCTCGGCGTACTCGTACAGCGCGCCCAGGATTTCCTCGCCGCGCTCGTCGGCGTTCTCGGACAACGCATCGACCTCGCTGAACAGCGCCTCGATGGTGCGCGCCCCGCCCTCGCCCTTGAACAGGCGCGCCACGCGCAGCGCTTCCCAGCGCTCGGTTTCCTCCTCGTTCAGCGACTCGGGCCAGTTGCGCGCACGGTAGCGGAAAAGAATCTCTTCCAGCCGTCCGTCGTCGAAGGCCACGCGTTCCTTGGCGAGCCCTTCGGGCGAGAGACCGCGCAACTGGTTCAAGCGACGACGGTCGCCGTTACCGACGAAACCACCGTAGAGGTCTTCATCGACATCGGGCGTCGCCTCCTTCGGGCGGGCGAAGACCTGCGACCAGATCGCGCTCATGTCGGGCAGGTCGCGCGCGATGGCGGCGTGGCGCATGGCGGTGTCCATGTCGACGCCCCAGCGCTCGGCCATGGGCGCCGCGAGCGTGCGCAGGTTGCCGACCACCATCGGCGATTTGTTGAGGTGCACGCTCTTCATCGGCAGCCGCGTCATGCCCTCCGGCAGGTCGGCGGTGCGCGTGAACAGGCGCAGGCGCAGCGTCTCGGCATCCAGGTCGCGCAGCTCACTCGGGTCTTGGGACAGATCCCAGGCCAGCAGCTCGTTCTTGTTGGTCGGATGGCTGGCCAGCGGCCACATCACGGCCAGGCAGCCGCGCTCGACCGGGAACATGCCCGACACGTGCAGGAAGGGCTTGGCGGTCTCGCGCATCGCGGGCAGGCCGAGCTCCATCGCCACACGGTCTTTCTTGTGCAGGCTGAAGGCAAAGTCGAACAGCTTGGGTTGCTTGTCGCGAATGAGCCGCGCCAGCGCGATGGTCGCGCGCACGTCGGACAAGGCATCGTGCGCCGACTCGTGCAGCAGGCCATTGGCACGCGCCAGGTCTTCGAGCTTGAAGCTGGGCTTGCCGTCCTCCTTCTTCGGCCACTCGATGCCGTCGGGGCGCAGCGCATAAGTGAGGCGCACCACGTCGAGCAGGTCCCAGCGGCCGCAGTCGTTCTGCCACTCGCGCGCGTACGGATCGATGAGGTTGCGCCAGAAGAGGAAGCGCGTGACCTCGTCGTCGAAGCGGATGGTGTTGTAGCCCACGCCGACCGTGCCGGGCTGCGAGAAGGCCTTCTCGATGTGGGCCGCGAACTCGTGCTCGGGAATGCCGCGCTCCAGGCAGACCTGCGGCGTGATGCCGGTGATCAGGCAGGCCTCGGGACTGGGCAGGTAGTCCGGCGCGGGCTTGCAATAGATCATCAGCGGCTCGCCGACCTCGTTGAGTTCGGCGTCGGTGCGGATGGCCGCGAACTGCGAGGGACGGTCGCGGCGCGGCACGGCGCCAAAGGTTTCGTAGTCGTGCCAGAGAAAGGTGTGGTTCATTCAGAGCAAGGGAGAAAACAGTCGCGCAATCGCGTCGCCGAGGCGACGCCAGAAAGTCTGCGGCCGGTTGGCGCGCACGGCGCCGGAACTGTGCAGGTCGGTTTCGAACTGCGCCGCCAGCGGCTGGGTCAGCGCGGGTCCGTAGACCACGGCGCAGACCTCGAAGTTGAGCCGGAAGCTGCGGTTGTCGAAATTGGCGGTGCCGATCATCGCGCAATGGTCGTCGACCACCAGCGTCTTGGAATGCAGCATGCGCGCCTTGTACTCCCAGACCTTGACGCCGGCGGCCATCAGTTCGTCGAAGTACGAACGCGCCGCCGCGCTCACGATGGCCGAATCGCTGCGGCGCGGCACGAGCAGGCGCACATCGACACCGCGCAGTGCCGCACTGGTCAGCGCCATCAGCGCGGGCTCTCCCGGCACGAAGTACGGCGTGGTGAGCCAGGCCCGACGCGTGGCCGAATGGATGGCCTCGACGTGCATGCGGTGGATGGCCTCGAGCGCGTTGTCGGGCCCGCTGGTGACGATCTGCACCGGGATGTCGCCCGCCTCCACCTGGGGCAGCAGTACGTCCAGGACCGCATCCGACTTGTTCTGCCTGTCACCGGTGGCGTAGCTCCAGTCCTCGAGAAAGGTGGTCTGCAACCAGCGCACCGCGCTGCCTTCGATGCGCACGTGCACGTCGTGGTAGGCGTCCTTGGGGTTGGTGCGCTTGTCTTCCTCGTCGGTGATGTTGACGCCGCCCGTGAAGCCGACGCGGCCATCACACACCACGATCTTGCGGTGGGTGCGGTAGTTGGTCACGGGGCGCAGACGCCGGCCGATCTTGGTGTCGTGGAACAGCGCCACCTCCACGCCAGCCGCATGCATCGGCGCCATGAACTTGCGGCCGATGCGCTTGGAGCCGAGCGCGTCGAGCAGCAGGCGCACCCGCACGCCGGCCTGCGCACGCTCGATCAGCAGGTCACGCAGCGCGGTGCCGATCCGGTCGGGCTCGAAGATGTAGTACTCGAGGTGGACGTGGTCGCGCGCAGCCCGCACGGCCTCGAAGATCGCGTCGAAGGTGCGCGCACCGCCCGAGAGCAGCTCGACGCCCGTGGCGCTCGACACCGGCAGGCCGCAGGCTGCCGTGCCCAGGCGGGCCATCTGCTGCAACGCCGGTGGCGCGTGCTGCGACGCATCCCGCAGCCGCGCCAGGTCGGCCTGCGCATGTGCACTCGCGCGGGTGCGCAGGCGTTTGAGCCGCTGCTTGCGCAACCGCTGCGGCCCCAGGAAGTAATAGACGATGAAGCCCGCGAACGGCAGCAGCGCCAGCGACAGGATCCAGCTCATGGTGGACACCGGCGCGCGCTTTTGCATCACGATCCAGATCGACAGCACGGCGATGTAGCCGCTCCACGCCAGGGAGAGGCCGGTTTTCCATTCGTGGCTAAGTTCTGGAAGGATCAAGGCGAAAGCGGATGAAGACGGGTGTTTTCGGCCGGCCCAAAGAAAAAGGCCGGCAGCGAATGCTACCGACCTTTGACTTCAGTCTCTGTGGAGCCTCGATCAGCCCGTTGCGGCTTCCTCGGCTTCGGGCTTCGACTTGCCTTCCTTCTTGGGGATCGGCTGGATATCGAGCAGCACTTCGTCCTTCTCGTCGAGGTCGACTTCGAGGCGACCGCCATCGGTCAGGCGACCGAACAGCAGTTCGTCGGCCAGTGCACGACGGATCGTGTCCTGGATCAGACGCTGCATCGGACGTGCGCCCATCAGCGGATCGAAGCCCTTCTTCGCCAGGTGCTTGCGCAACTTGTCGGTGAAGGTGACCTCGACCTTCTTCTCGCTAAGCTGGGTTTCCAGTTGCAGCAGGAACTTGTCGACCACGCGCAGGATGACCTGTTCGTCGAGCGCCTTGAAGTTGACGATAGCGTCCAGACGGTTGCGGAATTCAGGCGTGAACAGGCGCTTGATGTCGCCCATTTCGTCGCCGGCCTGCCGTGCGTTCGTGAAGCCGATGGTCGCCTTGTTCATGGTCTCGGCACCCGCGTTCGTCGTCATGATGATGATGACGTTGCGGAAGTCGGCCTTGCGCCCGTTGTTGTCGGTCAGCGTGCCGTGGTCCATGACCTGCAGCAGCACGTTGAAGATGTCCGGGTGCGCCTTCTCGATTTCGTCGAGCAGCAGCACCGCGTGCGGCTTCTTCGTGACAGCCTCGGTCAGCAGACCGCCCTGGTCAAAACCGACGTAGCCCGGAGGCGCGCCGATCAGGCGGCTCACCGCGTGACGCTCCATGTACTCCGACATGTCGAAGCGGATCAGCTCGATGCCCATGATGTAGGCCAGCTGCTTCGCCGCTTCGGTCTTGCCGACGCCCGTGGGGCCGGAGAACAGGAACGAGCCGATCGGCTTGTCACCCTTGCCCAGGCCCGAACGCGCCATCTTGACCGCGGAAGCCAGCACTTCGAGTGCCTTGTCCTGGCCGAACACCACGCTCTTGAGGTCGCGCTCGATCGTCTGCAGCTTGCTGCGGTCGTCGTTGCTGACGTTGGCCGGGGGAATGCGCGCGATCTTCGCCACGATTTCCTCGACCTCGGTCTTACTGATGGTCTTCTTGCGCTTGCTCGGCGGCAGGATGCGCTGGGCGGCGCCGGCTTCGTCGATGACGTCGATCGCCTTGTCGGGCAGGTGACGGTCATTGATGTACTTGGCGCTGAGCTCGGCCGCAGCCTGCAGGGCCGCCACGGCGTACTTCACGCCATGGTGTTCCTCGAAGCGCGACTTCAGGCCCTTGAGGATGTCGACGGTTTCCTGCACCGACGGCTCGACCACGTCGACCTTCTGGAAACGACGCGACAGGGCCGCATCCTTCTCGAAGATGCCACGGTATTCCGTGAAGGTGGTCGCACCGATGCATTTGAGCTGGCCGCTCGACAGCGCCGGCTTGAGCAGGTTCGACGCGTCGAGCGTGCCGCCCGAGGCTGCGCCCGCACCGATCAGGGTGTGGATTTCGTCGATGAACAGGATGGCGTTCGGCTTGTCCTTGAGCGACTTGAGCACGCCCTTCAGGCGCTGCTCGAAGTCGCCGCGGTACTTGGTGCCGGCCAGCAGCGCGCCCATGTCGAGCGAGAACACGTTCGACTCGGCCAGGATTTCCGGCACGTCGCCCTGCGTGATGCGCCATGCCAGGCCTTCGGCGATGGCAGTCTTGCCCACGCCGGCCTCACCCACCAGCAGCGGGTTGTTCTTGCGCCGGCGGCACAGGATCTGGATGACGCGCTCGACCTCGTACTCGCGGCCGATCAACGGATCGATCTTGCCGTCCTTGGCCATCTGGTTGAGGTTCTGGGTGAACTGCTCGAGCGGCGAGGCCTTCTCGTTGCGTTCGCCACCGCCCTCTTCGCCCTCACCTTGAGGCGCTTCGCCGCTGCCCTTGACGGCTTCCGGCGGATCGCTCTTCTTGATGCCGTGGGCAATGAAATTGACCACGTCGAGGCGGGTGACGCCCTGCTGGTGCAGGTAGTACACGGCGTGCGAGTCCTTCTCGCCAAAGATCGCGACCAGCACGTTGGCGCCGGTGACTTCCTTCTTGCCGTTGCCGGTGGACTGCACATGCATGATGGCGCGCTGGATCACGCGCTGGAAACCCAGGGTGGGCTGGGTGTCGACATCATCGGTACCCGCCACCTGGGGCGTGTTGTCCTTGATGAAGTTGGTGAGCGACGCCCGCAGGTCGTCGACGTTCGCCGAGCAGGCGCGCAGAACTTCCGCGGCGCTCGGGTTGTCCAGCAAAGCGAGCAGCAGATGTTCCACGGTGATGAACTCGTGGCGTTGCTGCCGGGCCTCGACGAAGGCCATGTGCAAGCTGACTTCCAGTTCCTGGGCAATCATGTGATTTCCTTTTGCCTTGCTGTAAATATGTTCTCAGATGGGTTGGAGCGCGTGCAATTCAACTGGTTCACGCGACCGGTTCGCTGACACATTGCAGCGGGTGCCCTGCCTGCTGCGCGGCCTCCATCACCTGATTGACCTTGGTGGCCGCCATGTCGCGGGAATAAACCCCACAAATACCCCGGCCATCGAGGTGGATCTTGAGCATGATCTGGGTCGCCGTTTCTCGGTCCTTGCTGAAGTATTCCTGCAGGACCACGATCACGAACTCCATCGGCGTGTAGTCGTCGTTGAGCATGACGACCTGGTACATCTGGGGCGGTGCCGTTTTTTGCGGTCGGCGCTCCAGAACGACCGAATCTCCGTCGTCGCCCGCCGGTTTCTGCGCCGGTGGGGTGCTGGGAGTCTTGGGAATTCTCGTTGCCATGAAAATGATTCTATAGAGCGTGCAAGCACCGTGCCGACGCCAACCGACTTGGTGGCGCCTATTCGACAAATCAAGGGGCACGCGTCGTGTACGACAGCACGAAGACAGACGTAAAAAAACCGGCAAATTGCCGGTTTTTTTCAGAGCTGACGCAGAACAGGCCCCTTGGGTGCCGGCAGTTTCCGGCCGAGCACCCGGGTCGCAACCGGTAGTTCCGGCGGCAAGGCATCGATTTCTTCGTCCGAGAGCTCGCGTTCGGGCGCAGGCTCTTCTTTCTGTACGGTCAGGGCCGACACCTCGTGCGGTACAGGCGGAGCCTGTGGCTCTGAATCCCGGCGAAGAACGGGGGCGGACGGGCGCGCCTTTGGCTGCACCGGCTGCGGGAACGCAGGCGGTTCTTCTCTCCTGGCGGGCCAGGTCTGGGGCTCTCGCCACAAGGCCTGCCACTCCGCCTGTCGCCGCGCGTCCTGCTCGGCCTGCCAGCGCACTGTCGCCAAGCGCTGCGCTTCGTGGTGTCCGGCCTGTTGCAGCCCCCATTGCGCCAACTCGGCACGAACCATCTGCCGCGTCTGCTCACGCTCGATCTCCCATACGCGGCGCTGGGCGTCGAATTGTCTGCCGATCCTGTGCGCAGACACACAGAGACCAAGCAAGGCTCCGGCGACGCCCACCGCAAAACAGATGACAAGGAAATTGGCCTGAATCAGCGTCACAGCGAAATCTCCCCATCGCTATCCCATTTACGCAACAGATCAAGCGGAATGGCGTCGGCCACCTGCGAAAAACGCAGGCCCGTCATGCGTTCCGCCTGCTTGAGCAGCACGGCGACCGGGCTGCTTGGCTCATTGCACTCGAACCATCGGCGGGCATTGCCGATGTCGCGAAGGATCTCGTCGCGTGTCGCAAGCCCCCTGCCGAGGGGCTTGCTCTCCGGCCACGGCGGTCGCGGATCTGGCGTTGTGGCGACCACGACATGTGCCGCCGGTGACGCGCTTCGCTGGAAATGGGCAAGCAATCGCACCAGCGCGTGCAGAGGGGGCGCGTCCTGACCCAGGTGCTGTCCGGCCCAGGCGACGATCTGTGCAGCGGCCTCGGCCGCTTGCGCCAACAGATGCAGCGGTGCCCGGTCGTCATCCGACGTGGCAGCCGTCAGATCCGCCAGTTGTTGCGCCATGGCTTCGGGGCTGGCGGCATCAATGGGCCGAGGTATCGCAAACGACCGCTCGACTTCACGCACCGTCAGATGACGTGCAGCATTGGCCGCAATGACGATCTCGCGTATGTCGCCCAACAAGCCTTCCGGATCAGCCAGCGCTGCGAGGGCATTGGCCCGCACCGCCGGATCGCGCTCGCCTTCGATCACCAGTTGGGGGTGGACCGCCTCGGGCCAGGTCTGGAGCGCCTCCGCCAGCAGGACCAGGGACTGCGCAAGCCCTGATGCCTGGGCCAACCGGGTGCGCGCGCGGCACAGCCAGACGAATAGGTTGATGTCGCGGGTCCGCAGCAACAATCGGCGGCAATCCCGCTCGATCTCGGCCCAGTTGGGGGCCTCCGGCGTTCCGACGAACTGGCCATACTGAGCGTCGCCGCGGGGAGCCATGCGCGCCAGCAGGACGGCATATTCGGCGTCGTACTCCAGGCTGGGACCGCAAGGCGCCGTTGCACTGAAAGGCGACAGTCGGTCCGCCTCGATTCGGGCTGGCATGGCGTAGGCGGCGGGCACGGCGTCTGTGTGGACGGGAGAGGTCATGAGGCAGGCTTCGACTGTGAAGAATTCAGCGTATTGCGGTCGCATTGCCGTGACAGCGCGAGCCGATGTACGCCTCGGGCTCGAACACCATCCCGACGGTGTAGCCGGGGGGTGAGCGCAGCGCATCGACGGCACGCCCTTCGTCTGCATCCCCCCCGGAGCCGCTGAGCCAGGTGGACCAGCCCAGCTTCTCGGTGTCGTCAAGCCGCGCCGGTGGCGTGCTGTCGTTGCGCACACGCAACTCCACCTCCCAGACGAACTCATGGCCGACGAAGCCGCGGACCCATTCGACGAGCAGGCCCAGGTCCTGGCCCTGCGGCGTGAAACGCAGGTACTGCGCCAGGCTCAGCGGGCCGAGCACGAGCCGGAACTTGTTCTGCCGGTCGGCCACGACCTCCCCCGCAATGGCGCCCACACCCATGATGCTGGAGGTTCGCGCGAGCCCCAGGTGGCTCTGGTCCTCGGGATCGATCCGGATCCAGTGGCGCACGAATTCCTGCAATTGCACGGGCACCGCGAAAAACTGCGCCAGGGTGGCGGCCAGCCCGTCGGGATTGCGGGCCTCACGGGCCAGGTGGGTCGAGGCCGCCAGCCGCGCGTGCGCAGGCAGCACCGAATCGCGAATCTCCAGCGGGTCGTGCCCCGTCAGCCGCGCGACATAGCCGCTGAACACCTCGTCGTCCGACCTGTCGAGCCCGGCCGCGGCTTGCCCTTGTGCCCATGCGCGGTACATGTGCGTCAGGTAACGGTGATGGAACAGGTCGAGGAAATCCGCGAGGGTGCTGTCGTTGTGGTTTTCCGTGCGGTCCCGCACCTGTTCGGTGTAGTGCAGCGGCAAGGGGCCGTTGGGTCCCAGAAGGCCGAGGCCGTACAGGCGCACGATCGGAAGCGCGGGGTTGTTGCCAGCTCGCGTCGGCGACGCCCCCGGCAATCGGCGCTCCGACTCGCCGGGAAGCACCACACCGGCGATTTCGCGCGGCGCGAAAGTCAAGGCCGCGGCCTGCCCCATCTCCCGTGAGCAAAGGGTTGTTCTGACGCCGGCGCAGCAGGATGTCGACCATCGTGCGGATCTCGTGTCCACGGCCGATGACGGGATCGATCTGCCCCTGAGACGCACGTTCGGTCAGATCCGTGCAGTAGCGTCGCAGCGCCGACTTTCCATCCTGCGCCGTCTCCGCGAACACGGCACTGGCTTCACCGGGCACAGCGGATGGCAAGCCGGAGCCATCGTGCGGTCCTTCCTTCCCTTCAGGAGACCCAGCCACGATCGCGCCGGCGGCCTCCATCAATTGATCTGCGGGGATTCCTCGGAATGCGGGCGAAATTGTGAGAAGCACGCGCCGGAGTTCTGGCGTTTGCAGCAGCGCGGCAAACAACCAGGCACCACGCACGCAATGCACACCCAATTCGAGACTGGACACCACCCAGGCGCGCTCGATGGCCACTTCGATGTGGTTGGAAAAATCGGTCAACGACGTCGCCCCGGAAGGGAGCTTGGACAACGCCGATGCGAAGTCTCTTTCGATAGCTTGCGGATCGATCTGGTAATGCCTGCAGATTCGGTGCAGATCGCTGTCGTTAAGCTGCCAGAGCTGATGAATCCAATGCGTCAGTTCGACATAAGGATTGCCGCGCAACTTGGCAAATGCAGTGGCGGATTCGATGCCACGAAACAAGGTGAGATTGAGCTTGCCGAACAGTGCTCGCCGAGAGATCGTCATTGCGCGATCTGCCGTGCGGCATACACGCTCCGTTCAACCGAATCATCTTCGACGCTCGATATCGCCGAGCAGATTTCTGCGTTCTTCTTCCCCATTTCGCGCCCCATGCTTCTTGGAATGGGCGCGATTCTGGCGGCTCTCTGCAAGGAAAATTCAGTACAGTTTCTACCAATGGTTAAACGAAAGAGGCGTCCTATTGATCCGTGATGTTTGCCCGCCGCTCCTTACATTCAGAAGACAAAGGAGGTAATTCAACAACGATATCGAGGGCACGCCGGGCAAGAAAAAAACCCTCGAGTCCTTTCGGAAGCTCGAGGGCTTTGGACAGGCATGACGTTTCTTGACGTCAGCGCTTGCAATTACATGTTGTCGATCATGACTTGGCCGAAACCAGAGCAGCTCACCTGCGTTGCACCGTCCATCAGGCGTGCAAAGTCATAGGTGACCTTCTTGCTGGCAATCGCCTTTTCCATCGAACTGATGATCAGGTTGGCCGCCTCGGTCCAGCCCATGTGGCGCAGCATCATTTCTGCGGACAGGATCTCGGAACCCGGGTTCACATAGTCCTTGCCGGCGTACTTGGGCGCCGTGCCGTGGGTGGCTTCGAACATGGCGACGGTGTCGCTCAGGTTCGCGCCCGGGGCAATGCCGATGCCACCGACCTGTGCGGCCAGCGCATCGGAGACGTAATCGCCATTCAGGTTCAGCGTGGCGATCACGCTGTACTCGGCGGGGCGCAGAAGAATCTGCTGCAGGAACGCATCGGCGATGCTGTCCTTGACGGTGATTTCCTTGCCCGTCTTCGGGTTCTTGAACTTCATCCACGGGCCGCCGTCGATCAGCTCGGCGCCGAACTCCTTGGCGGCCAGGTTGTAGCCCCAGTCACGGAAGCCACCTTCGGTGAACTTCATGATGTTGCCCTTGTGGACCAGGGTCACGCTCGGCTTGTCGTTGTCGATGGCGTACTGGAACGCCTTGCGCACGAGGCGCTCGGTGCCTTCGCGCGACACCGGCTTGACGCCGATGCCCGACGTGTTCGGGAAGCGGATCTTCTTGACACCCATCTCGTCTTGCAGGAACTTGATGAGCTTCTTGGCCTTGTCGCTTTCGGCTTCAAACTCGATGCCTGCATAGATGTCTTCCGAGTTCTCGCGGAAGATGACCATGTTGGTCTTGTGCGGCTCGCGCACCGGGCTGGGCACGCCCTCGAAGTATTGAATGGGTCGCAGGCAGACATAGAGGTCGAGTTCCTGGCGCAGTGCGACGTTGAGTGAACGGATGCCGCCACCCACGGGCGTGGTCAGCGGGCCCTTGATGGACACCACATAGTCACGCACCGCGTGCAGGGTTTCCTCGGGGAGCCAGACGTCGGGGCCGTAGACCTTGGTCGACTTCTCGCCTGCGTAGACCTCCATCCAGTGGATCTTCTTCTTGCCGCCGTAGGCCTTGGCCACTGCGGCGTCCACCACCTTGAGCATGACGGGCGTGATGTCCAGCCCCGTGCCGTCGCCTTCGATGAACGGAATGATCGGCTGATCAGGCACATTGAGCGAATTGTCGGCGTTGACCGTGATCTTCTGACCTTCGGTCGGAACCTTGATGTGCTGATAGCTGGACATGAGGGGGATTGACTCCAAGAATGACATGGTTCGAGAGAGTGTCAACGAATTAAGACAGCGAGGGAGAATCGCTGTACAGCCCGTTGACAAATCGCTGTACATTTTAGACGCAACCCATCAGCGGACGATTGTCAACCGTAGGGCCATAGAGTCCGTTACTGGCTGACCTTCTGCCTGCCGGGAGGCGTTTCCAACCAATTCTCGATAGAGGAATCATCAATGAGCAAACTTCTCGCAGTCATGATCGCTGGCCTGTTCGCCGCTGGCGCGTATGCCCAGAACCCGGCCGGCACGACGCCCGAACAAGGCAACGCAACCAACAGCAAGCCGCAAGCACGCGCTGAAGCCAAGAAGGAAGCCAAGCCCGCTGGTCAAGTGGCTCCTGCTGCTGGCGACATCGCCAAGACGCCTGAAGGCGGCACGTTCGGCGCTGACAAGGCTGGCGTTGCTGGCGAAAAGCGCGCCAAGACCCGCGATGATCGTCGTCGCAACAAGGACGGCAGCGTGAAGCGCAAGGCCACCCAGGGCGGCACGCCCGACATGCCCGGCGCCAAGTAAGCCGGACTGCCCCACGAAAAAGCGCTCTCCGGAGCGCTTTTTTTCGTCCGCAGTTTTGTTCAACCATTGTCAACCGGGGTTCCTGAGGCCCGTTGAATGGAGACCTTCCGCAGGGAGGTGATCCAAATCAACAATCTCAAAGGATTTCTCATGAACAAGCTGATCGCAGCCCTGGTCGCCGGCCTCTTCGCAGCCGGTGCATTTGCGCAAGCCGCCGAACCCGCAGCCGCAGCGCCGGCCGCCCCCGCAGTGCACAAGGCAAAGGCCAAGCACGCCGTCAAGAAGCACAAGGTGCGTCACGTCTCGAAGGCCCACGCGGCCGCCGCCAAGAAGGTGTAAGCTTTCCAGCTCCCGGCAATGCCCGCTTCGGCGGGCATTTTTATTGGTCACGGGCCGACCTTGTGTGTCCCGGCCCTGAAAGAGTCATCCGATGTTTCAGCGTTTCGCCGCACTGCTTCTGGTGTCCGCGTCCTTTTTGGCGCCGGCCCACGCGCAGCAGCAACTCCAACCGCAACCCCAAACCGACCTGGCACGTACCCAGTTGTCGGTCGGCCTCTACAAGATCGATGCGCAGGTGGCGCAATCGCCTCGCGAGCGCGAGATTGGCCTGATGTTCCGCAAGACGATGCCGCAGGCCGAGGGCATGATCTTCGTGTTCGAGCAGCCGGCCACGCAGTGTTTCTGGATGCGCAACACGCTGCTGCCACTGACGGCCGCCTTCGTGGCCGACGACGGCCGCATCGTCAATCTGGTCGACATGCAGCCGATGACCGAGAACTCGCATTGCTCCGAAGAGCCGGTGCGCTATGTGCTCGAAATGAACCAGGGCTGGTTCGCCAAGAAGAACATCAAGAAGGGGGCCAAGCTCGGCGGCGAACTCTTCTCGGCCGCCAAGCGCTGAATTCAGCACCCACTAAAAAGCCGACCCGCAGGTCGGCTTTTTTCATGGCGAACGCCGAACCCGGCTTCAGCCGAAGTTCTTTGCTGCGAAGTCCCAGTTGGCCAGCTTGGCCAGGAAGGTCTCGACGAACTTCGGACGCAGGTTGCGGTAGTCGATGTAGTACGCGTGCTCCCACACGTCCACCGTCAGCAGCGCGGTGTCGGCGGTCGTCAGCGGCGTGCCGGCGGCGCCGGTGTTCACGATGTCCACCGAACCGTCGGCCTTCTTCACCAGCCACGTCCAGCCCGAGCCGAAGTTGCCCACGGCCGACTTCACGAAGGCTTCCTTGAAGGCGTCGAAGCTGCCCCACTTGGCGTCGATGGCCTTGGCCAGTGCACCCGTCGGTGCGCCGCCGCCTTGCGGCTTCATGCAGTTCCAGAAGAAGGTGTGGTTCCAGATCTGGGCGGCGTTGTTGTAGATGCCGCCGCTGGACTTCTTGACGATCTCTTCGAGCGTCATCGCTTCGAACTCGGTGCCCTTTTGCAGGTTGTTCAGGTTCACCACGTAGGCGTTGTGATGCTTGCCGTGGTGGTACTCGAGCGTTTCCTTCGAGTACTCGGGGGCCAGTGCGTCGATGGCGTACGGCAGGGGTGGGAGCACATGTTCCATGGTTTTTTCTCGTGGGTTGGTTGTGGGAAACAAAGGATTCTAGGAAGGAATCATCGCGCCGACGTCGGACGTGGCCCCGTGCTGTCGCCGGGGTCGACGGTCATGCGCACCGCCCCGTCCGAAAGTCGCGCCAGCACTGCGTCTCCTGCCTGCAGATTCTGGCTGCTGACAATCGCGTGGCCCGCTTCGTCCGTGAGCAAGGCGTAGCCGCGCTGCAGAACCAGCGTGGGGTCGAGCAGTTGCAGGCGAAGCGCCACGCGTTCGAGCCGCTCGCGCCGTTGGGCCAGCGCGCGAGAAAACTTGAGGGGAAAGTCCGCCGCGATGGCTTGTGGCACCTGCGCCAGGCGCTCCCGCCGGGACAGCACCGCATAGTGCAGACGCTGCGCATGATGCGCCAGCCGCAATTGCTGGCGAGCCACCAGTCCGGATGGCCGCCCCAACCGTGAGGCCGCCTGGTCCAGCCGCTGTCCGAGCACATCGAGCCGCCCGCCCAGCGCATCGCCGAGCCGTTCGTCAAGCAGATCGAGCGCGCCGAGCCACAGATCGCGCGGCGCGCTGACGAGTTCGGCGGCGGCCGTCGGTGTCGGTGCGCGCAGGTCGGCGCAGAAGTCGGCGATGGTGAAATCGGTTTCGTGCCCCACGCCGCTGATCACCGGCACTGGACTCTGCACGATGGTGCGCGCCAGGGTTTCGTCGTTGAAGGCCCAGAGGTCCTCGATCGATCCGCCACCGCGCACCAGCAGGATCACGTCGACGGCCGGCTCGAGCGCGTAGAGCGACTGCAGGGCGCGCACCAGCTCGACCGGTGCGTTGGCCCCTTGCACCGCCGCCGGCGCCAGCACCACAGGGATGTGAGGCACGCGCCGCCGCAACGCTGTCACGACGTCGTGCAGTGCCGCAGCGCCCAGTGAGGTAACAACCCCCACTGCGCGCGGCATGGACGGCAGCGGCCGCTTGCGCGCCGGATCGAACAGGCCCTCGGCCTCGAGGCGTGCCTTGCGTTGCAGGAACTGTTCGAACAGCGCGCCCTGCCCCGCGCGCCGCAGGCTTTCAACCACCAGTTGCAGGTCGCCGCGCGGCTCGTACACCGCCAGCCGGCCGCGCACCTCGACCTGGTCGCCGTCGCGCGGCGTGAAGTCGAGCAGGCCGGCGGCACGGCGGAACATCGCGCATCGCAGCTGGCCGGATTCGTCCTTGAGCGAGAAATAGCAATGGCCGCTCGACGCGCGCGAGAAGCCCGAGATCTCCCCGCGCACCGACACCGGATTGAAGCGCGCGTCGAGCGCATCGGCCACCGCGCGGCACAGCGCGCCCACGGCCCAGACGCGCGGCCCGGGCGCTGCATTCGGCTCCCGGAAGCTCATGGCGCCCCCTTGCCGTCGATCGCCACTCTTCCACAACGGGCGTCGCGCCCCCCACTTTGGAGGGGTATGGTGGAACAGATGCACGAGTTCTCGTGCAAGCTGTTGATTTCATTAAAAAAAGTGCTGCTCAAAATTCAATCGATCTAACGGAAAGCCCGTCCCATGCGGGTTCGGAGACATTGCGCAATGGGTTAATCACAAAGTTATCCACAGAATCTGTGCGTCCTTGCCGACACGCAAACAAGCCGCAAGCCGATGGTGGCTCGGTGGATAATCGCCGCGCATTTGCAGTCTACGGGCCGGAGGATTTTCTTGTTTTCCATCATTGTTGCCGCGGGCTGGCCAATCTGGCCATTGCTCGCCTGTTCGGTCATCGCACTCGCGTTGGTCATTGAACGTTTCACCAGCCTCAAGACCGTCAAGGTCCTGCCGCCGAAGCTGCTGGACGAGACCATCACCGTGTCGCGCGGCGCGGTTCCCGGCCCGGACGTCGTGACCAAACTGGAAAGCAACTCGATGCTCGGGCAGGTCCTGGCCGCCGGCCTGCGTGCACTGAACGCCAACCCGCGCTGCACCGAAGACGACTTGCGCGCCGCCATGGAGGCCTCGGGCCGTACCGTGGCGCACAAGCTGGAGCGCTACCTGCCAGCGCTGGCCACCATTGCCTCGGCGGCGCCGCTGCTCGGCCTGCTGGGCACGGTGATCGGCATGATCGAGATCTTCGGATCGCAATCGCCCGGCAGCGGTGCGGTCGGCTCGGGCAATCCGGCGCAACTGGCGCATGGCATCTCGATCGCCCTGTACAACACGGCCTTCGGCCTGATCGTGGCCATTCCCACGCTGATCTTCTGGCGCTACTTCCGCAGCCGCGTCGACGAGTACCTGCTGAACCTCGAACTCTCTGGCGAGCGCTTTGCCCGCCACCTGAACGCTCTGCGCAAATGAGTTCGCGTGGCCGCATGCAGTTTCGTCATGGGGCACGTGACGAGCCGGAGATCAACCTGATCCCGTTCATTGACGTGCTGCTGGTCGTGCTGATCTTCCTGATGCTGTCGACCACCTACAGCAAGTTCACCGAGATGCAGTTGCGCCTGCCGACCGCGGACGTCGATGCGCAGCGCGACTACCCGAAGGAAGTGATCGTGGCGGTGTCCGCCGACGGCCGTTACGTGATCAACAAGTCCCCCCTGGCAGACCGCAGCGTCGACACCGTGGCCGCCGCGCTCGGCGCCGCTGCCACCGGCGGCAAGGACAGCGTCGTGATCATCAGCGCCGACGCCGCCAGCCCGCACCAGGCTGTGGTGACGGTGATGGAGGCCGCGCGCCGCGCCGGCCTGATGCAGATCACCTTCGCCGCCCAGTCGACGGCCCAGGCTGGTCACTGAGCGTGTCGAGCGCTGCGGGCCACGGCAGTCCGGCGCCCTCGGCCTCGCGGCTGCAGGATGTCTGGCTGCGCCGCGGCCCGATGGCCTGCCTGCTGTGGCCGCTGTCGCAGGTCTACGGCGCCCTCTTCGCGCTGCGGCGCACCTTCTATCGTTGGGGTTGGAAAAAGACCGGGCGCGTGCCGGTCCCCGTCATCGTGGTCGGCAATGTGATCGCGGGCGGAGCCGGCAAGACACCGGTCGTGATGGCGGTCGTGCGCCATCTCCAGGCACGCGGACTGCAGGTGGGCGTGGTGTCGCGCGGCTACGGTCGACGCACCGACGATTGCCGTGAAGTCCAATCCGACAGCGATCCGCAGGACGTCGGCGACGAACCCGCGCTGATCCACCATGCCACCGGCGCGCCCGTCTTCGTGGCCCGAGAGCGCATAGAGGCCGCACGCGTCTTGCTCGAACGGCACCCGGCCGCGCAGGTCATCGTCAGCGACGATGGCCTGCAGCACCTGGCGCTGGCACGCGACATCGAGATCTGCGTGTTCGATGACCGCGGCATCGGCAATGGCTGGCTGCTGCCTGCCGGCCCCCTGCGCGAGCCATGGCCCCGCCCTTGTGACCTGCTGCTGCACAGCGGTGAGCGGCCCGCGCTCACCGGCGGCTACACCGCCACGCGCGAATTGGCGCCGTACGCGCTCGCCAAGGACGGTCGACGCATTCCGTTGGACACGCTCGCCGGCCAACCCGTGATCGCGCTCGCCGCCATCGCGCGGCCGGAAGCCTTCTTCGCGATGCTGCGCGCGCGCGGCCTCACGCTCGCGGACACCCTCGCGCTGCCCGACCACCATGACTTCACAGGCTGGCAACGCCCGGCCGGCCCCGCCCTGCCCCTGATCTGCACCGAAAAAGACGCGGTGAAACTTTGGGTGCAGGCCCCCGACGCGCTCGCCGTGCCGCTGCGCTTCGAACCCTCGCGGGCGTTCTTCGCCGCGCTCGACGCAAAGCTATCATCGCTCGATGGATACCAAGCTGCTTGAACTGCTCGTCTGCCCCGTCACCAAGGGCCCGCTGACCTGGAATGCCGAAAAGCAGGAGCTCTGCTCGCGCAGCGCGCGCCTGGCCTACCCGGTGCGCGACGGCATCCCGGTGCTGCTCGAGAACGAGGCGCGTACGCTGTCCGACGAAGAGCTGGGCCTGTGAGCTTCACTGTTCTGGTGCCGGCCCGACTGGCTTCGACGCGACTTCCCAACAAACCGCTGGCCGACATCGCCGGCCTGCCGATGGTCGTGCGCGTGGCGCAACGCGCACGCCAGTCCGGCGCCCTGCGCGTGGTGGTGGCCGGCGACGACGCCTCCATCCTCGACGCATGCAAGGCGCACGGCGTCGAGGCCCTGCTGACCCGCCAGGACCATGCCAGCGGCACCGACCGGCTGGCTGAAGCCTGCGAACAGCTCGGACTCGACGGCGACACCATCGTCGTCAACGTGCAGGGCGACGAACCGCTGATCGACCCGGCGCTGATCGACGCCGTGGCGGCCACGCTGGCCGCACGGCCGCAAGCGGCGATGAGCACCGCCGTCCACGCGATCGACTCGCTGGCCGACTTCATGAATCCGAATGTCGTGAAGGCCGTGCTTGACGCGCAGGGTCACGCGCTCTACTTCAGCCGCGCGCCGATCCCCTGGTGGCGCGACGGCTCTTCGAACGGCGCGGCGCCCTCGGTATTACCCAGCCCCGCACCGCTGCGCCACATCGGCATCTATGGCTATCGTGCGGGCTTCGTGCGGCAATTTCCGTTGCTGTCGCCCGCGCCTGTCGAGGCCACCGAAGCGCTCGAACAGCTGCGCGCGCTGTGGCACGGGCATCGCATTGCGGTGCATGTGAGCGATGTCGCACCGGGCCCCGGTATCGACACGCCCGAAGACCTGGCGCGCGTGCGCGCCGTCTTCGCTGCCGGCTCCCCCGCGTGAGTTGCTGGCCGCCTCCGAGGGAGACGGTGGAAATTTGTCACGGGCACGCGTGCTATCCTCGATGCAATTCCGCCTCGGTGCGCCTGAGGGCGCGCATGGGGCGCGACACAAAATCTAAGAACCATCCGAGGACACCATGAGACTTATTTTGCTGGGCGCGCCCGGGGCAGGCAAAGGCACGCAAGCGACCTTCATCTGCCAGAAATATGGCATTCCCCAGATCTCCACCGGCGACATGCTGCGTGCCGCGGTCAAGGCGGGCACTCCCCTCGGCCTGCAGGCCAAGGCGGTCATGGATGCGGGTGCGTTGGTCAGCGACGACCTGATCATCAACCTCGTGAAAGAACGCATCGCGCAGCCCGACTGCAACGGCGGCTTCCTGTTCGACGGTTTCCCCCGCACCATTCCGCAGGCCGACGCCATGAAGGCGGCCGGCGTCAAGCTCGACTATGTGCTCGAGATCGATGTGCCCTTCGGCGACATCATCGAACGCATGAGCGGCCGCCGCTCGCACCCGGCTTCGGGGCGCACGTACCACGTCAAGTTCAACCCGCCCAAGGCAGAAGGCAAGGACGACGTGACCGGTGAAGAACTGATCCAGCGTGAAGACGACAAGGAAGAGACCGTGCGCAAGCGGCTCGACGTCTACAGCCAGCAGACCCGTCCGCTGGTGGACTACTACTCGGCCTGGGCCAAGGCCGACCCGGCCGCCGCGCCGAAGTACCGCGCCATCCAGGGCGTGGGCACGGTCGACGAGATCACGCAGCGCGCCCTTGCCGCACTGAACAGCTGATCCAACGAACGGCTGACGGCTGAGCCGTCAGCCTCTCAGTCGCCCTCCGACGCAGGCAGGGCGACCACTCCCAACAGTTCCAACACCAGCGCAACCCGCGCCTTGCCCGGCGTGAGTGCGCCCGCATCCCGCAGCCCGTCGCCGGGCTTCGGCAGGATGCGTCCGTTCGTGCAGCGCGTGGCGCGCAGCACCGCGACGCCTGAGGCCTGCGCCTTCAGCGCCTCAGCCTCCAATGTGTGGTGCACGGTGCCGTTTCCGGTCGCGGCCACGACCAGTCCGCGCAAGGGCGCTGCCGTTGGCGACGGCAGCAAGAGCGCCTCGACGATCGCGCCGCTTGCGCCCGCGTGGCTCATGACGATCTCGACGCGAGGCCACGGCTTGGACACAGCCTCCAGGCGTGCGGCATCGAGCGACGCCCCCAACGGCCACGCGCGCACGCGCCGAACCTCGCCCTCCTCCACGTAGCCGACCGGCCCGGCATCGGCCGACGCAAAGGCATCGAGGCGATAGGTGTGCACCTTCTGCACGTCGAGCCCGCTGTGAATCGTGCCTGCACACACCACGGTCACGCCCTGCGCACCTGTCGTCGATGCCACCACGAGCGCATCGCGCACGTTCTGCGGACCGTCAGGCGACAAGGCCGTCGCCGGACGCATCGCGCAGGTCAGCACCACCGGCTTGATCGGTGCCAGCACGGCATGCAAGAAGAAAGCCGTTTCCTCCAGCGTGTCGGTGCCGTGCGTGATCACGATGCCCGCCACGTCGGGCTGCGCCAGCCAGTGCGCGCAACGCTCGGCCAGCCGGCGCCAGGTGTCGGCGTCCATGTCCTTGCTGTCGAGCTGTGCGACCTGCTCCGCCACCAGCGTCACGCCAGCCGGCGCTTCGATGCCGCCCAGTAGGTCTGCCACGCCCACCTGCCCCGCTGTGTAGCCGATGTTGTCGCCACTGCTGGCCGCCTTGCCGGCAATGGTGCCGCCGGTGCCCAGCACCACTACACGGCGCATCTCGGACGAAGAGGAATGAGTCATGACTTGTCAACTTTTGAAAACTGGTTAAAAATACAGGTACTGGATATCTAGCCAGTGCCGCAAGGAAACCACTATGCAGTTCGCAGTGAAGCTTACCGCCCGCCAGCAGCAGATCCTGGACCTGATCCAGGGCGCCATCGCACGCACCGGTGCGCCGCCCACGCGCGCCGAAATCGCCAACGAGCTGGGCTTCAAGTCGGCCAACGCCGCCGAAGAGCACCTGCAGGCACTGGCCCGCAAGGGCGTCATCGAACTCGTCAGCGGCACCTCGCGCGGCATCCGCCTCAAAGGCGATGCACTGCGCTCGCTCCACGAAACGCGCCACCGCGAAGGCAACCAGTTCTCGCTCTCGCTGCCCGGCATGGCCCAGCTCGCGCTGCCGCTCATCGGCCGTGTCGCGGCGGGCTCGCCCATCCTGGCGCAAGAGCACGTCGACCAGACCTACTACGTCGAGAACACGCTGTTCCAGCGCCAGCCCGACTACCTGCTCAAGGTGCGCGGCATGTCGATGCGCGACGCCGGCATCATGGACGGCGACCTGCTCGCCGTGCAGGCCACCAAGGAAGCACGCAACGGGCAGATCGTGGTGGCTCGCCTCGGCGAGGAAGTCACCGTCAAGCGCCTGAAGCGCAACAAGCAGGTGATCGAGCTGCACGCCGAGAACCCCGACTACCCGACCATCATCGTCCAGCCCGGCGAACCTTTCGAAATCGAAGGCCTCGCGGTCGGCCTCATCCGCAACACCATGCTGATGTAGGCCCCGGGCCTGCTGCTGCCCATAAGCAGCAGTACCTCATCCGGCCGCGACAGGTGGCGGGCGTATGGCGCGAAGTCGCCATCACCCTGTTGCGGCCGATTCAAGAAATCCTGCCTGTGTTCAACCTCATACTTTTTTGGAGTTCACATGGGAATCGCCCTCCTCGCCATCGCCGACATCTGGTCGCCCCTGCAATCGCTGGCCACCCGCTGGATGCCCGCCCGCCGCTCTTCGCGCGGTGACAGCAGCGACGCGGCCGCTGGCCTGCGCTACGTGGCCGTGCGTCCGGCCTGCACGGCGCGCACCGCCGGCAGTCCTGCGCCGACAACGTCGCCCTCCGCCGCCACGCCCGCTCGTCCGCTGCGCGTGGTCCGCGTGGTCGACCGGCAAGGCTCGCAGCGTGGCTGCGCCAACCGGGTCGTTATCTCCGGCCGCATGGCGGACGTGTGCGCCGAGCTCGACCGGCTCGCCGCGCTGGAAGCGGCGGAAACCGGGAGCGGCACGCCCCGCCCCAGCTGCCTGCACTGAGACGGTGCAAACGAATCCGCCGTGTCTGCGCCATCCGCGCCCCCTGTGCATGGTGGATTCACCTTCTCCCGCCTGAAGCAGGCGCTCCGGGCACCACAAGGCGCCGGGTATCCAAACGTTCACACGTGCGACGTGCCGATGCTGCGAGGCACAATGGCACGCCATGAACATTGTGATCCTCGACGATTACCAGGACGCCGTGCGCAAGCTGCAGTGCGCCGCCAAGCTGGACGCGTACGCCGCCAAGGTCTACACCAACACGGTCAAGGGCATCGGTCAACTGTCGGTTCGCCTCAAGGACGCGGACGTCATCGTGCTCATCCGCGAGCGCAGCCAGATCTCCCGGCAACTGATCGAGAAGCTGCCCAAGCTCAAGCTGATTTCCCAGACCGGCCGCGTCGGCGGCCACATCGACGTCACGGCCTGCACCGAGCGTGGCGTGGCGGTGGCCGAAGGCTCGGGCTCGCCGCAGGCGCCTGCCGAACTCACCTGGGCGCTGATCATGGCGGCGATGCGTCGCCTGCCGCAGTACATCAGCAACCTCAAGCACGGCGCCTGGCAGCAGTCGGGGCTCAAATCGGCCTCGATGCCGCCGAATTTCGGCGTGGGCTCGGTGCTCAAGGGCAAGACGCTGTGCATCTGGGGCTATGGCCGCATCGGCCAGCTGGTGGCGCGCTACGGGCAGGCCTTCGGGATGCAGGTCGTGATCTGGGGCCGCGAGGCCAGCTGCGCCAAGGCGCGCTCCGACGGCTTCCAGGTGGCGCAGAACCGCCACGAATTCTTCGCCATGGCCGACGTGCTGTCGGTGCATCTGCGGCTCAACGAGGACACCCAGGGCCTCGTGACGCTCGAAGACCTCTCTCGCATGAAGCCGACGGCGCTGTTCGTCAACACCTCGCGCGCCGAACTGGTGGAGGCCGATGCCCTGTTGGCCGCACTCAATCGCGGGCGCCCCGGGCTGGCGGCCATCGACGTGTTCGAGAGCGAACCGCCGCTGCAGGGCCACGCGCTGCTGCGCCTCGAAAACTGCATCTGCACGCCGCACATCGGCTATGTGGAGCAGGAAAGCTACGAGAGCTACTTCGGCCAGGCCTTCGACAACGTCGTGAGCTTCATCAAGGGCAACCCCACGAACATCGTGAATCCCGGCGCGCTGCAGGTCCGGCGGTGAAGGCATGAGCCGGCCCGCGCCGCAGCGAGGCGCGCTCTGGGCGCTGCTGGCCGGCAATTTCGTGATCGGCACGGGTGTGATGGTCGTGCCGGGCACCCTCAACGAAATCAGCGCTTCGCTGTCGATCCAGGTCGCCACGGCAGGCCAGCTCATCAGCGCGGCCGCCTTCGTGATGTGCCTGGGCGCCCCGCTGCTGGCCGCCGCGGTCGCCGGCTGGGACCGCCGCAAGCTGCTGGCCCTCACGCTGCTCTGGTACGCCGCCTGGCACGTGGTCGCGGCGCTCATGCCCAGCTTCGGCGCGCTGCTGCCGGTGCGCATGCTCACGGTGATCGCGCCCGCCATCTTCACCCCTCAAGCGGCGGCCTGCGCCGGCATGCTCGTGCCGCCGGAGCAGCGCGGGCGCGCCGTGACCTTCGTCTTCCTCGGCTGGTCGGTGGCCTCGGTGCTGGGCCTGCCGATCGGCGCACTGATCGGCGGCCACCTGGGCTGGCGCATGGCCTTCATGACCATCGCGGCGCTCAGCGTCGTGAGCGCCGCCTCGGTCTGGCTGACGTTGCCCAACGGCATCCGGCCGGCCGCGCTCACAGCCGCAGCCTGGTCGCGCGTGCTGCGCAGCCCGGTGCTGATGGGCATCGTGTCGGTCACCGCGCTGCAGGGCGTCGGCCAGTTCGTGCTGTTCAGCTATTTCGGCCCGCTGCTCAAGCAGGGCTTCGGCGCCGACGCCAACACGCTGAGCCTGATGTGGGCGCTTTTCGGCGCCTTCGGCCTGGTGGGCAACATGGTGGTGAGCCGCTACATCGATCGCGTTGGGGCCGGGCGCATGGTGCTGCTGACGACCGGGCTGATCGCGCTGAGCCTCCTGCTATGGCCACTGGCCAGCACGCTGGCGTGGCTCGCGGTGGTGCTGGTTCCCTGGGGCCTGGGCTGCTTTGCCACCAACTCCTCGCAGCAGGCGCGGCTGGTGGGGCTGGCGCCCGCCTTGGCGCCGGGCTCGGTGGCACTCAACAGTTCGGGCATCTACATCGGCCAGGCCCTGGGCGCGGCGCTCGGCGGCTGGCTGCTGGCGAACGACGCCACCGAGTGGATGAGCCGGGTCGGTTTCGGACTGATGCTGCTGGCCATGGGCCTGAGCATCGCCATCGACCGCAGCCGCCGTCCGGCCTGAATCCGATGCCCCGCGTAACACCCGGGGCGCGGGTCTTCCGCGAAATTGCAAAATCGGAGCTTTCGTCCGTGTCGCGCACCTGCGCCGGCGCGGCCGTCCGGACACCCACCAACCCATGAGAACCTTGATCCCATGACAGTGAACTACCCCCGAATCGGCGTGATCGGCGCCGGCGCCATGGGGCGCGGCATCGCACAGATCGCCGCCCAGGCCGGCAGCGAGGTGCTGCTGCTCGACAGCTTCGCAGGCGCCGCCGAACGCGGTCGCGAGGCCCTGGCCGCCCAATGGAACAAGCTGCACGAGAAGGGCAAGATCGACGCCCCCACGCGCGACGCGTATGTCGCCCGCGTGAAGGCGGTCGACGCCATGCAGGCGCTGGCGGGCTGCGACCTCGTGGTCGAGGCCGTGGTCGAGAATCTCGAGGTCAAGCGCACGCTGTTCCGCGAACTCGAAGACGTGGTCGCGCCCACCGCGACGCTGGTCACCAACACCTCGTCGCTGTCGGTCACGGCCATCGCGGCCGGCCTGCGGCACCCGGCGCGCTTCGCGGGCTTTCACTTCTTCAACCCCGTGCCGCTGATGAAGGTGGTCGAGGTGGTGGCGGGCTTCAAGACTTCGCCCGAGGTCTGCCAGCAACTCGCCGGCTATGCCGCGCAGATGGGTCACAGCGCCGTGCAGGCGCAGGACACGCCCGGGTTCATCGTCAACCACGCGGGCCGCGGCTACGGCACCGAGGCGCTGCGCATCGTGGGTGAAGGCGTGACCGACTTCGTGACCATCGACCGCATCCTGAAGGACCAGGCGGGCTTTCGCCTCGGCCCGTTCGAGCTGCTGGACCTCACGGCGCTCGACGTGTCGCATCCGGTGATGGAGTCGATCTACCACCAGTACTTCGAAGAGCCGCGCTTCCGCCCGAGCGTGATCACCGCGCAGCGCCTGGCCGCCGGCGCCCTGGGCCGCAAGACCGGCGAAGGTTTCTACCGCTACGAAGACGGTGTGATGCAGCAGACGCCCGAAGCGCCGCCGCCGGTGGTCGAAGGCACGCCCTCGGTCTGGGTGTCGCCTCGCGCCGCGCGCCGTGCCGAGCTGCTGCGCCTGGTGAACACGCTGGGCGCGCAGATCGACAGTGGCGCCGCAGCCGCACCGCAGTCGATCATCCTGGTCGCGCCGCTGGGCTTCGACGTGACGACGGTCGCGGCCGTCGAGCGGCTGGACGCCACGCGCACCGTCGGCATCGACATGCTCATCGACGATGCCGCCACCAAGCGCCGCGTGCTCGCCACCAACCCGGCCACGCGTCGCGATGTCCGCGATGCGGCGCACGCCCTCTTCGCGCGCGACAGCAAGGCCGTGAGCGTGATCCGCGACAGCGGCGGCTTCGTCACGCAGCGCGTGATCGGCGCCATCGTCAACATCGCCGCCGACATGTGCCAGCAGCGCGTGTGCACCCCGGCCGACCTGGAGACCGCCGTGCAGCTCGGTTTGGGCTACCCGCGCGGCCCGCTCGCCATGGGCAACCTCTACGGGCCGACCAACATGCTCGAAGTGCTGTTCAACCTGCAGACCGTGTACGGCGATCCGCGCTATCGCCCGAGCCCGTGGCTGCGCCGCCGTGGCGCGCTGGGCCTGAGCCTGCTGCACGAAGAAGAATGAGCAACGAAGAACAGGCACACACGCCATGACCGCCGAACTCAGGAGCACCAGCGAAGGCAGCACCATGGTGCTGACCATCGTCAACCCGACCCAGCGCAATGCGCTGGGCCCCGAGATCTATGCCGCCGGCATCGAGGCGCTGAACGGCGCCGAGAGCAGCGACGAGATCCGCAGCGTCGTCATCGTGGGCGAAGGCGCCTGGTTCTGCGCCGGCGGCTCGCTGCAGCGGCTGCTGGCCAACCGCCAGCTCGACCGTTCGGTGCAGGCCGAAAGCATCGAGGGCCTGCACAACTGGATCGACTCGATCCGCACCTTTCCCAAGCCGGTCATCGCGGCCGTCGAGGGCGCGGCGGCCGGCGCCGGCTTCTCGCTTGCGCTGGCCTGCGACTTCGTCGTGGCCGCGCGCGACGCCGTGTTCGCCGCCTCGTACAGCAACGTGGCGCTTTCGCCCGACGGCGGCCTGAGCTGGCACCTCGGGCAGGCGTTGCCGCGCCAGCTGGCGAGCGAATGGCTGATGAACGGCGAACGCATCGAGGCCGCGCGCCTGCATGGGTTCGGCCTCGTCAACGAACTCGCCGACAGCGGGCAGGCGCTGGCCGGAGCACTGGCCCTGGCCAACCGCCTGAACGCGCGTGCGCCGAATTCGCTGGCCAGCATCAAGGAGCTACTCAGTGAAGCGCGCGGCGCCACGCTGGCCTCACAGCTCACGCAGGAGCGCGATCATTTCGTGCGCAACCTGCACCACGCGAACGCGGGCATCGGCATCGCCGCGTTCCTCGAGAAAAAACCGCCGCGCTACGAGTAACACCTCGCGGCGTCGCTCCCGAGACACCCCACAGCTTTTCAGTCGCCGAGAGGACAGACCATGGACGACCCCATTCTTACCATCGAAGAACGTGAAGCGATCAACAGTGGTCGCTGGTTTTCTTCCCTATCTCCATCGCTACGGCACGACATCCTCCGATGCGCCTTTGTCAAACGCTACAAGGACGGCGACCTGCTCGCCGCGCGCGGCGACCCGCCCGAGCACTGGATCGCCTGTGCCAAGGGGGCGTTGCGCGTGAGCTCGACCGCGGTGTCGGGCAAGCAGGTGACGCTGACCTACGTCGAGCCGGGCATCTGGTTCGGCGACGTGGCGATGTTCGACGGGGAGCGCCGCACGCACGACACGTACTCGCACGGGGACACCACCGTGCTGTGCGTGGCACGGGCCGACTTCCAGAAGATCCTGGCCACGCACGTCGAGCTGTACGAAGCGCTGATGCGGCTGCAGGCACGCCGCATCCGCACGCTGTTCGGGCTGGTGGAAGACCTCAACACCCTGCCCTTGCGTGCACGGCTGGCCAAGCAGCTCATTCACCTGGTGCGCAGCTACGGCGTGCCCAACCTGGACGACGGCAGCCAGACGCGCATCGGCCTGCAACTGGCGCAGGAAGAGCTCGCGCAGCTGCTCGGCGCCTCGCGCCAGCGGGTCAACCAGGAACTCAAGACGATGGAGCGCGAGGGCACCATCCGGATCGAGCCGGCCGGACTGGTCGTGCTGGACCGCTCGGCGCTGATGCAAATCTCCGTAGCAGACAACTAAAAGAATCGACATGAGCCAGGACTTCTCCAGTTTCATCGGCACCCGCGCGGTGTCCCAACAGCACACCTTCGACGTGGACGCGCTCGCGGCCTGGCTCGAAAAGAACCTCGAGGGCTTCCAGGGTCCGCTGACGGTCGAGATGTTCAAGGGCGGACAGTCGAACCCGACCTACAAGCTCGTGACGCCGAAGCAAAGCTACGTGATGCGTGCCAAGCCCGGCCCGGTCGCCAAGCTGCTGCCCTCGGCCCATGCGGTGGAACGCGAGTTCAAGGTGATGAGCGGCCTGGCCGGCACCGACGTGCCCGTGCCGCGCATGTACTGCCTGTGCGAAGACGAGTCCGTCATCGGCCGCGCCTTCTACATCATGGAGTTCATGCAAGGTCGCGTGCTGTGGGACCAGTCGCTGCCCGGCTTCAGCAACGCCGAGCGCGCGGCCTACTACGACGAGATGAACCTTGTCATCTCCGCGCTGCACACGGTCGATTTCGCCGCCCGAGGCCTGGTCGACTACGGCAAGCCCGGCAACTACTTCGAGCGCCAGATCGGCCGCTGGAGCAAGCAGTACAAGGCCTCGGCCGATGGCGCCGGCGAACTGTCGCAACCCATCGAGGCCATGGAGCGCCTGATCGACTGGCTCCCCGCCCACATGCCGGCGAGCGCGCGCGACGAGACCAAGGTCTCGATCGTCCATGGCGACTACCGCCTGGACAACGTGATGTTCCACGCCACCGAGCCGCGGATCATCGCGGTGCTCGACTGGGAACTCTCCACACTGGGCCACCCGCTGGCCGACTTCAGCTACCACTGCATGTCCTGGCACATGCCTCCCACCACCGGCCGTGGCATCGGCGGCGTGGATGTGGCGGCGCTGGGCATTCCCACCGAGAGCGAATACATCCGTCGCTATTGCGAGCGCACCCGCATCAGCACGCCAGAGGCGCTGGCGCCCGACTGGAACTTCTATCAGGCCTACAACCTGTTTCGCATGGCTGCCATCCTGCAGGGCATTGCGAAACGGGTCGAGGCCGGTACCGCATCGAGCGAGCAAGCCGTGGCGTCCGCCCGCGGCGCGCGACCGATGGCCGAGATGGCTTGGCAATTTGCCCAGAAGGCATAACCAGCCCTTTTAAACCCCACCAGAGGAGCACGCATGGATTTCGAATATTCGGCCAAAACCCAGGACCTTCAAAGGCGCGTCACCGCCTTCATGGAAGACCACATCTACCCGGCCGAAGCCGAGTACAGCGCAGAACTGGCTGCCAACACGGCCGCAGGCAAGCGCTGGAGCGCCCTGCAGACCGTCGAGAAGCTCAAGGAAAAGGCCAAGGCCCAGGGCCTGTGGAACCTGTTCCTGCCGGTCGACAGCGCCGCCGCCTCGGGCTATGAAGGCGCGGGCCTGACCAACCAGGAGTACGCGCCCCTGGCCGAAATCATGGGCCGCGTGCCATGGGCCTCGGAAGCCTTCAATTGCTCCGCGCCGGACACCGGCAACATGGAAACCATCGCCCGCTACGGCTCGGAAGAGATCAAGGCGCGCTGGCTCAAGCCGCTGCTCGAAGGCCAGATCCGCTCGGCCTTCGCGATGACCGAACCCGAAGTGGCCTCCAGCGACGCCACCAACATCTGCACGCGCATCGAGCGCCAGGGCGACGAGTACGTCATCAACGGCCACAAGTGGTGGATCTCCGGCGCCGCCGACCCGCGCTGCGCCGTGTTCGTCACCATGGGCAAGACCGACCCCGAGGCGCCCAAGCACTCGCAGCAGAGCATGGTCATCGTGCCGGCCGATGCCAAGGGCATCCGCATCGTGCGCCCGCTGAACGTGATGGGCTACGACGACGCGCCGCACGGCCACGTCGAGATGTACTTCGAGAACGTGCGCGTGCCGGTCGGCAACATCCTGCTGGGTGAAGGCCGCGGCTTCGAGATCGCCCAGGGTCGCCTTGGCCCCGGCCGTATCCACCACTGCATGCGCCTGATCGGCCTGGCCGAGCGTGCGCTCGAGCTGATGTGCAAGCGCGCCTCCTCGCGCGTGGCCTTCGGCAAGACCGTCGCCTCGCAGACCGTCACGCAGGAACGTATCGCTGAAGCACGCTGCAAGATCGACATGGCCCGCCTGCTCACGCTGAAGGCCGCCTGGCTGATGGACGTGGCCGGCAACAAGGTCGCACGCACCGAGATCGCGATGATCAAGGTGGTGGCGCCCACCATGGCCTGCCAGGTGATCGACTGGGCCATGCAGGTCCACGGCGGCGGCGGCATGTGCGACGACTTCCCGCTGGCCTCCGCCTACGCGCAGGCACGCACGCTGCGCTTCGCCGACGGTCCGGACGAAGTGCACCGCAATGCGATCGCCAAGTGGGAGCTGGGCAAGTACGCCACCGACAAGTCGGCTGCCAACGCCGACGCGCCTGTCACCCGCTTCTGATCGGAAAAAAGAAAGGGCGCGTTCGCCGCGCCCTTCTCTTTCGGTTCTGGCCATGCCGCCCACGCCTTGCGCGTCGGCGGCATTTTTATTGTTCACATCACTCGGTCAGAGCTTCTTCTGCAGGAAGACGGCGTGGCCGAACTCCGGATCGAGCTGGTAGCTGATGAAGCCCTCGCGCTCGTAGCTGCGCAGCGCGGGCGCATTGCCCGACAGCACCTCGAGCGTGAGCTTGCAGGCGCCGCGCCTGCGCGCTTCCTGCTCCACCAGCGCAAACATCTGCTGCGCCACGCGTTGGCCACGATGGCTGTCGCGCACAACCACATCGTGCACGTTGACCAGCGGCTGGCAGGCGAAGGTCGAGAAACCCTCGATGCAGTTGATCAGGCCCACGGGCGTGTCGCCGTCGAAAGCCAGCACGCTGAACGCCTGCGGACGCGCCGCCAGCGCGGCGGGCAAGCCTTCGAGCACCGACGTCGGCAACGGTGTGCCGCCGCCGGCGGGGTCGCGTGCATAGCTGTCGAGCAGCCCGACCACCGCGGCTGCCTGTAGCGGATCGCGGTAGTCGGCCAGGCGGGCTTCGATGCGGCCCGTCATGCGCCCGGCTTCAGCGTGGCCGCGAGGCGTTCAGCGCAGGACTGGGATTGCCTGGCATCACGCGCCTCGACCATCACGCGCACCAGCGGCTCGGTGCCGCTCGCGCGGATGAGCACGCGGCCCGCATCGCCGAGCTCGGCTTCGATGCGCTTGGTTTCGCTGGCGAGCGCCTGGTTGCTCTTCCAGTCCTGATCGGGCGCGAGGCGCACGTTGATGAGCGTCTGCGGAAACAGCGTGACGCCTTCGAGCAGTTGCGCCACCGTCTTGCCGCTGCGCACGCAAGCCTGCAGCACCTGCAGTGCGCTCACGATGCCGTCGCCGGTGGTGTGGCGGTCGAGCGCCAGCAGGTGGCCGGAGCCCTCGCCACCGAGCAGCCAGCCGCGCTTGTCGAGCTCTTCGAGCACGTAACGGTCGCCGACCTTGGCGCGCACGAATTCGATGTCCTGCGCGCGCAGGGCCATCTCGACGGCCTTGTTGGTCATCAGCGTGCCGACCACGCCCACCGGCTTTTCGCCGCGCGCGATGCGTTCGGCCACCATCAGGTACAGCAACTCGTCGCCGTTGAACAGGCGACCGCTGGCGTCGACCAGCTGCAGCCGGTCGGCGTCGCCGTCCAGGGCGATGCCGTAGTCGGCCTTCTGCGCGATCACGGCGGCCACCAGCGCTTCGGGATGGGTGGCGCCGACATTCTTGTTGATGTTCAGGCCGTCGGGCGCGCAGCCGATGCTCGTGACATCCGCGCCCAGTTCGTGGAACACATTGGGTGCCACCTGGTAGGCCGCGCCATGCGCGGCGTCGACCACGAGCTTCATGCCGCGCAGCGACAGGTCGTTGGCGAAGGTGCTCTTGCAGAACTCGATGTAGCGACCGTCCGCGTCGTTGAGGCGGCGGGCCTTGCCGAGGTCGGCGGAAGCGGCCCAGACCGGGTCTTCTTCGAGTGCGGCCTCGACCGCCAGCTCCCAGGCGTCGTCGAGCTTGGTGCCCTGCGCGCTGAAGAACTTGATGCCGTTGTCGGGAAAGGCGTTGTGGCTGGCGCTGATCACCACGCCCAGGCTCGCACGCTGTGCGCGCGTGAGGTACGCCACGCCGGGCGTGGGCAGCGGGCCGAGCAGCACCACGTCCACGCCGGCGGAGTTGAAGCCCGACTCGAGCGCCGATTCGAGCATGTAGCCCGAGATGCGGGTGTCCTTGCCGATCAGCACCGTCGGACGGGCCTGGGTCTTCTTGAGTACGCGGCCCACGGCGTGCGCGAGGCGCAGCACGAAATCGGGGGTGATGGGCGATTGGCCGACCGTGCCACGGATGCCGTCGGTGCCGAAGTATTTACGGGTCATTTGCTGTTATTGCTCTTGTGGTGAAGTTCGTTGCGGTGCTTCCGCGCGCATGGCACGCCATACGGCGAGGGCGGCGACCGTGTCGCGCACGTCGTGCACCCGCACGATCGCTGCGCCCCGGTCCACGGCCAGCACGGCGGCTGCCACGCTGGGCACGGTACGCCCGGATGCATTGTCGATGCCCGTGACCGCCCCGATGGAGGACTTGCGGGACCAACCTAGCAACAAGGGGTAACCAGTTGCCAACAATTCCCGCTGTCGCCCGAGGAGCGCGAAGTTCTGCGCCACGCTCTTGCCGAAGCCGACGCCCGGGTCGAGCGTGATGCGCGCGGGATCGATTCCCAGCGCCTTCAAAGGCGCCAGTTGTTCGTCCCAGAAAGCCAGGACCTCGGGAATCACGTCGCCCTGCATCGGCAGCGCTTGCATGGTCTGCGGGTCGCGGTGCATGTGCATCAGGCAAATGCCGCAGGTCGGGTGCGCCGCCACCACCTCGCGCGCGCCCGGCTGGCGCAGCGCCCAGATGTCGTTGACGATGTCCGCGCCCAGATCGAGCACCGCCCGCATCACCTCGGGTTTGTAGGTGTCGATGGACAGGGGCACGTTCAGCTTCACGGCCTCGCGCACCACTGGCACCACGCGCGCCAGTTCGGCATCGAGCGGCACGGCGGGGCTGCCGGGGCGGGTCGACTCACCGCCGATGTCGAGGATGTCGGCCCCCTCCTTCAGCAACTGCTCGCAGTGCTTCAGTGCAGTCTCGGTGGACGCGTGTGCGCCGCCGTCGGAGAAGGAGTCAGGGGTGACGTTGACGATGCCCATCACCCGCGGCTGCGCGAGATCGATGCGAAAACGCGAGGTCTGCCAGACCGCATCGCCGTGCGTCGATGCGCCATGAAAAACGGGGCCAGAGGCCCCGTTGCTGTTTGCCGTCGTACCCACTCAGGCCGCCGTGGGCGCCGGGTCGGTCGTGACGGCCGGCGTACCACCACTGCCGCCGGTGCCCGAAGGCGGGACGCGCGGCGTCCAGTCCTTGGGCGGGCGCGGCGCGCGGCCGGCCATGATGTCGTCGAGCTGTTCGCTGTCGATGGTTTCCCATTCGAGCAGCGCTTTGGCCATGGCGTGCATCTTGTCGCTGTTCTCTTCGATCAGGCGGCGCGCTAGGGCGTACTGCTCGTCGATGATGCGGCGCACCTCGCTGTCGACCTTTTCCATGGTTTGCTCGCTCATGTTCGTGGTCTTGGTGACCGAGCGACCCAAGAACACTTCGCCTTCGTTCTCCGCGTAGACCATCGGGCCCAGCGCGTCGGTCATGCCGTAGCGCGTGACCATGTCGCGGGCAATGGAAGTCGCGCGCTCGAAGTCGTTGCTGGCGCCAGTGGTCATCTGGTGCATGAACACTTCTTCGGCAATGCGGCCACCGAACAGCATGCTGATCTGGTTCAGCATGTACTCGCGGTCATAGCTGTAGCGGTCCTGCGACGGCAGGCTCATGGTCACGCCGAGGGCGCGGCCGCGCGGAATGATCGTGACCTTGTGGACCGGGTCGCACTTGGGCAGCAGCTTGCCGATGAGGGCGTGGCCGGACTCGTGGTAGGCCGTGTTGCGGCGCTCTTCCTCGGGCATGACCATGCTCTTGCGCTCGGGGCCCATGAAGATCTTGTCCTTGGCCTTCTCGAAGTCCTGCATCTCGACCACGCGCGCATTGCGGCGGGCGGCCATCAGGGCGGCTTCGTTGCACAGGTTGGCCAGGTCGGCACCGGACATGCCGGGCGTGCCGCGGGCGATCACGCTCGGGTTCACGTCCTGGCCCAGCGGGACCTTGCGCATGTGCACGCCGAGGATCTGCTCGCGGCCACGGATGTCGGGCAGCGTGACGTAGACCTGGCGGTCGAAACGACCGGGACGCAGCAGCGCGGCATCGAGGATGTCGGGGCGGTTGGTGGCAGCCACCACGATCACGCCGAGGTTGGTTTCGAAGCCGTCCATCTCGACCAGCATCTGGTTGAGGGTTTGCTCGCGTTCGTCGTTGCCGCCGCCGAGGCCGGCACCGCGCTGACGACCCACTGCATCGATTTCGTCGATGAAGATGATGCAGGGCGCGTTCTTCTTGGCGTTCTCGAACATGTCGCGCACGCGGGCCGCGCCCACGCCGACGAACATTTCGACGAAATCGGAGCCCGAGATCGAGAAGAACGGCACCTTGGCTTCGCCGGCGATCGACTTGGCCAGCAGCGTCTTGCCGGTGCCGGGAGGGCCGACCAGCAGCAGACCGCGCGGAATGCGGCCGCCGAGCTTCTGGAAGCGCTGCGGGTCTTTCAGGAAGTCGACGACTTCACGGACTTCTTCCTTGGCCTCGTCGCAGCCTGCGACGTCGGCGAAGGTGACCGTGTTGTTGTTCTCGTCCATCATGCGGGCCTTGCTCTTGCCGAAGCTGAACGCCCCGCCCTTGCCGCCGCCCTGCATCTGGCGCATGAAGTAGATCCAGACGCCGATCAGCAGCAGCATCGGGCCCCAGCTGACCAGCAGGGTCATGAGGAGCGAGCCTTCTTCGCGCGGCTTGACGTCGAACTTGACGTTGTGGTCGATCAGGTCGCCAACCAGGCCGCGGTCGAGCACCGTGGCGGTCGTGCGGATCTTGCGATCGTCGTTGGTGACAGCGACGATCTCGCCGCCGCCAGCACCTTCAGGAATGATGGCGCTCTTGATCTGGTTGTTGCGGACCTGGTCCAGGAACTCGGAATAGCTCACCGTTCCCGAGCCGACGCCACCGCGGGTGTCGAACTGCTTGAACACAGTGAACAACACCATGGCAATGACGAGCCATACGGCAACTTTGGAAAACCACTGATTGTTCAAACGAAGCTCCAGTCGAAAGCGCGTGACGGGAATATGAAATACGCGCTGAGGGTACGCAATTGCGCCCCATTTTAGGCTTTTCAAGCTGCGAAAAGCGGACATTTCCCTATAGCAGCCATAGGCTGACAAGGGTTTGCGCCCCCGGCGCACGCCCTGCGGCAAGGTATCAATGCGTATCCGACGCCTTCAACCCCATGCCGATGAGGAAGGTCTCAGCCGACTTGTCGCGCGATGCCTTGGGTTTCAGCGGCTTCACGACGCGGAAATGGGCCTTGAACATCTTGACCAATTCGTCGTAGCCGCTGCCGTGGAACACCTTGGCCACGAGCGCCCCTTCGAGCTTCATGTGGTTCTGGGCGAAGTCGATGGCCAGCTCGATCAGGTGCGCTACCCGGGCGGCGTCGGCCGAATGGATGCCTGACAGGTTGGGCGCCATGTCGGACACCACAAGATCGGCCTTGCGGCCAGCGAGCACCTCCAGAAGCTGCGCCAGCAGTGCGTCTTCGCGGAAATCGCCCTGCAGGAAGGTCACGCCCTCGATCGGCTCCATCGGCAGCAGGTCCAGGGAAATGATGGTGCCGTTGAGGTCACCGACCGCCGCCCCGCCTGGCGACATGCGCCGCCGCAGGTACTGGCTCCAGGCTCCCGGCGTCGAACCCAGGTCGACCACCAGTTGGCCGGGTTTGACCAACCCGAGCGCTTCGTCGATTTCCTTGAGCTTGTAGGCCGCGCGCGCGCGGTAGCCCTCCCGCGTGGCGAGCTTCACGTAGGGGTCGTTGATGTGGTCGTGAAGCCACGCCTTGTTGACTTTCTTGCTTTTGGCTTTGGTGCTCATAAGGGTGTTCGTGTGCGCGTCGATAATACGGGGATGCCCGCCATTCAACTTACCCCTGCCGAGCGCAAGGTGCACCGCGCCGAAGCTCACCACCTGGATCCGATCGTCATGGTCGGTGGAGACGGGCTCACCCCTGCCGTGAAAAAGGAGGCCGACGCAGCCCTGAAGGCCCATGGCCTCATCAAGGTTCGTGTCTTCTCCGACGACCGCCTTGCCCGCGACGCCATGCTGCACGAGCTCGCCGAAGAACTCGACGCAGCCCCGATCCAGCACATCGGCAAGCTGCTCGTGTTGTGGCGCCCGAAGCCCGAAAAAGAGCGTGTGATCGACGAAGACCGCATGCCCGGCCCACGCGACGTCAAGATCGTCAAGTACAGCAAGCGCGGCGGTCAACGCCCTGAAATCAAGACCCTGCGCGTGCTCGGCAACCAGCGCCTCACCCCTGGCGGCACCATCAAGCGCGCCAAGGCCAAGCGTCCGCTGTCGGCCAAGAAACGCAACCAGGCGGATTGAACTTGGTGGCAGCGCAAGGCGCCCAGCGCCACATCCTCTGCATGAAGTGGGGCACCAAGTACGGCCCCGAGTACGTCAACCGGCTCTACGCCATGGTGCGCCGTCACCTCAGCGGCGACTTCAAGTTCGTCTGCCTGACGGATGACGGCAATGGCATCCGCCCCGAGGTGACGTGCCTGCCCATCCCGCCGCTCAACCTCCAGTTGGCTCCGGGTCAGCGCGACGGCGCCTGGAAGAAGCTCACGACCTTCGAGCAGGACCTGCACGGCCTGCGCGGTACCGCCCTCTTCCTGGACGTCGACGTGGTGATCGTCGGCAGCCTCGATGCCTTCTTCGAGCAGCCCGGCGAGTTCCTGATCATTCACGACTACGCCCGCCCCTGGCGGCGTGAGCGGATCACGGGCAATTCATCGGTCTACCGCTTCGAGCTGGGCGCTCACGCCGACGTGCTGGCGTACTTCCGCGCCAACATGGACAAGGTCCAGGCCGAGTACCGCAACGAGCAGGCCTACCTGTCGGACGTGCTCCACAAGCAAGGCAAGCTGGCCTATTGGCCGGCAGCCTGGTGCCCGAGCTTCAAGTACCACGGCATCCCGACCTGGCCGACCAACTACTGGGAAGAGCCCTTCGTGCCCGAAGGCGCCCGTGTGATGGTGTTCCACGGCGAATGCAACCCGCCCGATGCGCTGGCGGGACGACGCAACCGTGCCTTCCGCTACATCCGCCCGGCGAGCTGGGTCGCCAAGCACTGGAAAGAGTGACACAGGAGGCGGCCACTGCTGCCGCCTCGGTTGTTCAGCGTGGCGCCCGAGCGGCGCCCAGGCGCCACAGCAGCGTGCCGGCGCACACCCACTGAACGAAGTACATGCCGGTGCCCACGGCATGCCACAGCTTGAGGTTCTCGCGCGCCACGATGCGCGGCGCCACGGCGTACTGCTGCAGCAGCGCCAGGAGCAACGCCCCCAGCACGAGGAAGATGGCGGTCAGCGCGGGCCCGCTCATGCCCTCGTCGGCCTTCTGGCGGAAATGGATCAGCAGGATCAGCCCGCAGCCGATGGCGATCCAACTTTGCGCCTCGAACAGCTGGGCGGCAAAGTTACCCGCCACCGCCGGGTTACCGAGCTTCGCGAACAACATCGGCACCACCAGGAAACCGATCGTGGTGAGGCTGCCCCACCAGAGGGCCGCCAGCATCAGCGCGACGCGGTCTTTCACGGGCTCAGAGGTAGCGAACGGCCACGATCTCGTAGCGCTTGAGGCCGCCCGGCGCCTGCACTTCGGCCGTGTCGCCCTCCTCCTTGCCGATCAGCGCGCGCGCGATCGGGCTGGAGATGTTGATCAGGCCAAGCTTCAGGTCGGCTTCGTCTTCGCCCACGATCTGGTACTTGACGGCATCGCCCGACTCTTCTTCCTCGAGTTCGACGGTCGAGCCGAACACCACCTTGCCGCCGGCGTCGAGCTCGCTCGGGTCGATGATCTGGGCGGCCGAGAGCTTGCCCTCGACTTCCTGGATGCGGCCTTCGATGAAGCCCTGGCGGTCCTTGGCGACTTCGTATTCGGCGTTTTCGCTCAGGTCACCCTGGGCGCGCGCCTCGGAAATGGCGTTGATGACCCAGGGACGGTCGACCGTCTTGAGCTGGTGCAGTTCGGCGCGCAGCTTCTCAGCGCCGCGCTTGGTGATGGGAATGGTGGCCATTCGGTGGGTTCTCCATAAAGCGAAACCGCCGAACGCTGCCGTTCGGCGGTCGATGTGAGGGACAGGCTCAGACGAGCTTGCGTCCGGTCAGCCGGCTCAGGATGGCGAGCGGGCTCGACTCGGGATTGTATTGCTTCGATGCGGCCAGATGAAGGGTCTGCTCGAGCATGTACTGGCCCGCCATCACGGCGTGCGAGGTCTGGTCCGAGAAGCACACCCACACCGAACCCGGCGGGAACTTGGCCGTTTCCTGCGGCGAGTTTTCCTGGTACGCCATGTCCGACTTCATGCCGTCATGCAGCTGCAGCATCAGGTGGTCGTACTCGCTGCGGAACGACTTGGTGACGTGCAGCGCCTGCAGCAGCTTGGCCTGCCACCGCGCATAAGGCTTGGCACGCGGCAGGAAACGCCTGGCGATGTCCTCGAAAGGCTCGCCCACCCGCCACACGCGCGGCGCACCGTCGGGATTGACGTTGGTGAACACGCGCAGGATGCGCTCGCCGTAGTTGGGCCGCGACGGAAACGCATCGACGTGCAGGCGCCGGTCATCGGCGCGCCACGATTGCACGCGCGTCTCGACCTGGGCCGGCCGGTAGCTGGTCGGCGCCAGGCGCAGGGCCGGCGTGTAGTGCGGCAACAGCCCGTGGATGAGCTGCGTGGCCTGCGCGCGGAAGCGCCCCACCATCGCCGCCGTGGCGCGCTGCACCGCCTCGTCACCCACGGCGCCCTTGAGCTTGCCGTTGGCATCGAGGCTGATGTTGCGCACGTCGGGCGACAGCAGGCTGGGCGTCAGAAGGCTACGTTCTTCAGCCAGCAGCTCGAAGCCCAGCCGCGGGAAGTACAGCACCTTGCCGGCCTCGAGCTCCGCGATCCACGCCTCATTGGGCGTGGCCGCGTTCCAGTCCGTCAGGTCCAGTTCGACCAGCTGCGTTTCCATGGCGGCGCCCGATCAGGCGGTGGCCAGCTGCGCGTGCATCTCCTGCACCGAGATCACGCCCAGCTCGTCCATGAAGCCCATGCCTTCCACCGCGGCTTCGGCACCGAAGATCGTGGTGAAGGTCGTCACGCGCGCCAGCAGCGCCGAGGTGCGGATCTGGCGCGAGTCGGTGATCGCGTTGCGGCGCTCTTCCACCGTGTTGATGACCAAGGCAATTTCGTTGTTCTTGATCATGTCCACGATGTGCGGACGGCCTTCGGTCACCTTGTTCACCGTCTCGCAGGCGATGCCGGCGGCGCTGATGGCCGCGGCGGTGCCTTTGGTCGCGACCAGCTCGAAGCCCAGCTTGGCCAGGCCACGCGCCACTTCCACAGCACGCGCCTTGTCGTTGTTCTTCACCGAGATGAAGACCTTGCCCGACTTCGGCAGGTGCGTGCCCGCCCCCAGCTGCGACTTCACGAAGGCTTCGCCGAAGGTCTTGCCCACGCCCATCACTTCGCCGGTCGACTTCATCTCGGGGCCGAGGATCGTGTCCACGCCCGGGAACTTGACGAACGGGAACACCGCTTCCTTCACGCTGAAGTACGGCGGTGTGACTTCCTTCGTCACGCCCTGCGACTTCAGCGACTGGCCGGCCATGCAGCGTGCCGCCACCTTGGCGAGCTGGATGCCCGTGGCCTTGCTCACGTAAGGCACGGTGCGCGATGCGCGCGGGTTCACTTCGAGCACGTAGATGACGTCCTTGCCGTCCTTCTGCTGGATGGCGAACTGCACGTTCATCAGGCCGACCACGTTCAGCGCGGCCGCCATCGCGGCGCTCTGGCGCTTCAGCTCGGTCACCGTGTCGGCGCTCAGGCTGTAAGGCGGCAGCGAGCAGGCGGAGTCGCCCGAGTGCACGCCGGCCTGTTCGATGTGCTCCATCACGCCGCCGATCAGGGTCTGGCCCTCGGCGTCGCGCAGGCAGTCGACGTCGCACTCGACGGCGTCGTTCAGGAAGCGGTCCAGCAGCACCGGCGAGTCGTTACTGACCTTCACGGCCTCGCGCATGTAACGCTCCAGGTCGCGTTGCTCATGCACGATTTCCATCGCGCGGCCGCCGAGCACGTAGCTCGGGCGCACCACGAGCGGGTAGCCCAGTTGCGCGGCCTTTTCGAGTGCTTCGGCTTCGGTGCGCGCGGTGGCGTTCGGCGGCTGCAGCAGCTTGAGCTCGTGCAGCAGCTTCTGAAAGCGCTCGCGGTCTTCGGCCGCGTCGATCATGTCGGGCGAGGTGCCGATGATCGGCACGCCGTTGGCTTCGAGGTCGAGCGCGAGCTTCAACGGTGTCTGGCCACCGTACTGCACGATCACGCCCAGGGGCTTTTCCTTGTCGACGATCTCGAGCACGTCTTCGAGCGTCAGCGGCTCGAAGTACAGGCGGTCGGAGGTGTCGTAGTCGGTCGAGACCGTCTCTGGGTTGCAGTTGACCATGATGGTCTCGTAGCCGTCTTCGCGCATGGCGAGCGCGGCGTGCACGCAGCAGTAGTCGAACTCGATGCCCTGGCCGATGCGGTTGGGACCGCCACCGAGCACCATGATCTTCTTCTTGTCGGTCGGCTCGGCCTCGCACTCGTCTTCATAGGTCGAGTACATGTAGGCGGTGTTGGTCGCGAACTCGGCCGCGCAGGTGTCCACGCGCTTGTAGACCGGGCGCACGCCCAGGGCGCGGCGCTTCTCGCGGATGGCCGTGTCGGTGGTCTTGAGCTGCTTGGCGAGGCGGCGGTCGGAGAAGCCCTTCTTCTTCAGCGCGAGCAGCGTGTCCTTGTCGATGTCTTCCAGCGACTTGGTTTCCAGTTCGAGCTCGATCTTCACGATCTCTTCGATCTGCACCAGGAACCACGGATCGATCTTGGTCAGTGCGAACACTTCGTCGACGCTCAGGCCCATGGCGAAGGCATCGCCCACGTACCAGATGCGCTCGGGGCCGGGCTCGCCCAGTTCCTTCTCGAGCACTTCGCGGTCCTGCGTCTTCTCGTTCAGGCCGTCGACGCCCACTTCGAGGCCGCGCAGGGCCTTCTGGAACGATTCCTGGAAGGTGCGGCCCATGGCCATCACCTCGCCCACCGACTTCATCTGCGTCGTGAGACGCGAGTCGGCCTGCGGGAATTTCTCGAAAGCGAAACGCGGGATCTTGGTGACCACGTAGTCGATCGAGGGCTCGAACGACGCAGGCGTGGCGCCGCCCGTGATTTCGTTGCGCAGCTCGTCGAGCGTGTAGCCCACGGCCAGCTTGGCCGCGACCTTGGCGATCGGGAAGCCCGTGGCCTTGGAGGCCAGCGCTGACGAACGCGACACGCGCGGATTCATCTCGATGACGACCATGCGGCCGTCCTTCGGGTTGATGGAGAACTGCACGTTCGAACCGCCGGTGTCCACGCCGATCTCGCGCAGCACGGCCAGCGAGGCATTGCGCAGGATCTGGTATTCCTTGTCGGACAGCGTCTGCGCAGGGGCCACGGTGATCGAGTCGCCGGTGTGCACGCCCATCGGGTCGAGGTTTTCGATCGAGCAGACGATGATGCAGTTGTCGGCCTTGTCGCGCACGACTTCCATCTCGTACTCTTTCCAGCCGAGCAGCGATTCTTCGATCAGCAGCTCGTTGGTCGGCGAGGCTTCGATGCCGCGCTTGCAGATGGTCTCGAACTCGTCGGGGTTGTAGGCGATGCCGCCGCCCGTGCCGCCGAGCGTGAAGCTGGGACGGATCACGGTCGGGAAGCCGAGCGACTTCTGCACGGCCCAGGCCTCGTCCATCGAATGCGCGATGCCGGAGCGCGCCGAACCGAGACCGATCTTGGTCATCGCGTCCTTGAACTTCAGGCGGTCTTCGGCCTTGTCGATGGCTTCGGGCGTGGCGCCGATCAGCTCGACGGGCTTGTTGGTGGCAGCGCCCTTGTACTTGTCGAGCACGCCGTTGCGCCACAGGTCGAGCGCGCAGTTCAGCGCGGTCTGGCCACCCATGGTCGGCAGGATCGCGTCGGGACGCTCCTTGGCGATGATCTTTTCGACCGTCTGCCAGGTGATCGGCTCGATATAGGTGACGTCGGCCGTGGCCGGGTCGGTCATGATCGTCGCGGGGTTGCTGTTGATCAGGATGACCTTGTAGCCCTCTTCGCGCAGCGCCTTGCAGGCCTGCACGCCGGAATAGTCGAACTCGCAGGCCTGGCCGATGATGATCGGGCCGGCGCCGATGATGAGGATCGATTTGAGGTCTGTGCGCTTAGGCATTCTTGTTCTCCGTCTTGTGCTTTTCCATGAGTGCCGTGAAGCGATCGAACAGATAGCCGATGTCGTGCGGGCCCGGCGAGGCTTCAGGGTGGCCCTGGAAGCAGAACGCGGGCTTGTCGGTGCGCGCCAGGCCCTGCAGCGTGTTGTCGAACAGGCTGATGTGCGTGGGACGCAGGTTGGCCGGCAGCGACTTCTCGTCGACCGCGAAGCCGTGGTTCTGGCTGGTGATGCTCACGCGGCCGTTGTCCAGGTCCTTCACCGGATGGTTCGCGCCGTGGTGGCCGAACTTCATCTTGAAGGTCTTGGCGCCCGAGGCCAGCGCCATGATCTGGTGGCCCAGGCAGATGCCGAAGGTCGGGATGCCGGTCTCGATCAGTTCCTTGACGGCGCTGATGGCGTAGTCGCAGGGCTCCGGGTCGCCGGGGCCGTTGGCCAGGAAGATGCCATCGGGCTTGAGCTTGAGCACGTCGGCCGCGGGCGTCTGTGCCGGCACCACGGTGATGCGCGCGCCGCGCTGCGCGATCATGCGCAGGATGTTCTTCTTGACGCCGTAGTCGAAAGCGACGACATGGAACTTCGGCGTGATCTGCACGCCGTAGCCCGAGCCCAGCTTCCACTCGGTTTCCGTCCATTCGTAGGTCTGCTTGACCGACACCACCTTAGCAAGGTCCAGGCCCGCCATGCTCGGCGCGGCCTTGGCGGCCGCCACGGCCTTGTCGATCAGCGCCTGCGTCACGGTCTCGCCCGCGGCCAGGCCCAGGATGCAGCCGTTCTGCGCGCCATGGGTGCGCAGGTGGCGGGTGAGCTTGCGGGTGTCGATGTTCGCGATGGCCACCGTGTTGCCGGACACGAGGTATTCGGTCAGCGTGGCGGTCTTGCGGAAGTTGGACGCAACGAGGGGCAGGTCCTTGATGATCAGGCCCGCGGCATGGATCTTGTCGGCTTCGATGTCCTCGCCGTTGACGCCGTAGTTGCCGATGTGCGGATACGTCAGGGTGACGATCTGCTGGCAGTAGCTGGGGTCGGTGAGGATTTCCTGGTAACCGGTCATCGCGGTGTTGAACACCACTTCACCGGTCGTGGAGCCGGCGGCTCCGATCGAGTTGCCGAGAAAGACCGTGCCGTCTGCGAGCGCCAGGATGGCGGGCGGGAAACTTCCCTTGAGAGACAAAAGCACTGGGTTCTCCGGATGGTTACGGTCGCCCGGAGCCCCAGGCGCGTTGCCTGCGGACTGCTGCTTAAGGGGATTTTGGCGTGAAGGCGGCCGGGCGACGCTGTTTGCGAGTAAGCCCCCGATTGTAGCCCGGACTGGGTGTGTTATTTGGCCTGCAGGGCTGCTCCGCTCGCATGCAGGCAGATGGCGGCTGCTGCCGCCACGTTCAGGGACTCCTCGCCTCCCGGTTGGGCGATGCGGATGTGGTGGCTCGCCCGGGCCTCCAGCGCGGGCGAGACGCCCTGCCCTTCGTGGCCCATCAGCCAGGCGCAGGGGTGCGGCAGGTCGGCCTTGTGCAGCCATTCGCCACGGTGCGAACTGGTGGCCACCAACGGCACCCGGAGCGCACCGAGCGCGTCGATGTCCACGCCTTCGACCAGCCGCAGGCCGAAGTGCGCCCCCATGCCGGCGCGCAGCACCTTCGGCGCCCACAGCGCCGCCGTGCCCTTGAGCGCGATCACCTGGGTGAAGCCGAAAGCGGCTGCGCTGCGAAGGATGGAACCTGCATTGCCGGCATCCTGCAGGCGGTCAAGCACCACGCTCGGGGCGTCGGACAGGATTTCAGGCCGCGCCGGAAGGTCGAGCACGAAACCCATCGGCGCGGGCGACTCGAGACCGCTGACCGCGCGAAGCAGGTCATCAGCAACCACTACCGTTTTGATAGCAGCCTGCACCCATTCAGCAGGCGCGGAAGGCCAGAATGACTCCGAAAAAACTGCGACCGCCGGCTTGACGCCGCGGGCCAACGCCGCACGGCACAGATGATCGCCCTCAAGCCAGAGGCGGCCCAGCTTGCGGTAGGCGCCAGGGTCTTGTGCGAGCTTGCGCAAGTCCTTGAGCAAGGGGTTGTCGCGCGAGCTGATGTGGCTCGGTCCGATGTCGGTAGTCATGCTGAACTCAGGAGGCGGCGATCACGACAGCGGTCGGCATCTCGGCGGCCGTGCGCGCCAGCGCCGCCGCCACCGGGCTGAACGACCGGCGGTGGTGCACACAGGCCCCATGGCGCTGAAGCGCCTCGAGGTGCTCACGCGTGCCGTAGCCCTTGTGGCCAGCGAAGCCGTAGTTCGGGAATTCATCGTGCAACTGCTTGCAGAGCCGGTCGCGGTGAACCTTGGCGAGGATGGACGCCGCCGAGATCGCCTTGACCCGCGCATCGCCCTTGACAATGGCTTCGGCCAGCACGTCCAGCCTCGGCAGCCGGTTGCCGTCCACCAGCACCTTGACCGGCTTCAGTCGCAGCCCCTCGACCGCGCGACGCATCGCGAGCATCGTGGCCTGCAGGATGTTGAGGCTGTCGATCTCCTCGACCGAAGCCTGGGCAATGGAGCAGCACAGCGCCTTGGCGAGGATCTGGTCGTGCAGGCGTTCGCGCTGCAGCGCCGTGAGCGTCTTGGAGTCGGCCAGGCCGCGGATCGGGCGCAGGTCGTCGAGGATCACTGCCGCGGCCACTACAGGGCCGGCCAGGGGGCCGCGCCCCGCCTCGTCGACGCCCGCCATCAGGCCCGGCGCGTCCCACACCAGTGGGGCCTGCTCAGCCTTCAAGAACTTTCTGGATCGCATCGGCGCAGAGTGTGGGCGTGTCGCGCTGCAGTTGCACATGCAGCGCTGAAAATCTTTGTTGCAGTGCCTGCACCTTCACGGGCGCGTCGAGCCACTCGAGCGTGGCGCTTGCCAACGCCTCCGGCGAGGCGGCTTCCTGTAGCAATTCCGGCACAACGAACTCGCGGCACAGGATGTTTGGCAGGCCGACCCAAGGCTGCAGTTGCTTGCGCTGCATCAGGCGCCAGGAGAGCCCGTTCATGTTGTAGGCGATGACCATCGGCCGCTTGAACAGCGCCGCTTCGAGTGTGGCCGTGCCGCTGGCGATCAGCGTGACATCGCAGGCGGCGAGTGCGGCGTGCGACTGGCCATGGAGCAGCGTCACCTGCCCTGCCATGCCGGCAGCCTGCAGCAAGCCTTCGACCTCGTCGCGTAGCCCCGGCAGGATCGGTGCGATGAACTGCAGTTTCGGCTTGGCCTTCTGCATCAGCGCTGCAGCGGCGAAGAAACGAGCCGCAAGGTAGCGGATTTCGGACCGGCGGCTGCCGGGCAGCAGCGCGACGACCTGCGCCTCGGGGTCCAGCCCCAGCGCAGCGCGAGCGGCGGCGCGGTCGGGCGTCATCGGGATCACGTTGGCAACCGGATGGCCCACGTAGCTTGCTGCGACGCCCTGCTTTTCGAGCAGCTCGGGCTCGAACGGAAAGATGCACAACACGTGGTCGGCAGCCGCGCGAATCTTGTTGATGCGTTCGGGGCGCCAAGCCCAGATCGACGGGCAGACGAAATGAACCGTCTTGATGCCTTCGCGACGCAGGCCGGCTTCGAGGTCGAGATTGAAATCCGGCGCATCCACGCCGATGAACAGCTCGGGGCGCTCGCGCAGCAGCCGGGCCTTGAGCTGACGGCGGATGCCGGCGATTTCAGCGTAGTGCCGCAAGACCTCGATGTAGCCGCGTACCGCCAGCTTTTCCTGCGGCCACCAGCTCTGGAAACCGTGCGCCAGCATGCGGGGACCGCCGATGCCGACGGTCTGCAACGCAGGCCAGCGGGCTTCGAGGCCGTCGAGCAGCAGGCCCGCGAGCAGATCGCCGGACGCTTCGCCCGCGACCAGCGCGAAGCGGCGCTGCTCGTTCGTGCTCATCGCGCCCATGTCAGCGCGCGATGCCGCGCGTCGAATGGGAAAGGAAGGCCTCCATCAGCGCGACATCGCTGGCGGCCTCGGGCATTTCCGTCGCGAGCGCGGCAATACCGGCGCGCGCCTCGTCGAACGTCTTGCCCTGCCGGTACAGCAGGCGATGCATCTGCTTGACCGCCGCCAGCCGTTGCGCCGAGAAATCGCGCCGCCGTAGACCCACGACATTGAAGCCGCGAACGGCCAGCGGATTGCCGTCGACCAGCATGAACGGCGGTACGTCCTGCGTCACCGCGCTCGCGAAACCGACCATGGCGTGCGCACCGACCGAGACGAACTGGTGGATGCCGGTCAGGCCGCCGATGGTCACCCAGTCGGCCAGATGCACGTGCCCGGCCAGCGTCGTGTTGTTGGACAGCGTGGTGTGGTTGTCGACCTGGCAGTCGTGCGCAATGTGCGTGTACGCCATGATCCAGTTGTCGCTGCCCACGCGCGTGATGCCCCCTGCCCCTGGCACGCCGAGGTTGAAGGTGCAGAACTCGCGGATCACGTTGCGGTCGCCGATGGTGAGTTCGGTCGGCTCGCCCGCGTACTTCTTGTCCTGGGGAATCGCGCCAAGCGACGAGAACTGGAAGATCCTGTTGTCGCGGCCGATGGTGGTGCGCCCTTCGATCACGCAGTGCGGACCGATGGTGGTACCCGCGCCGATCCGCACGTGCGGACCGATCACGGCGTAGGGGCCGACCGACACCGAGGCGTCGAGTTGGGCCCGAGGGTCGACGATCGCGGTCGAATGAACCTGGGTCATGCCTTGCAGAAGACGATGAGCCGAATCAGCTGTTGATCTGGCGCATGGCGCACATCAGCGAGGCTTCGCACGCCAGCTCGGTGCCCACGAGCGCACGGCCCTTGAACTTCGAGATGCCGGCCTTCATGCGCTCGATCTCGACTTCCAGCGTGAGCTGGTCGCCCGGCTCCACGGGCCGCTTGAAGCGCGCACCGTCGATGGCAGCAAAGTAGTAGACCGTGTTGTCGTCGGGCACGATGTCCAGCGAACGGAACGACAGCAGCGCCGCGGCCTGCGCCATGGCTTCGAGCATCAGCACGCCCGGCATCACCGGACGGTGCGGGAAATGGCCGTTGAAGAACGGCTCGTTCATCGTCACGTTCTTGAGCGCGGTGATGCGCTTGCCCTTTTCCATGTCGAGCACCCGGTCCACCAACAGGAACGGATAGCGATGCGGCAGCAGTTTGAGAATTTGGTGGATATCGAGCGTCGTTTCCGTCATGGTGTTCTGTTCCTGCATCGTCTTCATTGATTCGAGGGGGCTTTTTCCAGCGCCTTCAGTCGTTCGCGCAGGCTGTGCAACTGCTTGAGCGTTGCCGCATTCTTTTCCCAGCTCGCATTGTCATCGATCGGAAACATGCCGGTGTACTGGCCGGCCTTGCGGATGGAGCGTGTCACCACGGTCGCAGCCGACACATGAACGCCGTCGGCCACCGTGAGATGCCCAAGCACGATGGCACCGCCGCCGAAGGTGCAATGGGCGCCGATGGTGGCACTGCCGGCCACGCCGACGCAGCCGGCCATGGCGGTGTGCTTGCCGATCCGCACGTTGTGGCCGATCTGGATCAGATTGTCGAGCTTCACGCCGTCTTCGATGATGGTGTCGTCGAGCGCACCGCGGTCGATGCAGGTGTTGGCGCCGATCTCGACGTCATTGCCGATACGCACCGCCCCCAGCTGTTCGATCTTGACCCACGCGCCCTGGTGCGGCGCGAGCCCGAAGCCGTCGGCCCCGATCACCACGCCGGGATGCAGCAGGCAACGCTCGCCGATGACACAGTCTTCACTGACCGTGACACGCGACTTCAGCACCGTGTCGGCACCGATGCGCGCGCCCCGCTCCACCACGCACAGCGCACCGACGCGCGCGGTGGCATCGACCAGGGCTTCTGGGTGGATGACGGCGGACGGATGGATCCGGTCGGCTTCCGGGCGCGCATGGTGCGCTTTCCACAGCTGCGTCAGGCGCGCGAAGTAGTAGTACGGATCGGGCGTGACAATGTAGGCGCCCCGCGCCGCCGCGGCCTCGCGCATGGCGGGCGACACGATGACACAGGCCGCCTTGGAGGCGGCCAGTTCTTGTTGGTATTTGGGATGGCTCAGGAAACTGAGCGCATCGGGCTGTGCATTCTGCAGCGGCGCAAGCCGCTCGATGGACAGCGTGGCATCTCCATGAAGCTCGCCCCCGAGGGCGTCAACGATGGCTCCGAGCTGCAGCGACACGCCGGTTCGCGGCGTTACTTGCCGGCCGCAGGCGCAGAGGAGCCGACCGACGCGTTCAGCGCCTTGATCACCTTGTCGGTGATGTCGTGCTTCGGGTTGATGTAGATCGCTTCCTGGAGGATGGCGTCGTACTTCTCGGCTTCGGCGACCTGCTTGACCACGCGGTTGGCGCGCTCATAGACCTGCTGGAGCTCTTCGTTCTTGCGCGCGTTCAGGTCTTCCTGGAACTCACGGCGCTTGCGCTGGAAATCGCGGTCCTGGTCGACCAGCGCACGCTGGCGCGAGACGCGCTGGCTCTCCGAAAGGGTCGGCGCCTCGCGTTCGAACTTCTCCGAGACCGACTTCAGCGCCTCACCCTGCGCAGTCAGGTCCTTTTCGCGCTTGAGGAACTCGGCTTCGAGCTTGGCTTGCGCGGTCTTGGCCGGCTGTGCTTCACGCAGCACGCGGTCGGGATTCACGAAACCGATGCGAAAGCTCTCCTGGGCCTGCGCGGGCGCAGCCACCAGGGCGAAAGCGGGAATCAGGAACGCGCCGGCTGCGGCGCGAATCAAATGCTTCATTTAGAAAGACGTTCCGATCTGGAATTGGAGGCGCTGAATTCTATCCTTCGGGATCACGACGAACCCGGTATTGGGGTCCAGCACTTCCTTCTGGGACTTGACGGGGAAGGCGTAGGCCAGGCGCAGCGGACCCAGCGGCGAGATCCAGCTGATGCCAAGGCCGACCGAGGCGCGCAGCTTCTTCTGCGACTTCCACTGTTCATCCGTGATGTTGGGCGCACGGGAACCGAACACATTGCCGACGTCGAAGAAGCCGTACAGGCGCAGCGTGCGATCGTTGCCGGCGCCGGGGAACGGCGTGCTCAACTCGGCGTTGAAGATGGCCTTCTTGGTGCCGCCGATGGCGGCGCCTTCGGTCTGGCCGAGCAGCGGTTGGTCACGCGGACCCAGCGAGTTCTGCTCGAAGCCGCGGATCGAACCCAGACCGCCTGCGTAGAAGTTCTTGAAGATCGGGTAGACCTTGCCGCCGAACGCCTTGGCATAGCCCACTTCGCCGTTGATGGCGAAGGTGTACTGCTTGTTGATCGCGAAGAACTGCTGGTACTGGTAGCTGGTCTTGAGGTACTTCATGTCCCCGCCGACGCCCAGTTCAAGGTTCGCGCGTTGCAGACGGCCGGTGGTCGGGACCAGCGCGCTGTCGCGGCTGTCACGGCCCCAGCCCACGGTCAGCGGCACACCCCAGACGCTCTTCTGGTCGCAGCCGGTGACGAACCAGCCGGTCGCGTCCTTCGCGCACTGGAAGTAGTTGAGGTACGACTGCGGCGTCGTGAGGCCGGCGAGTGCCGAGCGGTTCGGGTCGAACGCGTAGCGCTCCAGGCCAACACCGAAGAAGACGGTGTCGAGTTCGCTGAACGGCACGCCGAAACGGATCGATGCGCCCTGATTCACCAGCTTGTAGTCGCCGTCTTCGTTCGTGGAGTACGGGCGCGTGGTGGTGTGATAAACGCTGATCGTGCGCGAGATGCCGTCCTTCGTGAAGTACGGATCGGTGGTGGTCAGCGACAGCGTGCGGTTGTACTTGCTGGTGTTGACCTGCACGCCCAGGAAGTTGCCGGAGCCGAACACGTTCTCTTGCGAGATACCGAAGGTCAGCGCGACTTTTTCCGCGCTCGAGTAGCCGGCGCCCAGCTGCAGCGTGCCGGTGGGTTTCTCGGCCACGTTGACGGTCAAGTCCACCTGGTCGGGCGAGCCCGGGACTTCCTGCGTCTCGACATTCACTTCGGTGAAGAAGCCCAGGCGGTCCACGCGGTCGCGCGAGACCTTGATCTTGTCGCCGTCGTACCAGGAGGCTTCGAACTGGCGGAATTCGCGGCGAATCACTTCGTCGCGGGTCTTGTTGTTGCCGCCGACCGACACACGTCGCACATACACGCGACGCGAGGGCTCGGCCTGCAGTGTCAGCGTGACGCGGTTGTTCACACGATCGATGTCCGGACGGGCCTGCACGCGGGCAAAGGCATAGCCGAAGGTACCGAAGTAGTCGCTGAAGGCCTTGGTGGTCTCCGTGACCTGCTCGCCGTTGTAGGGCTCGCCCGGCTTGATGGTGATGAGCGACTTGAACTCGTCGTCGCGGCCGAGGTAGTTGCCGTCGAGCTTGATGCCCGCCACCACGAACTTCTCGCCCTCGGTGATGTTGACCGTGACGGTCAGGTCCTTGCGGTCCGGCGAGATGGCGACCTGGGTCGAATCGATGCGGAACTCGAGGTAGCCGCGCGTGATGTAGTACGAGCGCAGGGTTTCGAGGTCGGCGTTGAGCTTGGCGCGCGAATACTGGTTCGACTTGGTATACCAGCTCATGAAGCCGCCGCTGTCCTGGTCGAACAGGCTCAGCAGGGTCGATTCGCTGAAGGCCTTGTTGCCGACCACATGCACTTCGCTGATACGGGCGGATTCGCCTTCGGTCACCGTGAACGTCAGGTTCACGCGGTTGCGCTCGATGGGCGTGACGGTGGTCACGACGTTCGCGTTGTAGAGGCTGCGGCTCACGTACTGGCGCTTGAGCTCCTGCTCCGCGCGGTCGGCCAGTGCCTTGTCGTACGGACGGCCATCGGCCAGCCCGATTTCGCGCAGCGCCTTCTGCAGCGCGGCCTTGTCGAATTCCTTGGTGCCGACGAAGTCGACGTCGGCGATGGTGGGCCGCTCCTCGACGATCACCACCAGAACGTTGCCGTTCACGTCGATGCGAACGTCCTTGAACAACCCCAGGTCGAACAGCGCGCGGATCGCGGCCGAGCCGCGTTCGTCGCTGTAGGTGTCGCCCACACGCAGGGGCAGCGACGCGAAGATCGTGCCGGCCTCGACGCGTTGCAAGCCTTCGACGCGGATATCGCGCACCGTGAAAGGCTCGACGGCCCAAGCGGCCGTGGCCGCCAGCGCGCTGGCTACCACCGCGGCAACGCTACGCAGGCGAAAGCGACTGAAGTTTGTGTTCATCTGTGAATTGAGCCGGCACGGAAAGGGCCGGCAGAAAGTTAACCAAAGAGCCGCGTGACGTCGTTGAAGAGTGCGACCGACATCATCACCAGCAACAAGGCGACACCGCCGCGCTGCAGCCGTTCCATCCATGCGTCGGAGACGCTTTTCCCGGTCAGGCCCTCCCAAAGATAATACATCAGGTGCCCCCCATCGAGGACCGGCAGCGGCATCAGGTTGAGCACCCCGAGACTCACGCTGATGAGAGCGAGAAAGACCAGATACTGCGTCAAACCGAGGCTCGCGGACTTGCCCGCATAGTCAGCAATTGTTAAGGGACCGCTCAGGTTCTTGATCGAAGCCTCGCCGATCAGCATCTTGCCCATCATGCGAACCGTGAGCGCGGACACCTCCCAGGTACGCACCACGCCACGCCAGGCGCCGTCGACCACGCCCTGGCGCACCGTCACCATCTCGGGCGGCGCACCGACGTAGGCGCCGATGCGAGCGACCTTGGCTGTTCCCTCTTCGCGCACTTCGGGCTTGACCTCGAGCGACAGCGGCTGTCCTTCGCGCTGAAGCTGCCAAGTTTGCGTACGTGCTTGCCCGCTTGCGTCAACCGAGGCGCGGATGACCTCGCGCAGTTGCTGACCGTCGAGGATGGGGGTATCGCCGATGGAAAGAACCAGGTCGCCATTGCGAAGGCCCGCGCGCTCTGCCGCGCTGCCCGCCATGACTTCGCCGATCTCGGGGCGGGTCAGCGGAGCGACCACGCCGATCTTGCGGAACATCTGCGGATCGGCGTCCTTGGCCTGCATGCGGCTCAGGGGCAAGACCAGCTGGCGGCCGGGCCGACCGCCCTCGCCCGCCACTTCGAGCGTGAGGTCGCGGCCGTCGAGCGCACCACGCGTCATGCGCCAGCGCAGGTCTTCGAAGGACTGGACCGGCGACAGCTCGCCATCGAAACCGGCCTGGGTGATGTGTTCGCCACCGCGCAGGCCTGCCGCCTCCGCCAGCGACGCCGCCACCGGCCGGGCCAGCTTGGCCACGGGCTCGTCGACACCGATCCAATTGACTGCCGTGTACAGCACGACCGCCAGCAGCAGGTTGGCGATCGGGCCGGCAGCCACGATGGCTGCGCGCGAGCGCAGCGGCTGGGTGTTGAAGGCGCGATGCCGTTCCTCGGGCGCCACGGGGCCTTCGCGCTCGTCGAGCATCTTGACGTAGCCACCGAAGGGGAAAGCGCCGATCACGAACTCGGTCTGCTGCCCCGGATGTTGGCGCTTGGGCTGCCAGCGAAGGATGGCCTTGCCGAAGCCGACCGAGAACCGCTCCACCTTGACGCCACAGGCCACGGCGACACGGTAATGGCCGTATTCGTGGACCGCGATCAGGACGCCGAGGGCGACCACAAAAGCAATGACGGTGAGCATCGGGGTCCTCTGGGCGGTAGGGAATCAGGCCGCGAAACGTGCCGCGGCGGCGTTGGCCGCTTCGCGAGCGCTGGCGTCGAGCGCCAGCAGGTCGGCCAGCGATGCCGGCTTGGAGGGCATGACCGCTTCCAAAGTTTCCAGGTTGACCGCATGAATGCGATCGAAACGCAGGCGCCGGTCGAGAAATGCGGCCACAGCCACCTCGTTGGCCGCATTCAACACCGCCGTGGTGCCCGACGCGGCACGCAAGGCCTGCCACGCCAGCCCGAGTCCGGGGAACAGCGCGGGATCGGGCGCGTCGAAGGTCAGCGAGCCCATCTGGCGGAAATCGAGCCGGGCTGCCCCGCTCTCGATACGCTCCGGCCAGGCCAGGCCGACGGCGATCGGCACCCGCATATCGGGCGTGCCAAGCTGAGCAATGACCGAGGCGTCGGTGAACTGCACCATCGAATGAACCACGCTTTGCGGGTGAATGACGACCTCGATCTGCTCGGGCGACACGCCGAACAGGTGGCGCGCCTCGATCACCTCGAGCGCCTTGTTCATCATCGTGGCCGAATCGACCGAGATCTTGCGGCCCATGACCCAGTTCGGGTGGGCGCAGGCCTGCTCGGGCGTCACAGCGCCCAGCGTCTCGGGCGCGCGGGTGCGGAACGGGCCGCCCGACGCCGTCAGGATGATCTTGTCGATGCGCCGCGACCAGGTCGACGGGTCTTCAGGCAGCGACTGGAAGATGGCCGAGTGCTCGCTGTCGATCGGCAGCAGCGTGGCGCCGCCTTCCTGCACCGTGCGCATGAACAGCTCGCCACCGACGACCAGGGCCTCCTTGTTGGCCAGCAGCAGGCGCTTGCCGGCGCGCGCAGCGGCAAGGCACGGCGCCAGGCCGGCCGCGCCGACGATGGCAGCCATGACGGCATCCACTTCGTCGTCTGACGCTATTCTTTCGAGAGCATCTTCGCCCATCAGGACGCGGGTCTGGAGACTGTTCTGCTTGAGCTTTTCAGCCAGCTGCGCAGCGTGCGGCGCGCTCGCCATGACGGCAAAGCGTGGCGAGAACTGTGCGCATTGAGCCAGCAGTTCGTCGACCTTGGTAGCCGCCGACAGCGCAAACACCTCGAATCGCTCGGGGTGACGGGCAATGACATCGAGCGTGCTGACGCCGACCGAACCGGTCGAGCCGAGCACCGTGACACGTTGGCGAGGGGTCGTATTCACAGGAAAGCCAGCATCATGGCAATGGGAAGGGCCGGCAAGAGGGCATCCACGCGGTCGAGCACGCCGCCGTGCCCCGGCAGCAGGCGGCTGCTGTCCTTGGCGCCGGCGCTGCGTTTGATCAGCGATTCGACGAGGTCGCCGACAACGCTCATCGCCGCCAGGAACACCGCCCCGATCAACAGCAGCCACCAGCCGCGCTCGTGGAGACGGGTATAGAGGCTGGGCACCGTGGCGCCCAGGCTCTTGTCGGCCCAGACCCAGGCAAACGCCAGCACGATCACCCCCGCCATACCGCCCCAGACGCCTTCCCAGCTCTTGCCGGGACTGATGGCCGGCGCCAGCTTGACGCGCGTGAACTTCAGGCCGAAGGCGCGGCCGGCGAAATAGGCGAACACGTCCGCCACCCAGACCAGCACCAGGATCGACAGCAGGAAGTTGATGCCGACCATGCGCGCCTGCACTGCTGCCAGCCACGCGACCCACAGCGCCAGCAACCCGCCCACCAGCCGCAGCCCGCGCGGGATGCGGGGCCAGCCGGGCACCGCGACGCGCAGCAGCGCTGCGCCGCCAAGCACCCAGGCCGCACTGGCGAGGGCCCACATGAGGAACAGACGCTGCTCCAGCAGACCCAGCCACCACGAAAGCCCGCAAAGCGCCACCATCTCGGCGCCGAGGAACAGTGACATGCCCTGCCCGTAGCCGTTGAGCCGACCCCACTCCCACGCCGCGGCGCCGATGAGCACCAGCATCACGCAGGCGAATGGAATGTAGTTTCGGTAGAACAGCGCCGGCAGCAGGATCGCGAGCAGCACGATCGCCGTGAGGATGCGTTGTTTGAGCATGCGGAAGGTGGTGTCGGGCCGATGTCAGGCCGCAGAAGCCGAAACCTGCGCCGAGGTCTGGCCAAAGCGGCGCTCTCGGCCCTGGAACGCGGCAATGGCCTCGTCCAGCGCAGCCTCGTCGAACTCCGGCCACAGCTTGTCGCTGAAGAACAGCTCGGCGTAGGCACTCTGCCAAAGCAGGAAATTCGACAGCCGCTGCTCGCCACCCGTGCGGATGAACAGGTCGGGGTCGGGCACGTGGGCCAACGCCATGGCGCGGTCGAGATTCATCTCGGTCATCGGCAGGCCTTGCTCGGCAAGCTTGGCCGCAGCGCGCGCGATGTCCCAGCGTCCGCCGTAGTTGAAGCAGATGTTGAGGATCAGCCGCGTGTTGTGAGCTGTGGTCTGCTCGGCCAACACTAGGCCGGCCACCATCTTGTCGGACAGGCCGGCGCGTTCGCCGACGAAATGCAGCCGCACGCCGTCGGCGTTGAGGCGCGGCACTTCGCGCGCCAGCGCCCCGACCATCAGCTGCATCAGCCCGGAGACTTCTTCAGGGGGACGGTTCCAATTCTCCGAAGAGAACGCAAACACGGTGAGCACGCCCACGCCGCGGTCGGCGCAAGCCTTGACGCAGCGCCGCAGCGACTCGACGCCCTGCTTGTGCCCCGCCACGCGAGGCAGGAAGCGTCGGGTGGCCCACCGGCCGTTGCCATCCATGACGATGGCAACGTGGTGCGGAGGGGTCGTCGTCTGCGGCGAGGAGGCCATGCGGAGCCTCAAACGGCCATGATCTCCGCTTCTTTCGCGGCGACCAGACGGTCGATTTCCGCGATGTGCTTGTCGGTGACCTTCTGGATCTCGGTTTCGGCGCGCTTCTGGTCGTCTTCCGAGGCCAGCTTGTCCTTCACGAGCTTCTTGACCGCTTCGTTCGCATCGCGACGCAGATTGCGCGTGGCGATCTTGGCGCTTTCGCCTTCGTTGCGGACCAGCTTGGTCATTTCCTTGCGGCGCTCTTCGCTCATGGCCGGCAGCGGCACGCGGATCAGGTCGCCCATCGAGGCCGGGTTCAGGCCCAGGTCGCTTTCGCGGATGGCCTTCTCGATCTTGGCACCCATGCCCTTTTCCCAGGGCTGGACGCTGATGGTGCGCGAGTCGAGCACCGACACGTTGGCCACCTGGCTCAGCGGCACCTGCGAGCCGTAGTACTCGACATGGATCGAGTCGAGCAACGCCGAGTTGGCGCGGCCGGTGCGGATCTTGGTGAGGTTGTTCTGAAAGGCGGCGAGCGACTGGTTCATCTTCGCGTCGGTCGCACTGCGGATGTCTGCAATGGTCATCTCATTTACTCCTAGGCATGCACCAGCGTGCCTTCGTCCTCGCCCATCACGACGCGCTTGAGAGCGCCGTTCTTGAGGATCGAGAACACCTTGATGGGCAGCTTCTGGTCGCGGCACAGCGCGAAGGCCGTGGCGTCCATGATGCCGAGATTCTTGGCGATCGCTTCGTCGAAACTCAGCGTGGCGTAGCGGGTGGCTTGCGGATCGATCTTCGGATCGGCCGTGTACACGCCGTCCACCTTGGTTGCCTTGAGCACCAGCTCGGCGCCGATTTCGGCACCGCGCAACGCAGCGGCCGTGTCGGTCGTGAAGAAGGGGTTGCCGGTACCGGCCGCGAACACCACGACCTTGCCCTCTTCGAGGTACTGCAGGGCCTTGGGGCGCACATAGGGCTCGACCACCTGCTCGATGGCAATGGCGGACATCACGCGGGCCACGAGGCCCTGCTTGTCCATCGCGTCGGCGAGTGCCAGCGAATTCATGACGGTAGCCAGCATGCCCATGTAGTCGGCCGTGGCGCGGTCCATGCCGACAGAACCTCCCGCGACACCGCGGAAGATGTTGCCGCCGCCGATCACGACCGCCACCTGGACGCCCATGTTCACGACCTCGGCCACCTCTTCGACCATGCGCACGATGGTGGCGCGGTTGATGCCGAAGGCATCGTCGCCCATCAGTGCCTCACCCGACAGCTTCAACAAGATTCGCTTGTGGGCTGGACGGGCATCAGACATGGGCATTTTCCTTAGAGGGTTGGCGGGGGCGAGTGTAAAACGTGGCGGTGAAAAAGCGGCGGCACGCTGTCGCGCACCGCTGCTGGCAGGTCAGCCGGATCAGGCGGCAGCCTTGGCGGCAGCGACTTGGGCCGCGACTTCGGCAGCGAAGTCGTCAACCTTCTTCTCGATGCCTTCGCCGACCACGTACAGGGTGAAGCCCTTGATCGTGGTGTTGACGGCCTTGAGCATGGCTTCGACGGTCTGCTTGTCGTTCTTCACGAACGGCTGGTTGTGCAGCGAGACTTCCTTGAGGTACTTCTGCACGCCACCTTCGATGCGTTTGGCAACGATGTCGTCCGGCTGCGGCTTCTTGCCTTCGGCTTCGGCGGTCTTGCGGTCCTCGTCGGCCTTGCCCTTGGCAACGGCGCGCTCTTTCTCGATCAGGTCGGCAGGCACGTCGGCGGGCGAGATCGCGACCGGCTTCATGGCGGCGATGTGCATGGCCACGTCCTTGGCCGACGTGTCGTCGCCCTCGAACTCGACCATCACGCCGATGCGCGTGCCGTGCAGGTACGAAGCCAGCTTGCCGTTGCCGCCGAAGTGCTTGAAGCGGCGGAAGCTCATGTTCTCGCCGATCTTGCCGATCAGACCCTTGCGCACGTCTTCGAGCGTGGGGCCGAAACCGTCCTGCTCGTAGGCCAGAGCACCCAGCGCGGCGATGTCGGCGGGGTTGTTCTTCGCGACCAGCAGCGCGGCAGCATTGGCCATGGCTAGGAAGCTGTCGTTCTTGGTGACGAAGTCGGTTTCGCAGTTGATTTCGATCATGCCGCCGGCAGCGCCGTCGACGACCGCCGTGACCACGCCTTCAGCAGTGATACGACCCGAAGCCTTGCCAGCCTTGTTGCCGAGCTTGATGCGCAGCAGCTCTTCTGCCTTTTCCATGTTGCCGTCGGCCTCCGTCAGGGCCTTCTTGCATTCCATCATGGGCGCATCGGTCTTCGCGCGCAGTTCGCCGACCATGCTTGCGGTGATTGCAGCCATTTGTGTATCTCCGTAAATCCAAAAATCAGGTTAAAAAAAAGGGGCACCAAAGCCCCTTCTTCAGGCTCGCGAACGCGCCAATCAGGCCGAAGCGCCTTCTTCGACTTCGACGAATTCGTCGCCACTGCCTTCGGCGACAGCCTTGACAACGTCACCACCGGCGCTGTTGCGGCCTTCGATGATCGCGTCGGCGATGCCGCGGGCGTACAGCGTGACGGCCTTCGACGAGTCGTCGTTGCCGGGGATCACGTAGTCGATGCCTTCGGGCGAGTGGTTGGAGTCGACCACGCCGATCAGCGGAATGCCCAGCTTCTTGGCTTCGGCCACGGCGATCTTGTGGAAGCCCACGTCGATCACGAAGATGGCATCGGGCAGAGCAGCCATGTCCTGGATGCCACCGATGTCCTTTTCGAGCTTCGCGATTTCGCGCGAGAACGTGAGCTGCTCCTTCTTGCTCAGGCTGTCGAGGCCGGCTTCTTGCTGGGCCTTCATGTCCTTCAGACGCTTGATCGAGGTCTTGACGGTCTTGAAGTTGGTCAGCATGCCGCCGAGCCAGCGGGTTTCCACGAAAGGCACGCCGGCGCGGCGAGCTTCTGCAGCAACGATTTCACGGGCTTGGCGCTTCGTGCCGACCATCAGGATCGTGCCGCGGTTGGCCGTGAGTTGCTTGGCGTACCTCATCGCATCCTGGAACATCGGGAGCGACTTTTCCAGGTTGATGATGTGAATCTTGTTGCGGTGACCGAAGATGAACGGAGCCATCTTGGGGTTCCAGAAGCGGGTTTGGTGACCGAAGTGGACACCGGCTTCCAGCATTTCGCGCATGGTGGTCGACATTGAATTTACTCCAAAGGTTGGGTCTAAAATCCAGCCCGTTTTGCACCCCTTCGACGGGGTCGCAACACCTTGATTGGGCCGGTTTGCGGATGTGCTTGACTGGCGGCGACAAAACTGTCGCATAACCAGCGAAACCCAAAGAGTATAGCACGGCGGCCACCCCCTCCTTCCTCGAACCGAGCCGTTCCAAGGTACCCTCGAAGCCATGAACGACCTTCACGCCACCCGCTTCACCCTTCTGGCTGGCGGTTCCGATGCGCGCACCGAAATGGAGCGCGCCATCGCGCTCTCCGAATCCTCGGCCTGCGCCCACGTTTTCACCCGCACGATGTTCGACGAGGCCCGCGCGGCAGTTGCCGAATCGGCCCCCGAAAGCCGCCTCGCTGGGCTCGCCTTCACCAGCAAGGACCTGTTCGACGTCGCCGGCCAGCCGACGCCTGCTGGCTCGGCCGTGCTTGCGCACGCACCCGCAGCCCAAGTCGATTCGCTCGCCGTGGCACGGCTGCGCGCCGCCGGTGGCGTGCTGACCGGCCGCACCAACATGACGGAGTTCGCTTTTTCCGGCGTCGGCGTCAATCCGCACTACGGCACGCCGGCCAACGTGAGCGACACCGCCACGCCCCGCATTCCGGGCGGCTCGTCGTCCGGCGCGGCAATCTCGGTGGCCAGCGGCGCGGCCTTCATCGGCTTGGGCTCCGACACCGGCGGCTCGATCCGCATTCCGGCTGCGCTGAACGGCATCGTCGGCTTCAAGAACACGGCCCGCCTCACCCCGGCCGACGGCGCGCTGCCGCTGTCGACCACGCTCGACACCGTCTGCGCCATGACCCGCTCGGTGCGAGATGCCGTGACCGCGCACGAGATCCTTTCGGCTCGGCAAGTGACGCCCGGCTCGGTGCCGCTGTCGACCTACCGGCTGGCTGTCGTGAAAAACGTGTTCCTCGACGACCTCGAGCCCGTCGTGGCAACAGCTTTCGAGCGCACCCTGGCCACCCTGCGCGCAACGGGCGCCCGCATCCAGGAAATCGAGCTGCCCGAGTTGGCGGACCTGCAGGTCATCAACGCCACCGGTGGCTTCTCGGCGGCCGAGTCCTACGCCTGGCATCGGCTGCTGCTGGAGCGCAGCGGCGCCGGCTACGACCCGCGCGTGGTGCAACGCATCCTGCGCGGCGCCGGCATGAAGGCTCACGAGTACATCGACCTGATCCACGCCCGCCGCGACTGGATCGCCCGCATCGAGAAGACGCTGGCGCCGTTCGACGCCGTGGTGTCGCCGACCGTACCGATCACGGCGCCGTCCATCGCCAGCGTGGCACCGGGCGCCGAGCGTGACGACGAGTTCTTCCGCGTGAACGCCCTGCTGCTACGCAACCCGTCGATCGTCAACATGCTCGACGGCTGCGCCATCTCGCTGCCCTGCCACACCGCCGGCGAGCTGCCGGTCGGCCTGATGCTCTGGCATGCCGCGATGCACGATGACGCCGTGCTTGCCGTAGCACTCCAGGCCGAACGCGCACTCCAGAAATAACAGCTGCCACCGCCCGACCTCCTGGGCCTCAGTCGCCTCCTTTATCTAGAAGCTTTCAATGAAAATCGCGATCGTGGGCGCCGGCATCGTCGGCGTCACCACCGCTTGGGAACTGGTTTCCGACGGCCATGAAGTGACCGTGTTCGAGCGCCGCGGCGCCGCCGCCGAAGAGGCCAGCTTCGCCAATGCCGGCGTGGTGGCACCCGGCTATGTCACCCCCTGGGCCGCACCCGGCATGCGCGGCAAGGTGCTGCGTTCGCTGCTGTCCTCGCACGGCGCCATCAAGTTGCGCTGGCCGCTGAGTTCACGCGACCTCGGCTGGATGTCGCGCTGGCAGAAGGCCTGCAAGCTCGAGACCTACCTGGCCAACCGCGCCCGCATGCAGCGGCTGGCTTTCTACAGCCGCACCCGGCTGCACGCAGTGACCGAAGCGCGCGAGCTGAGCTACGAACGCAGCGACGGCTATCTGGTGCTGCTGCGCTCCAAGCGCGAGAAGAAACTGGTGCAGCCCGGCCTGGAAGTGCTGCGCTCGGCCGGCAGCGTATTCCGCGAGATCGACGCCGACGAGGCCCGCTTGATCGAGCCCGCACTGAACCCCGACACTCCGCTGGCAGGCGCGATCCACCTGCCGGAAGACGAGGTGGCAAACTGCCGCCAGTTCGCGCTGCTGCTCAAGTGGGAAGCCGAGGCGCTGGGTGCGCAGTTCCATTTCAACTGCGACATCGCTCCGTTGAGCCGCGCAGCCCCCACCTCGCTGGCACTCGCCAGCGGTTCCGATGCATTGAAGTACGACGCCATCGTGGTGTGTGCCGGACTTTCGTCCGCCGCACTGCTGCGACCGCTGGGACTGCGCATTCCGCTGGCGCCGGTCTACGGTCATTCGGTCAGCGCCCCGGTACGCGAGCCGCTCAATGCGCCACGCAGCGCGGTGATGGACGAGCGCTACAAGGTCGCGATCTCCCGCCTGGGGCAGCGCGTGCGCGTGGCCGGCAGTGCCGAGATCGGCGGTTCGCCGGACGCCATGAGCCCGGCCGCCATCCAGACGCTCTACAAGGTGCTGCACGACTGGTTTCCGGGCGCAGCCACACTGCAGTCGGGCATCCAGCAATGGAAAGGCGCCCGGCCGATGCTGCCCGACGGCCCGCCGATCCTGGGCGCCAGCGGTATTCCCGGCGTGTGGCTCAACCTGGGCCACGGGTCGAGCGGCTGGGCATTGTCTTGCGGCAGTGCACGCGTGCTGGGCGATCTGATCGCCGGACAAGACCCTGGCATCGACCTCGAAGGCCTGGGCATCGAGCGACTCAGTCTTTAGGACCCCAGCGGCGCAGTTGCTCGGGGCTTGCCAGTTTTTCAACCGGCACTTCAGGCCGGAGCGCCCATCGGCGAGCGATCAACCCCAGGACCGCTGGCGCCATCCACCCGAAGAACAGCAGCACCAGCAGGTCCGCGCCCATCATCAGCCACTGCGCACCAGACCCCGCCTCGACCGGCGCGTCGAGCCACCGGATCACGCCAACGCCGTAACCCACACCCAACGCCCAGGCCAGGTCGCGCAACGGCACCCGACGCAACGCCTCGGCCAGCAGGAACAGCCCCCACACCACAGCCAGCAGCCCGAGTGCCCAGGCCACGCCCGCGATCATCGCCATGGCTGTGCCGAGAAAGCCGGCGAGGCCGGCCACCAGCAAGACCAGCAACCAGCCGAAGGTCTTGAGCGTCATCGGCCGATGATAGGAGGCACGGTGTCGGCGGCACAATGGATCGATGCATCGCATCACGTCCGCCAGCGCCGCCGATCTGTTCGATATCGCCGCCACGCGCCGCATCGAGCAGACAGCGGCCTCCGCCCTACCCCCTCACACGCTGATGCAGCGGGCTGGCCTTGCAGCGGCACGGCTCGCGATGGCGCTCACACCGCACGCGCGGACGATCTGGGTCGCCTGCGGGCCAGGGAACAACGGCGGCGATGGCTTCGAAGCCGCGGCACAGTTGCGACATCGAGGCTTCTTTCCGGTCGTCACTTTCCTGGGCGATGAAAGCCGACTGCCACAGGATGCGAAAGCGTCGCTGCAGCGCGCGCGCGATGCGGGCGTCACCTTCACCTCGGAGCCACCTTCGACCTTCGAGCTGGCGGTGGATGCGCTGCTCGGCATCGGATCGACACGCCCGCCCTCGGGTGCGATGGCCGAGTGGCTCGTGCGAATGCATGCGGGCGCACAACCGGTGCTCGCCCTCGACGTGCCCTCGGGCCTCGATGCCGACACCGGCACGCTGGCTTCCGACCCCGATCGCGTACCGGCATCGACCCGCACCACCCTCACCCTCCTCACGCTGAAACCCGGGCTGTTCACGGCCCAAGGCCGCGACGCGGCCGGCACGGTGTGGTTCGATGACCTGGGCTGCAGCACCTTCATTCAAGAAAGTGCTACGGCCCGCCTCGCCGGCCCACCCGATCACGCACCTCGCACCCACGCCTCGCACAAGGGCAGCTACGGCGATGTCGCCGTGATCGGTGGCGCCTCGGGAATGACTGGCGCTGCGCTGCTGGCCGGATCGGCAGCCCTCCATTCAGGTGCGGGGCGCGTGTTCGTCGGACTGCTCGATCCTGTCGCAATGTCGGTCGACACCTCGCAGCCCGAGCTGATGCTGCGCGACGCGCATGCACTGGACCTCTCGGGCATGACCGCCGTGTGCGGCTGCGGTGGCGGCGATGCCGTGCGCGAACTGCTGCCGCGCGCGCTGTCGACAGCCGCCGCGCTGGTGCTCGACGCCGACGCACTCAATGCCATCGCCGCCGATCCATCACTTCAAGCGCAGTTGATGGCGCGCGGCCGGACCGGCGCTCCCACCGTGCTCACGCCGCATCCGCTGGAAGCTGCGCGCCTGCTCGGCGACACGACAGGTGGCGTGCAAGCCAACCGCCTCGCCGCAGCCCGCGCGCTGGCGTTGCGCTTCGGCGCGGTGACGGTGCTCAAGGGATCGGGGACGGTGATTGCAGATGCGACCGACGCGCCGCCAGTCATCAATCCGACCGGCAATGCGCGCCTGGCCACCGCAGGCACCGGCGATGTGCTCGCCGGCATGATCGGCGCGGCACTCGCGAGACGCCGGCCTGCGTTCGAGGCGGCGTGCGAGGCCGCCTGGCAGCACGGCCACATCGCCGACACATGGCCGGCCGATGCGGCCCCGCTCACGGCAGGCGCACTGGCCCGCCGCACGCCAGCCTGAACGCAGGACTTAGCCGCGCCCGACGAAGGGCATCTTCGTCGCCATGATGGTGTGGAAGAGCACGTTGGCTTCCAGCGGCAGGTTCGCCATGTAGAGCACCGACTGGCCGACGATCTTGACGTCGATCAGCGGCTCGATCGCGAGCTCACCGTTGGCCTGCGGCACGCCGGTGGCCATGCGCGAAGCCAGCTCCGTCATGGCATTGCCCACGTCCACCTGCCCCACCGCGATGTCGTATTTGCGGCCATCAAGTGATGCGGTCTTGGTCAGGCCTTCGACGGCGTGCTTGGTCGAGGTGTAGGCCGCCGAATTCGGCCGCGGCGTGGTCGCCGAGATCGAACCGTTGTTGATGATGCGCCCGCCACGCGGCGTCTGCGTCTTCATCGTGCGGAAGGCCTGCTGGATGCAGAAGAACATGCCCGTGAGGTTGATGTCGACCACGCCCTTCCACTGCTCGGGTGTCCAGTCCTCGAACGGGCCCGGCGGGTTGCCCACGCCGGCGTTGTTGAACAGCAGGTCGACGCGCCCGAAGCGCTCGACCGTGGCGCCGAACAGCGCCTGCACCGATTCGGCATTGGCCACATCGGTAGGCACCGCGAAGGCACGTGCACCGGCGCCCGACTCTTCCGCCACCTGCTCCAGCGGCTCGAGGCGACGCCCCGCAAGGGCCACGCTCCAGCCGTCAGCCAGCAGGGCCAGCGCGGCCGCCCGGCCGATGCCCGACCCCGCGCCTGTGACGATGGCAATACGGCCCTTGTTGTTTTCCACGCTCATGCTCCAAGTCTCCTTTTCAACTGATCCATACACACGGTAAACCGGTAGTGTGCACGGCTCATCTCATCCGCGGCGGGGCTTGCGCCCCTTGCCCTGCATCTTGTTGGCGGCTTTCTTCACCGCCGACTTGAAAGCCTGCATGGCCGACTGAGGCCCAGCGGGCATGACGGCTGCGCCACCGCCATGCTCCGAACGCACTTCGCCACCGGCCTCCGCCTTGTTGCGAGAGCTTCGCTTGGCCGACGCCTTCACCGGCGCGCCGCTCTTGTCCTTCATGGCGCGCGAGGTCAGGTCTTCGCCTTCGCGCACGAGGCGGAAGTCGATCTTGCGGCCATCGAGGTCGACGCGGCTCACCTGCACCCGCACCCGCGTGCCGATGGCATAGCGGATGCCGGTGCGCTCGCCGCGCAGTTCCTGGCGCATCTCGTCGAACTTGAAGTACTCACCACCCAGCTCGGTGATGTGGACCAGGCCCTCGACATACATCGCATCGAGCGTGACGAAGATGCCGAAGGTGGTCGCCGCCGTGACCACACCGCCGTACTCCTCGCCGAGGTGCTCGCGCATGTACTTGCACTTGAGCCAGGCTTCGACGTCGCGGCTGGCCTCGTCGGCACGGCGCTCGTTGGCGCTGCAATGCAGGCCGGCGGCTTCCCAGGCCAGCACTTCCTTGCTGGGCGCAACAGTCGCCTTCTGCGGCTTGTTGGTCGGCGCCTTGACGCGCGAAGCGAGCCGCTTGGCCAGCTTGGCATGCGCCTCGCCGGGCGTGGGCAGCATCGGCAGCTGGTAGCGCGTCTTGCCGAGGATTGCCTTGATCACGCGATGCACCAGCAGGTCCGGATAGCGCCGGATCGGGCTGGTGAAGTGCGTATAGGCCTCGTAGGCCAGGCCGAAGTGGCCGCTGTTGATCGGTGTGTAGATCGCCTGCTGCATGGAGCGCAGCAGCATGGTGTGGATCTGCTGCGCGTCGGGACGCTCCTTGGTGGCTTCGGCGATCGCCTGGAACTCGCCGGGACGCGGCTCGTCGGTGATGCTCAGGCCCACACCCATGGCCTTCAGGTAGCCGCGCAAGATTTCCTTCTTCTCGGGCGTCGGGCCTTCGTGCACACGGAACAGGCCCGGGTGCTTGCCTTCGGCGATGAAGTCGGCGCTGCAGACGTTGGCCGCGAGCATCGCCTCTTCGATCAGGCGGTGCGCCTCGTTGCGCGTGCGCGGCACGATCTTCTCGATGCGGCCGGCGTCGTCGCAGATGATCTGCGTCTCGGTGGTTTCGAAATCGACCGCACCGCGTTTGCCGCGCTGCTTGAGCAGCGCCTTGTAGACGTCGGCGAGGTTCAGCAGGTCCTTGACGCGGTCCTTGCGCTTGGCGGCTTCAGGACCGCGTGTGTTGCCGAGGATGGCCGCGACTTCCGTGTACGTGAAGCGCGCGTGGCTGAACATCACGGCCGGATAGAACTGGTAGGCGTAGATCTCGCCGTCGGCCGCGACCAGCATGTCGCAGACCATGCACAGGCGCTCGACTTCTGGGTTGAGCGAGCACAGGCCGTTCGACAGCTTCTCGGGCAGCATCGGAATCACGCGACGCGGGAAGTAGACACTGGTGGCGCGGTCGTACGCATCGATGTCGATGGCCGAGCCTGTCTGCACATAGGCGCTCACGTCGGCAATCGCAACCAGCAAGCGCCAGCCCTTGCCGCGGCCGACCTTCGCAGGCTCGCAGTACACGGCGTCGTCGAAGTCACGGGCGTCTTCGCCGTCGATGGTGACGAGCGGCACGTCGGTGAGGTCGATGCGTCCCTTCTTGTCAGCAGGACGCACCTTCTCGGGCAGCGCCTTGGCCTGCGCCAGGCACTCCGCGGAAAACTCATGCGGCACGCCGTACTTGCGCACGGCGATCTCGATCTCCATGCCGGGGTCGTCGATCTCGCCCAGCACTTCCTTCACGCGGCCCACGGGCTGGCCGAACAATGCCGGCGGCTCAGTGAGCTGCACGACCACCACCTGGCCCACCTTGGCGGGGCCGGTGGCGCCCTTCGGGATCAGGACATCCTGACCGTAGCGCTTGTCCTCCGGTGCGACCAGCCAGATGCCGCCTTCGTGCAGCAGGCGGCCGATGATCGGCTGCTCGGGGCGCTCCACGATCTCGACCACACGCCCCTCGGGGCGGCCGCGGCGGTCCTGCCGCACGATGCGCGCCTTGACGCGATCCTTGTGCAACACCGCACGCATCTCATTCGGCGGCAGGTAGATGTCCGCCTCACCGTCGTCGCGCAGTACGAAGCCGTGCCCGTCGCGATGTCCTTGAACAGTTCCTTCGATTTCATCCAACAAGCTGCTGGAAGTGACATTATTTTTGATATGATCTCCTTCTTTCCTGAAATTCAAAACGTGATTGCTTCTGCAGTCATGTGGGCCCAGATGGCGGAATTGGTAGACGCACTAGTTTCAGGTACTAGCGAGTAACATCGTGGAGGTTCGAGTCCTCTTCTGGGCACCAAGTTTAAACAGACCTTTACCAGGTCATCCGATTGAAGCCACCGGTCTCCGGTGGCTTTTTTCATGGCCGCTCGAAACTGCATCAAATGGGCGAAGCGATCGTCAGATCGCAACCCTCGATGCCGGCCATGCGCGCACGATCGCACCCACCCGCCTTCGGCAGCGCACCCACCGCACGAGCAATGTCGCGCAGAAGCTGAAATTTCGACGCATCGAAAAGATTGCGCCAAATTTGTGGATATAATCGTAGCCTTTGCTGAAAAGCAAAATCAGCCCAGATGGCGGAATTGGTAGACGCACTAGTTTCAGGTACTAGCGAGTAACATCGTGGAGGTTCGAGTCCTCTTCTGGGCACCAAGATTGAACAGACCCCTACCAGGTCTTCTGAAAAAAGCCACCGGCCTCCGGTGGCTTTTTTCTTGGCCGTTTGAATCAGGTGCATCAAACGGGCAACGCGATCAGGTCGTGGCCTTCGGCGCCGACGATGCGAGCACGCGTGAACTCACCGACCTTCATCGTCTTGCTGATCTTTTCAGGCGGCAGGAGGCGAACGGTGCCGTCGATCTCGGGCGCATCGGCGTACGTGCGCCCCACTCCACCCTTGCGACCCATTGCCGGCGCTGAATCGACCAGCACCTGCATCGTCGAGCCGATGCGCTTTTGCAGCCTGGCAATCGACACAGCCTCGGCGACCTCCATGAAGCGGGCGCGACGCGCTTCACGCTCGGCCTCGGGCAGCATGCCCGGAATGTCGTTGGCGGTGGCGCCCTCAACGGGACTGTAGGCAAAGCAACCCGCACGATCGATCTCAGCCTCGCGGATGAAGTCGAGCAAGTGTTCGAATTCCTGCTCCGTCTCACCCGGGAAACCGGCAATGAACGTGCTGCGGATCACGAGCTCGGGGCAGACCTCGCGCCAGCGCGCGATCCGCTCCAGGTTCTTCTCGCCACTGGCCGGCCGCTTCATGCGCTTGAGCACGTCGGGGTGGCTGTGCTGCAACGGCACATCGAGATACGGCAGCACTTGGCCACTCGCCATCAGCGGAATGATTTCGTCGACGCTCGGATACGGGTACACGTAGTGCAGACGCACCCAGGCGCCATAGGGCTCGGCGATTTCACCCAGCGTGCGCACGAGTTCGAGCATGCGGGTCTTGACCGGCTTGCCGTCCCAGAAGCCGGTGCGGTACTTCACGTCGACACCGTAGGCCGAGGTGTCCTGGCTGATCACCAGCAGCTCCTTCACGCCGCCTTCGAACAGCGCCTTGGCTTCGCTCAGCACATCACCCACCGGGCGCGAGACAAGATCGCCGCGCATCGACGGAATGATGCAGAAAGTGCAGCGATGGTTGCAGCCCTCGCTGATCTTCAGATAGGCATAGTGCCGTGGCGTCAGCTTGAGGCCCGCCACACCGAAGGTGTTCGGCACGAGATCGATGAACGGGTCGTGCGGCTTCGGCAGGTTGGCATGCACCGCATCCATCACCTCCTGGGTGGCGTGCGGTCCGGTGACGGCCAGCACGCTGGGGTGCATCTGACGCACCAGATTGCCGCCCTGGTCGCCGGTCTTGGCACCCAGGCAGCCGGTGACGATCACGCGGCCATTCTCGGCAAGCGCCTCGCCGATGGTGTCCAGGCTTTCCTTCACGGCATCGTCGATGAAGCCGCAGGTATTGACGATCACGAGGTCGGCACCCTCGAAGGTCTTGGCGGTCTGATACCCCTCGGCGCTCAGCTGGGTCAGGATCAGTTCGGAATCGGTCAAGGCCTTGGGGCAACCAAGGCTCACAAAGCCGACCTTGGGGGCGGTCGGCGTGGCAGTACGTTCTGGGGAGGCAACTTCGCTCATAGGCCTCTATTGTCCCAGCTATCGGTGACAGCGGGGCATTCATCGGCAAACCGCCTGCCCGGGACGGTCGGCCGTGCGCGCTCAGGGGCGCTTGATGCCAAAAGCCCCCAGCACCTGCTCCGTGTTTTTCTGCATCTGCTCCTGCATCTGCAGGAAGACGCTCTTCGATTGCTCGACGTAGTTACCCATCAGCCCCTGGATCATCGGCGACTGCATGGTCATGAAGCGCGACCACATCTCGGGTGTCAGGCCTTCGGCCTTTTCGGCAAGCTGGGCCTGCATCTCGGTCATGGCCTGGATGTTCTTCTCGAGGTAGGGCCCCATGTAGCCCTGCATTGCCTGTCCGTAGAAACGGATGATGTTGGCCAGCACCTGCTCGGTGAACATCGGCGCGCCACCCGCCTCTTCTTCCAGAATGATCTGCAGCAGGATGCTGCGCGTGAGGTCGTCGCCGGTCTTGGCGTCGCGAACCACGAACTGTGCGTTGTGGATGACGAGTTGCTTGACCTCGGTCAGCGTGATGTACGTGGATGTCTCCGTGTCGTAGAGCCGTCGGTTGGGGTACTTCTTGATCACACGCTGGACCGGCTTCACCCCGGACTTCTTGCTCTGCACTACAGACTCCTTCACATGGACGCCCATGTCATCGGATGATTCTAGGGAGCGGTTTTGCTGCATCGCGACAAGGTTTACCCTGACCGTGATTTTTCTTCACGCGTCCTGCGCCGTCGCGTACTCGGCGCCGCACGCATGACAGGCCGCCGTTTCAGGACGCTCCACAGTGGACTGCCGAAATCGCAGCGGGATCTTCTGCCCATAGACAACCCAGCACCGAGGGCAATGCTCCTGCCCCACCGTCGGGAGATAGGCACGAGCGCGCTGTTCGGCGCGCTCTTCCGTCACCGGCATGCCCTGTCGTTGTGCACGCGCCACTTCGCGCGCAGCCATGGTGTCGGCGCGCCCAGCGGCAAGGTCATTGATGCCATAGACCGCGCGCGCGAATTCAAGGGGAGCTTGCTTGAGCAATGCGGCCACGCGGTGCTCGGCGGTCGCTCGATCAACAGACGTTGATCGCGTATTCATCAGATCGCTTATCAAGGAAATTCGAGAAGGTTGGCAGACCGTCCAAGGTAGCACAACCACATGGCCCAGGAGCTTTGCCTGCACCGCGCGAAGGGCCGTCCGTACAAGGGGTTTTCGCTCGCGTTGATCGCCGAGGCGAACATGCGGATCCAAAGACAAACGGGTCGCCAAAACGACGAACGGGTTGCAGCGAAATCGCTGCAACCCGTGTTTGATTTTGGTAGGCGCGATTGGATTCGAACCAACGACCCCCACCATGTCAAGGTGGTGCTCTAACCAACTGAGCTACGCGCCTAAGAGAAGCATCGAGTATAGCAGGAGAAATGGCCCTTTTCAGCGCCGACGTGCAGATCGCACGCCAGTTACTGCCGTCACCACACCCAGCACCTGCGTCAAGCGTGCGGCATCGGCGATCTCCACAGTGAAGGTCATCCAGGCCGTGCCCTTGATCGACTGCGTCTGCACGCCGATCACGTTCATCTTCTCGCGTGCGAACACATCGGAGATATCGCGCAGCAGTCCTTGGCGATCCGCCGCCTCCACCGCCACATCGACCGCGTAGACAGGCGCGTCCGCGCCCTTCTTCGGCTGGCCCCACTCGACATCGATCACGCGCTCGCCGTCCTTCGCGGACATCGTGCGGAAGTTGCTGCAATCCGCGCGATGCACGCTGACGCCATGGCCGCGCGTCACGAAGCCGCGGATCGCATCCGGCGGCGCCGGCCTGCAGCACTTGGCGAGTTGCGTCATCAATGACGACACCCCCACCACCAGCACGCCACCCTTGCCCGACTTCTCGCTGCCGCGCGCCTTCTTGATCTGCACGCCGTCGTCGGGATTCAGCGGCGGCTCGGGTGGACGCAGCAGCGTCTCGATGTTGCGCAGCGAGAACTCGTCCTTGCCGACCACTTCGAACAGATGGTCCGCCGACTTGAAGCCGAGCTGCGAGGCCAAGTCTTCGAGCCGCATGGCTGTCTTGCCTTCGCGCTGCAGCAGCTTCTCGACGGCATCTCGTCCACGCGCCACGGTCTCGTGCGTGATCTGCGCGTTGAACCAGGCACGCACTTTGGCGCGCGCGCGGTGGCTCGCCAGGTACCCCAGTTCCGCATTCAGCCAATCGCGCGACGGACCGCCCTCCTTGGCCGCCATGATCTCGACGGTCTGTCCGTTCGACAGCGGCGTGTTGAGCGGCACCATCGCGCCATCGACACGCGCACCGCGGCAGCGATGCCCCAGCGTCGTGTGCACCGTGTAGGCGAAATCGACCGGCGTCGCGCCTTGCGGCAATTCGACGATGGCCGCATCCGGCGTCAGCACATAGATGCGGTCGTCGAACAGCCCCTGCCCCTGCAGCCCGCCCGACAGGTCGCGCTCCCAGGCCAGCAGCTGGCGCAGCACGGCAATCTTGGCGTCGTACTCGCCGCTGGCCCAGACGCCGGCGTAGCCCTTGTGGCCGGCTTCCTTGTAGGCCCAGTGCGCGGCCACGCCGTGCTCGGCGTGGTCGTGCATTTCTTCGGTGCGGATCTGGATCTCGATCGGCTTGCCCGCCTTGCCATCCACCAGCTCCCGCACCACCGTGTGCAGCGACTGGTAGCCATTGGGCTTGGGCCGCGCGATGTAGTCGTCGAACTCTTCGTCGATGGGCTGGAAGTGCGAGTGCACCCAGGCCAGCGCCGCATAGCAGTCCTTCACATCCGGCACCACCACGCGCAGCGCGAGGATGTCGAAGACCTGCTCGAAGTCGAGCGACTTGCCGCGCATCTTCTTGACGATGCTGTAGATGTTCTTCGGGCGCCCCTGCACCGTGGCCTTGACGCCCTCGGCCTGCAGTTCGCGCTCGAGCTGCGAGCGCAATTGCTCAACGTGGCCTTCGCGCTCGATGCGCTTCTCGTCAAGCAGCCGCGCGATCAGCTTGTAGGTTTCGGGCTCCAGGAAGCGAAACGAAAGATCCTCGATCTCCCACTTCACCTGCCAGATGCCCAGCCGGTTCGCGAGCGGCGCAAACACCTGCAGCGACTCACGCGCCACGCTCTCGGGCGCGGGCTGCTTGCTGGCCGCCGCGTGCCGCAGCGTCTGCAGGCGCGACGCCAACCGCAGCATGACGACGCGCAGGTCGCGTGAGAACGCGAGCAGCATCTTGCGCACGTTCTCGGTCTGCGCACCGGCGCCTTCGGCGTGATGCCCTTGCGAGGCCGTACGCGCCTGCTCCTGCACGCGCACCAGCTTGGTGGTCTCGACCGCGAGCGCCGCGAAGTTGTCGCCGAAGACCTTGGCGATCACTTCCTGCGGACGGTTCAGGTGCTGGCACGAATACACGAGGTAGCTCGCGGCCTGCATCGCCTCGGAGCCGCCCATCTTCGCGACGATGGCGGCCACGGCATCGGCATGCGCCAACGTGTTCTCGCCGGTGTCGAGTTTTTCGTCGGCGATCAGCGGCTCGGCGAACGCGCGGGCGCGCGCCAGCATGTTTTCCATTACCGGCGAGCGGTCGGCCGTGGCGGCCGACAGCGGGTAGTCGACCATGACGCCGTCGGACAGGGGTGCCGTCTGAAGGTTCGCAGACTCTCGCTTCACGGCGCCCTCAGTCAAACAGGAAATTCGTGACGACGGCGACCTGCGCAGGATCGACGAAGGTCGGCGCGTGGCCGACGCCCTCGAACTCGACGAGCGTGGCGTGCGGCCCGCGCTGCGTCATCGCCGCCGCCGTCTCGGGCGACAGCAGATCGGACACCGCGCCGCGCGTGAGCAGCGTGCGGGCCTCGATGGCGTCGTACAGGCTCCACATCACGGCCCCGCCCTGCGCGGCCGCCTCCGGAGTAATGGCACGCAGCGGTACGCCGATGGCGGGGTCATAGTGCAGCACCCAGGCGCCCTCGCCCACCGGATGGGCGCTGGTCGTCTTGGCTGCGCCGTCAGCGCTGCGCTCGGACGCAGGCACCACCATGTGCTGCGACAACGCCAGCCACTGCTGCGGCGTGTGCGGCCCGAAGGTGGTCGACAGGGCCCACATCGCGTCGGCCGCGGCCTGCACGCTCGGAAACTGGCCGCTCTTTCCCACGTACGCGCCGATGCGCTGGATGGCTGCGGGCTCGACCGTCGGGCCGACATCGTTCGCGACGAAACGGCGGATCGGTCGCGGCAGCGGCAGCTCCTTGTGGCCGGCCAGCACGAAGCCGATCAGTCCGCCCATGCTGGTGCCGACATAGTCGAGCGTGTCGATGGGGTGCTCGCTGTGCAGTTGTGCAAGCAGCGTCACCATGTCTGCGGCATACACAGGCACTTGATAGAAAGAGGGGTCTCGCAGCCAGTCGCTGCGGCCGCGGCCGACCACGTCGGGACAGACCACGCGCACATCACCGCCGGCGCGTGCCACGATGGCCTGTGCGAGCACGTCGAAATCGCGCCCCTGCCGGGTCAGCCCGTGCACGCAGACCACAAGATGCGCGCTGCGCGCATTGCCCCATTGCCAATAGGCCATGCGATGACCGCCCTGGGCGTCGTTGCAGGCCACTTCATGAAGCGTCGGTTCTGTCATGGAAACGGAGGGGTTCGGGTGCGGATAATGGTCTCGTTGCATCCTAATTCATCCGGAGATTGATCTTCATGCTCAAAGGCAAAACCGCGCTTGTCACGGGGTCCACCAGTGGCATTGGCTTCGCCATCGCCAAGGCGCTGGCCCAACAGGGCGCACACATCGTGCTCAACGGTTTCGGCGACGCCGAAACCCCCAAGGCCCAGATCGAGGCGCTCGGCGTGCGTGCCGAGTACCACGGGGCCGACATGAGCAAGCCCGACCAGATCGAGGACATGATGAAGTTCGCGGCGTCGAAGTTCGGCCGTGTCGACATCCTGGTCAACAACGCCGGCATCCAGCACGTCGCCAAGGTCGAAGACTTCCCGACCGAACGCTGGGACGCCATCATCGCCATCAACCTCACGAGCGCGTTCCACACGACGCGCCTGGCGGTTCCCGCAATGCGCGAGGCCAACTGGGGCCGCATCATCAATGTGGCATCGGCACACGGGCTCGTCGCGTCGGCACAAAAGTCGGCCTATGTCGCGGCCAAGCACGGCATCGTCGGCCTGACCAAGTCGGTGGCGCTCGAAACGGCCACCACCGGCGTCACCTGCAACGCAATCTGCCCGGGCTGGGTGCTCACGGCACTGGTGCAAAAGCAGATCGACGACCGCGCGGCGCGGGAAGGCATTTCGGCCCTTCAGGCGCAGAACGAATTGCTGGGGGAAAAGCAGCCCTCGCTGCAGTTCACGACGGTCGAGCAGTTGGGCGGTCTGGCCGTCTTCCTGAGCTCTCCCGCAGCCGATCAGGTGCGGGGCGTCGCCTGGGCCATGGACGGCGGCTGGACGGCTCAGTAAATAGATTAATTCGATAGAGCAGAGCGTGGAGCGCCAGCGGGATCGACCCGCCGGCGCCGCGCGCTTCTTTTCTTACTTGAGCTGCACCGATCCGGAGACGTTCACGACCACGCTGGTCTTGCCCGCTTCCACCGGCACGGCCGAATCGGCCGCCGAGAACGACTTGGCCTGCATGGCCATCACGCGCGGACGGATCGGGCCGCTGTCGTTCGCGTTCACCGACACCTCGCGCAGCGTGTAGCCGCCGAAGCCGAAGCCCTTGGCCAGCTCGCCGGCCTTCTGCTTGAAGTTGTCGATGGCGATGTTCTGCGCCTCGACCTCGGTCTTGGCGCGCTGTTCGCGGCTCAGGCCGAAGCCCACGTTGCCCACGCTGAGCGTGCTGATGCGCCCCGCGGTCTGGGTGATGCGCGCGAAGTCGCGGCCTTCGAGCACGAGTTCGGTCGAACCCTGCCAGCCATTGATCTTGCCGTCCTTGGTGTAGCGCGGCGAGAGGCTGAAGTTGCCGGTGCGCACGTCGAGCTGGCCCGGCTGCGCGTTCTTCTTGGCTTCGGCCAGCGCGGCGTCGAGCGCGGTCTTGAGCTGGGTTTGCACGGTGCCCGCCTCGGCGGCATCGCGCGTGGTCACGAGGGTCATGCTCAGCAGGTCTTGCTGAACTTCGACAGTGCCGGAAGCCGACAACTGGAGCACGTTTTGTGGAGCAGGCATGACGGCATTCTGGGCCCAAGCGGAGCCGGCAACAGCCAGCGTGGCGCAGGCGGCGATCAATTGAACAGTCTTCAAGACAGATTTCTCCCTGGTGGATGCGAGGAAAAGCCCTCGCCTGCGCCTTCAGTGGCGCAGGCTGCGCGGCGCGGTTTGCGGACTGGCGACGGGCTGCGGTGCCGGCACGATGCGCTCGGCAGGTTGCGATTCTGCCGAATTCAGAAGCACGCCCGCCCCTACAGGCACCCACTGCCCCCGGACCTGCTGCCGCAACTCGAACAACTCGCCTGCCGTGAGACGCCGCCCGGCGATCGCTTCGCCGCGGCGCTGCTCTTCCCGCTGGGCCGCCCGGTGCGCGGCCACGGCGTCACGCACTTCGCTGCGGCGCACGTCACTGACCCGTAAAAACCCTTCGGAAGCGGCGGACGTCGCGCCACAAGCGCAAGCGAAAAAAAGGAGAGGCAAGGCGGAAAGAGAAGGTCTCATCGAGCAATCGTCATAAGGCAGCACGGACTGTGCCACCGCCGGGCAAAGCCCGGATGACCAGAGCGCGAGCGTCCGCAAGTTTTGTAACTTAGTGTCAAACACCACGGATTTCGGGAGCAATGGGGTGCTAACGCCTTCAGAATCGGCGCTGTTACAAATTCAACGTTGTAGAAATGACTCAAGTTCCCGCTCGCACCGACAAGATCGTGATCGTCGACGACGACGCCCGCATCCGCGACCTCCTGCGCCGCTACCTCACGCAAGAAGGATTCGAAGTGATCGTGGCCGAGGACGGCAAGGCGCTCAACCGCATCCTGTTGCGCGACACGGTCGACCTGATCGTGCTCGACCTGATGATGCCCGGCGAAGACGGTCTCTCGGTCTGCCGCCGCCTGCGCGCCGCCAACGACCGCACGCCGATCATCATGCTCACCGCCAAGGGTGAAGACGTGGACCGCATCGTCGGTCTCGAAGTCGGCGCCGACGACTACCTCGGCAAGCCCTTCAACCCCCGCGAACTGCTGGCCCGCGTGCACGCCGTGCTGCGCCGCCGTCCGCCGCTCGAAGCGCCGGGTGCTCCCTCCACCGAGAACGAGACCGTCACCTTCGGCCCGTTCGCCTTCGACCTCGGCTCGCGCACCCTGAAGAAGGACGGCGAAGAGCTCTCGCTGACCACCGGCGAATTCGCGATGCTCAAGGCGCTGGTGCGCCATCCGCGCCAGCCGCTGTCGCGTGAAAAGCTGGCCCAGCTGGCCCGCGGCCGCGAGTTCGAACCCTTCGACCGCAGCCTGGACGTGCAGATCTCGCGCCTGCGCAAGCTGGTCGAGTCCGACGCCGCGGCGCCGCGCTACATCCAGACCGTCTGGGGCGTGGGCTACGTGTTCGTGCCGGACGGCACGGCCTGACACCCCGCTGAAAGGTGGCCATCGGCCTCCATTCCGCCCGACCTGACCCGGCCCAGGAGGACGGCGCGCAGGTCACGATGCCGAGCCCGCTCGAAGCGAGCGCGCAGCGTGACCGTCGCCCCGGCCTCAAGCTGGGTTTCAGCCTTTTCTGGCGCACCTTCTTCCTGCTCGCGCTGCTGTTGATCGGCTGTACGGTCGCCTGGCTGCAGACCTTCCGCTCACTCGAATACGAGCCGCGCGCCATCCAGACCGGCCACCAGATCGCCTCGCTCGTGAACCTCACGCGCGCGGCGCTGGTGTATTCGGACGCGATCACGCGCGTGTCGCTGATCAAGACGCTGGCCGACCAGGAAGGCGTACGCATCCTGCCGCGCGAGCCGAACGACCGCTTCCAGCCCTACACCAGCGGCGCGCTCGACGAGCGCGTCACCGAAGAGCTGATCGCCCAGCTCGGCGAAGGCACCACGGTGGCCAGCCGCGTCAACGACGAAGCCGGCCTGTGGATCGGCTTCACCATCGAGAGCGACACCTACTGGCTGCTGCTGGACCCCACCCGCTTCAGCCGCGTGGGCGGGCGCACCTGGCTGGTCTGGCTCAGCACGGCGATGGCGCTGTCGCTCGCGGGCGCGGCGCTGATCACGCGACTGATCAACCTGCCGCTCAAGCAGCTGTCACGCGCCACGCTGCAGGTGCGCGAGGGCGAATACGAAGCGCACCGGCTGGACGAGCGCGCGCGCACCAACGAAATCCGAGCGGTGAACATCGGCTTCAACCGCATGGCCGACCAGCTCGCCAAGATCGAGCAGGACCGCGCCATCATGCTGGCCGGCATCTCGCACGACCTGCGCACGCCGCTGGCCCGCCTGCGGCTCGAAACCGAGATGAGCGTGGCCGACGAAGACGCGCGCGACCACATGGCCGCCGACATCGCCCAGCTCGACGCGATCATCGACAAGTTCCTCGACTACGCCCGACCCGACCACGTCGACCAGCGCCCGGTGCTGCTGCGCGACGTGATCGATGCCTGCACCTACGCCGTGCAGGACTACGAGGAAATGAACATCCACGTCGACGTGCCCGCCGACCTGAAGGTGATGGGCGACGAGGTGGAGCTCACCCGCGTGATCTCCAACCTGGTCGAGAACGCACGGCGCTACGGCAAGACGCCGTCGACCGGCGTGGCCGACGTCACGATCCAGGCGCAGGCCAACAACGACGCGGTGCTGATCAAGGTGCGTGACCACGGCGCGGGCGTCGAACCGGCCCTGCTCGTGCAGCTCACCAAGCCCTTCTTCCGCGGCGACGCGGCGCGCACCTCGGCGGCCGGTGCCGGCCTGGGGCTGTCGATCGTGGCGAAGAACATCGAGCGCATGGGCGGCACCTTCGCGCTCACCAGCACGCCGGGCCGGGGCCTTGCGGCCCACATCCGGATGCCGCGTGCCATGCCGCCGGGCGGCAGCAAGCCCGGCGACGTGCCAGGCAAGAAGCAAGCGGCCTGAAAACGGAGCCCGCGGCTCAGCGGTGCAGCAGCACCGCGGCGCGGGCCTCCATGGCCCGCCCCTCACCCACCGGGCCGAGCTTCTCGGCCGTCTTGGCCTTCACATTGACCTGATCGAGCGCGATGCCCAGCGTGTCGGCGATGCGCTGGCACATGGCGGGAATGTGCGGCGCCAGCTTGGGTGCCTGTGCGATCACGGTGCTGTCGACGTTGCCGATCTCCCAGCCCGCCGCGCGCACGCGGCGCGCCGCTTCGGCCAGCAGCACGGCCGAGTCGGCGCCGCGAAACTGGGCATCGGTGTCGGGGAAATGCCGGCCGATGTCGCCCAGCCCGGCACCGCCGAGCAACGCGTCGGTGATGGCGTGCAGCAGCACGTCGGCGTCCGAATGGCCGAGCAGGCCGGTGGTGTGCGGCACCTCGATCCCGCCCAGGATGAGCTTGCGCCCCGCCACCAACTGGTGAACGTCCCAGCCTTCGCCGATGCGGATGTTGAACGGGGTCGTCGTCATGCCATGGCCTTCTTGCGGCCGAGCAGAACCGCCTCGGCCAGTGCGAAATCCTCGGGGAAGGTGACCTTGAAGTTCTGCGCGCTGCCGGGCACCAGCAACGGCGCCAGGCCGATGGTCTCGATGGCGCTGGCCTCGTCGGTCACCACGTCGCCCACGCGCTCCAGCGCATCGAGCAGCATGCCGATGCGGAACATCTGCGGCGTCTGCGCCAGCCACTTGTCTGCGCGCGGCAGGGTCTGGGTCGCGCGGCTGTCGGTCGAGGACACCTTCAGCGTGTCGGCCAGCCGCTGCGCCAGCAGGCCGCCGACGGCGTCGTGCTCGCAGGCGGCGATCAGCGCCTCGATCTGGCTGGACGTGACGAGGCAACGTGCCGCGTCGTGCACCAGCACCCAGTCGTGCGGTCCGGCGCCCTTCTGGCGCAGCGCGGCCAGGCCGTTGCGCACCGAGGCGGCGCGCGTCAGGCCGCCCACGCGCAGTAGGTACTCGCCGGTCGCAGGAAAGCGAGGCAGTGCCGTCTGCACCTCGCGGTCGTCCGGCGACACCACCACGGCCACCCCCGCGAAACGCCCGGCCAACGCGCGAAACGCGTCCAGCGTGTGCGCCACCATCGACTGGCCTGCAAGGCGCCGGTACTGCTTGGGCTGCACGCCGCCGGCGCGGTGGCCGGAGCCGGCACAGGGAATCAGCACGTAGAAACGGGAAGAGGACATGGGATGGTGCGGCACGGGCCAATGGCCAAGGGCCGATAGGCGGACAAACAGGAAAAGGGCCGCCATTCTAGAATTGACATTCGCACACCCCTCGCCGTCCGGCGCGGGGTGTCGTGCATTTTTCGAACCGCTCCATGGACCTCCCCCTCCTCCCGGCGGGCAAGCGTTTCACGCTGCCGCGTCCTCCGCTGTCGGCCGATGCGCTGCTGCTGGCCCAGCTCGGCATGCGCGAGAAGGCCGCGGGCCGCGCCACCGCGATGTTCACCGCCGACGCGAACGACGCCCAGCGACTCATCGACGAAATCGCCTTCTTCGCCCCCGACCTGCGCTGCGCCCTCTTCCCGGATTGGGAAACGCTGCCCTACGACAGCTTCTCGCCGCACCAGGACCTGATCAGCGAGCGCCTGGCCACGCTGTGGCGCATCAGCCAGAAAGAGGCTGACGTCGTGCTGGTGCCCGCCACCACGGCGCTGTACCGGCTGGCGCCGCCCGCCTTCCTGGCCGGCTACACCTTCCATTTCAAGACCAAGCAGAAGCTGCAGGAGTCCAAGCTCAAGGCCCAGCTCACGCTGGCCGGCTACAGCCACGTGACGCAGGTGGTGAGCCCGGGCGAGTACGCGGTGCGCGGCGGCCTGATCGATCTGTTCCCGATGGGTTCGCTGGTGCCCTTCCGCGTCGACCTGTTCGACGACGAGATCGACTCGATCCGCACCTTCGACCCCGACACCCAGCGCAGCCTGTACCCCGTGCCGGAAGTTCGCCTGCTGCCGGGCCGCGAGTTCCCCATGGACGACGACGCCCGCGCGCGCTTTCGCAGCCGCTGGCGCGAACTGCTCGAAGGCGACCCGACCAAGAGCCGCATCTACAAGGACATGGGCAACGGCGTGGCCACCGCCGGCATCGAGTACTACCTGCCGCTGTTCTTCGACGAAACGGCCACAGTGTTCGACTACCTCGGCCCTGACGCCACCGTCGTGCTGCACGGCGACCTGGAACCCGCCTTCCAGCACTTCTGGCAGGACACGAACGAGCGCTACCGGCTCGTGCAAGGCGACCCCGAGCGCCCCGCGCTGCCGCCCGACGCGCTGTTCCTCAACGCCGAGCAGTTCTACCAGCGCGCCAAGCCGCATGCGCAGCTCGCCATCCGGGGCGACATCGCCACCGACGCGCCCTACGCCGAGTTCGACAAGCTGCCGCCCTTCGCCGTGGTGCGCGGCGCCGAAGACCCGCTGGTCGGCCTGAAGGCTCACATTGCCGCCACCCCGCACCGCGTGCTGCTGATCGCCGAGAGCGACGGCCGCCGCGAAAGCCTGCTCGACTTCCTGCGCGCCAGCGGCGTGAACCCGCCGGCCTTCGACTCGCTGGCCGAGTTCGAAAGCTCGGCCGACGAGAAGATCGGCATTGCGACCGCCGCGCTGGCCTCGGGCTTCGCGTGGCGCGAACAGGCGATCGACTTCGTCACCGAGACCGAACTCTTCGCCACCGCCCCCACCACGCGCCGGCGCGGCAAGCGGCAGGAACAGGTCAGCGACGTCGAGGCGCTGATCAAGGACCTGTCCGAACTCAACGTCGGCGACCCGGTCGTGCACGCCGCGCACGGCATCGGCCGCTACCGCGGCCTGATCCACATGGACCTGGGCCAGGGCGTCGGCGCCGACGGCAAGCCGCTGATGCAGGAAATGCTGCACCTGGAGTACGCCGACAAGGCCACGCTCTACGTGCCCGTGTCGCAGCTGCACCAGATCAGCCGCTACACCGGCGTAAGCGCCGACGAGGCGCCGCTGCACAAACTGGGCTCCGGCCAGTGGGAAAAGGCCAAGCGCAAGGCCGCCGAGCAGGTGCGCGACTCCGCCGCCGAGCTGCTCAACATCTACGCCCGCCGTGCCGCGCGCGAAGGCCATGCCTTCCGCTACTCGCCGGCCGACTACGAGGTGTTCGCCAACGACTTCGGCTTCCAGGAAACCGCCGACCAGAAGGCCGCGATCCACGCCGTGGTGCAGGACATGATCTCGCCCCAGCCCATGGACCGCCTCGTGTGCGGCGACGTGGGCTTCGGCAAGACCGAGGTGGCGCTGCGCGCTGCCTTCATCGCCGTCACCGGCGGCAAGCAGGTGGCGTTCCTCGCGCCGACCACGCTGCTGGCCGAGCAGCACTACCAGACGCTGGTCGACCGCTTCGCCAAGTGGCCGGTGAAGGTGGCCGAGATGAGCCGCTTCCGCTCCGCCAAGGAGATCACGGCCGCCGCCAAGGGCCTGTCCGAGGGCCAGGTCGACATCGTCGTCGGCACGCACAAGCTGCTCTCGGAGTCGGTCAAGTTCAAGAACCTGGGCCTGCTCATCATCGACGAGGAGCACCGTTTCGGCGTGCGCCACAAGGAGGCGATGAAGGCCATGCGCGCCGAGGTCGACGTGCTCACGCTCACGGCCACGCCGATCCCGCGCACGCTGGGCATGGCGCTCGAAGGCCTGCGCGACCTCAGTGTGATCGCCACCGCGCCGCAGCGCCGGCTGGCCATCAAGACCTTCGTGCGCAACGAGGGCACGGGCGTCATCCGCGAAGCCGTGCTGCGCGAGCTGAAGCGCGGCGGGCAGGTCTACTTCCTGCACAACGAGGTCGAGACCATCGAGAACCGGCGCCAGAAGCTGGAAGAGATCCTGCCCGAGGCCCGCATCGCCGTCGCCCACGGCCAGATGCCCGAGCGCGAGCTGGAGCGCGTGATGCGCGACTTTGTCGCCCAGCGCTACAACATGCTGCTGTGCTCGACCATCATCGAGACCGGCATCGACGTGCCGACCGCCAACACCATCGTGATGAGCCGCGCCGACAAGTTCGGCCTGGCGCAGTTGCATCAGCTGCGTGGCCGCGTGGGTCGCTCGCACCACCAAGCCTATGCCTACCTCATGGTGCCCGACACCGAGGGCCTGACCAAGCAGGCGGCCCAGCGGCTCGAGGCCATCCAGCAGATGGAAGAACTGGGCTCGGGCTTCTACCTCGCCATGCACGACCTGGAGATCCGCGGCACCGGCGAGGTGCTGGGCGAGAACCAGAGCGGCAACATGATGGAGATCGGCTTCCAACTCTACAACGAGATGCTCAGCGAAGCCGTGCGCTCGCTCAAGGCCGGGCAGGAGCCCGACCTGCTGTCGCCGCTGTCGGTCACGACCGAGATCAACCTGCACGCCCCCGCCCTGCTGCCCGACGACTACTGCGGCGACGTGCACCTGCGGCTGTCGTTCTACAAGAAGCTCGCCACCGCGAAGACGCCCGACCAGATCGACACGCTGCTGGAAGAAATCGTCGACCGCTTCGGCAAGCTGCCGCCGCAGGCCCAGACGCTGATCGACACGCACCGCCTGCGCGTGCTGGCCCGGCCCTACGGCGTGGTCAAGGTCGATGCGGCGCCGGGCATCATCAACATCACCTTCCGCAAGGATGCGCCGGTCGACGGCATGGCCATCATCCAGCTGATCCAGAAGAACAGGCACATCAAGCTCGCCGGCAACGAGAAGCTGCGCATCGAGCGCGAACTCAAGGAACCGAAGGACCGCGCCCAGATGGTGCGCGACGTGCTGCGCAGCCTCGGACAACCCCTCGTCAAGGAAAACGCCCCTACATGAGCGCTACAGAAATCTCCCCCGGCCTCGTCCTCCAGCGTGTGAAGCCGCCGCTGAAGCTGGCCGACTTCAAGCTGATCGCGTTCGACATGGACTCGACGCTCATCAACATCGAATGCATCGACGAGATCGCCGATGCCGTCGGCAAGAAGGCCGAGGTGGCCGCGATCACCGAAGCCACGATGCGCGGCGAGATCAAGGACTTCAAGGAAAGCCTGCGCCGCCGCGTGGCGCTGCTGCAGGGCGTGCCCGTGGCTGCGCTGCAGCAGGTGTACGACGAGCGCCTGAAGCTCAACCCCGGCGCCACCGAACTGGTCGCGGCCTGCAAGGCGGCAGGCCTGAAGGTGCTGCTGGTGTCCGGTGGCTTCACCTTCTTCGCGAACCGCGTGAAGGACCGCCTGGGCATCGACTTCGCACGCTCCAACCTGCTCGACGAAGCCGACGGCCAGCTCACCGGACAGGTCGTGACGCAGAGCTGGGGCGACATCTGCGACGGCGCCGAGAAGCGCCGCACGCTGCTCGAAGTGGCGTCGCTCATGGGCATCTCGGCGCAGGAGACCATCGCCGTAGGCGACGGCGCCAACGACCTGCCGATGATGGGCGAGGCCGGGCTTTCGGTGGCCTATCACGCCAAGCCGAAGGTGCGCGAGCAGGCCATGGTGGCGATCAACGAAGGCGGGCTCGACCGCGTGCTGGATATCCTGAAATGACAGACGCCGCCCCGCTGTACCGCGCCGACGCGCTGCGCGACTATGCCAGCGCCCTGCTGCAGAAGGCGGGCCTCGCGGCCTCGATGGCCGACAGCGTGGCGCGCACGCTGGTCGAAGGCGACCTGCTGGGCCACGACACGCACGGCCTCGCCCTGCTCGCCGGCTACGTGAAGGAAATCGAGTCGGGCGGCATGACGCCAGGCGGTGCGCCCGAAGTGCTGTCCGACCGCCCCGCCGCCGTGCTGTGGGACGGCAAGCGCCTGCCCGGCCCCTGGCTCATGGACCAGGGCATGGACCTGCTGGTGCCGCGCGCCCGCGAACTGGGCACGGCCTCGCTCGTGATCCGCCGCAGCCACCACATCGCCTGCCTCGCGGTCTACATGCTGCGCGCGCTGCAGGAAGACATGCTGATGCTGCTGGCCTGCTCCGACCCCAACACTGCCAGCGTCGCGCCCTTCGGCGGCACGCAGGCGGTGTTCACGCCGAATCCGCTGGCCATGGGCTTTCCGCTGTCGCAAGGCGGCGTGATGGTCGACATCTCGGCCTCGATCACCACCAACGGCATGAGCAACCGCAAGCGCGCGGCCGGCGAAACCTTTGCCGAGGAATGGTTGATCGACGCCACCGGCAAGCCCTCGAACAACCCTCAGGTGCTGTTCGACCAGCCGCCCGGCACGCTGCTGCCGGTCGGCGGCCTGAGCCACGGCCACAAGGGCTACGGCATGGCGCTGCTGGTCGAGACACTCACGGCCGGCCTCGCGGGCCATGGCCGCGCCGATCCGCCCGAAGGCTGGGGCGCCACCGTCCACATCACGCTGCACGACCTGAACGCCTTCGGCGGCAAGGACGCCTTCCTGCGCCAGATGGACCACGTGGCGGCGCAGTGCCGCGACAACGCGCCCATCGACCCGGCCAAGCCTGTGCGGCTGCCGGGTGAAGGCGGGTTGAAGCGTCGGGAAGCGCAATCGAAGAACGGGGTGCGGCTGCACCCGTCGATTGCGCGCTCGCTGCAGGATGCGGAGCAGCGGCATGGCCTGCGGCTGGCGCAGGCGCTGATCTGACGGACGGGGTTTATTCCTCGTCGTTCGAAGTGCGGTCGGGAGCGCCCGCGGGCCGCGGCTGGCGCTTGGCGGGCTTGGCCAGGATCTCGATGTAGAACTGCTTGCCGCCCTCTTTCACCACGCCGTCGATGAGGCCGGTGATGGCCGACAGGTGGATGGTTTCGGCGGATTCCTGGGCTGCGCCGAACTTGCAGTCGAAGTCCCAGAAATCGGAGCCTTCGGGCAGTTCGCGACGGCGTTCGCGCTTGATGTACTTGCGGATCTCGTGCTTGACGGCTTCGAGGAGACGGTCGGGGTGCTTGCCCTCGACCTGAAGCTGGAAGGTTTTTCTCATGGTCGATGGTAACCCGCTGTGTAAAGTCGGCGGTTCAAATGAAAAGCAGGTGAAAGCATGGCGCGCGCAAACGACTGGGCAAGCAAGGTGATGGCATTGGTGAACGGCGGCAACGCCCCCGCGGCCATCGCGCAGATCAAGGTCGCGCCCTCGGTCAAGGACCTGAAGGCGCTGCAGACCATCATGACGCTCTCCAAGATGAAAGGCCGCCATCCGAACGTGGATGCGGCCATTTCAGACAACCTGGACCTGCTGGCGGCGCCCCGCCTGCACAGGTCTCCCTGAAGATTTACAGGGCCTGGCCGAGGCGCTTCACGCCTTCTTCGATCTTCGCGATGTCGGCCGTCGCAAAGCTCAGGCGCAGCGTCGCCACATCGGGCTTCTCGGCGAAGAACGGCGCGCCCGGCACGAAAGCCACCAGTTTCTCGATCGCGCGCTTGGCCAGCTCGTTGGCATCGGCCAGCTTGCCGTTGGTGCCCGTGAGGCGGGCCCAGAAGAACAGGCCGCCGTTGGGTTGCGTGAAGCTCACCGCATCGCCCAGCTCGCGCGTCAGCGCGGCGCCCATGGCCTGGGCGCGCTGGCCGTAGACCTCGCGCACATGCGCCAGCGTGCCGGGCATGCGGCCACTCTTGAGGTACTGCGCGGCCGTGGCCTGCGCGAAGGTGCTGGTGTGGGCGTCGCTGAACTGCTTGCACATCGTCGCCTTGGCCAGCAGCTCGGGCGGCGCGATCATCCAGCCGATGCGCAGGCCCGGGCTGAGCACCTTGCTCAGGCTGCCGCAGTGCGCCAGCAGTTCACGGCTGCCGGGCACGTCCTTGCTGAGCGACATGATCGACGGCGGCGGGGCTTCGCCGAAGTACAGGTCGCCGTAGGGGTCGTCCTCGACGATCAGCGTCTGGTACTTCACGGCCAGCTCGAGCACCTTCTTGCGGCGTTCCAGCGTCAGCATCGCGCCGCTGGGGTTGCCGAAGGTGGGGATCAGGTAGACGAACTTGGGCTTGTGCTCGGCGATGAGCTTTTCCAGCTCGTCGGTCTTCACGCCGTTGGCGTCGATGGGTGCGCTGATGAGCTGCGCGCCGTAGAGGCGGAAGCACTGGATGGTGGCCAGGAAGGTCGGGCCTTCGACGATCACCTTGTCGCCGGGCGAGATCATGGTCTTGCCCAGCAGGTCCAGCGCCTGCTGGCTGCCGGTGGTGACGATCAGGCCGCTGGGGTCGACGTCGACGCCCTTGGTCTTCATGAAATCGGAGAGCTGGTTGCGCAGCGGCTCGTAGCCTTCGGTGGCGCCGTACTGCAGGGCCCCGCCGGCCTCTTCGGTGAGCGCCTTCTGGCTCGCCTCCTTCAGGCCCTCGACGTCGAACATGGCGCTGTCGGGAAAGCCGCCCGCGAAGCTGATGATGCCGGGCTTGCCCAGCAGCTTGAAGAGTTCGCGGATGGCGGAGGTTTCGACGTTGTCGAGGCGGGAGGCGAATTGCATGGTCAGTCTCACTTTCTGGGCGTCATTGTCGCGAAAGCCCGGGCAGGAAAGCTGCGTAGGGCCATGGCTTTTCGACGATATATTGCATCCATCGCCGAAACGCCGGTGCTCGCCCCTGCCTTCCGCGGCATGCACCCCGCGAGCCCCGCGCAACAGACGGCGGCCACCACGATCCATGAAAAAAGCCGACATCCCCCTCTTCTTCGCGACCCTGCAGGCCGCCAACCCCGAGCCGCGCACGGAGCTCGAATACACCACGCCCTTCGAGCTGCTGGCCGCCGTGCTGCTGTCGGCGCAGGCCACCGACGTGGGCGTGAACAAGGCGACGCGCCGGCTCTATCCGGTGGCGAACACGCCGCAGGCGATCCTGGACCTCGGAGTCGAGGGCCTGGAGTCGTACATCAAGACGATCGGGCTGTACCGCAGCAAGGCCAAGCACCTGATCGAGACCTGCCGCATGCTGGTCGAGCTGCACGGCGGCGAGGTGCCGCAGACCCGCGCCGAGCTGGAGGCGCTGCCGGGCGTGGGCCGCAAGACGGCCAACGTGGTGCTGAACGTGGCCTTCGGGCACGAGACGATCGCGGTCGACACGCACATCTTCCGCATCGGCAACCGCACGGGGCTCGCGCCCGGCAAGACGCCGCTGGATGTGGAACTCAAGCTCGAGAAGCGCATCCCACCCGAGTACCGCCTGCATGCCCACCACTGGCTGATCCTGCACGGGCGCTATGTCTGCGTGGCGCGCAAGCCGCGCTGCTGGGAATGCGCGGTGGCCACCTTCTGCGCCTTCAAACCCAAGACGCCGGCGCCCAAGTCCGCCTGAGCGGCACCACACCACATCGCACATGACAACGACGATTTTCAAGAAGACACTGCCCGCCACCCTCCTCCTCGCAGCGCTCTGCAGTGCGGGCGCCGCCTGGTCGAAAGACGGCGTGCTGCCGCCCGAGACCCTGGCGCTGTACGGCGGGCGCTGGTCCACCGACTGCGCCAACGCGGCGGCGCCGGCGCTGCAGGTGCTCGAAGACACGCTGGTGGTCCAGCGCGGCAAGCGCCGCATCGTCGGGCGCCAGCCGGACACGGCGCACAGCTTCTTCGGCAACCAGCCGCCACCGCCGAACTTCGACGTGGCGCTGATGAGCCGCGTCGGCAAGGGCGACGACGCGATGATGAATTTCCTGGTCTTTCGCGACGCGCGCGGCCAGTCGATCACCCTGAAGGCCGACAAGCCGGTCGTCGGCCAACTCGGCCCGGAGCTGATGAAGTCGCGCTACTGGCGCTGCGACGGCCCGGCCCGGGCCGCCGCGCCACCCGCCGAACCCGCTGTCGCCGCCAAGCCGCCGGCACCGGCCACGGGCAGCCCTGCCGCGCTCGCGCGGGGACCGGCCATGGACAAGGCCTGGCGCGCCGCACTCGGCACGCGCGAAAACGACCGCTGGCTGGTGCGTCGCGAAGGCCCGGCGCCCGAGCCGCAGTGGGTCACGGTGGACGGCACGCGCTACGTGCTGCACGCCTTCTGCAAGCCGCACGACTGCTACGACCACAACGCCATCGCGCTCTACGACCAGGGTTCGGGCCGGCTCTACGGCCTGGTGCAGCGCAACGGGCGGAACCAGCTTGTGGGCAGCCCTTCGCCGCAGTTCGCGGGCCAGCTCGACCGGCTCTGGCGCGAGCAGTGGCGCGCGAAGAACTAAGAAGGTGTGAACGAACCCGCCATGCCCGCTCATCCCGCCCAGACACGCCCCCTCCGCGTTGCAAATGCTCGCCATAGCCCGAGCTATGGCTGCGCTTTGCGCCTTGAGGGGACGCGCCTGCGCGGGCTGCTCGGCCACGCCGGATTCATTCACACCTTCTGAGGGCGACTCGTCAGGTGATCGGCGCCGCGACCACCCGCCAGTCGCCGAAGGCCGCCGCATCGTTGGGCCACTGATCGGCCCGCTCGGGGCACGACACGCCTTGCGACAACAGCTGCACCGCCCGCAGCACGCCGGCATGCGTGACCCACAGCGCGTCGGCGCCGGTCGCGATCCAGTCGGCATGCGCCGACGCCACGCGCGCCATGAAGACACGCACGCTCTCTCCGTCTCCGCCGGCCGGAGCGTCGGCAAAGCGATTCGTCCAGGCCTCGAACTCTTCGCGGGCCACGGCAGACCAGAGGCGCCCTTCCCAGGCGCCGAAACTCATCTCCGCCAGCCGCGCATCGCGGCGCACCGACAGATCGGGCCGCAGCGCGGCAATGGCGTCCGCCAGCATGGCGCAGCGCCGCAGCGGCGAACTCCACAACACGATGCCGGCCGGCAGCACCTGCGCGATGCGCGCGGCCGCCGCCCGGGTGTCGTCGGCGCGGGCGTCGAGGTCGGTGGCGCCGTAGCACAAGCCGGCCGGCGCGATCACCGGTGCGTGGCGCTGGAGCCAGAGCCGGGCGGCGCCTTGGTCCTTGTTGTTCATGCCTTCCACGCCAGCGCGAGGTAGATCGCCAGTTCGCACACCTGCTGCGTGGCACCGAGCCCGTCGCCCGTGAAGCCCTGCAGGCGACGCACGAAGAGCCGCGCCATCCAGCCCCCGGCCAGCACCAGCGCCACGAGCGCCGCGCCCACATGCAGCGCGTCGTGCGCGCACAGCAGCAGCGCCACGGCGGGCGCGGTCCAGAGCACGGCGACCAGCAGCGCCCCGCCGCTGATCGCGTCGGCCAGCGGCTTGGCCTTGCTGCCGCCGCTGTCGCCCACATAGGGCAGGCCGCGGATCAGGAACAGCGGTGCCAGCCGCGACAACACATGCGCGCCGACGATGGACACCGCCACCACGTCCAGCCCGCGCGCGGCCAGTGCGGCCAGCAGGCCGAACTTCAGGCCGAGCGCCAGCACGAGCGCGACCGCGCCGAAGGCACCGATGCGCGAGTCCTTCATGATTTCCAGCGCCCGTTCGCGGCTGGCCGAACCGCCCAGGCCATCGGCCACGTCCGCCAGGCCGTCTTCGTGGAAGGCGCCCGTGAGCATCACGGTGGCGGCGGTGCTCAGCACGGCCGCCGCGAAGGCCCCGGCCGCGCCCGGCAGGCCGGCGCCCACAGCGACGAACACCGCCGCCGCCACCCCGCCTGCAATCCAGCCGATGGCCGGCAGGTGCGCGGCCGCCGCGCGCAGCATCTGGGGGCTGAAGCCGACCCAGGCCGCGAGCCGGCCGGTCACCGGCACGCGGGTGAAGAACTGCACCGCGAGCAGGAAATGGCGGACGCCGTTCATGCCTTGCGCGACACGCCCGCAGCCTCGAAGCTCGCCATCTCGCGCAGGATGCGGCAGGCCGATTCGAGCAGCGGCCACGCCAGGGCACCGCCCGAACCCTCGCCCAGGCGCAGGTCCAGGCTCAGCAAGGGCGTGAGCCAGAGATATTTCAGCAGCAGCGCGTGGCCCGGCTCGGCCGAGCCGTGCGCGGCGATGCAGCGCTGCGTCACGTGCGGCTGCAGCGCCTGCGCAACCAGCACGGCGGCGCTCGCGATGAAACCGTCGACCACGATCACGCGCCGCTCCTGCGCGGCCTGGAGCACGGAGCCGACCAGCGTCGCGACCTCGAAACCGCCGAACGCGGCCAGTGCGGCGAGCGGCGTCGTGGCGTTGGCATGCAGCGCGAGCACGTCGCGCAGCACCGCGCGCTTGCGTGCCAGCCCGGCCGCGTCGAGCCCGGTGCCGGCGCCCGTACAGGCGCCGACGTCCTGCCCGGCCAGGCGCGCCAGCAGCAACGCGGCGGTCGAGCTGTTGCCGATGCCCATCTCGCCGAGCAACAGCGCGTTGCCCGGCAGTGCGCGCACGACCTCGCGGCCGTTCGCGATGGCCTGGGCGCATTGCTCGGGCGTCATGGCGGGGCCGACCGAGGCGTCGGACGTGCCGGCGGCGATGCGCCGCGACACCAGCCCCGGGCGCGGCTGGAAGTCGCGCCGCACACCGCAGTCGACCACGGTGAGCGCCAGGCCGTGCTGGCGCGCCAGCACGCTCACGGCCGCGCCGCCGGCCAGGAAGTTCTCGACCATCTGCCAGGTCACGTCGCTCGGATAGGCCGACACGCCGCGCGCCGCCAGCCCATGGTCGCCCGCGCACACCAGCATCTGCGGGGCTTCGAGCACGGGCCGCTCGCTGCCCAGGATGGTGCCGATGCGCAGCGCCAGCGTTTCGAGGCGGCCCAGCGCGCCGACCGGCTTGGTCTTGTTGTCGAGCGCTGCCTGCAGCCGCGCCGCGAGCGCGGCGTCGGTGATGTCGGGAACGTCGGGGATCAGGGCGGTGTCGGTCATGCGATCAGGCCGGCGAGCACGCCGGCGTCGAAGTGGGTGTCGATGAAGTCGGCCAGGCCGTCGAAGGTGGCGTCCAGCGTGGGCGCCGTGGTGCCGAACAGCGCCTGCAGCGCCGCCGGGTCCTCGAACAGACCGTGCAAATAGAGGCCCAGCACGTTGCCACGCGCGTTCTGCCAGGCCAGGCCCTCGGGCATCACGGCGCGGCCATCCTGCGCAAGCTGCGGGTGGGTCGCCGTCTGGCCGTGGTGGATCTCGTAGCCGGCGATGCGCACATTCGAGAGCGCGGCCCATTCGCCGGTCAGCTCGCCGAAGCTGGCCGTGCGGTGCTGCACGGTCTTCTCTCGCTCGAACACCGTCACCAGCGGCAGCAGGCCGAGCCCCGGCGCGTTGCCGTCGATGCCGTGCGGATCGACCAGCGCCTCGCCCAGCATCTGCAGCCCGCCGCAGACACCCAGCACCGCGCCGCCGCGCCCGGCGTGCTCGGCCACCGCGCGGTCCAGCCCCTGCGCGCGCAGCCAGGCAAGGTCGCCGCTCGTGTGCTTGGAGCCCGGCAGCACGATCCAGTCGGCGCCGGCCACGTCGGCCGGCGTGCGGGCCCAGACCAGGCGCACGCCGGGCACGTTCTTCAGAGCCTGGAACTCGTCGAGGTTGCTCAGGCGGGGGTACGCCACCACCGCCACCGTGCGCGTCACCACGCCGCTGGCGCGGCTGCGGTCGTCGAACACGCCGTCTTCCTCGGGCAGGCCGTGCTGCCACCACATGGGCAGCGTGGCCACGGTGGGCACGCCGGTCAGTGCCTGCAGCTGCTGCGGCGCGGGGGCCAGCAGCGAGGCGTCGCCGCGGAACTTGTTGAGCACGAAGCCCGCGATCAGCGCCCGATCGGCCTCGGGCAGCAGCGCCCAGGTGCCGTACAGGTGGGCAAACGCGCCGCCGCGGTCGATGTCGGTCGCCAGCAGGCAGCGGGCGTTGGCGTGGCGGGCGACGCGCATGTTGACGATGTCGCTGGCCATCAGGTTGATCTCGGCCGGCGAGCCGGCGCCTTCGATCACGACCACGTCGTTCTCGGCCCGCAGCTCGTCGAAGGCCTGCGCGATCTGCGGCCAGACGCGCTCGCTGCGCCCGCGCCATGGCAGGGCCGAGAGCGACTCGCTCACCTGCCCCATCAGCACCACCTGGCTGTGGGTGTCGCGCTCGGGCTTGAGCAGCAACGGGTTCATGCGCACGTCGGGCACGGCGTTGGCGGCCAGGGCCTGGAAGTACTGGGCGCTGCCGATCTCGCCACCCTCGACCACGCGGGCGTTGTTGCTCATGTTCTGCGCCTTGAACGGCGCCACCCGCAGCCCCTGGCGGGCATACCACCGGCACAGCGCGGTGGCCAGCCAGCTCTTGCCGGCGCCGCTCGTGGTGCCCAGGACCATGACGCAGCGCGCCGGTCCGCTTGTCGCTCTAGAACTCATCCGGGGATTGTCGTTGAGCGCCGAACTGAAACCGGAAGGCCGAGTCAGACGTACAAGGAGGCAAGCCCTTCCCGGGCTGCCCTTGGGAAATCATGTCCGCCCTCAACGATCTGGCGCTGACGGTCGAGGAACGCGAGCCGGGCCGCTTCTACTGGGTCCTGCTCGAAGCCGTTCACGACACCGGCAGCACCGCCGACACACTCGGCTACCGGCCGCTGCGTGTGGCTGCACAGCCGCAGCCCAGCTACTCGAGCGCGCTTGCCCTGGGTACAGCGGCGCTGAAAAAGCTGGCCACGACGGCGACGCATCCGGACGCAGGCGGCAGCGCCTGAGCCCGGACGGCCCCGATCAGCGGGCCGCCACCTTCTCCGCCGCCGGCACTTCCCAGCCGCCACCGATGGCGCGGATCAGCCCCACGGTCGCCTGGTACTGCGCCGACTTCACCTGCAGCGCCTGGCGCCGGTTGCGCAGTTCGCTGCGGCGGGCGTCGAGCAGGTCGAGCTGGCTGACGTAGCCGTTGCGGTAGCGCGAGTCCGACAGGCTGGTGGCGCGCTGCGCCGAGGTCACGGCCTGCGCCTGCACCACCGACTGCTCCTGCAGGATGCGGATGGCGGCCAGCTGGTCTTCGACCTCCTGGAACGCCACCAGCACCTGCGAGCGGTAGCTGGCCAGCGCGCCGTCGAGCTGGGCGTTGGCGCCCTGCACGCCGGCCTCGCGGCGGCCGCCGTCGAAGATCGGCAGCGACAGCAGCGCCCCCACGCCCCACGAACGGGCCGACCACTTGAAGAGGTCGCCGATCTCGGGCGAGGCGTAGCCGGCCGCGCCGGTCAGCGAGATGTTCGGGAACCACGCGGTCTGCGCCACGCCCACGCGGGCCTGCGCCGCCATGACGGCGCTCTGTGCGGCCGACACGTCAGGCCGGCGCGTGAGCACAGTGGACGGAACACCCGGCGGAATCGTCGGCAGCGCGGTGGCCCAGTCGTCCGGCCGCATGCCGAAGCTGGAGGCCGAGTCGCCCACCAACACGGCCAGCGCATGTTCCACCTGGGCGCGTTGCCGGTCCAGCGCGAGCGCGTCCGACTCGGTGGACGACACCTCGGTCTGCACGCGCGCCACGTCGAGCTCGGCGATGTCGCCGGCCTGCTGGCGGCGCTGCGTCAGCCGCAGCGTGTCGCGGTAGGCCGCGACCGATTCGCGCACCAGCACGCGCTCGGCATCGAGCGCGCGCAGCTGCAGGTAGGTCTGCGCCACCTCGGCCTGCACCGCGAGCCGGGTGCTTTGCAGCAGCGCCTCGCGGCCGGCCGCGTCGAGCTTGGCCGCATCGGCCGCACCCGAAAGGCGACCGAACAGGTCGACCTCGTACGAGAACGTGGCGCCGATGTTGGTCATGGTGCCCGGCCGGGTGCTGGCCGTGGCCTTGTCCAGGCCGGCACCGCGGTTGGCGCCGGCGCCCAGCCCGATCTGCGGCAGGCGGTCGGCCTGGGCGCTGCGCGCCAGCGCGCGTGCCTCGGCCAGCCGTGCGGCGGCGGCCTGGATGTTGGCGTTGTCGACCGCGGCACGCTCGATCAGCGTGTTGAGCACCGGGTCGTTGAACGCCAGCCACCATTCGCCGCGCGGTTGCGCCTCGGCGGGCGCGGCGCGGGTGAAGCCGGCCGGCGCCGTGGCACCCGGCTGTTGTTGCTGTTGCTGCGGCTGCTCCTTGAACTGGGCCGCGGTCGGCACCGAAGGCATGCCCGAGGGCACGCTGGCGCAACCGGCCAGCACGAGGGCCGCCACCAACGGCAGCATGGCGGTGCGCAGCGGGCGCACCAGGGTTGGGATTCCGAATGTCATGGAAAACCTTCTTTCTTCTTGTCGATCAGCTCTTGTCGATCAGTCGTGCGCACCGTGCGAGGGGCGCGGCGAGGCCGGCACCGGGTGCAGCCCGCCACCGCCCGAACCACCGTGCGAAGGTGTGGCGGGATGGTCGGCCGACACGAAGTCTTCGCCGTGCGGCACTTCGCCATGCAGCTTGAGCGGCCGGTTGCCCGCCAGGCGGCGCAGCAGCACGTAGAACACCGGCGTCAGGAACAGGCCGAAGGCCGTCACGCCGATCATTCCGGCGAACACCGCCACGCCCATCGCCTGGCGCATCTCCGAGCCGGCACCGGTCGAGAGCACCAGCGGCAGCACCCCCATCACGAAGGCCAGCGAGGTCATCAGGATCGGGCGCAGGCGCAGGCGGCTGGCTTCGATCGCGGCCTGGATCGGCGTGCGTCCGGCAAATTCGAGCTCCCGTGCGAATTCCACGATCAGGATCGCGTTCTTCGCACTCAGCCCCACCAGCACGATCAAGCCGATCTGCGTGAAGACGTTGTTGTCGCCCCCCGACATCCACACGCCCGCCATCGCGGCCATGATGCCCATCGGCACGATCAGGATGATCGCGATCGGCAGCGTCAGGCTTTCGTACTGCGCGGCCAGCACCAGGAACACCAGCAGGATCGCCAGCGGGAACACCAGGAAGGCGGAGTTGCCGGCCAGGATTTCCTGGTAGGTCAGCTCGGTCCACTCGAAGCTCACGCCCTTGGGCAGCGTCTCGGCCGCGATCTTGGTGATCACGTCCTGTGCCTGTCCCGACGAGTAGCCGGGCGCCGGGCCGCCGTTGATGTCGGCCGCCAGGTAGCCGTTGTAGCGCATGGCGCGTTCCGGACCGAAGGTCGAATTCACCTTCATCAGCGCGGCCAGCGGCACCATCTCGCCCGAGGTCGAGCGCACCTTCAGCATGCCGACGTCTTCGGCGCGGGCGCGGTACGGCGCATCGGCCTGGACGCGCACGGAGTACGTGCGGCCGAACTTGTTGAAGTCGTTGGCGTACAGGCTACCGAGGTAGATCTGCATGGTGTCGAAGATGTCCGTCACCGGCACGCCGAGCTGGCGCGCCTTGGTGCGGTCGATGTCGGCATACAGCTGCGGCACGTTGACCTGCCAGCTCGTGAACATGCCCGTGAGCTCGGGCGCGGCCTGCGCCTTGGTCATGAAGGCCTTCACGGCAGCGTCCATCTGGTCGTAGCCGACCGAGGCACGGTCTTCGATCTGCAGCTTGAAGCCGCCGGTCGTGCCCAGGCCTGCCACGGGCGGCGGCGGGAACATCACGATGAACGCGTCCTGGATGCTCGAGAAGGCGCCGTTGAGCTGGCCCGCCACTGCACCGCCGCTCTGGTCGGCGCGCTTGCGCTGGTCGAAGGGCTTGAGCGTGGCGAACACGATGCCCGAGTTCGAGCTGTTGGTGAAGCCGTTGATCGACAGGCCCGGGAAGGCGATGGCGTCTTCCACGTTCGGGTTCTTCTTCATGATCTCGCCCATGCGCTGGATCACCTCGTCGGTGCGGTCGAGCGTGGCGCCGTCGGGCAGCTGGGCAAAACCGATGAGGTATTGCTTGTCCTGCGCCGGCACGAAGCCGCCGGGCACTGCCTTGAAGAGGCCGAAGGTCACGCCCACCAGCGCGAGGTAGATCACCAGCATCAACGTCTTGCGCGAGATCACACGCTTGACACCGCCGCTGTAGGCCTCGGAGCCGCGATGGAAGAACTTGTTGAAGCCGCGGAACAGCCAGCCGAAGGCCTTGTCCATGCCGCGCGTCAGTGCGTCCTTCGGCTGATCGTGACCGCGCAGCAGCAGTGCGGCCAGGGCCGGCGACAGCGTCAGCGAGTTGATGGCCGAGATCACCGTCGAGATCGCGATGGTCACCGCGAACTGGCGGTAGAACTGGCCCGTCAGACCGCTGATGAAGGCCAGCGGCACGAACACGGCCACGAGCACCAGCGCGATGGCGATGATGGGGCCCGACACTTCGCGCATGGCGCGGTAGGTCGCTTCACGCGGCGTCAAGCCGGCTTCGATGTTGCGCTCGACGTTCTCCACCACCACGATGGCGTCGTCCACCACGATGCCGATCGCCAGCACCAGCCCGAACAGGCTCAGCGCATTGATCGAGAAACCGAGGATGTGCAGCACCGCGAAGGTACCGATCACCGACACCGGCACCGCCAGCAGCGGAATGATCGACGCGCGCCAGGTCTGCAGGAACAGGATCACGACCAGCACCACCAACAGGATGGCTTCGAGCAGCGTGTGGATCACCGATTCGATCGATGCGCGCACGAACTGCGTCGGGTCGTAGGCGATGCGGTACTCCAGGCCTTCGGGCATGTTCTTGTTCAGCTCTTCCATCGTCTTGCGGACGTTGGAGGAGATGTCGAGCGCATTCGAGCCCGGTGCCTGGAACACGCCCATGCCGACGGCCGGGTCGTTGTTCAGCAGCGAACGCAGCGAGTAGTCGGCAGCGCCCATCTCGAGGCGGCCGATGTCGCGCAGGCGGGTCACGGCGCCGTCGGTGCCGCTCTTGACGATGATGTCGCCGAACTCTTCCTCGCTCTGCAGGCGGCCTTGCGCATTGATCGACAGCTGCATGTCCACGCCCGACAGGCCCGGCGATGCGCCAACGACGCCGGCCGCGGCCTGCACGTTCTGGCCACGGATGGCAGCCACCACGTCGCTGGCCGAGAGGCCGCGCTGCGCGACCTTCTGCGGGTCGAGCCAGACGCGCATCGAGTAGTCGCCGCCGCCGAAGATCTGGACCTGGCCCACGCCTTCGATGCGCGCCAGCGGGTCCTTCACATTCAGCACCGCGTAGTTGCGCAGGTAGTTGATGTCGTAGCGGTTGTTCGGCGAGACGAGGTGAACCACCATCGTCAGGTCGGGCGCGCTCTTGACGGTCGTGATGCCCAGGCGCCGCACTTCCTCAGGCAGGCGCGGCTCGGCTTGCGAGACGCGGTTCTGCACGAGCTGCTGCGCCTTGTCGGGATCGGTGCCCAGGCGGAAGGTGACGGTCAGCGTCATCACGCCGTCGGTCGTCGCCTGGCTGCCCATGTAGAGCATGCCTTCGACGCCGTTGATCTGCTCTTCGAGCGGCGTGGCCACCGTCTCGGCAATCACCTTGGGGTTGGCGCCGGGGTACGTGGCGCGCACCACCACCGAGGGCGGCGCGACTTCCGGGTACTCCGAGATCGGCAGACCGCGCAGCGCGATCAGGCCGGCAATCAACATCAGTAGCGACAGCACGCCGGCAAAGATCGGCCTGTCGATGAAGAATTTTGAGAGATTCATGTTGGTTCTCCGGCGGGCGCCCAGACGCCCTCCTCCGAAATCAGGACTTGGCGGCCTCGGCCACGCGTTCCGGTTGTTGTTCCTGTTGTGGCTTCGTGTCGGCCTTGGCGTCCATCGTCACGGTCTGCGGCACGACCAGCGCACCCGGGCGGATGTGCTGCAGGCCGTTCACCACCACGCGGTCGCCGGCCTTCAGGCCCTTGCTCACCACGCGCAGGCCGTTGATGGGCGCGCCCAGCGTCACCTCGCGGTAGACCGCCTTGTCGTCGTCGCCCACGACCATCACGAACTTCTTGTTCTGGTCGGTGCCGATGGCGCGTTCGCTCACCAGCAGCGCGGTGTCGTTACGAGCCTGGCCCATGCGGATGCGGGCGAACTGGCCGGGAATGAGCGCGCCGTCCTTGTTGTCGAACGAGGCGCGCACACGCACGGTGCCGCTGCGGGCGTCGACCTGGTTGTCGATCAGCTGCAGCTTGCCGGTGAAGGGCGTGCCCTCGAGGCCGGCGGTGCCCATCTGCACGGGGATCGTGTCGATCTGGCCGCGGGCGCCGGCGCTGGCCGGCAGGTCCTTCAGGGCGCGGGTGATGACCTGCTCGTCGGCGTCGAAGCTCGCGTAGATCGGGCTCACCGACACCAGCGTGGTCAGCACGGGCGCACCGGGGCCGGCGGCGACCAGGTTGCCCACGGTCACCTCGAGCTTGCCGATGCGGCCCGACACCGGCGCGCGCACTTGGGTGTAGCCCAGGTTCAGGCGCGCCGACTGCAGCGAAGCTTGCGCGGCGCGCAGGTTGGCTTCGGCTTCGCGGCCGGCGTTCACGCGCTCGTCGAGTTCGCGCTGGGCGATGGCCTGCTCGTCCCACAGGCGGCGGGCACGTTCCTGCTCGCTGCGACTGAACGACTGGCGGGCCTGCGCCGAGGCGACCTGCGCTTCGGCGCGCTCCACTTCCGCGGCGTACGGCGCCGGGTCGATGGTGATGAGCAACTCGCCCTGCTTCACCAGCGCGCCTTCGCGGAAGTGCACCGCCTGCACGGCGCCCGCCACGCGGGAACGCACATCGACGCGTTCCACCGCTTCGAGCCGGCCCGAGAACTCGTCCCAGGCGTTGATCTCGCTCGACGCGACGGTGGCAACCGACACCGGGGTACCCTGTTGCGCCGCGACCGGCGCCGTGGCCTCGGCCTTGAAGCTGTACATGCCCACCACCGCGGCGGCCACGGCCAGCAGCGCCGTCAGGCCGGTGACGGTGGGCCACAGGGCCTTGCGGCCGGTGGAAGAGAGCTTGTGTTCGTTCTTGTTCGACATGATGGATCGTCCTTCTCGATGACTTTTTCGGGATGCAACAGGCCATCCCGGCGCCGAAGGCGTCAGGAGGCGGAGTTTGGAGAACAGAAAGCCCTGCCACCGACCCCGGCGGAGGCGGCGGCTTGTTTCAGGGGGCGGAGCGGACCCTCGCGGGCCTAGCTGGGCTCAGGGACCGCCGGGGGCGGTGTGGTGGCGCTGAAGAATTCGCGGAAGTGCTGCTGCACGCTGGCTTCGCAGGACGCACATCCCACGGCCTCGGTGTCGTACAGGGCCTTGGGCCAGTTGTCGGCCCCGGTCAGCACGCTGCTCGTGACCTCGATGCCGGCCGACCGCAGCCGGCCCGCGAAGGTCATGGCCTCGTCGCGCATCGCGTCGTCGGGGCCCACCAGCACCAGTGCCGGTGCCAGGGCGGCCAGCCGCAGCGATCCGCTGGGCACCGCGTATGGATGCGTGGCGTTCGAGGGACAGCTCAAATACTTGGCCCAGCCCGTGGCCCAGCGGCACTCGGCGGCGTCGTTGGTGGCATTGCGCAGCGAGGCGGTACCGGCGCACGGGTCGAGCATGGGCGACAGCAGGATCTGGCCCGCCAGCGGCGGATGGGCACGGTCGCGGGCCACCAGGGCCACGCTGGCCGCCAGGTTGCCACCGGCTTCTTCGCCGGCCAGGTACACCTGGGCGCCCTTGCCACCGAGCTTCACGCGCTGCTTGTAGAGCCATTCGAGCGCCGCATATCCGACCTCGACCGGCTCCGGGAACGGGGCCGCCGGGGCCAGCGGGTAATCGAGCGACACCACCACCGCACCCGCGCCGGCCAGCAGCCGGGCCACGTTGCGGCCGTTGTCGAGGTTGCCGCAGATGAAGGTGCCGCCATGGAAATGCAGCACCAGCGGCACGGTCTCGCCCCGCGAACGCTGACCGTAGACACGGGCAGCCACGGGCTCGCGGCCGGGCAGCTCGATCGACAGATCGGACTCCACGCCTTGTGCCGCGGCAAGCGCAGCAGCTTCAGCGGACCGGGACGATGGACGGGGTGACATGGGCGACCTCAGGGATGTGGGCGATGTTTGAAATATAAGGCGCTACAAGCGATATGAAACAGGAAACACAGCCCTACTCTGTTTCCAAACGGAGAACAATCGGACACGCCATAGGGGCGCATTCCTTGTGTGAGAATCCGCCTCCTTCCGGCATGTGCCGGCCTCCCTGAACAGGCATTCGATGGATCAAATCCAGGCAATGCGGATCTTTGTCCGCGTGGTGGAAGCAGGCACCTTCACCCGTGCCGCCGACTCTCTGGCCCTGCCCAAGGGCACCGTCACCAAGCAGATCCAGGCGCTGGAATCGCGCCTGCGCGTGAAGCTGCTCAACCGCACCACGCGGCGCGTCACCGTCACGCCCGATGGCGCCGCCTACTTCGAGCGCGCGGCGCGGCTGCTGAACGACTTCGACGACATGGAAGCCAGCATGACGAACGCGCAGGCCAACCCCACGGGGCGGCTGCGCATCGACGTGGGCACGTCAGTGGCGCAGCAGATCATCCTGCCCAACTTGGCCAGCTTCTGCGACCGCTACCCCGAGATCCAGGTCGACCTGGGCGTGAGCGACCGCACCGTCGACCTCATCAGCGACAACGTCGACTGCGTGATCCGCGCCGGCGAACTCAGCGACCAGTCACTGGTCGCGCGCCGCATCGGCACCCTGCATTTCGTCACCGTGGCCTCGCCGGCCTACATCAAGCGCTATGGTGCACCGCAGCATCCGAACGACATCGAGAAGCGTCACCACGTCGTGAGCTACTTCTCGGGCACCACCCGGCGCGTGTACCCGCACGAGTTCAAGAAGGGTGACGAGTACATCGAGCTCAACGGCCCCTACCGCGTGTCGGTCAACGAGAGCAACGCACACATGACAGCCGTGCTCGCTGGCTTCGGCCTGTCGCAGTGCATCACCTTCACCGCCGAGCCGCTGCTGGAAAGCGGCGAACTCATCGAGGTGCTGGCCGACTGGCAGCGCGACCCGCTGCCGATCCACGTGGTCTACCCGCCGAACCGGCACCTGAGCGCCAAGGTGCGGGCCTTTGTGGACTGGGCGGCGGAGTTGTTTGCGAAGAATCCGCGGTTGCAGAAGCGCTGAGGGCCCTGCGACCGTCGCGCGTCAGTCGACCGGCTCGCACCGCACCTCGGTCTTCACCGAATTCGCGATGAAGCACTCCTCATGCGCCCGGTGGTGCATGTGCGCGATCTGCTCGCGCGTGGGCAGGTTCTCGCCCGAGAAGCTCACCTGCGGGCGCAGCGTGACGACGGTCATCGCCATCTTGCCGTCGGCGTTCTTCTCCATCACGCCCGTGGCCGCGTCGACATAGCGGTCGACCACGAACTTGCGCTTCACCGCCATGGTGAGGAACCACAGCATGTGGCAGCTGGACAGCGAGGCCACGAACATTTCTTCCGGATCGACCGCCGACGCATCGGAGAACGGCAGCGGCACCACGTGCGGGGACGATGAACCCGGCACCTGCGCACCACCGTCGAACCGCAGCACGTGGTGGCGGCTGTAGGTGTTGGCCAGGAAGTCCTGGTCGCCTCGCTCCCAGACGATCTCGGCGGTGTATTCGGACATGGGAGGTGCTCCTCAATGGATGAATGGGTGGATGGGTGAATCGGCGAAGGTCAGACCGTCATCAGCTTCACGATCAGCGGCACCAGCAGCGCCGTCGCGATGCCGTTCAGCCCCATGGCCAGCGCCGAGAACGCACCCGCGGTTTCGTTCACCTGGATGGCCCGCGCGGTGCCGATGCCGTGCGCCGCCATGCCGACGGCGAAGCCGCGCACTGCGGGCTCCTTGATGCGCAGCAGGTTCAGCAAGCCGGTGGCCATGATCGCGCCCGAGATGCCCGCGATGGCCGCTGCCACGGCCGCGAGCGACGGCAGGCCGCCGATCTTCTCGGCCACGCCCATCGCGATCGGCATGGTGGCCGACTTGGGCGCGAGCGACATCAGCAGCTCGTGCGAGCCGCCCAGCACCCAGCCAATGCCGATGGCCGAGACGATGGCGGCCACCGAGCCCACCAGCAGCGCCACGCCGATCGGCAGCCACAGGCGCCGCAGGCGGCCGACCTGGCTGTACAGCGGCACGGCCAGCGCCACAGTGGCCGGGCCGATGAGGAAGTGAACGAATTTGGCGCCTTCGAAATAGGTGTCGTACGGCGTGCGCGTGAGCAGCAGCACGCTCACGATGACGATCACCGACACCAGCACCGGATTGACCATCGGATTGCGCCCGCTGCGTGCGTGCAGCCACAACGCCCCCAGGTAGGCGAGCAGCGTGAGCGACAGCCACAGGAGCGGCGACTGGGCCAGGAACACCCAGATTTCGGACAGCTTGGCGGGCGCGTTCATTCGGCGTCCTTGCCGGTGATGCGGATCATCCAGCGCAGCGTGAGCGCGGTCACCGCCATGGTGAAAGCGCCGCCGACAACGCCGGCCGCGAGGAACGGCAGCCACTCGCGCCCCACCCGCTCGAAATGCAGCATCACACCGGTCACCGCCGGGATGAACAGCAGCATCAGGTTGCGCAGCAGATGGCCCGAGGTGTCGGTCAGCTCTTGCGGCACGCCGCGGCGCACCAGCAGGCCGACGAACAGCAGCAGCATGCCGATCAGCGGGCCGGGGATCGGCAGCGACAGCCACTGCACGAGCAGTTCGCCCGCAAGCTGGCACAGAAAGAGCGTGGTGATGGCGTAGAGCATGGGCCTGTTGTTTTCCTTTTCTTGCAACGGCCCTATTGTGGTGCGTGGTGCGCTCAGCCGCTGTGTCGCGCTGCTCGCGTCCACGCGGCCTTCAAGGCCTGTTGACTGGCCGGCGGCAACACGCCCAGGCGCAGGTGACCCGGCAGTCCGAAGGAGGCGCAGTCGCGCAGCTTGATGCCCTCGGCGCGCAGCGCGGCGGCGCGCGGCGGATACGGCACATCGGGCCGTGCGCCGAAGAAGTTGGCGTCGCCGGGCAGTACCTCCCAGCCCAGCGATTCGCACACGGCGCGTTGCCGCGCCTTCCAGTCGCGCAGGATGTCGAGGCTGCGCGCCAGCCAGCCTTGCGCCTCGTCGCTGGTCCAGGTCGTGAGCAGCGCCACGCCGTGCGTGCCCAGCGGCCACGACGGCGCGAGGCGCTCGAGCCGCTCCAGCAGCGGACCGGCCACCTCGCCGCTCGCGGGCGCAATGGCGTAGGCGGCGCGGATGCCGGTGAGCCCCATGGCCTTGTTCGGTGTCCACAGCTGCCAGACGCGGTCGCGTTGCGCGGCGCCATGCGAGGGCTGGCCTTCGAGGCGCAGCGGTTCGTAGGCCATGTCGAGCACGCAGACCGCATCGCTCGCCGCATGCAGCGCGATGTCTGGCTGCGGCTGGCCGAACGGGCTCGACGGTTCGCAGCACCAGCGCAACGCAGTGCCGTCGGCGTCTTCAGGTGCGCGCCGCACGCCGAGGCCCCAGGCCAGAGCTGCGCGTTCGTAGTCGCCGTAGCTGTGCGCGGGCAGCCAGACCGGGCCACCACCGCCCTGCGCCACGGCGGCGCTGATGCGGTGGATGAATTCGCTCGCGCTCGCGGCGATCACGATGCGGTCCACGGCCACGCCATGGAACTCGGCGAGTGCAGCACGCAGCGCGGTGTAGCGCGGATCAGGATAGTGCGCGGCATCGGCCTCGCGAAGTGCAGCCAGCACGGCGGGACACGAGCCCACCGCATTGCCGTTGGTCGAGAAGTCGTGCGGCGCGGCGCCGGTTGCGTCCGGGCCGCCGTGCACGGGACGCGCGGTGTGATCCGTCATGCCCACCTCGCCGGCAGCGGCGACAGCATCGCGAGCGAGGCGATCACGGCCAAACCGAACGCCGCGCGTTCGCCGAGTTGCGCTGTGCGCGCGGTGTCGGCCGACGTGACGGCGCGCCCTTCCCCATTCAGCGCATACACGCCCGGCTTCGCAAGCCGCACCCCCAACAGCAACGCCATCGCCCCCATCGGCCAGCCGCTGTTGGGTGACGGTGTGCGGCGCGCCTCGCGGGCCACGCCGCGCGGCCAGCGGCCGGCGGCGAGCGCCAACAGCAGCACGGTGATGCGCGCGGGCAGCCACGAGAGCACGTCGTCGGCGCGCGCGGCCCACTTGCCGAACCAGGTCCAGTCGCGTCCACCGCGTTCGCCGCGGTAGCCCCACATGGCGTCGGCGGTGTTGGCGAAGCGATAGAGCGCCGCACCCGGCAGGCCGAACAGCACGAACCAGAACACGGGCGCCACCAGCGAGTCGTTGAGATTCTCGGCCAGCGACTCGATCGCGCTCTCGCGCACCTCGCGTTCGCTCAGCACGGAGACATCGCGGCTCACGAGGCGCGCCAGCCGTGCGCGGCCCGCGTCGAGCGATTCGCCCAGCGCGGCCTCGACCGCCAACACCTCGTCGCGCAGCATGCGCCATGCGAACAGCGGCTTGAACGCGAGCCCGAGCACCACGGCCATGGCCCAGACCGGTAGCCATTGCATCGCCAGGCTCTGCACGGCCGATGCCACGGCGAATGCGGCCATCGCCCCAACACACCAGCCGAGCGCGCCCATCGCGAAGCCCGGCAGGTCGCGCGACTTCGCATCAGCCGCGCGCGGCGCGAGGCGGCTGCCGATCCAGTCCAGGTAGCGGCCCATCCATACGACGGGATGCAGCGGCGCGGGCGGCTCGCCCAGCCAGCGATCGACGGCCAGCGCCAGCCACAGGGCGGCGACCAGCGCGAGAGCGAAGACAGTGAAGAGATCGGGCGCAGGCATGGAAGGCATTCTCGTGAATCAGGCAGCGGGCACAGCCCGGCCGCGTCGCCATTGCACCAACGCGCCGGCGGCCAACAACAAGGCGGCGCCGAACGCGGCAAGCAGGCGCGGCAGCACGGCGGAAGGCGGCGGGGGCGATGGGCTGTCGGCGATGGGTTTCAGCTGGAGGCCGGTCACGGGCTGTGCCAGGTCTGGTGTGGCTGGCGAATCGGGCGCAGGCGTCGCCGCCGCAACGGGTGCGATGGGCGAAACGACGACCGGAGCAGGCGCGGTCACCGTCAAGGGCGCTGGCGCCAGCGCAGCCTGCGCAAACCGCTGCACCGCTTCGTTCCGCTCGCGCAACCCCGTGGCGCGCACCGCCTCCGTGTAGGCCTGCGCCAGCTCGCGCCGCGTCGCGGCATCGGGCGTCCAGTAGTTCAGTCGCACGGCGTCGAGCATGCGCTCCAGCGTCTGCGCGAAGGCGGCGCGGTTCTCGCGCTCCAGCCACTGCCGCGTGCCGAGCTTGTAGCTGTCGCGCACATAGACCTCGTGCAGCGACTGCCAGTGGTCCGCACGCACGGCCGCGGGCGCGGTCGCCTGCCAGCCCCAGAGGAACTGCGCGGTCTTGAGCACCTGCAGCGCACCGCTGTAGCCCTCGGCCTTCTGCGCCTCGATCCACTGAGGATGCAGGTAGCGCGTCTGCATTTCGCGCGCGATGGTGCCGGTGGCGGTGTCGGTGCGCACCGAGGCGCCGTCGCGCAGGTTCTGCACGTACAGCGCCGGGTCCTTGCCCGTGAGATGGCGCACGGCCAGCGCGATGCCGCCCAGGTACTGGAACGGGTCGTCGTTGGTCAGCACGCCATAGAGGTTGGAGGTGCGCGCCATCAGCGCCGCATCGACCTGCGCGAGGTTGCCCGCGAAAGCGCCCACACGCGTGGCGCCGTCGAGGCCGCGCCCGTAGGCATGGCCCATGCGGTCCATGTAGAGCCCGGCCATCTGCGCATCACCGCCGCCGCGCTGCTGGCCCTTCCAAAGTTCGGTGGCGAGCACCGCTTCTTCCAGCCCGGCGCCGTAGCTGCCCTGCTCGTTCGAGAACACGCGCGCGGTCGACCAGCGCTGCGCCTCCGCAACCGTCGCGCCCTCGGCGCGCAGCTTGCGCGCCATCGCATCGCTGTGCTGCGCAACGGCGTTGCCGGGCTCGTCGAGCGCGGCCACCTGCTGCACGGCCTCGTCCAGCCAGCGCATCACGTGCGGGAACTGGTCGCGATAGGAGCCGGTGACGCTGATCAGCACGTCCATGCGCGGCCGTTTCAGCACCACCGCCGGCACGATCTCGATGCCGACCATGCGCCCCGCCTCGTCCCAGCGCGGCTTCACGCCGAGCGCGTGAAAGGCCTGGCTTTCGGTCACGCCCTGATGGCGCGAGGCCTCGCCGGCCCAGAGCGTGAAGGCGATCTTCTGTGGCGGACGCCCGCCATGGGTGCGGGCATGCGCGGCGATCCAGTCGTCCATCGCGGCGACACCGGTATCCCACGCCGCGCGCGTGGGCACGCGGCTGGGGTCGAAGCCGTAGAGGTTGCGGCCGGTCGGCAGGCTGTCGGGGTCGCGCACCGGATCGCCACCGTAGCGGGACTTCAGGTAGCGGCCGTCGAGCGCAGTGAGCAGGCCTTCGATTTCCTCGTTGTGGGCCAGTACCGCATCGAGCGCGCGGGCTCTTGCAGCGAGGGCGCGCAAAGGCTCAGCGTCAGCAGTGTCCTTGCCGGCCAGCACGGCTTCCAGCCAACGCGCGGGCGCGGACCCGGCGATGCCCTGCGCATCGGTGAGAAACATCTCATCCAGGTCCTCGCCCATCGCCTGCGCCACGGACTTGCCGAGGATCTGCAGGATCGTCTGCCGCCGTCGCTGCGCATCGGGCGCTTCGCCGAAGGTCGCGAGGCCCAGTGGCTGCGCGGTCTGCGCGAGTTCATCGAGGTACGGATGCAGCACGGCGACGAAGCCGGCGAAATCGGCGCGGATGCGTGCAGGCGTCCACTGCAGGTCGCGGTCGTAGTGTTGGGCAACGAAGTCGGCGGTGAGGCGCCGCTCCATCGCCGTCTTCACCGCGCCGGGCGACAGCGTTTCCCAGTCGTGCAGGCGGTCATGCAGCTCCCGCACGCCGGGGCGGAAGCCCGCAGGCGCGAACATCGGCGTCGAATGGCTCACCATCGTCGCGCGCCCACGGCGCTTGGCGGTGGTCGCCTCGCCGAGGTTGTCCATGATGTACGGGTAGACGTTCGGCACATCGCCCAGCGCGAGCAGCGGATCGTCCTGCACAGACAGCCCGCGCTCCTTGCCCGCCGACCACTCGACCGTGCCGTGCGTGCCCATGTGCACCAACGCGTCGGCACCGAAGCGGGTGCGCAGCCAGAGGTAGGTCGCGAGGTAACCGTGGCTCAGCGGCACGGCCGCGCGGTGGTACACCTGCTGCGCCTTGTCGGCGACCTGCGTGCCGGGCTCGAAGCGCGGCGGCTGGCGCAGCACGACCACGTGACCGAACTGCACGCGCGGCACCACGAAGGCCGGCGCGCCGGCCACGGGCCGCAGCATGGTCGATGCTTCGGGCGGGCCCCAGTAGGCCTCGATGCGCCGTTGCGTCTCCACGGGCAGTGCGCGGAACCACGCGAGGTACTGCGACAGCGGCAGCGTGTCGGCCAGCCCCTGATCCAGCAACGGCTGCAGTGCGTCGCCGCCCTCCTTCGCCGGGTAGTAGGCCTTCATGGTGGCCTGCACCTGCGCAATCACTGCGTCCGCGCCCGGCGTTTCGGTGCGATAGCCGGCTGCCTGCATCGCCGACAGCATCCGGTCGACGCTGCGCGGCACGTTGAGGAACGATGCACCAAAGTTGGCCTCGCCCGGCGGGTAGTTGTAGACCAGCATCGCCACGCGGCGCTCCGCCGCAGGTGTGCGGCGCAGGCGCAGCAGCGCGGCGGCCTTGTCGGCCACGGCGTCGATCTGCGCGGGCAGCGGCTGAAGGCTGCCGGCGGCGGCGTCGCGCGCGGTGACCAGCATCGGGTCGGTCATGCCTGCGAGTTCGCTCGGGCTGTAGTAGGCCGCGATGTCGGTCTGCGCCAGGCCGTCCTTGCTGCGCGCCCATTGCGCCGCGTCCATGGCCAGCGAAGGCAGGGTCTGCAGCACGGGCACGCCGATGCGTTCGAGTTCGGCCTTGCGTTCGTTGGGGCTGAACACCAGCGCGGCGTTGATGAGGAGGTCGGCCACGCGACGGTCGTCCCCATCGGCGTGGGTCATGCGAAAGAACAGGTCTTTCTGCTGGCGCGGGCCGTAGAAGGCATAGGCGCGCAGGCCGCGCTGCGCAAGCGTGCCGATCAGGCGATCGAGCCAGTCGGTGTCGTCACCGGTGAGCGTGGCGCTGTTGACCGCGATGGCGACAGTGCCCTGGCCGGCCGGCAGCGCCTCGACCGCCGTGATGGTGTTTTCGACGCGCGGCCAGTCCGGGTGATAGAAGCCCGCAAGCGGCATCGGCACGGGGTCGGGCAGCCCGGTTGCATCGCCGACCGGTGCCATGGCCCGCACCGAGGCTTTCAGGTTCGCTTCGCCCGGAAAGCGCCAGTAGGCACGCAGGCGCTGCGCCCAGGCCGCATCGACGCCGCGCTCGGCCGCGAGCGGCGGCACCTCGGGCGGCGTCTGTCCTTTTGCCACGAGCGCGAACTCTCCGATCTGCACATAGGGAACGGCACTGCGCGCGATGACGTCGCCGAAGCGCGCAGCCGCCGACTGGGCGACGCTGAGGTGCGGCGCATCGATGACCAGCAGTCGCGCACCGTCGAGCGCAGCAGCCAGCGCGTCGGTCGTGCCCTGCGCGGCCGACACCACCTGCAACGGCACACCCGCTGCATGCGCCGCCGCCTCCAGCCGCACCATGCGCGCGGGCGACACCAGCGCCGTGCTCAACACCACCACGCGAGATTCGGCCGCCACCGCAGGCTGCGCCATCAGGCACAAGAGCCAGAAGACGAAAAGACGCGTCACTTCCCGCCCGACGCCGGCACCGCGTCCGCCGGCACGTAGATCATCGTGCCATCCTTCAGGCGCCAGGCAGTGCCGGCCTTCTCGCCATCGCCCTGCCCCGTCGCGCCGCTGGCCTTGAAGCGCGTGACCTTCTGGCCTTCGCGCGTGATGATCTCCATGTCGGGCTGGCCCTCGTGACGAATGATCGTCACCTTGTCCTGAGAGAACGGATTCACCGGGTTGTTGATCACTGCGATCATCAGCATGCCGATGACGACCATGAAGACGTCGATCAGGTTGATGGTCGAGAGCACCGGGTCGTCGTCGTCGCTGTCGAGACTGCTCAGGATGGAGAACTGCCTGCGGCTCATGACAACCGGTCCCGCGCATCAAGCAGCATCACCAGTTCGCGCATGAGCCAGCGGCGGCGCACGGTGTAGACCACGAAGGTGATCGAGGCCGAGGCCAGCGCCACGATCACGGCCGCGAACGCCGGCGCCAGGCTTTGCGCCACACCCTGCGATTCGCCCGAGGCCACGGCCACGAGCGCGGGCCCCATCGGGATCATGGTGGCGATCAGCCCCAGCATCGGCGCCACGCGGCTGCACAGGCGCACGCCTTCGAGCTGCTTGAGCACGACCAGCTCCATCTGTTCCTGGCTCGCCTGCGCATGCCGCTGCAGCACCAGCGCGCGCGACGGGTCGCGGCGACGCTGCCACCATTCAATGCCGAAGGCGCCGAGGCAGTACACCGCATAGACAAAGGACAGCAGCACACCGAGTGTCACGGGCCAGAGGAACAGGCGCGCGAGTTCGAAGAGAACGGTGTCGAAGGCCAGCATCAGGTGGGCTCCACGGGAGAAGACGAAGAGGACGAAGACAGCGGATCGAACAGGTCCGAAGGCCGGCCCCAGCTTTCGTCGAACACCAGCGAAGCCAGCGGCGCACGCCTGGCCCAGCGTTCGCGCTGCAGCATCGGCTCTTCGTAGAACGCATGCACCGGGCCCAGGCACAGCAAGGCGATCGGTTCGGCACCTTCGGGCAGACCGAGCAGCACGCCGACCTCGGCCGGATCGAACAGCGACACCCAGCCCATGCCCAGCCCTTCGGCGCGCGCCGCGAGCCAGAGGTTCTGGATGGCGCAGGAGGCCGAGGCCAGGTCCATCTGCGGCAGGGTGCGGCGCCCGAACACATGCTGTTCGCGGCCGTCGGCCAGCGTCACCACCAGCAGCTCGGCGGCGTCGAGCACGCCTTGCACCTTGAGGCGCATGAACTCGTCTTCGCGCTGGCCGAGCGCGCGGGCGGTGAGCACGCGTTCGCGCTCGACCACATCGTGCAGTTGCCGGCGCAACCCTTCGCCGCGCACGCGGATGAAACGCCACGGCTGCATGAAGCCGACGCTGGGCGCATGGTGCGCGGCCTCGAGCAGGCGACGCAGCACCTCGGGCGCCACCTCGCCGCCCGCGAAGTGACGCATGTCACGCCTCTCCTGGATGGCGCGGTAGACCGCCTTCGCTTCATCGGCCGCGAACGCATTCGTCATGAGGTCAATCTTCAATGCCGCGCTGCGCCGGGATACCGGCCTTGAACGCATGCTTGACCATCTGCATCTCGGTCACGGTGTCGGCCAGCTCGATGATCTCGGGCGGGCAGCGGCGACCGGTGAGCGCGACGTGCACGTGCTTCGGGCGTGCGCGCAAGGTCTCGAGCACGCCCTCCAGCGGCAGCCAGCCGTAGATCAGCGGATAGGTGATCTCGTCGAGCACCACCAGGAAGTACTCGCCCGACAGGATCGCGGCCTTGGCCTTTTCCCAGCCGTCGCGTGCAAGCTGGCCGGAGCGTTCGAGGTCCTGGCTCTTCCAGCTGAAGCCGTCGCCCAGGCCTTCGATGGGGATGCCGATCTGTTCGAACATGCGGTGCTCGCCGAAGCGGGCCGAAGGCACCTTCATGAACTGGTAGATCTTCACGGCCTTGCCACGGCCGTGGGCGCGCAGGGCGAGGCCGAATGCGGCGGTGCTCTTGCCCTTGCCGTCGCCGGTGTTGACGATGACGATGCCGCGGCGTTCGCCTTCGGGCTTTTCGTAGGGCTTTTCGCTGGGGGGAGTTTCTATTTGCATGAGGGTTTCCGTTTTTCCTGATGTGCGGCGCAGTCAAAGCCAGCAGGCGTCATCGCGGCAGCGCAATCCATTGGTCCGCCACGCGATGGACACGAATCCGGTGATCGAACACCTGCTCCAGCGCAGCGTGGGTCGCAGGGTCGGCACAGGCACCGTGGTGCACCACCCGCCCCCGGTTCATCACCACCAGCTCGTCCGCCGCCAGCGCCATCGGCAGCTCGTGCAACACGCTGACCACCGTGCGACCCTGGGCAACAAGTTCGCGCGTCGTCTGCATCCAGTCCGCCTGATGCGGCGGGTCGAGGTTGGCGAGCGGCTCGTCCATCAGCAGCAGTTCGGCCTCGACCGCCAGCGCACGCGCCAGCAGCACACGTTGGCGTTCGCCGCCGGACAGTTGACCCAGCGGACGGTCGCGCCACTCCCAGGCCTGGGTGCTGCGCAGCGCACGTTCGACGGCGTCGCGATCGGTTTCGCTCGGCGCCGCCAGCCAGCGCTGGTGCGGCAGACGGCCGAGCATGGCGACGTCGTAGACCATCAGGTCGTCGGCGCTGCCCTCGCCCATGCCGCTCTGGCCCAGCCACGAGAGGCGTCGTGCGCGTACGCGGGCCGGCACTGCGGCTTGCGCCTCACCGAACAGCCGCACCTCGCCGCGGTGTGCGAGCAGACCGGCCAGCGCTTTGAGCAACGTCGACTTGCCCGCGCCGTTCGGGCCGACGATGCTGGTCCAGCGACCGACCGCGAGCGACAGGTCGATGCCGTGCAGCACCTCGACCGACCCGAGGGTGGCGCTGAGGCCGTGCGCTTCGAGCGCGGCGGATGGGGTGCGGCTCACAGGCCACCGCCCTTCGCGCCGCGCCGGTGCATCAGCCACAGCAGGTAGCTGCCGCCGAGCACCGCGGTGAGCACGCCCACCGGCAGTTCCTGTGGTGCGATCAGCCAGCGTGCCAGCAGGTCGGCCGCCATCAGCAACAGGCCGCCCATGAGGGCCGACAGCACGATCAATCGCGCATGCGTGGTCTTGACCACCGAGCGCACCAGGTGCGGGGCGGCCAGACCGACAAAGGCGATCAGGCCGGTCTGCGCGACGGCGGCGCCGGTCGCCAGCGCCAGCACCGCCACCAGCGCGGCGCGCATGGCGCCCAGCGGCAAGCCGAGGCTGCGCGCCGTGGCCTCGCCCAGCGCTAGGCCGTCGAGCACCGGGGCGAGCGCCCAGGCCAGCAGCAGGCAGGCCGCGCCGACCGCAGCCATCACGGCACAAGCGGCCCAGCCGACCAGCCCGGTGCTGCCGAGCACGAAGCCCTGCAGCGCCTGGAGAATGTCGGCCGAGGCGATGGTGATGAGGTCTTTCGCAGCGCCCAGCACCACACCGACGATCACGCCCGCAAGCAGCAGCCGCAAGGTCTGCTGCACACCGCGCGCCAACGTAAGCGTGAGCAGCACCGCGGCCACGGCGCCGACGAAGGCCGCGCCCGTGAGCCCGAGGCGCATCACCCATTGCGTGCTGGTGACGGAACCACCGAACAGCATCAGCGCCAGTGCCACGGCGAGCGACGCGCCCGACGCACTGCCCAGCAGGTACGGGTCGGCCAGCGGATTGCGGAACAGCCCCTGCGCCACCGCGCCCGCCAGCCCGAGCAGCGCGCCCGCGAGCCACGCGCCGAGGGTGCGCGGCAGGCGGATGTCCCAGACGATCTGCAGCGCGATGGGATCGTGCCGCGCGGACAGCAGGCTCTGGAAGCCGGTGCTGCCAATGCCGAGCCCGAAGAGCAGCAACGCCGCGCCCAGCACCAGCAAGCCGGCACCAAGCAGCAGCACGCGACGCAGATGCGCAGAATGCTGCATGCCGCTCACCGGCCCTTGTCCGTCAGGCACTGCGCCATCAGGCGCGCGGCCTCGTCCATGCGCGGGCCGGGGCGCACGACCACATCGGTCTGCTCGGCATCGAAGCGGCACACGCGTCCTTCGCGCACCGCGCGGATGCTGCCCCAGCCAGGACGTTGCTCCAGCCCCATCGCGCTGCGCACGCTGACCATGATGAGGTCGGGATTCGCGCGCACCACGAATTCGGGGTTGAGCTTGGGAAAGGGTCCGAGCGATGCCGGCACGATGTTCTTCACGCCCAGCCGCGCGAGCGTCTCGCCGATGAAGGACGAATCGCCTGCCGCATACGGCCCGGTGTTGACCTCGAAGTACACACGCAGGCCCCTGGCGCTGGCAGGCAGCGACTGCGCCGCAGCCGACACGGCCGCGTCGATGACGCGCCACACGGCGGGCGCCTCGTGCGTGCCGAGCACCTGGTCGAGTGCGCCGAGCACACGCCGCACATCGGCGTGGCTCTTGGGTTCGAGCACGATCACCTTCAGGCCCAGCGTTTCAAGCCGCTGCGTGACGCGCGACGACTTGGCCAGCAACACCACATCGGGCTTGAGCGCCACGACGGCTTCGACATTGGGGTCGATCCCGCCGCCGAGCTGCGGCAGCGCGCGCACCTGCGCGGGCGAATTGGAATAGCGGTCGACGCCGATCAGCCGGTTGCAGGCGCCGAGCGCACAGACACCTTCGGTCAGCGACGGCAGCAGCGAAACGATGCGCTGCGGAGGCTGCGGCAGGCTCACGGTGACACCGCGTTCGTCGACCACATCGACGGCCTGCGCCACCTGCGCGCCCAGCAGCAGCGCAAGCCCCAGCATCGACGCGCGCACCCACGTCTTCATGAACGCGAAGCCGCGCCTCATGCGGGCGCCTTCAGCGTCAGCGGCAGGCCGGCGGCCATCAGCGTCACGCGGTGACAGGCTGCCGCCACGTCCTGGTTCAGGCGACCGAGCACGTCGACGAAGGCGCGGGTCTCGCGGCCCAGCGGGATCACGCCCAGGCCGATCTCGTTGCCGACCAGCACCACCGGCCCGCGCGCCTCGCGCAGCGCGATGAGAAGCAGCGTGGCGTGCGCCGAAGGTGTGCGCGTGACCACCGCGGCGCCTTCGGTACGCAGCGGCATCAGCAGGTTGGTGAGCCAGAGCGTGAGGCAATCGACCACCACGAGCGTATCGGGCGCGCTCTGCGTGACGATGGCGCGCCCCAGCTCGATCGGTTCCTCGAGGGTCTGCAGGCCGGGCACGCGCTCGGCGCGGTCGCTCTGGTGGCGCGCGATGCGCTCGCGCATCTCGTCGTCGTGCGCCTGCGCGGTGGCGATCAGCACTGCGCGGCGCGGCGTGGACGCAGCGGCCAGCCAGTCGGCTGCACGCTGTTCGGCGCGGCGCGACTTGCCGCTTTTCTGGCCGCCGAGGATGAATTCGTGCTCAATGAGGGGCATCGGAAGACGCCTGTGCGGCGTGGCTGTCGAGTTCGAGGGGCATGGCGCCGAAGAGCCGCGCGGTCGCTTCCGGGCTGGACGCGAACCACGCATGGAAGTAGCTCGCGCGCACGGGGCCGTGCACGTACAGCGCCTCGCCGCCGCGCGTGCCGACGGTGCGTGCGGCAGGCGCGAGCGGCGTCTCGCAGCGCGAGTAGTGGAAGGTGTGGCCGCGCAAGGCGTGTGCACCCAGGTCGAGCTGCTGCGGGCCGAGACCGGCCAGCCGCTTCTGCATGACCGCCCGCCCCGGCAGCACGCCCCAGAGGCGGTGCACGTCCTGCGGTTCGGCGTCGTCACGGGTGGCGAGTTCGTCGAACAGCGCCATCATCCCGCCGCATTCGGCCCAGATCGGCTTGCCGGCCGTGACGTGGTTCGCGAGCGAGAGCCGCAGCCGGTCGCTGGCCGACAGCACCGGCGCATGCAGCTCGGGATAGCCGCCGGGCAGCCAGGCGGCATCGCAAGGCGGCAGCGGCTCGTCGGCCAGCGGCGAGAAGAACACAAGCCGCGCGCCGAGGGCTTCGAGCACGTCGAGGTTGGCCGGGTAGATGAACGAAAACGCCGCGTCGCGCGCGATGGCGATGGTGCGTCCGGCCAGCAGCGGCGCGATGGGCGCGGCGGCCGCAGGCTCGAAGCGCACCTGCGGCAGCTGCGCGGGCGCGCGTTGCCCCAGCGGCGTGGCGGCCAGCACGTCGGCCGCGGCATCGAGCCGTGTCATGGCGTCGTCGAGTTCGGCGACGCCGACCAGCCCCAGGTGGCGCTCGGGCAGTGCGAAGTCGGCGCTGCGCGGCAAGGCGCCGAGCCAGTCGCGGCGATCGCGCAACGCATCCTGCAGCATCTCTGCATGGCGCTCGCCGGCCACGCGGTTGGCCAGCACGCCGGCCCAGGGCAGGCGCGGGCGAAAGTTCTGCAGGCCGTAGGCCAGCGCGCCGAAGGTGCCGGTCATGGCCTGCGCGTCGATCACGGCGATCACAGGCAGGCCCAGGCGCTCGGCGAGTTCGGCCGCGCTGGGCGTGCCGTCGAACAGGCCCATCACGCCTTCGATGATGACCAGGTCGGCCTCGCACGCGGCGGCATGCAGGCGCGCGCGGCAGTCGGCCTCGCCGGTCATCCACAGGTCCAGCGAATGCACCGGTGCACCGGTGGCCAGCGCGAGCCAGTGCGGATCGAGAAAGTCGGGTCCGCACTTGAAGGCCCGCACGCGGCGGCCCTGGCGCACATGCAGCCGCGCGAGCGCGGCCGCGACGGTGGTCTTGCCCTGCCCCGAGGCCGGCGCGGCCACGAGCACCGCAGCGCAGGTGGCGGCGGCGCCGGGCGAGAAACGGCGGGGGCTTATTGCGGTGTCCACTTGAGTCCGACGTACGCGGTGCGGCCCCCGTTGGCGTAGAGCCGTGCGAACTGGTAGTCCTTGTCGCCGACATTGTCCACGCGCGCCACGAGGTTCAGGTCGCGCATGATCTGCTTGCTGGCCGACAGGTTGAGCAGCGTGTAGCCGCCGAGCTTGACGGTGTTGGCCGCGTCGTCGAAACGCTTGCCCGAGCTCTGGATCTCGGCGCCCAGCGTCCAGCCGGCGATGCGCCAGTCGGCGCCCAGCGTGCCGTGGGCCCGTGCGCGGCGCGCCAGCAGGTTGTCGGTGGCGAGGTCGCGCGGGTCCTGGTAGTCGAGCGAGGCGCGCAGCGTGACGTCGCCGATGCGGTGGCCGCCCGTGAGCGTCACGCCCTGGTAGCGCGCGCGCGCCGTGCTGGCGTAGCAGCCGAAGGACGACTGGCATCCCTTGGCGCTGCCGTCGAACACGATCAGGTTCTGCACGCGGTTGCGGTACAGCACGATGCCGGCCTGCGTGGCACCCGCGGTGTACTGCAGGCCCAGCTCGACGTTACGGCTCGATTCGGGCTGCAGGCTCGCCAGCCCGTACTCGCTGAAGCGCTGGTACAGCGTGGGCGCGCGGAACGCGGTGCCGGCCGACACGGTGGCGCGCAGGCTCGGCGTGATGGCGTAACCGTAGGCGGCGCTGCCGGTGGTCTTGCCGCCGAATTCGCTGTCGTCGTCGTGACGCACATGCAACTGCAGCGAATGCGGGCCCTTCACGTAGCCGTAGCCCAATGCGGCGGCGTTCTGCGAGCGATCGCGCGAGAACAGCTTGGCCGAGGTGGTCGGCGCGTTCTCGAGCGCGTCTTCGCGGCGCTCGAGCGTGGCTGTCACCAGGTGCGGGCCGAAGCGGAATTCGTTCTGGAACAGGTAGCCGCGCAGGCGGGTCTCGGTGCGATAGAACGAGGGCTGGGTCTTGTAGACGGTTTCGGAATCGGTCACCTGCAGGCGCGTGCTGTAGATGTCGTTCCACTTGGCCGACCAGGTCAGGCCGGCGGTACGCAGCGTGTTGTTCGACACGTCGTCGCGGAAGGTGATCGGCGGCTTGGTGCGAAAGCTCACCGACGGGTCGTAGCCGGCGTTGATGTCGCTGGTGAGCAAGGTCGCGTCGATGCGCTGGTCGGGCGTGATCTGGAAGCCCAGCTTCAGGTTGCCGGAGGTGCTGCGGTAGCCATCGCGGTCGGGGCTGGTGAAGCCGTCCTTCGAGGGCGTGCGCTTGGCGATCGGCTGGACGTTGAAGCCCTTGCTCTCTTCGTGCGCCACGCCGAACGAGTAGTCGAGCAGGCCCGACTTGCCGCTCACGCCGCCTTCGATCTTGCGCAGGCCGTGGCTGCCGAAGCCGATGCCGGCGTAAGGCGAGACGCCGTCTTCGCCGCGCTTGGTGAAGAGCTGGATCACGCCGCCCACGGCGTCCGAACCGTACACGGCGGCGGCCGGGCCGCGCAGCACTTCGATGCGGTCGATCTGCGACAGCGGAATGCCTTCCCAGCCGGCGCCGCCGGTCGATTGCGAATCGATGCGCACGCCGTCCAGGTAGACCGCGGTGAAGCGCGTTTCCGCGCCGCGGATGTACACGCTGGTGGTGTTGCCCACGCCGCCGCTGCGCGTGATCTCCATGCCGGGCAGGCGCGACAGCACGTCGGCCACGCCGGTGGCGCCGCTGCGCTCGATGGTCTTGCGGTCGACGATGGAAACATCGCCCACCAGTTCCGACAGCGCCTGCGGCGTGCGGTTGGCGGTGACGACGGTCTCGTCGAGCGTGGCGGGAGCGGCTGCTGCGGCTTGCGCCTGCGCGGCCAGCGGCACCAGGGCCAGGCCGCCGAAGGCCGAGGCCAGGGCCAACGTGAGCGGCAGGCACGCGGGACGGCTGCGGCGCACGCTGGCGCGGCCGCTGGAGAGGGAAACACAGGAAATCATGGGGTGAACCGAACGAACATCAATGCCCTGGCCGGCTTCCCCGCCGGCGCCCTGGGCGTCATGGCTGCCGATGCGGCAGCCGCCTTGTTGGCCGGTATCCGGGCTGGCAGATCGACCCTTTGCCGCCTTCCCAGGCGCCTGTTTCAGGGCGCCCAGTGGCTGGATGGAAAGGGGTGACGCATTGCGGCGTCGTCTGCTTGACCGTTGCGGGGGCAGCGCAGGCGGCTTCGGCCGGGTCCCGGATTCGGGGGCGTTCACTCCTGCTTCCCGTTGAACTGCGCCGTGTGAACCACGCCGCGAGCACCAACGGGTGAGATTTTAGGCCTACAGGGCGGGTACGCCACACCCGGTTTGATCGCGGACGGCGCAGGCCCCAGAATCTCGGCCACGTCTGGCGCACGCCCCGCGCGGTGCGCCGGACCTTCCGAATTCCCGGGAAACTACAATCGCCAACCATGCCCGCCTCCAGCCCCATCGACCAGATCGCCGAGCGTGTGGAACGCCTGCTCGTGCGTCACGAAGAGGTGCAGCGCACCAACGCGCTGCTGCAGGAACAGGTCGATGCGCTCACGCGTGAACGCGACGGCCTGAAGTCGCGGCTCGCCGCGGCCCGCACCCGCCTCGATGCCCTGCTCGAACAGCTGCCGGCAGCACCTCCCTCCGAAGATTCCCATCACGCATGAAGCAGATTGAAGTACAGATCATGGGCCAGAGCTATTTGCTCGGCTGTCCCGACGGCGGCGAAGCACAACTGCGCGAAGCCGTCGACCGCGTGGACGCGGCCATGTGCAAGATCCGCGACGCGGGCAAGGTGAAGGCACGCGACCGCATCGCCGTGCTGGCCTCGCTGAACCTGGCTTTCGATCTCGCAGCCCAACAGGCCGCTGCGGCGGCCGCACCGGCGCCTGCCGCTCCCGTCAGCACCGAAGAGAGTTCCGGCGACACCGACCCGAAGGCCGCCCAGCTCATTCAGAGACTCGATCAGGCCCTGGCGGGCGATGGACATTTGCTCTGAAGGAACGCGGCACGTCATCTACGAGGCGTAAAATCCACCTTGTCTGCAGACGTGTCGGGCTTAATATTTCCTTGTTCCAATGCTCTCCGGAGCCGGGCTTGGTACATCGCTAGACGGGCGTGATCATCTCGCGTCAGATGAACCCGAAGTCTTGCTGCCCTCGCCCACCTGAACCCTGGTTCAGGATGCGGGTCCGGCACACCATCTGCAGACACCTTTTCCCGCCACGGCCCCCTGCTTCACCGCACGGGGCCGTTGCTTTTTCAGTCGATCCTTTCCCCATCCGCCCGTGAACTTCGCCGCCCTGCTCGACCCGTTCCTGATCGCCGAACTCGCCGCCCTCGGGCTGGGCACCGGTTTCCTCGCAGGCCTTCTGGGCATCGGCGGCGGCATGCTGATGGTGCCGTTCATCACGGTCATCATGAGCCAGCGCGGCGTGCCGGCCGACCTGGCGGTGAAGATGGCGATCGCGACCTCGATGGCGACGATCATCTTCACGTCGGTGTCGAGCGTGCGCGCGCACCACAAGCGCGGTGCGGTGCGCTGGGACATCGTGCAGCGCCTGGCGCCGGGCATCGTCGTCGGCAGTCTCGCGGGCAGCCTGGGCGTGTTCGCGCTGCTCAAGGGCACGGCGCTGGCCATCTTCTTCGCGCTGTTCGTGGGCTTCTCGGCCACGCAGATGTTCCTGGACAAGAAACCCAAGCCGACGCGGCAGATGCCTGGCACCGGCGGCCAGCTCGCGGCGGGCGGCACCATCGGCTTCATCTCGGGCCTGGTCGGCGCGGGCGGCGGCTTCATCAGCGTGCCGTTCATGACGTGGTGCAACGTGGCGATCCACAACGCGGTGGCGACCAGCGCGGCGCTGGGCTTTCCGATCGCGGTGGCCAACGTGCTGGGCTATGTGCTCAGCGGCCAGTCGGTGCAGGGCCTGCCGGCCGGTGCCTTCGGCTACATCTGGCTGCCAGCGCTCGTGGTGATCGCGGCCTGCAGCGTGCTCACCGCACCGCTGGGCGCGAAGGCCGCGCACAGCCTGCCGGTGAAGAAGCTCAAGCGCGTGTTCGCGAGCATCCTGTACCTGCTGGCCGCCTACATGCTCTGGAAGGGCCTGCGCGGCTGAGGCATATCAAACATTCCCCGGCTTTCCTGTGCCATCCTATGCAGCGGTTGTTCACAGTCGTATAAGGAAAGCCATGAAAATCCTCATTGCCGTCGACGGCAGCGCCTACACGCAAAAAGCCCTCAACTACCTGCTCGCCAACCGCGCCATGTTCGTGGACGGCCATGAGCTGGTGGTGGTGAACGTCTGCACCGGTGTCTCCGGTCACGTGGCGCGGCACCTCAGCAAGGAAATCGTTGCCGATTACTACGCCGAGGAAAACGCCAAGGTGCTCGACCCGGTGAAGGCCTGGTTCGCCGACAAGGGCGTGACCAACTACACCGCCGATGCGCGCCACGGCCATGCGGCCGAGGAAATCCTCAAGTCGGCCACCGAATCGAAGGCCGAGCTGATCGTGCTGGGCACGCATGGCCACGGCATCCTGGGCCGCGCGCTGATGGGCTCGGTGGCGACCAAGGTCGTGGCCGAGACCGACATCTCGGTGCTGCTGGTCCAGTAAGAGAAACCGCCCGCCCCGGCAGCGGCCGATGCGCCGTTGCCGCAGCCCCTACTGCGCGCGCTGCCGCCGCCATTCGCGCGGCGAACATCCGAAGCGCTCGCGAAACGCGCGGCTGAAATGCGCCGCGTCGTTGAACCCCCGCCCGTACGCGATCTCGCCCACCGGCCGCCCTGCCAGGCGCGGCTCCAGCAGGTCGCGGCTGCACGCGTCGAGCCGGCGCTCCCAGATGTACTGCGAGGGCGTCAGCGGCTCGCTCTTGAACACGCGGTGGATATGGCTCACCGACATGCCCAGTTGCGCCGCCAGCGTGCCCACCGACAGCGTCGGATCGGCCAGCTGCTCGTCGATGCGCTGCTTCACGCGCCCGAGGTGGTACGCCGTGAGGTTGCTGAGCGCCGGTGCGTGCGCGGCGGGCAGCGTCTGCAGGCCGGCCACGAGGATGTTCTGCACGCCATGGGCCACCGCCAGCGCCGAGGCCGGCTGCAGCGCGTCGAAGTCCTCGCGCAACGTGCGGATCATGCCCAGTAACAGGTGCCCCGCGCCCTCGCGCCCTGACACCGTGGTGGCCGTGAGCGCCTCGGTGTCGCGCAGCTCGCTGCGCAGCCGCTCGCCGGGCAGCTTGAGCACGATCTGCTCGAAGGGCTGGTCGAACAGCAGCTGATAGGGCCGCGTGCTGTCGTACAACGCGAAGTCGCCAGCGCCGAGCACGGCATCGCGCCCGTCCTGGCGCACCACACCCTGCCCGCGCGCCTGGATGCTCACCAGAAAACAATCGTCGCTCGACGCCGCGATATGGCCCGGCGTGCGCATCACCTTCTGCGCCCGCGAGGTCACGACCGACATGCCGAGGCCGGGCAGCGCGTGCTGGCGGATGCTGCCCTCGAAGTCGCCACCGTCGCCGGTGCGCACCGCGTCGCATTCGAGCTGCACGTAGACGTTGCAGATCATGTCGGTCCAGTACGCGAGCCGCTGGTCGCGCGAGACGGCATCGGTGCTGAGCAAGGGGGTCATCGGGGTCCTCGGAATGCCTTGGCAAGGCACATGCAACGCTGGAACAAGAACGCCGCCAATCCGGGTCAAGGCGTTCCGGCGGCGCGAATTTACGCTTCATGCAACCCGCATGCCACCGCGCAAACCCGGTGCGCACGACGGGGATTTCGTTACGTTCCTTGCACCCAGGAGAACCCCTCATGCCTACCACCGTCCACCCCAAGCTGCGCGTCGCCGCCGTGCAGGCCGCCCCCGTGTTCCTCGACCTCGACGCCACCATCGACAAGACCATCGAGCTGATGGCGCAAGCCGCGAAACAGGGCGTGCAGCTCATCGCCTTTCCCGAGACCTGGGTGCCCGGCTACCCGTGGTGGGTCTGGCTCGATTCGCCGGCGTGGGGCATGCAGTTCGTGCAGCGCTACCACGACAACTCGCTGGTCATCGGCTCGCCCGAGTTCGAGCGCCTGCAGGCCGCGGCGCGCCAGCACAGGATCTGGCTGTCGCTCGGCTACAGCGAGAAAGCGGCGGGCAGCCTCTACATCGCGCAGGCCCTGATCGACGACCAGGGCCGCACCGTGCAGACGCGCCGCAAGCTCAAGCCCACGCACGTGGAGCGCACCGTGTTCGGCGAAGGCGACGGTGCCGACCTGCACGTGGTCGAGACGCCGCTGGGCAACATCGGCTCGCTGTGCTGCTGGGAGCACCTGCAGCCGCTGAGCAAGTACGCCATGTATGCACAGAACGAGCAGATCCACTGCGGCGCATGGCCGAGCTTCTCGCTCTACCGCGGCGCGGCCTACGCGCTGGGCCACGAAGTCAACAACGCCGCGAGCCAGGTGTATGCGGTCGAGGGCGGCTGCTTCGTGATTGCGCCCTGCGCCACCGTGTCGAAGGCCATGAGCGAGCTGATGTGCACCGACGACGGCAAGCGGCAGATGCTGGGCGTCGGCGGCGGGCACGCACGCATCTACGCCCCGGACGGCTCGCCGCTGGGCACGCCGCTGGCCGAGGACGCCGAAGGCCTGGTGATCGCCGACATCGACCTGGGCATGATCGCGCTCGCCAAGGCGGCGGCCGACCCGAGCGGCCACTATTCGAGACCCGACGTCACGCAGCTGCTGCTGAACAAGACGCGGCGCACGCCCGTGGTGGTGCAGCTCACGCCGGAGCCCGAGGGCAGCGCGCCCGAGCCGGTCGCGGCCTGAACCGACGGAGCCGCACCATGGAATCGGCCATTCCCGAACACCTGCGCTGCCCGCGCACGCACGAGCGCCGCATGGGCAACGACTACGCCCCGCCCTACCCCGGCTGGTCGGCGCGCGCGCCTGCGGCGACGCAGCAGGTCGTGATGGGCTACTTCGGCGTGCAGTCACACGGCCCGGCGATGCAGGGCCGGGCCTGCGCCGCGCTCATGAAGATCGCCCGCGACTTCGCCCTGCCCGACGGCCCCGGCCACCACGACCTGACGCACTGCGTCGACGCCGACGGCTTCGACAACATGATCGCCATCGCCTACTGGCCCGACGCGGCGGCGTTCGAGCGCTGGTGTGCCACGCCCGCCATCGAGGCCTGGTGGAACGCCGACGAGCGACTGCATGAAGGGCTTGGCTACTTCCGCGAGATCGCGTCTCCGCGCACCGACCATTTCGAGACCCTGTTCAGCACGCCCGACCGCCTCGAGGGCGTCGGCGTGGTGATGGGCGGCGTGAGCGGTGAACTGCGGGAGCACGGCTATTGGGGATCGATGCGCGATCGACTCCCGCTCGCCCAGACGGACGCGCTCGCGCCCTCGGGCACGCGCGCGGTGATCGCCGGCACGCCGGCCCCTGGCCAGCGCGTGCGCGTCGCGGGTCACACGCACATCGCGATGATCCGCTCGGGCCAGGAGTGGACCGAGACCACCGGCCAGGAGCGCCAGCTCTACCTCGAAGACATGGCCCCGGTCCTGCGCGAAGGCATGGACTTCCTGCGCGACCAGGGCCTGCCGATCGGCTGCTACAGCAACCGCTTCATGCAGCACCTCGACGCACACGGTGCGCCGCTGCAGAAATCCTTCGGCCTGAGCTACTGGCGTTCGCTGGCCGACATGGAGCGCTGGGCCGAGTCACACCCGACGCACGTCGCGATCTTCGGCAGCTTCATGCGCTACGTGCAGGCGCTGAACTTCGATCTGCGCCTGCGCCTGTACCACGAGGTGTCGGTGCTGAAGGCCGACGAGCAAAGCTACGAGTACATCAACTGCCACGCGCGCAGCGGGCTGATGAACGGGCTCGCGCCCGCCGCCTGAAGACCGTGCGCGCCGCGGAGCTCAGGCTGCGAACAGTTCCTTGTGCTCTGCCCGCAGCAGCGCCTTCTGCACCTTCCCCATCGTGTTGCGCGGCAGTTCCGGCACGACGAAGCAGCGCTTCGGGATCTTGAAGTTCGCAAGCTTGGCCTTGAGTTCCGCCACGATCGCATCTGCATCGACGGTCGCGCCCGACTTGGGGATCACGATGGCCACGCCGACTTCGCCGAAGTCGGGGTGCGGCACGCCGATCACCGCGCTTTCGGCCACGCCGGCCATCTCGTTGATGTAGCCCTCGATCTCGGCCGGGTAGACGTTGTAGCCGCCGCTGATGATCAGGTCCTTGCTGCGCCCGACGATGGTGATGTAGCCGCGCGCGTCGATCTTGCCCACGTCGCCGGTCTTGAAGAAGCCGTCGGCGGTGAATTCTTCCTTCGTCTTCTCGGGCATGCGCCAGTAGCCGGCAAACACGTTGGGGCCCTTCACCTGGATGCCGCCGATCTCGTCCGTCGGCAGGTCCTTGCCTTCGTCGTCGCGAACGCGCAGTTGCACGCCGGGCAGCGCGAAGCCAACGGTGCCGCCGCGGCGCTCGCCCTTGGCGGCGTCATACGGGTTGGACGTGAGCATGGCGGTCTCGCTCATGCCGTAGCGTTCGAGGATGGTATGGCCGGTGCGCTCGCGCCATTCGTCGAAGGTCTCGATCAGGAGCGGCGCCGAGCCGGCGACGAACAGACGCATGTTGCGCACGGCCTCGCGCGTGAGGCCCGGCTCGGCCAGCAGGCGCACATAGAGCGTGGGCACGCCCATGAACACGGTGGCCTCGGGCAGCTTGGCGACGATGCGCTTCGGGTCGAACTTCGAAAACCACAGGATCTTGCTGCCGTTGAGCAGCGCGCCGTGCAGCGCCACGAACAGGCCGTGCACGTGGAAGATGGGCAGCGCGTGAATGAGCACGTCACCCTTCTTCCAGCCCCAGTAGGTCTTGAGCACCTCGGCGTTCGACAGCAGGTTGCGGTGCGTGAGCATCGCGCCCTTGCTGCGGCCCGTGGTGCCGCTGGTGTAGAGGATGGCGGCGAGGTCGTCGGCCTTCTTGATGGCCACGGTGTGCTTGTCGCTGCAGCGCGCCGCCGCATCGAGCAGTGTGCCGGTGCGGTCGTCGTCCAGCGTGAACACATGGCGCGTGCCGGCCGCCTCGGCAATGGGTCGCACCCAGGCCGCGTTGCGGCCAGTGCATACGACCACGGCGGGCTCGGCGTTGCCGATGAAGTATTCGATCTCGGCGCTCTGGTAGGCCGTGTTGAGCGGCAGGAAGACGTAGCCCGCGCGCAGGGTCGCGAGGTACAACAGCATGGCTTCGACCGATTTCTCGACCTGCACCGCGACGCGCGCGCCCTTCTCGAGCTTCAGGCCGTCGAGCAGGTTGGCGATCATCGCGCTGGCGCGGTCGAGGTCGCGCCACGAATAGTGCAGGCCGTTGTCGGTCTCGACCGCAATGGCGTCGAGATCGGCGGGGAATGCTGCGCGCAGCGCGGCGAACAGATTGGCGTTGGGAGGAGAGGCTTTCTTCTTCATCGGACAGCTCGAAAAGTCAAAAATTCGGGGTGCGCTTGGCCAGGAAGGCGTCGATGCCTTCGCGGTGTTCGGGGGAGTCGGCGTAGTCGTAGGCCGTGGCCAGCAATTGCTGCGCCGCGGCCCCGCCCGCCTTCAGCGCCGTGAAGGTGGCCTTGTGCAGGCGCGCGGCCTGCGGAGACAGCGCCGCGATGCGCGCCGCATGCGCCTGCGCGGCGGCCGGCACCTCGGCGTCGGGCAGCACGTGCAGGAGAAAACCGGCGTCGTACAAGCGCTGCGCGCCGTGAACGCCGGCGGCCAGCAGCATGTCGCGCGCCAGCACGTCGCCGATGGCGCCATGCACCAATGCGGCTTCGCGCGGCGCCATCGGAAAGCCAAGCTTCGCGATCGGCGCGCCGAACTTCGACGAGGCGCCGGCCAGGCGGATGTCGCAGCAGCTCGCAATCTCGACGCCCGCGCCCATGCAGGCGCCTTCGATCTGCGCGACCAGCGGCTGCGGGCAGTCGAGCATCGCCTGCAGCGCGGCCCACACTTCGTTCTCGTGGAATTCGCGCAGGCCCGCCTCTTCGAAGCGGAACGAGGGGTACTCGGAAATGTCGCCGCCCGCGCAGAAGGCACCGCCCTCCCCGCGCACGACGACGCAGCGCAGCGCGGCGTTGCCGTCATCGCTGCGCAGGCCGTCGAACACCGCCCGCAACTCGCGCCACATGGCGCGCGTCATGGCATTCAGGCGCCCCGGGTTCGACAGCGTGACGACCGCCACGGCGCCTTCGCGGCGCAGCGAGACCTGCCGATCCGTCATTCGAGCTTGGCGCCCGAGGCCTTCACGACGGTGGCCCATCGCTTGATCTCGGCGTTGATGAAGCTGCCGTAGGCGCCGGTCGTGACGTTCGGAATCTCGGAGCCGTTCTGGGCCCAGATGGCTTTCAGCTCGTCGGTGCCGAGCGCCTTCTTCATGGTGTCGATGATGTGCGTCTGCGCATCGGCCGGGGTGCCCTTGGGTGCCCAGAGGCCATACCACGTGGTAACGGTGTAGTCGGGCAGGCCGACCTCGGCCGCGCAGGGCACGTCGGGGAATGCGGGGTTGCGCTTGGCGCCCGCGACCATCAGCGCCTTGATGCGCCCGCCCTTGATGTGCTGCGCCGACGAGCCCAGGCCGTCGAACATCAGGTCGACGTTGCCCGAGATCAGGTCGGACAGCGCCGGGCCCGCGCCGCGGTACGGGATGTGCGTGATGAAGGTGCCGGTCTGCAGCTTGAACAGCTCGCCCGCCAGATGGTGCGAGGTGCCCGAGCCGGCCGAGCCGTAGTTGAGCTTGCCAGGGTTGCGCTTGGCAGTGGCGATCAGCTCCTGGATGGTCGCGGCCTGCACCCGCTTCGGGTTGACCACCACCACCTGCGGCACGTTGGCCAGCAACATCAGGGGCACGAAGTCTTTCTCGAGGTCGTAGTCGAGCTTGGGGTAGATCGACGGCGCGATGGCGTGGTGCACCGCGCCCATGAAGAGCGAGTAGCCGTCGGCGGGCGCCTTGGCGGCGATGCTCGCACCCACGGTGCCGCCCGCGCCGCCGCGGTTGTCGATGACCAGCGTCTGGCCTGCCGCACGCGCGAACTGGGCCGACAGCGGCCGCGCGAAGGCGTCCGTGCCTCCACCGGCCGGGAACGGCACCACCATGGTCACCGGCTTGGTCGGCCACCCTTGCGCGCGCGCGCCACCGCAAAGGGCTACGGCCCCGGCAGCGGCGGCCGCGCGCAGAACATCGCGTCGTTGAAAACTCTGTTGCGTCATCTGTCTTGTCTCCTGTCGTCGTCGTTGTGGATGTTGCCGCCCTCCGGCGGTCAAGGTGCGGGCCGCAGCGCTGCCGCGGCGAAGCGAACGGACTCAGCCTTTCTTGAGGAACAGGCCTTCGATGTCTCCCGAAACCGCGATCTTGCCCTCGGCCAGCCAAGCACGATGCCGGTCCAGCCGCTTGAGGTCATACAGGTAGTTGACCATGAGCCCGTACGACTGCTTGAGCCCCTTGGCCGACGGGTCGCCGGCCCAGTTGAGGCGCTCGACGCGCGCGCCGTTGCCCAGGTGAAAGCGCGCCACCGGGTCGGCCGGCGTGCCGTCGACCAGCGTGCGGCCCAGGTATTCGGCGGTGGCCTGCAGCAGCCACTGGCGCAGCGGCGACTTGGCATCGAGTTCCGCCGCCGCATCCACCGCCGCCAGCAGGCGCTCGGCGGTGGGCGGCACCGAACCGACGAGGCGGCCGAGCTCGGCTTCGCGCTTCTCGTCCAGGCGCGGCAGCAGCTCGGCGGCGTTCTTCGCGAGCCAGGCGCGCAGGCCTGGAATGGGCGACAGCGTGGCGAAGGTCTTCAGGCGCGGCAGCTCGTCCTGCAAGGTCTCGACCACGCGCTTGATGAGCGAGTCGCCGAAGCTCACGCCGCGCAGTCCGGTTTGCGTGTTGCTGATCGAATAGAAGATCGCGGTGGTTGCCTTGGCCGGCTGCACCGGCACGGCGGCCTCGTCGAGCAGCGGCGTGATGCCGTCGCTGATGCGGTCGACCAGCGCCACCTCGACGAAGATCAGCGGTTCATTCGGCAGGCGCGGATGGAAGAAGCCGTAGCAGCGGCGATCGCTGTCGTCGAGCCGGTTCTTCACGTCGGACCAGCTCTTGATGTCGTGCACCGCTTCGTAGCGGATGAGTTTCTCGATCAGCGAGGCCGGCGAATCCCAGTCGATGCGGCGCAGTTCGAGGAAGGCCACGTCGAACCAGGTGGAAAACAGGTGCTCCAGTTCGGCCTCGAGCGCGAGCAGGCGCTTGTCGGACTTCAGGCACGGCAGCAAGTCGGCACGCAGATCGACCAGGAAGCGCATGCCGCCGGGCTCCACCGCGAAGCGCTGCAGCAGCCGCATGCGCGGCGACACCAGCGCGCGGCGCAGGCGCAGCTCGGCCTGCCCTTCGTCGGGCGTGCCGACGGCGCTCTGGTGCTGGTCGCGCGCGGTCTTGAGCTTGCCCGCATCGGCGGCGAAATGCTCGCTCATGAGTGCCCAGTAGTCGCGACGCTCTTCGGGCGAGGCGCCGGCGTAGGCCTGCGCGATGGCATGGGCGCGGCGGCCGCCCTCGACCTCGCTCACGCGCGGATCGATCACGGCCTGCAGCTCGGCCAGCACGCGGCGCAGCGTGCGCGGCGACAGCGCCTCGTCGGCCTTGCGCAGCGTGGCCTGCAGCCGCTCGGCGGTGGTGCGGGCGCTGGGCTTAGGCGTGTGGCGGGCCGAGCCCTTCGCGGCGCCATTGCTCGCCACGGGGACCTTGGACGATTCGCCCATGCGCAGGCGCGCCTGGAACCACTCGGTCGCACTCATCGATCTGCTCCTGTGCCGTTGGCCATGTCAGGGGTGACGGGGGTGGTGATGGCGATGCGTGTCACGGCATCACCCGGGATTTCTGCTGTTGCATCACTTCGCGCAAGGCTTCGCGCTGGCGCGTCATGTGGGTGCGCATGGCGGCGTCGGCGCCCTCGCTGTCACGCGCCTTGAGCGCCGCGAACACGGCCAGGTGCTCCGACAGGCTCTGGTCGAGCCGCCCCGGCGCGTGCAGCTGCTGCAGCCGCGCGAGCTTCAAGATCTTGCGCAGGTCGCCGATGACCTGCGCCAGCCACTTGTTGTCGGCGAGCTTGATGATCGCCTCGTGAATGATGTGGTTGGTGGCGTAGTAGTCGTTGATGCGCCTGGCCTTGGCGTGGCGCACCAGGCGCTCGTGCAGCGCATCGAGCTCGTTCAGCTCGGCGTCGCTGGCGTTGCGCGCGGCCTCGTAGGCGCAGCGCCCTTCGAGCAGCGCGATGACCGGAAAGATCTCGTCGAGGTCGCGCTCGGTCACCTCGTTCACGAAGCAGCCGCGGCGTGGCTCGTGGCGCAGCAGGCCTTCGGCGGTGAGCACCTTCAGCGCCTCGCGCAGCGGCGTGCGCGAGATCGACAGCCGCTCGCACAGCGCCACCTCGTCCACGAAGCTGCCGGGCGCCAGCGTGCCGTCGAAGATCTGCTCGCGCAGCGTGGCGGCGACTTCGTCGTGGAGGGAATTGGGGACCAGGCGCATGCGTTGTGGACTTGGGAAGCCGGTGGCGTTTCGCGTAATTTCCTGTAATTACGCATAATTGTGAGGGGACTGTTCACGCGATGCAAGGGCCTCGCGCTGCCCTATCGACTCGGAATTACCCTGAGACGAACGAAAAAAAGCGGCGCGCCCCCGAAGGTGCTGCGCCGCGTTGTGCGGATGCGTGTGCGGTCAGGCGCGCGCGGCGCTGCCGGCCTTCCCTGCCCGGCCGAACCAGAACCACAGCGCGATGCCGGCGATCACCATCGGCACGCTGAGCCACTGGCCCTGGCTCAGGCTGAGCGCGCGCAGCCCCAGGAAATCGTCGGGCTCGCGGAAGTACTCGGCCACGAAGCGCAGCACGCCGTAGCCGATGAGGAACACGGCAGCCACCTGCCCCTGCTTGCGCTCCTTGCGCGCGTAGAGCCACATCACGACGAACAGCAGCAGCCCTTCGAGCAGGAACTGGTAGACCTGCGACGGATGGCGCGGCAGCGTCGATCCGCTTTGCGGAAACACCATGCCCCACGGCAGGTCGGGACTGCTGAAGCGGCCCCACAGCTCACCATTGATGAAATTGCCCACGCGCCCCGCCGCCAGGCCGGTCGGCACGCAGGGTGCGACGAAGTCCATCACCTGCCAGAACGGCCGTGCACGCGAGCGCGCGAACCACACCATGGCGCCGATCACGCCGAGCAGACCGCCGTGAAAGCTCATGCCGCCCTGCCACACGTAGAGGATCTCGAGCGGGTGCGTGAGGTAGTACTCGGGCTTGTAGAACAGGCAATAGCCGAGCCGGCCGCCAACGATGACGCCCATCACGCCGAGAAACAGGATGTCTTCGATGTCCTTGCGTTGCCACACGCCAGCCGTGGCCAGCGAGCGGAACGGCTCGTGGCGCAGGCGACGCGTGCCGAGAAAGTAGAACAGCGCGAAGGCCGCCAGGTAGGTCAGGCCGTACCAGTGAATGGCCACCGGCCCCAGCTGCAAAGCGACGGGATTGATCTGCGGATACATGAGCATCCGCGGATTGTGCCGTGGCGGGATGACGCCGCCGCCGTCGCGGGGGCATTCAGGGCAATGGCAATCTCAGCGCCCGAACTTCCACCACAGCAGCCCCGCCACCACTGCAGGCACCGCGAAGACGAACAGGAAGATCGGCAGCTCCTCGGCCACCGAGTACCCGGCCTTGAGCACGCCCACGGCCATGTTGATGCCCGCGCCGATGAACCACGCCGGAATGAACCACTTGGCCGCCGCGGCCAGCGCCATCGACGAGCCGTCGCCCATGAAGCGCCCGCCCAGAAGAAACACCACCAGCAGCGCGAAGCCGCCCCCTATCACCATGACTGTGTGCATCTGCGTTGTCCTCCTGATGGCATCTTGCCCGATGTGGCCGGGTCAGCGCGTGGTGTAGCCACCGTTGGCGAAGATCGTCTGGCCCGTGATCCACCAGCCCTCGGTGACCAGGAAGCGCACGATGGGCGCGATGTCCTCGATGTCGGTGAGCCCCTTCTTCGAGTACTTGCTCAGCGCGGCGGCGGTGCTGTGGTACGCCACGGCCTCGGGGCTTTCCTGGCCGTAGAAGAACGGCGTGTCCATCGGGCCGGGGCCGATGGCATTCACCGAGATGCCGCGGTCGCCGAACTCCTTGGAGGCTGCGCGCGTGTAGTGCTCCACCGCCGCCTTCGCCGCCGGATAGATCGCATAGAACGGCGTGTAGGCCGCGAGCAGCGAGCTCACCAGCGTCACGATGCTGCCGCCGTCGGCCAGCGTGCGGCCGGCCTGCTGAATGAAGAAGAAGGCCGCCTTGGCATTGGCGTCGAAGCTCTTGTCGTAGTCGGCCTCGGTGATGTCCAGGATCGGCTTCTTGATCACCACGCCCGCCGTGTTGATTGCCAGGTCGACCTGCCCGAAGTGCTTCACCGCCTGGTCGAACAGCTTCACGTTGTTCTCGACCACCGCGAGGTCGCCCTGCACCAGCAGCGTGTCGGCGCCCTTGACCTTCAGTGCGGCGGCGGTCTGCTCGGCCTCGGCGCGCGAACCGTCGCTGTTGTAGTGGATGGCGATGCCCCGGGCGCCGCCGTCGACCAACTGGTGGGCGATGAGGGCACCGAGGTTCTTGCCACCGCCGGCGATGACGGCAACCTTGTTCTTGAGCGTGCGTGCGGACATGGATGAACTCCTCTGGATGAATGAAAAACCCGAGAGACCCGGGAAAGGATGTGTGACCGAGCCGCCAGTCTATTGATCGCCAAGTTGCAGATAAATCATTCATTCAAGGCTAGACTGTTCTGAAATTCACGAACAATCAGCTCCCTCGCCATGGACCGCATCGAACTCCTCCAGGTCTTCCTGCGCGTGGCCGAAACCGGCAGCTTCACGCGCGCCGCCGACCGTCTAGCGCTGCCGCGCGCCACCATATCGACCGCCATCCAGCAGCTCGAGGCACGCCTGGGCTCGCGCCTGCTGCATCGCACCACGCGCCGCGTGGGCCTCACACCCGACGGCGAGGTGTTGCTCGAACGGGCCCGCGCGCTGGTCGCCGACATGGAAGACATGGAGCAGCAGTTCCAGCCCGCGCACAGCAGCGTGAGCGGCCGGCTGAAGGTCGATGTGCCCAGCCGCATCGCACGGCTGCTGATCGCCCCGGCGCTGCCGGACTTCCTTGCGCAGCATCCAGCGGTCGAACTGGAACTGGGTTCCAGCGACCGCGCGGTCGATCTCGTGCTCGAAGGGGTGGACTGCGCCTTGCGTGTCGGCCCGCTGGCGAGCAGCAGCCTCGTGGCGCGGCCGCTGGGGCATTTCACGCTCATCAACTGCGCGAGCCCGGCCTACCTTGCGCAGCACGGCACGCCGCGCACGCCGGCTGATCTGCCGCAGCACTTCGCGATCAACTACGCCTCGCCGACCAGTGGCCGCGCCGCGCCCTGGGAATGGCAGTTGCGCGATGGCGAAACCCAGACGCTGCGCCTTCGCAGCCGCGTGGCGGCGAACAACGCCGAGACCTACATTGCGTGTGCATTGGCCGGGCTGGGCATGATCCAGATTCCCGCCTACGACGTGCGCGCGCACCTGGCGAACGGCGAGCTGGTCGAGGTGCTGCCCGACGCACGTGCCGAGCCGCTGCCGGTGCACCTCGTGTATCCGCACCGGCGCAACCTCTCGCGGCGGGTGCAGGCCTTCGCGGGCTGGCTCGATGCGCTGCTGACGGCCTCGCTGGACGCGCCCTCGCCCGCGCCCGCCGGCCGGGCGTCACGCAGCCTCTGAGTTGGGGGTCGGCGCGCGCCCTGCCCGCTCGCGCACGAAGTCCACGAAGCGCGCCAGCGCCGGATGCGAGGCCTGCGCGGGCCAGACCAGGCTGGTCTCGCACACCGGCAGGGTCACGCGGCGGCGCCCCACGCCCTGGAACTCGTTGACCTGCCGGTAGACCACGCCCGCGCGCCGGAACTGCATCACGCTGTGCGGCACCCAGGCCGCGCCGATGCCGCCCGACACGAGGTTGACGATGGTCTGCATCTGGATCGCCTCCTGCGCCACCTGCGGCGTGCGCCCGGCCGCGTGGTACAGGCCGAAGATCGCGTCGTGCAGCGACGGCACGATGCGGCGCGGAAAGATCACCAGCGGCTCGGCCAGCACCTCGGCCAGCGGCACGGGCCGCGCCTCGGCCAGCCGGTGCTGGGCGGGCAGCGCGAGCACCAGGGGCTCCACCTCGACCGGCAGACAGGCCAGCCCCGGCGGCGCGGCGCCCGGCGAATGCAGCATCAGGCCGGCGTCGATCTCGCCGCGCGCGAAGGCTTCGAGCTGCACGTCGCCGGTGGCTTCCACCAGTTCGAGCGCCACCTCGGGGCAGAGCACACGGAACTCGCGCACCCAGGCCGGCAATTGCTCGAAGCCGACCGTCGAGACGAAGGCGATGCGCACACGCCCCACCTGCCCCGCCGCCGCCGCGCGCGCCCGTGCCGGCAGGGCCTGGGCCCGTGCCAGCAGCTCGCGCACGTCGGGCAGCAGCGCCTCGCCCGCCGGCGTGAGGGCCACGCGGCGGCGCGTGCGGTCGAACAGCACCACGCCCAGCGTTTTCTCGAGCTGGGCGATGGCCTGCGTGACCGGCGGCTGCGTCATGTGCAGGCGCTGGGCGGCGCGGCCGAAGTGCAGTTCTTCGGCCACGGCCACGAACTGGCGCCAGGCGCGCAGGTCGATGAGGGCTTCATTCATATGCCAAGCATATCAATTGATGCATCAAATTGGATTGGAACCAATCAATCAGAAGTCCGATACTTGGCGCTCCCCTCACGTTCTCCCCACGACAGAAGAGACACCATGGACACCAAGACGATCCAGATCAATCGCCGCAGCGCGAACATCACCGAAGGCAAGAGCCGCGCGCCCAACCGCTCGATGTTCTACGCCATGGGCTACCAGGAAGGCGACTTCAAGAAGCCGATGGTCGGCGTCGCCAACGGCCACAGCACCATCACGCCCTGCAACTCGGGCCTGCAGAAGCTGGCCGACGCGGCCATCGAAGGCATCGAGGAAGCCGGCGGCAACGCACAGGTGTTCGGCACGCCCACCATCTCCGACGGCATGGCCATGGGCACCGAAGGCATGAAGTACTCGCTGGTGAGCCGCGAAGTCATCTCCGACTGCATCGAGACCTGCGTCGGCGGCCAGTGGATGGACGGCGTGCTGGTGGTCGGCGGCTGCGACAAGAACATGCCCGGCGGCCTCATGGGCATGCTGCGCGCCAACGTGCCGGCGATCTACGTCTACGGCGGCACCATCCTCCCGGGCAAGTACAAGGGCCAGGACCTGAACATCGTGAGCGTGTTCGAAGCCGTGGGCCAGAACGCCGCCGGCAACATGAGCGACGAAGACCTGCTCGAGATCGAGAAGCGCGCCATCCCCGGCACCGGCTCGTGCGGCGGCATGTACACCGCCAACACGATGTCCAGCGCGTTCGAGGCGCTGGGCATCTCGCTGCCCTACTCCTCGACCATGGCGAACCCGCACGATGAGAAGGCCAACTCGGCCAAGGAATCGGCCAAGGTGCTGATCGAGGCGATCAAGAAAGACCTGAAGCCGCGCGACATCGTGACCAAAAAGGCCATCGAGAACGCCGTGGCGGTCATCATGGCCACCGGCGGCTCGACCAACGCGGTGCTGCACTTCCTGGCCATCGCGCACGCCGCCGGCGTCGAGTGGTCCATCGACGACTTCGAGCGCATGCGCAAGAAGGTCCCGGTCATCTGCGACCTGAAGCCCTCGGGCAAATATCTCGCGGTCGACCTGCACCAGGCCGGCGGCATTCCGCAGGTCATGAAGGTGCTGCTGAAGGCCGGTCTGCTGCATGGTGATTGCATCACCATCAGCGGCCAGACGATTGCCGAAGTGCTGAAGGACGTGCCCGACGTGCCGCGTGCCGACCAGGACGTGATCCGCCCGATCGACAACCCGATGTACGAAGAAGGCCACCTGGCGATCCTGAAGGGCAACCTGTCGCCCGAAGGCGCAGTCGCCAAGATCACCGGCCTGAAGAACCCGGTCATCACCGGCCCGGCCCGTGTGTTCGACGACGAGCAGTCGGCGCTCAAGGCCATCCTCGACGGCAAGATCGTGGCCGGCGACGTGATGGTGCTGCGCTACCTCGGCCCCAAGGGCGGCCCGGGCATGCCGGAAATGCTGGCCCCCACCGGTGCGCTGATCGGTGCCGGCTTGGGCGAAAGCGTCGGCCTCATCACAGACGGCCGCTTCTCGGGCGGCACCTGGGGCATGGTGGTCGGCCACGTCGCGCCGGAAGCGGCAGCGGGCGGCACGATCGCGTTCGTCAACGAAGGCGACTCGATCACCATCGACGCGCACAAGCTGGTGCTCGAACTGAACGTGCCCGAAGCCGAGCTGGCCAAGCGCCGCGAAGGCTGGACGCCGCCGGCCCCACGCTACACGCGCGGCGTGCAGGCCAAGTTCGCGTTCAACGCATCGAGCGCGAGCTCGGGCGCGGTGCTCGACAAGTTCTGACGCGAAATCAGCCCATCATCCACGCGCCGTAGCCGAAGGCCGCAAAGCCCAGGCCGACGATCGCGAAGATGGCTCGGGCTTCGAAATCCATCGCCGGGGGAAAGCTCTGCACGACGAAGTGCAGCAACGCCCCCGCGCCGATGGTGAGAAAGCCCGCCCCGAACTGCTTCATCGCACTCGGGTCGGGATAGAGAAACACCAGCGCGAAGCCGGCGAGGAACACCACGTTCGCCAGCACCGTGCCGCGCGTGCGCCACTTCTTCTGCATGAGCGTGGGTTCGCGCACCGGCGCCGGTCGCCCCTTGCGGCCTTCCTTGAACGCCATGCCGGTGAAGAAGAGGCCGAACATCGTCGGAAAGCCACCGAAGAGGGCAAGCCCCCAGACGATGCCCCACACGTTCTGGAAGTCGGCCACCAAGGCCTTGGCGGGGTCGGCGGTGCTGTAGCGCACCTCGACCGCATCGCCCCACTCCTTTTCCGACAGGCTGCCGCCGAGCCCCTTGACACGGCGCTTCTGCCCGTCGGCGGCGGTGTATTCGACAACGGGCGCGCGCGTGGTGGTCACGTAGCCCTTGCTGTCCTTGCTGCGCTCTTCCACGAATTCGACCAGGCTGCCTTGCGTGCTGGTCGTGCCCACGATCGACTGGTAGCGCTGCCAGCCCACCGTGACCGCGCCGTACAGGCCGGCGCAGCCGATCAGCAACGCACCGACGCCGACACCCCAGAAGAAGGTCTTGAAACGCCCGACCAGCGCGCCGACCGCAGGCCCGACCAGCAGCGACAACCCGAAGACCAGCAAGGCATGGGTGGCGGCTTCGTCGTCCATGGCGCGCGTCCAGTCGGCATGCGGCGCGGGTGGCGGGGCCTTGTTTTCAGCGGCGCGGGCGCTGCTGCCCGTTGCTGGTGCGCAGGCCCATGTTGGTCTTCTGGCGGTCGATGCGCTCCTGCTTGCGACGGTTTTCGCGCTCGATGACCTTGCGCTTGGTATAGCCCGACGAATCGGCCCAGGCCCACCATGCCAGAGCCATTGCGAACGGGCTCAGCACGATCCACCAGCTCCAGCCGGCGACCATGCCTACTTCGAGATATTTGAGGGCCACGCCGAGCAGGCCCAAGAGCAGAAACCACATCGCGAATCCCTTCGAGTTGGTCGGCATCGCCGCCGGTGCAGGTGCACCGCGCTACCTACAATCGCGTTGAATCGAATGTAACTCAGCCCTTACGAAAACAATCCCCATGAAAAGAACGATGTTGATGGCAGTCCTGGGTCTCGGCCTCGCGGCACCTGCCTTCGCGGACCTGGCCCTGGCCACGTCGAAGAACTGCATGAGCTGCCACGCGGTCGAGCGCAAGGTGCTCGGCCCCTCGTTCAAGGACATCGCGGCCAAGTACAAGGACGACAAGGGTGCGGCCAACACGCTCGCCACCAAGATCATCAAGGGCGGCGCCGGCGTGTGGGGCCCGGTGCCGATGCCGGCCAACAACCAGGTCAGCGAAGCGGATGCGAAGAAGCTCGCGGCCTGGGTACTGTCGACGAAGTAAGAGAAAAGAAAAGAGCGGCGCGCCCGATCAGAGCGTCGGGTTGATGTCGCTGGGCAGCGGCCGGCGCTCGATGCGGTCCTCGAGCTGCCCGATGTGCGCCGCCACCGTGTTGTCGGTCTGGTCCGAACGCAGCTTGACCGCGCTTTCCAGCTGATCCATTCGCGCCAGCAGCGCGGTGTGACGGTCGGCGTTGTGCGACATGTGCTGCTTCTCCTGCGCTTCCAGGAAGTTGCGCAGTTCGGTGAAGCGCGAGGCCTCGGCCTTGTCGGCGAGGTCGCGCTGGGTCTGCATTTCCTTGGTGTGGCGCTTGGTCTCGAGCAGCACCGAACTGTGCAGGTACAGCACATACACGAGGAAGAAGGCCGCGAGCACGGCCGTGAGCCCCAGCATGATCAGCCCCAGCGGCGCCGACACGCTCATGAAGCCGAGCCACACGTCGGTCGGGGCCGACAGCGTGCCCCAGTTCAGCGCGGCGAGCCCCGCGATGAGCAGCACGATGACGAAAAGAAAAGCGGATCTCACGCCCATGTGGCGCCTCCTTGCAAAAGATCGAACACGGTGACAACAACGGCCGCGCGCACAGCGTGACGCGGCGATGACACCGGTTGTACCTCAGCCCGGAGGCCACTTCGGCGGACATGACCGTACAAACGGCCATGTCCTACACCTCTGCTCAGCAGGTTCGTGACAACTGTTCCGGATTGGCCGGATCCGGCCAATCCTCGGTGCAGTTTGTCAGTTGGTCTCCGACAACTGATCCAGGATCGCCGGATTTTCGAGTGTCGAGGTGTCCTGCGTGATCGCCTCACCCTTGGCGATGCTGCGCAGCAGGCGCCGCATGATCTTGCCGCTGCGCGTCTTGGGCAGGTTGTCGCCGAAGCGGATGTCCTTGGGCTTGGCGATGGGGCCGATTTCCTTGGCGACCCAGGCACGCAGTTCGTTGGCGATCTGCTTGGCCTCCTCGCCCGTCGGGCGCGAGCGCTTGAGCACGACGAAGGCGCACACCGCCTCGCCCGTCACGTCGTCGGGACGGCCCACCACCGCGGCTTCGGCCACGAGGTCGGTCTTGGACACCAGCGCCGATTCGATTTCCATCGTGCCCAGTCGGTGACCCGACACGTTGAGCACGTCGTCGATGCGGCCCGTGATGCGGAAGTAGCCGCGGTCGGCACTGCGTACCGCGCCGTCGCCGGCCAGGTAGATCGTGCCGCCCATCTCCTCGGGGAAGTAGCTCTTCTTGAAGCGCTCGGGGTCGTTCCAGATCGTGCGGATCATCGAGGGCCAGGGCCGCTTGATGACCAGCATGCCGCCCGCGCCGTTGGGCAGGTCCTTGCCCGTCTCGTCGACGATGGCGGCCATGATGCCCGGCAGCGGCAAGGTGCACGAACCCGGCACCAGCGGCGTGGCGCCCGGCAGCGGCGTGATGACGTGGCCGCCGGTCTCGGTCTGCCAGAAGGTGTCGACGATCGGGCAGCGCTCGCCGCCGATGTTCCGGTGGTACCACATCCACGCTTCCGGATTGATCGGCTCGCCGACCGAGCCGAGGATGCGCAGGCTGGTCAAGTCCCAGTTCTTCGGGTGCACCTTCTCGTCGCCTTCGGCGGCCTTGATGAGCGAGCGGATCGCGGTGGGCGCGGTGTAGAACACGCTGACCTTGTGCTTCTCGATCATTTCCCAGAAGCGGCCTGCGTGCGGGAAGGTCGGGATGCCTTCGAACACGACCTGCGTGGCGCCGGCCGCGAGCGGGCCGTAGGCAACGTAGGTGTGGCCGGTGATCCAGCCGATGTCGGCGGTGCACCAGAACAGGTCTTCGGGGCGGATGTCGAAGGTCCAGTCCATCGTGAGCTTGGCCCACAGCAGGTAGCCGCCGGTGGCGTGCTGCACGCCCTTGGGCTTGCCCGTGGAGCCCGAGGTGTAGAGGATGAACAGCGGGTGCTCGGCGTTGACCGGCACGGGCGCGCATTCGGTGCTCTGCCCCGCCAGCGCTTCGGTGAAGGTCTTGTCGCGGCCCTCGACGCGGTTCCACGCGCTGGGGGTGCGCTCGTACACGAGCACGGTCTTGAGCGTGTCGCAGCCGCCGAGCGCGATGCCGTCGTCGACGATGGCCTTCAGCGGCAGTTCCTTGCCGCCGCGCAGCTGGTAGTTGGCGGTGATGACAGCCACGGCGCCGGCGTCGATGATGCGCTCCTGCAGCGCCTTGGCCGAGAAGCCGCCGAAGACCACGCTGTGGGTGGCGCCGATGCGCGCGCAGGCCTGCATGGCCACCACGCCCTCGATGGTCATCGGCATGTAGATGATGACGCGGTCGCCCTTCTGGATGCCCTGCGCCTTGAGCGCGTTGGCGAACTGGCTCACGCGGGCCAGCAGCTCCTTGTAGGTGACGCGGGTGATGGCGCCGTCGTCGGCTTCGAAGACGATCGCGGTCTTGTTCTCTACCGGGGTGCCGATGTGTTTGTCGAGGCAGTTGGCGCTGGCGTTGAGCTCACCGTCGCCGAACCATTCGTAGAACGGCGCCTTGGATTCGTCGAGCGTGCGGGTGAAGGGCTTGGTCCACTGGAGGTTGTCCTTGGCCAGCCGGGTCCAGAAGCCTTCGAAGTCCTGTTCGGCCTCCTTGCACAGCGCCTCGTAGGCCGCCATGCCGGCGATGCGGGCGCCTTCGGTGGCGCGGGCGTCAGGCGGGAACACGCGGTTCTCGACCAGGACGGATTCAATGTTCTTCGATGCGCTGCTCATGCTCTAGGTCTCCTGATTGAATGCGGCCGTAATGTCAGGGCGTGCACTTACGGCCCACTGACGGGTCGATGTTAGTTCGCAGGGGTATCACGAGTGCGTCACTGGGAGACCTCTAGAATCGCCCGACTTTTTACATCTGTTGTCTTACTTCATGTCCGCCCCCGATTCCTTCGATGCCCGGAACGCCCCCGTACCAGCGCGCAATTCCCCGCTGAAGCCGCTGCCCAGGCTCATCTTCGCGAGCCGCTGGCTGCAGCTGCCGCTGTACCTGGGGCTGATCGTGGCCCAGGGCGTGTACGTGGTGCACTTCCTGGTCGAGCTGCTGCATCTGGTCGAAGCCGCCTTCGGCAACAAGGACGCGCTGCAGGCCTTGATCGCGAGCATCGGCTACAAGACCACCGCCCCGGTCGGCGCGCTCAACGAGACGGTGATCATGCTGGTGGTGCTGGCGCTGATCGACGTCGTGATGATTTCCAACCTGCTCATCATGGTGATCGTGGGCGGCTACGAAACCTTCGTGAGCCGCATGGACCTCGAAGGCCATCAGGACCAGCCCGAGTGGCTGAGCCACGTGAACGCCTCGGTGCTCAAGGTGAAGCTGGCCACCGCCATCATCGGCATCAGCTCGATCCACCTGCTCAAGACCTTCATCAACGCGGACAACTACACCGACAAGGTGCTGATCGCGCAGACCGTGATCCACATCGCGTTCCTGTTCTCGGCCATGGCCATCGCCTACACCGACAAGCTGATGAACGAGGCGGCTGCCGCCAACCACTGACGGCACTCCCCCAGGCTTCGCGCACTTCGTGTCGCTTCTCCCTCCCCCTCGTCGGGGGCGACACCAGCGGCCCGGCCAAGCCGGTTCCGCGGTGTCCCGCGAACCGCACAGTGGCGCGGCGAGGATCGGTTACCGGGGCTGAGGCGTATCCCAGGCCGGCACTTCGGTGAACCGCTCGGCCAGGAAATCGAGCAAGGTGCGCAGCGCAGACGGCATGTGCTTGCGCGAGGCGTACACCGCATACACGCCCAGCACCTGCGGCTCGTGATCGGGAAAGAGCGACACCAGCTCGCCCGATTGCAGCAACCCCGACGTGAGATAGGTGGGCAGCATCGCGATGCCCGCCCCGGCCCGCGCCAGCGCCATCAGGCTGGAGGCGTCGTTGGTCGAGAGGTTGCCGGCCACGGCCACGGAGACCGGCTGGCCGTCGGCCTTGCGTGTGAAGTTCCAGAGGCTGCGGCCGAAATACGAGTGCGTGAGGCAGTTGCGCTGCGCCAGCTCTTCCACGCGCTGCGGCTGGCCGTGCGCCTTCAGGTAGGCCGGCGTCGCGCACACCACCGAGCGGCACACCGAGAGCCGGCGCGCGATGAGGTTCGGATCGATCTCGGCCGACACGCGGATCGCGAGGTCGATGCGCTCGTCCACCAGGTTCACCGCGCGATCGAGCAGCACCAGGTCGACCGCCACGCCCGGATAGCTCCGCACGTAGTCGGCCACCGCGCCGGCCAGCTGCGCCTGCGCGAACGAGGTGCTGGCGGTGATGCGCAACTGCCCGCTCGGCGCCTCGGCAGGATGGCGCACCGCCGCCTGCATGTCGCCCGCAAGCTCCAGCACCTGGCGGCAGCGCGGCAGCAGCTCTTCGCCCGCCGCCGTGAGGCTCAGGCGGCGCGTCGTGCGGTGCAGCAGACGTGCGCCGGTCCATTGCTCCAGCTCGGCCACGTAGCGCGTGACCACCGGGCGGGACAGGTCGAGCTTGTCGGCCGCGGCCGAGAGGCTGCCCGCGTCGACCACGGTCACGAACACCCGCATTGCGTTCAATCGATCCATTCGAACGATTTTAGGAATAAAGAAGCGCGGAATTAGAGGTATTTCTTTCGAAACCAGAAACCTAAGATGCAGTTCATCCCATCCACTTCCGACACTTTCTGGAGTCATTCATGAGCCACATCGCCATCCTCGGCGCCACCGGACGCGCCGGCGGCCGCCTCCTCGAAGAAGCCCTGCGTCGCGGCCACACCGTGACGGCCATCGCCCGCCACGCCAGCGCGAAGCTGGCAGGTCGTGCCAACGTGAAGGCGGTCGACCTCGACGTGCTCGACGGTGCCGCCCTCGAAACGGCCGTGGCCGGCCATGACGCCGTGTTCAGCGCGGCGCACTTCGCCACCGTGCCGCCTGCCGCGGTGATCGAGCCGGTGAAGCGCGCGGGCGTGAAGCGCCTGCTGGTGGTCGGCGGCGCCGGCAGCCTGTTCGCGGCACCCGGCCTGAAGGTGATCGACACGCCGAACTTCCCCGACGCCTACCGCGCCGAGGCCTCGGCCGGCGGCGTGTTCCTCGACGCGCTGCGCAACGAGAAGGACCTCGACTGGACCTTCCTGTCGCCCTCCGCCGAATTCGTCGAAGGCGAGCGCACCGGCAAGTTCCGCCTGGGCCAGGACGACCTGCTGGTGAGCGCAGAAGGCCGCAGCTGGATCACCTTCGAGGACTACGCGATCGCGTTCATCGACGAGCTCGAAAAGCCCGCGCATTCGCGCCAGCGTTACACGATCGGGTACTGATCGGCCGGCAACGAAAAAGGACCCTCTCGGGTCCTTTTTTCATGAGGCTGCTGAACGGATCAACGGCCGGTCATGTTCTCCGGCACCACCCACTGGTCGAACTGCTCGGCCGTCAGGTGCCCCGACGCAATCGCGGCTTCGCGCAGGCTCGTGCCTTCCTTGTGCGCCTTCTTCGCGATATAGGCCGACTTGTCGTAGCCGATGTGCGTGTTCAGCGCGGTCACCAGCATCAGCGAGCGCTGCACCAGCTCGGTGATGCGCTCGCGGTTCGGCTCGATGCCCACCGCGCAGTGGTCGTTGAAGCTCACCATGCCGTCGGCCAGCAGGCGCACGCTCTGCAGGAAGTTGTGGGCCACCATCGGGCGGAACACGTTCAGCTCGAAGTTGCCCGAGGCGCCGCCGATGTTGATGGCGACGTCGTTGCCGAACACCTGCGCGGCCAGCATCGTGACGGCCTCGCTCTGGGTCGGGTTGACCTTGCCCGGCATGATCGACGAGCCCGGTTCGTTCTCGGGAATGCTCAGTTCGCCGATGCCGCTGCGCGGGCCACTCGCGAGCCAGCGCACGTCGTTGGCGATCTTGTTCATGCTGGCAGCGAGCGTCTTCAGCGCGCCGTGCGCATGCACCATGCCGTCGATGCTGGCCATGGCCTCGAACTTGTTCGGCGCCGTGACGAACGGCAGGCCCGTGAGCTTCGCCAGTTCGGCCGCGACCTGCTCCGCGTAGCCCTTGGGCGCGTTCAGGCCGGTGCCGACAGCCGTGCCGCCCAGCGCCAGTTCGCACAGGTGCGGCAGCGCGGCGCGCACATGCGCCTCGCCATGCGCGAGTTGCGCCACGTAGCCCGAGAACTCCTGGCCCAGCGTGAGCGGCGTGGCGTCCTGCAGGTGGGTGCGGCCGATCTTCACGATGTCGGCGAAGTCTTCCGACTTCTTCGCCAGCGTGCCGCGCAGCTTGGCGATCGCGGGCAGCAGCTTGTGCGTGATGGCCTCGACGGCGGCCACATGCATGGCGGTGGGGAACACGTCGTTGCTCGACTGGCTGCGGTTCACGTCGTCGTTCGGGTGCACCAGGCGCCCTTCCCCGCGCTCGCCGCCGAGGATCTCGCTGGCGCGGTTGGCCAGCACCTCGTTGACGTTCATGTTGCTCTGCGTGCCCGAGCCGGTCTGCCAGACCACCAGCGGGAACTCGCCCGGGTGCTTGCCGGCAATGACTTCATCGGCTGCAGCCACGATGGCATTGGTCTTCTTCTCTTCCTGCAGGCCCAGCGCGTGGTTGACCACAGCCGATGCGCGCTTGACCTGCGCGAGCGCCTTGATGATTTCGCGCGGCTGCTGCTCGCCGGAGATGTCGAAGTTCTGCAGCGAGCGCTGCGTTTGCGCGCCCCACAGCTTGTCGGCCGGCACGTCGATCGGGCCGAAGGTGTCGCGCTCGGCACGGGTCTTGGGAGAAGTCGTCATGAGAAAAAAAGCTCCGCAGTCTTGGATGGGTGCATCCGCTCACCGGATGCGGTGCCGAGTATCGGCTCAATAAGAATAGCTCGCATCTGACGAGGCCTTTCGCCCGCGTCCCACGGCCACGATACGCCCGTGGGTTGACTCGCGTCATGCCAAAAAGTTATAATTACGGTCTTTCGACGATCAACAAGTCATGTTGGTCATCCTTGCACTACTCGCGGATCAGCGAATCCCGTCGCGGTGCAAGGCCCTCCACGCCGGGCCCAGCCCGGCAAACCGGCCGGATCTTTTCCGGCCCCATTGCCACGTCACGCTCATCCAGGCGGCGCCCCTCGACCAGGCCCGTTGTCTGCGAATGAAGCATCCGGCGGGCACTGGCTTCGTCGCCAAGTCGTCTTCAGTGCCTGTCGGCAGCCCTCGGGGCTCGCCGGGCCATTGCATGCGCATGCGCAGTCTTCATGCGCGCTGTCGGGCAGCTCCCTCATCGGGCTGATGGCGTGGCCGTTGCCGCCCTGCGGGGCGGTGCTGTGTCCACCCTTCACTCAAGGAGCCCCGGCATATGGCCAAAGGAATTCTCATCGACCATGTCTTCAAGGTATTCGGCGATTCGCCCGAACAGGCGCTGGAGCTGGTCCGCCAAGGTTTTTCCAAGAAGGAAATCCTGGCGCAGACCGGCCAGTCGATCGGCGTGTTCGACGCCACCTTCGAGATCCAGGCCGGCGAGATCTTCGTGATCATGGGCCTGTCGGGCTCGGGCAAGTCGACGCTGGTGCGCCTCTTGAATCGGCTGATCGAGCCGACCGCCGGGCGCATCGTGATCGACGGCGCCGACATCAACGAACATTCCGACGCCAAGCTGCGCGCGCTGCGCCGCAAGGACATCAGCATGGTGTTCCAGTCGTTCGCGCTGATGCCGCACATGACGGTGCGCGAGAACACGGCCTTCGGTCTGGAGCTGTCGGGCGCGCCCAAGAAGGACCGCCTCGCGCAGGCCGACCTGGCGCTGGCGCAGGTGGGCCTTTCGGGCTGGGGCGACAGCTACCCCGACGAACTCTCTGGCGGCATGCAGCAGCGCGTGGGCCTGGCGCGCGCGCTGGCGTCCGACCCGTCGATCCTGCTGATGGACGAGGCCTTCTCGGCGCTCGACCCGATCATCCGCACCGAGATGCAATCGGAGCTGCTGAGGCTGCAGCAGGTGCAGCGCCGCACCATCGTCTTCATCTCGCACGACCTGGACGAGGCCATGCGCATCGGCGACCGCATCGCGATCATGAAGGACGGCCACGTGATCCAGGTCGGCACGCCCGACGAGATCCTGCGCACCCCGGCCGACGACTACGTGCGCAGCTTCGTGCGCGGCGTGGACGCGGCGGCGGTGTTCAAGGCCTCGGACATCGCGCGCAAGTCGCTCACCGTGGTGTCCGAACACCCCGAACGCGGCGCGCGCGCGGCGCTCAAGCTGCTCGAAGACCAGGACCGCGACTTCGCCTATGTGACCAGCCCGACCAAGCGCTTCCTCGGCGTGGTCTCGGCCGACACGCTGCGCGGCGCACTCGACGGGCACTCGGGTCCGCTCGGGTTGCAGCACGCCTTCCTCGACGACCTGCCGCGCATCGACGCCGACGCTCCCGTGGCGGGCCTGATCGGCCAGCTCGCGCAGGCGCCGTGCGCACTGCCCGTGGTGGCCGGCGACGGCCGCTTCTGCGGCGCGATCAGCAAGACCACGCTGCTGAAGTTCCTCGACCGCGACACGCCGCCGATCGAACCCGTCTCGCCGCACGCCGCGCCCGCACTCGCCGCCGAGCCGCACTGAATTCACGAAGGACCTTGAACGATGAACGACACCACATTGCCTTCCGACCTGAACGCGCCCCTGAACACGCCCCTCATGGACGTCCCCATCCTGGACACGCCCGCCGCGCCCCCCACCCTCGACCCGTGGGAAGCCATCTCGGCCGCGCCTGACACCTCGACCGCCAGCGCCTGGCTCGATGCCCCGGCGAACACCGCGCATGCCCTCGCCGGGCAGGCCGACAGCGCCACCGGCGGCTTCGCGCTGCACCGCCTGTGGGACGGCTCGCTGCCCGTCGAGGCCTGGATCAACCAGGGCCTGGGCTGGGTGGTGGAGCACTTCCGCCCCTTCTTCCAGAGCGTGCGCCTGCCCATCGACAGCACGCTCAACTCGGTGCAGGGCCTGCTCACCGCCCTGCCCGCGCTGCCGATGATTGCGCTGATCGGTTTGCTCGCCTGGCAGTTCGCCGGCCGCGCGCTGGCCATCGGCACCGTCGTGTCGCTGATGCTGGTGACCATGCTGGGCATCTGGCCCGAGGCCATGGTCACGCTGTCGCTGGTGCTGACCTCGCTGGTGTTCTGCATGGTCATCGGCCTGCCGCTGGGCGTGCTGCTGGCCAGCAGCGACCGGGCCCAGCACGTGATGCGCCCGGTGCTCGACGCCATGCAGACCACGCCGGCCTTCGTGTACCTCGTGCCGGTGGTGATGCTGTTCGGCATCGGCAACGTGCCGGGCGTGATCGTGACCATCGTCTTCGCGCTGGCACCGCTGGTGCGCCTGACCAACCTCGGCCTGCGCCAGGTGCGCCCCGACCTGATCGAGGCCGCGCGCGCCTACGGTGCCTCGCCCTGGCAGATGCTGGTGAAGGTGAAGCTGCCGCTGGCCATGCCGTCGATCATGGCGGGCATCAACCAGGCGCTGATGCTGTCGCTGTCGATGGTGGTGATCGCCTCGATGATCGCCGTGGGCGGCCTGGGCCAGATGGTGCTGCGCGGTATCGGCCGGCTCGACATGGGCCTGGCCACCGTCGGCGGCCTGGGCATCGTGCTGCTGGCGATCTCGCTGGACCGCCTGACGCAGGCCATGGGCAAGTCGCGCCGCGCCGCTGGCCACCGCTGGTGGCACACCGGCCCGGCCGGCCTTGCGCTGCGCCTGCTGCAGCGCCTCGTGGGCACGCCGTCGCGCGGCCAGCACGCGAACGACGCCGTGCCCGCCCTTTCTACCCAAGCGCACTGATCACGGAGGACATCCACGCATGAAGACCACCCGCTCCTTCTTCGCCCGCGGCCTCCTCGCGCTGGGCCTCATCGCCCTGGGTGCGACCGCACAGGCCAGCACCGACCTGCCCGGCCGGGGCGTCACCGTGCAGCCGCTGAAAAGCTCGCTCGCCGAGGAAGCCTTCCAGACACTGCTGGTGATGCGCGCGCTCGAGAAGCTCGGCTACACCGTCCAACCCATGAAGGACCTGGAGCCTGCCACCGAGCACCTGGCCATTGCCAACGGCGACGCCACCTTCATGGCCAACCACTGGAGCCTGCTGCACGCCGACTTCTACAAGAACAGCGGCGGCGACGCCAAGCTGTGGCGCCAGGGCACGTACTCCGACGGCGCGGTGCAGGGCTACCTGATCGACCGCAAGACCGCCGAGCAATACAACATCACCAACCTCGCGCAGCTGAAGGACCCGGCCATCGCCAAACTCTTCGACGCCGACGGTGACGGCAAGGCCGACCTGACCGGCTGCAACCCCGGCTGGGGCTGCGAACTGGCCATCGAGAACCACCTGAGCGCCTACCAGTTGCGCGACAGCGTGACCCACAAGCAGGGCAGCTACGCGGCGCTGATGGCCGACACCATCGCGCGCTTCAAGCAGGACAAGCCGATCCTGTACTACACGTGGACGCCCTACTGGGTCAGCGCCGTGCTGCGCCCGGGCGCCGACGTGGTCTGGCTGCAGGTGCCCTTCTCGCCCACGCAGGTCGGCGCGCAGGTGGACACCCGGCTGCCCAACGGCCGCAACTACGGCTTCCTGGCCAACCAGCAGCGCATCGTGGCCAACCGGGCCTTCATCGAGAAGAACCCCGCCGCCGGCCGCCTGTTCGAGGCGATGAAGCTGCCGATCAGCGACATCAACGCGCAGAACCTGCGCATGAGCGAAGGCGCGAACAGCATGCAGGATGTGATTCGCCATGCCGACGGGTGGATTCGCGTGCACCAGGCGACCTTCGACGGGTGGATTGCGGCGGCGCGCGGCACGACAACGGCCGCAGCACCGGCGGCGGCTTCGGCGCCGTAGTGCCGGTCCTGCTTGGGCCCCGCCGGGCGCTTTCGCCCGGCGCCGGGCTGCGGTATTGGTGGCTGAGATAATCGGGGGCGTTCCCCCTCCAAGAAGATCCCCACCATGACGACCACGATCCAGCAGGCCGACCTGATCGAATCGATCAGCGCCGCGCTGCAATACATCAGCTATTACCACCCCGCGGACTACATCGCCCACCTCGCCAAGGCCTACGAGCGCGAGCAGAGTCCCGCCGCCAAGGACGCCATTGCGCAGATCCTGACCAACAGCAAGATGAGTGCTGTGGGCCATCGCCCGATCTGTCAGGACACCGGCATCGTCAACGTGTTCCTCAAGGTGGGCATGGACGTGCGCTGGGGCGGCTTCACCGGTAGCCTGGACGACGCCATCAACGAAGGCGTTCGCCGCGGCTACAACCACCCCGACAACATGCTGCGCGCCTCCGTCGTGGGCGACCCGCAGTTCGACCGCAAGAACACCAAGGACAACACGCCCGCGGTGATCTTCACCGAGATCGTGCCCGGCAACACCGTCGAAGTGACGGTCGCGGCCAAGGGCGGCGGCAGCGAGAACAAGAGCAAGCTGGTCATGCTGAACCCGGGCGACAGCGTGGTCGACTGGGTCCTGAAGACCGTGCCGACCATGGGCGCGGGCTGGTGCCCGCCGGGCATGCTGGGCATCGGCATCGGCGGCACCGCCGAGAAGGCAGCCCTGATGGCCAAGGAAAGCCTGATGGACGACCTCGACATGCACGAACTGCAGGCCAAGGCCGCCTCGGGCGCCGAACTCAGCAAGGTCGAGGCGCTGCGCCTGGAGCTGTTCGAGAAGGTCAATGCACTGGGCATCGGCGCGCAGGGCCTGGGCGGCCTGGCCACCGTGCTCGACGTCAAGATCCAGATGTACCCCACGCACGCGGCCAGCAAGCCCGTGGCGATGATCCCCAACTGCGCGGCCACGCGCCATGCGCACTTCGTGATGGACGGCAGCGGCCCGGTCTACCTCGATCCGCCGTCGCTCGATCTGTGGCCCGACGTGAACTGGGCGCCCGACGAAAAGAAGAGCAAGCGCGTCAACCTCGACACGCTCACGCCCGCCGAAGTGGCCAGCTGGAAGCCCGGTGATACCATCCTGCTCAACGGCAAGATGCTCACCGGCCGCGACGCCGCGCACAAGCGCATCCAGGGCATGCTGGCCAAGGGCGAGAAGCTGCCGGTCGACTTCAAGAACCGCGTCATCTACTACGTCGGCCCGGTCGATCCGGTCGGCGACGAGGCCGTGGGCCCCGCCGGCCCGACCACCGCCACGCGCATGGACGGCTTCACCGAGATGATGCTGGCCGAGACCGGCCTGATCGCCATGATCGGCAAGGCCGAGCGCGGCCCTGTCGCCATCGAGGCCATCAAGAAGCACAAGAGCGCCTACCTCATGGCCGTGGGCGGCGCCGCCTACCTGGTGAGCAAGGCGATCAAGACCGCCAAGGTGGTGGGCTTCGAAGACCTGGGCATGGAAGCCATCTACGAGTTCGACGTGGTCGACATGCCGGTGACGGTGGCGGTCGACGCCGGAGGCACCAGCGCGCACATCACCGGCCCGGCCGAGTGGCAAAAGCGCATCGCCAGCGGCGAGTTCAAGACCATTCCGCTGGAAGTCGCTTGAACCCGGTCGGCGTGTTCGACAGCGGCGTCGGGGGGCTCAGCACGCTCGCCGCGCTGCAGGCCGAGCTGCCGACCGAACGCTTCGTCTACTTCGCCGACACCGCGAACGCGCCCTACGGCGAGCGCGGCGATGCCTACGTCATCGAGCGCTCGCGCAAGGTGGTCGAACACCTGCTGGGCGCGCACGACATCAAGGCGCTGGTGGTGGCATGCAACACGGCCACCACGGCGGCAATCCACGTGCTGCGCGCCGAATTCCCCACCCTGCCCATCGTGGGCCTGGAGCCGGCGCTCAAGCCCGCCGTGGCGACGAGCCGTACGGGCCACATCGCCGTGCTGGCCACGCGCGGCACCTTGGCCAGCGCCCGGTACGCGGCCCTGCGCGATTCCTTCGCCGCCGCGGCGACCGTGCGGCCCGTGCCGTGCGACGGCCTCGTGAAGGCCATCGAAGGTTTCGACAGCCCCGCTATCGCGGCACTGTGCGCACGCTACATGGCCAAGGCCGGCCCCTTCGGCGACGGCCCGGGCCAGGTCGACACCGTGGTGCTCGGCTGCACGCACTACCCGCTCGTGAAAGACGAGTTGCAGCGCCACGCACCGCCGACGCTGCGCTTCATCGACACCGGCGCACCGGTCGCGCAGCAGACCCGTCGCGTGCTCGCGTCGCTCGGCCGGCTGGCAGGTGACGGCAGCGAAGGCGGGCTGGTGCTCGAGAGCAGCGGCGACCCGGCAGTGCTCGAGGCTGCCGCCGCGCGCTGGCTTCCTGCACGCGCACAAGGCGCATCGGTGCCTGCGGCGAACGCCATCTGACATCACGATCGGCAATGCGCGCCCCGACCTTCCTGCGTCATGCACTGCTCCTTCTGGGCCTGGCTTCCACCTCCGGCCTGAGCCACGCCGCCTGCGAGAGCGGCCTGGCCGAACGCATGCACGCCAAGCTCTATCCCAGGCAACCGCTCGACGAACGGCTTGCCGCGTGCAAGGTCTGGCCGGCATTTCCGGGCCGCAGCATCGTGGTGCTGCCCATGCCGCGCGAGACCACCGACAAGGGCGCCAAGGTCTTCGACCTCGCGCTGCTGCTGATCCAGCGGCCCGACAACGGCAACACCGACCGCGACACGGTGATCGGGCGGATCTTCCTACCCGAGGCGCTCGACGAAGACGCGACCACCACGATCCAGGAGATCCGCGTCGACACCTCGCGCTATGTGCTGTCGCCCGACACGCGCGCCTTCGGCCTGCGCGTGCGCTACCGCGGCAACAGCCCGACCTCGGGCCCGCGCGCCAGCGAGACCGTGCGCCTCTATGTGCAACGCGGCAACAAGCTGCAGCAGGTGCTGCAGGAGGTCGAACTCGACCACGACGACGGTGGCTGGGACACCACCTGCACCGGCCGCTTCGAGAAGCTGCGCACCATGCTGTCAGTCGCTCGCACGACGAGCAACGGCTTTGCCGACCTGCAGCTGTCGCGCACGCTGGTGCAAAGCCATGCGCAGGAACAGGAAGACCAGGGCTGCGTCGAGAAAGCGCTGCCCGCGAAGTTCAGCACCGTGACGCTGCACCATGATGGAGAGCGCTACAAGGTGCCGAAGTCGTTGCAGCAAGCGCCCTGACGGGCCCTGACGAGCACTTGGAATCCAGCTGGTCTTTCACGGATCCGTCATACGAAAGCAACAGCATGCGCGGTTTGTTCCAAAGAACGGCCACGCACCATGAGTTCGCTTTCCCCCTCGACCCGCATCCCCTTTCGACCCATGCTGCTTGCCGGCGCCCTGTCGATCCTGCTCGCTGCCTGCGGCGGCGGCAGTGACGCCGGTGGCTTCAGTGGGTTCTTCCCGCCGACAGCCAACCCACCGCCGACCACGCCGCCCGTCGTGGTGCAGCCCGAGCCCGACCAGCTCGTCTCGAAGGCGCAGTTCACCCCCAAAGCAGACACCACCGAAGGCTCATCCGACGCCTCGACCGCCATCGCCCTGCCGGACGACTTCATGCTCGTGGCGGACGATGAATCGAATGTGCTGCGCGTGTACCCGCGCGCCGGTGGCGCGGCAGTGAAGGAGTGGAGCTACAAGGACAACGGCCCCAAGCTCGCCAAGGAGCTCGACCTCGAAGCCGGCACGCGCATCGGCGACACGCTGTACTTCACCGGCTCCAACAGCAACAAGAAGGACGGCGGCGACGCAGCCACCGACCGTTCGCACCTCTTCGCAGTGAAGGTCAGCGGCACCGGCGCGGCCACCACGTTCGACTACGTGGACCAGTTCTCGCTGCTCGAAGCGCAGCTCATCGCCTGGGACACAGGCAACGCCCACGGGCTGGGGGCAAACCACTTCGGCTTTGCCGTGTCGGCCGCCGCCGGCATCGTGCCGGAGCGCGTCGACGGCTTCTCGATCGAAGGCATGACCAGCGCGCCGGGCGACACGGCCCTGTGGCTGGGTTTCCGTGCGCCGCAGACCGGTGCTTCGGTGCGCGCCAAGGCGTTGATCGTGGCGCTGCAGAACCATGCTGCACTGATGGCCGGCACCGCCACGCAAGCCGTCTTCGGTGCACCCATCGAACTCGAGCTCGGAGGTCGCGGCATCCGCTCGATCGACAAGGGCACCGACGGCAACTACCTGATCGTTGCGGGCCCGGCGGGCGCCGCAGTGCCCGAGGTGGACCGCAACTTCGCGCTGTTCGTCTGGGACGGCAACCCGAACAGCGCGCCGGTCGAGCTGTCGAACGACCTCGACGCGCTGCGCAAGGCCACGGGCGGCAGCTTCGAATCCGTTGTCGAGGTGCCGGGCCCGGTGAAGGCCGGCACGCAGGTGCAGCTGCTTCTGGACAACGGCGACACGAAGTGGGACGGCAAGACAGCCTCCAAAGACCTACCCGCCGCCGAGCAGAAGTTCGACGGCTTCGTCGTACGCCTGGGCGCTCCGTGGGTAGACACCGCCGCGCCGAAGCTGCGGAAAGCGTCTCCGCCAGCCGGCCGCGTGGGTGTCAACCTCGACACCTCGGTCATCCTGTCGTTCAACGAGGCGGTGCGACTGGGTTCCGGGCGCATCGTGCTGCACGCGGCCGACGGCACGGTGGTCGAGACCTTCCACGCCAACAGCCCCGCCGCACGCGTGCAGGTGGCCTTCAACGTGCTGACGCTGGTACCGACGGCCAAGCTCGCAATGAACGCCGGCTACTACGTCACGGTCGATGCCAACGCCATCACCGACGCCGCCGGCAACGCCTTCGCGGGCATCAGCGACACGACGACGCTGGGCTTCACGACGGCCGGCGCGCCGACGCCGCTGGTGGCCGGCGACCTGCTCTTCATGGCCGCCAACGCCGAGGCGCCCGATGCCTATGCCTTCGTGCTGCTCAAGGCAGTGAACGGCGGCACGCAGGTGCTGTTCACCGACCGTGACCGCAAGAAGGATGCGGCCGAATTCACCGACATCACCAACGAGACCGCCTTCTTCTGGACCGCCAACCAGAACCTGCCGGCCGGCACCATCGTGACCATCCAGACCGACGTCGTGGGCAGCCCGATCGCGGACCTGGGCTTCACGCTCGGCTCCCCGGGTGGCATCGGCAAGTCGGAAACGGTCTACGCCATCGCGGGCGGCACCATCGAAGGCCTGGGCGAAGGCAAGGCCGGCAAGATCACGGCGGTGGGCAATTACCTGGCGAGCATCACGCTCGGCGGCGCCGCGGGCACCATTCCCGATGCGCTCACGACGGCGGGCACGGCGTTCAGCTTCACGGTGAGCCCGGCCAACCAGACCAATGCGATCTACAACGGCTCGCTCGATCGCTCGGACCTGGCGGCTTTCGCGACGCGGGTGAAGAACCCCGACAACTGGATCAAGCGCTACGCACCGGAAGCCGGCTACCCGCTGACGCGCGACAGCCTGTTCGGCGACAAGCTGCCCTGAGCGTCGACTAGCGTGTGTGCAGTGCGGCCTTGCGGCCGCGCTGCATGTCGATCGGCAACAGCAGCAACAGCCCGCCGATGAACAGCACAGCCGTCGAGAGGATCGCGATGCGTTGGTTGCCGCCCGTGGCCCAGGTGATCGCACCGAAGCTCAGCGGACCGATGATGCTGGCCAGGCGCGTGGCGAAGGTCCAGAGTCCGAAGAACTCGGCGAGCTGCTGCGGCGGTGCGAGGTAGCCCGTCATCGCGCGCCCGGCCGATTGGCTCGAGCCCATCGCCAGCCCTGCGATCGCGGCAGCCCACCAGAAGCCGCCCTTGGTCGTGACCCACGCGGCAATCACGCACACCGCGATCCACGCGAGCAACGTGACGGTCAGCGACACCTTGTGGCCGATGCGGTCCTGCACATAGCCGAAGGCAAAGGCGCCGAGCGCCGCCGCGACGTTCAGCACGAAGATCAGCACCATCGTCTCGCTCGCGACGAAGCCGATCACCTGCTCCGCGTAGATCGCCGCCAGCGTGATCGCGACCGCCACGCCGCCCTGGTAGCAGACGGTGCAGACCAGCAGCCACATGAAGTCGCGGTAGGCGCGGGCCTGCCTGAACGTGGTGCGCAGCTGCGTCCAGGCGCTGTCCTGGCTGCGGCTCGCCTGCGGCACGGCGCGCTCGGGCAACAAGGCGAAGGTCGCGCAGGCGGCCACCCCGTAGATCGCCGCCGTGATCAGCATCGTGACCGGCACGAAGTGCGCCGCCGGCAGCCCGCGCGCCTGCGACCACAGCACATAGGCCAGGCACAGCCCCAACGCCAGCATGCCGCCAACATAGCCGAAGGCCCAGCCCCAACCGCTCACCTTGCCCATGCCTTCGGCCGTCGCCAGCTCGGGCAGGAAGGCACCGGTCAGCGACTCGCCGTAGGAATAGAACGCGTTGGAAACGATCACCAGCGCCATCGCGAGTGCGACGCCCATTGCGCCACCGGCGAAACCAGGCGTGAGCGCCAGCGCCGCGGTGGCGAGTACGCAGCCCGTCGTCGTCATGACCAGCACGCGCTTCTTGGCGGCGCGCAGGTCGGCCCAGGCGCCGATGGCGGGCATCGTGAACATCACGATGGCATACGAGGTGCTGAGGGCTGCGGTCCATGCAAAGGTGGCCCAAGGCGCCCCCTTGGCGATGCCACCGACGAAGTAGGCGGCGAACACCGCCGTGATCACGACCGTGGTGTAGCCTGAGTTCGCGAAGTCGTACATCGCCCAGCCGAACACCTCGCGCTTGCGCACGCCGGGGCGCAACGCGGAGGTTGGAAACAGGGCCATGCGGCCTGCAATCGGGCGGAAAGTCGAAAGGTCAGTGCAGGTGACGCGGACGACGACCACCGCCGTGACTACCACCGCTGCCGCCGCCGGCGCCACCGGCACCGCGCGGGCGCTTGCCGATTTCAAGCGAGTTCACGAGCGCGTCGAAGCGGTCGCTGAAGAGGCGATCGATTTCGGCGACCACGCCACCCAGCTCGGCGCCGTCGAAGTGGCGTTCCATGAGGTTGACCACGTCTTCCACCAGCAGGTCGCGCTGCACCTGCATGATCGCGGCCGGGTTGGGGCCCACGAACAGCATCAGGAAGTCGTCGCGCGATTCTTCGTCGGGGTCGCCCTCTTCCTCGTCGAAGTCGGTGTCGTAGAAGGTGACTTCGATGGCGGCGCCGCGCTCGGAAAGTTCGTTCAGGCCCATGCACATCTCGTCAAGCGCCTGGCGGAAGTCTTCGTCGCCCGGCACGGTCCAGCAGATCTGCAGCGTGTGGTCCTTCTGCTCGAAGCGGATGCCGGGTTCTTCTTCGTAGGTGCTGGTGGCACCGTCGGCCAGCGATTTGGCGCCTGCATATTTCCAGAGGGGCTTCAGCGCCTCCTGGATTTGCTCGAAGCTCGCGTCCGAACGCAGCGGCACGTCGCCGTGCACATGGATCTCAAATGGAGCGTTGTAGCGAGGCATCAAATACTCCCTTGTAAATATGGTGGTACCCGGAACGGGGGTCGAACCCGTATGCCCCGATTAAGGAAGCGGCGGATTTTAAGTCCGATGTGTCTACCAATTTCACCATCCGGGCCTTGGGTTGAACATCGACGATAACCCAAATGAAACAAGCCCCGGCAACGTCGGTTGGCGGGGCTTGCGTATCGAAGTCGATCGGTCTGAACGAGAAGGTGGAGGCGCGACCCGGAGTCGAACCGGGCTAGACGGATTTGCAATCCGTTGCATAACCGCTTTGCTATCGCGCCACGCTGAATAACGAAATCGAACTGCGAAAAAAAGGGAAGCTGCTTGCTTCCCTTTTTCAAAACTGGAGCGGGAAAAGAGTCTCGAACTCTCGACCTCAACCTTGGCAAGGTTGCGCTCTACCAACTGAGCTATTCCCGCGTTTCGAGCCTCAAATTATATACCAGTTTTTTGAGACTTCACAAGTTCTGCAATCAATCGATCAATGCTTGACCGAACCTTCGGAAGCCGGGGCACCCGCGCGCTGCTTGGCCAGTTCGGCCACCGCAGCAGCCGAAGCGGCCACCTCCTCGTCGGACAACGGCTCAGGCATCTTCTCGAGTGCGATCTCGAGCACCTTGTCGATCCACTTCACCGGCACGATCTCGAGGCCGTTCTTCACGTTCTCGGGAATGTCCTGCAGGTCCTTGGCGTTCTCTTCGGGGATCAGCACGGTCTTGATGCCGCCGCGCAGAGCGGCCAGCAGCTTTTCCTTCAGGCCGCCGATGGCGGTGACTTCGCCGCGCAGCGTGATCTCGCCGGTCATCGCGACATCGGCACGCACCGGGATACCCGTGAGCGCCGACACGAAGGCCGTCGTCATCGCCGCGCCCGCGCTCGGGCCGTCCTTGGGCGTGGCGCCGTCGGGCACGTGGATGTGGATGTCTCGCTTCTCGAACACCTCGTCCTTGATACCCAGACGGCGCGAGCGGCTGCGCACCACGGTGCGTGCGGCTTCGACCGATTCCTTCATCACGTCGCCGAGCGAACCGGTGCGGCTGATCACGCCCTTGCCGGGCATGGTGACCGCCTCGATCGTCAACAGGTCGCCGCCGACCTCGGTCCACGCAAGGCCGACCACCTGGCCGACCTGGTTCTGCTTCTCGGCCAGGCCGAAGCTGTACTTGCGCACACCGAGGAACTCGTTGAGGTTCTCGCCGTCGACCGTGACCTTGGGCGTCAGTTGCTTGAGCAGCAGGCCCTTCACCACCTTGCGGCAGATCTTGGACAGCTCGCGCTCCAGCGAACGCACGCCGGCTTCACGCGTGTAGTAGCGCACGATGTCGCGCACGGCGGCTTCGGTGACGGCCAGTTCGTCGTCCTTCACGCCGTTGTTCTTCATCTGCTTGGGCAGCAGGTACTTGATCGCGATGTTGGTCTTCTCGTCCTCGGTGTAGCCCGAGAGGCGGATGACTTCCATGCGGTCCAGCAGCGCCGGCGGGATGTTCATCGAGTTCGAGGTGGCGACGAACATGACGTCGCTCAGGTCGAAGTCGACTTCCACGTAGTGGTCGCCGAAGGTGTGGTTCTGCTCGGGGTCGAGGACCTCGAGCAGCGCGCTCGACGGGTCACCGCGGAAGTCCGTGCCCAGCTTGTCGATCTCGTCCAGCAGGAACAGCGGATTGCGCGTGCCGATCTTGCTCAGGCCCTGCAGCACCTTGCCCGGCAGTGCGCCGATGTAGGTGCGGCGATGGCCTCGGATTTCGGCTTCATCGCGCATGCCGCCCAGCGCCATGCGGGTGTACTTGCGGCCGGTCGCCTTGGCGATCGACTGCCCCAGCGAGGTCTTGCCGACACCCGGTGGGCCCACGAGGCACAGGATAGGCGCCTTCACCTTGTCGACGCGCTGCTGCACCGCGAGATATTCAAGGATGCGATCCTTGACTTTCTCCAGACCGTAGTGGTCGGCATTGAGCACCGCCTCGGCATTCGCCAGGTCGTGCTTGATCTTGGTCTTCTTGCTCCAGGGCAGGCCGATCAGCACGTCGATGTAGTTGCGCACCACGGTGGCTTCGGCCGACATGGGCGACATCAGCTTGAGCTTCTTGAGCTCGCCCTCGGCCTTCTTCAGGCCTTCCTTGGACATCTTGGCGAGCTTGATCTTCTTCTCGATCTCCTCGATGTCCGCGCCCTCTTCGCCTTCACCGAGCTCCTTCTGGATGGCCTTGACCTGCTCGTTGAGGTAGAAGTCGCGCTGGTTCTTCTCCATCTGGCGCTTCACGCGGCCGCGGATCTTCTTGTCGACGTTCAGGATGTCGACCTCGCGCTCGAGCTGGCCGAACAGGTTTTCCAGGCGCGCCTTGACGTCGTCGAGGTCGAGCACAGCCTGTTTGTTGTCGAGCTTGAGCGGCAGGTGGGCGGCGATGGTGTCGGCCAGGCGGCCAGCATCGTCGATGCTCGAGATCGAGGTCAGGATCTCGGGCGGAATCTTCTTGTTCAGCTTGACGTACTGGTCGAACTGCTGCATCACCGCGCGGCGCAGCGCCTCGACCTCGGTGCCCTTCTCGCCGCCTTCGGGCGCCTCGACGGGCGTCACGTTGGCCGAGAAGTGCGTTTCGCCGTCATCGATGCGGTTCACACGGGCGCGCTGCTGGCCTTCGACCAGCACCTTCACGGTACCGTCGGGCAGCTTGAGCATCTGCAGGATGGTCGAAACGCAGCCGACCTCGAACATGTCCTCGACCGAGGGCTCGTCCTTGGCGGCGGCTTTCTGGGCCACCAGCATGATGCGGCGCTCGGCCTCCATCGCCAGCTCGAGCGCCTTGATGCTCTTCGGGCGACCCACGAAGAGCGGGATCACCATGTGGGGAAACACCACGACGTCCCGCAGCGGCAGCAGCGGCAGGTCGAGGGCTTCGGGGGGCAATGGGGTATGACCAGACATGAGCGTCCTTGTCCTTTAGGCCTTTTTCGCCGTCTCGCGGTACACGAGCAGCGGGGGCTTGTTTTCGTCGATGGTCGATTCCTCGACCACCACCTTGTCGACATTGGTCGCGTTCGGCAATTCGAACATGGTGTCGATCAGCGACTGTTCAAGGATCGAGCGCAGGCCGCGCGCACCAGTCTTGCGGGCCAGCGCCTTGCGTGCGATCGCCTTGAGCGCCGCGGGACGGATTTCGAGGTCCACGCCTTCCATCTGCAGCAGCTTGGTGAACTGCTTCACCACTGCGTTCTTCGGCTCGGTCAGGATCTGCACCAGCGCGTCTTCGCTCAGCTCGGCCAGCGAGGCGACCACGGGCATGCGGCCCACGAGTTCGGGGATCAGCCCGAACTTGATCAGGTCTTCAGGCTCGACTTCGCGGAACACCTCGGTGAGGCTGCGCTGCTGCTTGCTCTTGACCGAGGCGCCGAAGCCGATGCCCGAGGCCTCGGTGCGGTTTTCGATGACCTTCTCCAGGCCGGCAAAGGCGCCGCCGCAGATGAACAGGATGTTGGTCGTGTCGATCTGCAGGAAGTCCTGGTTCGGGTGCTTGCGACCGCCTTGCGGCGGCACGCTGGCCATGGTGCCTTCGATGAGCTTCAGCAGCGCCTGCTGCACGCCCTCGCCCGACACGTCGCGCGTGATCGAGGGGTTGTCGGACTTGCGCGAGATCTTGTCGATTTCGTCGATGTAGACGATGCCGCGCTGGGCACGCTCGACCTCGTAGTTGCAGCTTTGCAGCAGCTTCTGGATGATGTTCTCGACGTCCTCGCCGACGTAGCCGGCTTCGGTCAGCGTGGTGGCGTCGGCCATCACGAAAGGCACGTCGAGCATGCGCGCGAGCGTTTGCGCCAGCAGCGTCTTGCCCGAGCCCGTGGGGCCGATCAAGAGGATGTTGCTCTTGCTGAGTTCAACGTCATCGCCCTTGGTGTTCTTTTCCTTGTGGCGCAGGCGCTTGTAGTGGTTGTAGACCGCCACCGACAGCATGCGCTTGGCCGGCTCCTGGCCGATCACGTAGTTGTCGAGGTTGGTCTTGATCTCCAGCGGCGTGGGCAGGTCGCTGCGGCCTTCGCGCGCTTCTTCACCGGCCGGCAGTTCGTCGCGGATGATCTCGTTGCACAGGTCGATGCATTCGTCGCAGATGAAGACCGAAGGGCCCGCGATCAGCTTCTTGACCTCATGCTGGCTCTTGCCGCAGAACGAGCAATAAAGCGTTTTTTCGCTGGAGGTGCCTTTTTTTTCGGCCATGGACTTTTGCCTCGTGACAGGGTATGGACAATGATAACTAAACAAAAACGGCGTTTCCCGTGTGGAAAACGCCGTTTTTGCCAATTGGCGCCCGCGGCGCCGGCGCCGGATGGTTTTAACCGCGCTGGGAGACGACCTGGTCGACCAGGCCGTAGTCCTTGGCCTCGTCGGCCGTGAGGAAGTAGTCGCGCTCGGTGTCCGCCTTGACCTTTTCCAGCGGCTGGCCGGTGCGTTCGGCCAGGATGCGGTTCATCTGGTCCTTGGTGCGCAGGATGTCGCGCGCATGGATCTCGATGTCGGTGGCCTGACCGCGTGCGCCGCCGAGCACCTGGTGGATCATGATCTTCGAATTGGGCAGCGAGAAACGCTTGCCCTTCTCGCCGGCCGCCAGCAGGAAGGCGCCCATGCTGGCCGCGAAGCCCAGGCACATGGTCGACACCGATGGTTTGATGAACTGCATGGTGTCGTAGATCGCCATGCCGGCGCTCACGCTGCCGCCCGGGGAATTGATGTAGAACGAAATGTCCTTGTCCGGGTTCTCGCTCTCGAGAAACAGCAGCTGGGCCACCACGAGGTTGGCGGTCTGGTCGTTGACCTCGCCCACCAGGAAGATGATGCGTTCCTTGAGAAGACGCGAGTAGATGTCATACGACCGCTCGCCGCGGCCCGACTGCTCGACGACCATCGGGATCATGCCGAGGGCCTGGGTTTCCTGTGCGCTCATGTAATTGCTCTCCGGAAAATGGATTCGTTCGCTCTGACTGAACTGTACGCCTGAGTGAAATGGGGCTCGTGCCGCAAAGCACAAGCCCCATCGGCGTTGCTGCATGCAGCGACGGAAACCAGCTTACTGCTGCTGCGCCATCAGTTCGTCGAACGACACCGACTTTTCGTTGACCTTGGCCTTGGCCAGCACGAAGTCGGTCACGTTGTTCTCGATGACCACGGCTTCGACTTCCGCCAGGCGGTTGTTGTCGCTGAAGTACCAGCGCACGACGTCAGCCGGCTTTTCGTAGCTGGCGGCCAGCTCGTCGATGTGGGCCTTGATCTGCTCGGGCTTGGCCTGCAGTTCGTTGGCGCGCACCAGTTCGGCCACCACCAGGCCCAGGCGCACGCGGCGCTCGGCTTGGGGACGGAACACTTCCTCGGGAATCGGGGCCTTGTCGGCGTCCTTGATGCCGCGCTGCTTGAGCTCGGCGCGCGCGCCTTCGATCATGCGGGCGACTTCCGACTGCACGCTGGCGTTCGGCAGGTCGAGTTCGGCGTTGGCCACCAGGGCGTCCATCACGGCGTTCTTGTTGCGGGCCAGCAGGCGGAACTTCACTTCACGCTCGAGGTTGCGCTTGATGTCGGCGCGCAGGCCGTCCACGGTGGCTTCGGCGATGCCGAGCGACTTGGCCAGCTGCTCGTTGACTTCGGGCAGGTGCGAGGCTTCGATCTTCTTCACGGTGACCATGAAGTCGGCTTGCTTGCCGGCCACGTCCTTGCCGTGGTAGTCGGCCGGGAACGACAGCGGGAAGGTGCGGCTGTCGCCGGACTTCATGCCGCGCACGGCGTCTTCGAATTCCTTGAGCATCTGGCCTTCGCCGACGACGAACTGGAAGTCTTCGGCCTTGCCGCCCTGGAAGGGCTCGCCGTCGATCTTGCCTTCGAAGTCGACCGTCACGCGGTCGTTGTCTTCGGCCACGGCGTCTTGCGCGCGCTGGGCGAAGGTACGGCGCTGCTTGCGCAGGATGTCCAGGGTCTTGTCGATGGCTTCGTCGCCGACTTCGGCCGACAGCTTCTCGACTTCAGCGCCCGACAGGTCGTTGATCTTGACTTCGGGGAACACTTCGAAGATCGCGTCGAAGGCGAGCTGGCCTTCGGGCGACTCTTCCTTCTCGGTGATGCGGGGCTGGCCGGCGACGCGCAGCTTGGCTTCGTTCGCGGCTTGCGAGAAGGCCTCGCCGACCTTGTCGTTCATGACTTCGTAGTGCACCGAGTAGCCGTAGCGTTGGGCCACGACGTTCATCGGCACCTTGCCGGGGCGAAAGCCGTCCATCTTGACGGTGCGCGCGAGCTTCTTGAGGCGCGAATCGACTTCGTTCTGGATGGTGCCGACCGGCAGGGTCAGCGTGATCTTGCGTTCGAGCTTCTCGAGAGTTTCAACGTTCACGGTCATGGTGTCTTCCTTGTGAGGGGTGTGGCTGGTGCGCGGGGCCGGACTCGAACCGGCACGTTCTTGCGAACGTCAGGACCTAAACCTGGTGCGTCTACCAATTTCGCCACCCGCGCGATGCCAAATTCAGGTGAATGCAAAGGCGGACGGCCTCGGCGCTGCGGGAGAACCCGCTGGCCCAAGACCGTCCGCCTGAAATCGGTCAACCGCGCATTTTAAACGCAAGAATGGGGGCCTTCCGGCCTCGCCCCTCTGGGGATTTCACCCACTCCCGCGCAAGGGATATGGGCCGCACGAAAACGGCCCGTGAAAGTGCCTTTTCTCAGGCGGCTTGCGGCTCCCGCTTGATGCGGAACGCCGCCGCATACATCGCCGGCAGCGCCAGCAGCGTCAGCACCGTGGCCACGATCAGCCCGCCCATGATGGCCACGGCCATCGGGCCCCAGAACACGCTGCGCGACAGCGGAATCATCGCCAGCACCGCCGCCGCGGCGGTCAGCACGATGGGTCGCAGCCGCCGCACGGCCGATTCGACGATCGCGTCCCAGGCCGGAACACCGGCCGCGCGATCGATCTCGATCTGGTCGATCAGGATCACGGCGTTGCGCTGGATCATGCCCATGAGCGCGATCACGCCGAGCAGCGCCACGAAGCCGAAGGGCCGGTTCAGCAGCAGCAGCGCGGCGGCCACGCCGGCGATGCCCATCGGGCCGGTGATGAACACCAGCAGCGAGCGGCTGAAGCTGTGCAGCTGCAGCATCAAGAGCGTGAACACCAGGAACAGCATGATCGGCACGCCGGCCACGATCGAAGCCGAGCCCTTGCTGCTTTCCTCGACCGCGCCGGCCACCTCGATGCGGTAACCGCCCTGCCCGGCCGCATGCCAGCCGGCTTCGAGCTCGCGCAGCCTGGGCAGCAGCTGTTCGGTCACGGTGGCGCCCTGCAGGCCTTCCACCACGTCGCCCTGCACGGTGATCGCGTAGTCGCGGTTCTCGCGCCACATCACGCCGGGCTCCCAGGTGAACACCGGCCGGGCGATCTGCGTGAGCGGGATCGAACGACCCGTGCTGGTCGGGATGTAGGCATTGCCGATGTCCGAGATGGCCTCGCGCTCGTCGGCCGACTGCCGCAGCACGATGTCGATCAGCAGGTCGTTCTCGCGGTACTGGCCGACCGTGGTGCCGCTGAACATGGTGCGCGAAGCCTGGGCGATGGCTTGGCTGGTCACGCCGAGCGCGCGCGCCTTGGCCTGGTCGATTTCGAGGCGGATCACCTTGACCGACTCGTTCCAGTTGTCGTTCACGCCGCGCATGTTGGCGTTCTCGCGCAACACGGCCTTCACCTCGTCGGCGCGCGCGCGCAGCTGTGCGGGCTCGGTGCCGATCACGCGGAACTGCACCGGGTACGGCACCGGCGGGCCGTTGGGCAGCAGCTTGACGCGGCCGCGTACCTCGGGGAACTCTTCGGCCAGTATCGCCGGCAGGCGCAGTCGCAGCGTTTCGCGCACCTTCAGGTCCTTGGCCAGCACGATCAGCTGCGACACGTTGGTCTGCGGGAACACCTGATCCAGCGGCAGGTAGAAGCGCGGCACGCCGGAGCCGATCCAGGTGCTGACGGTCTTCACGCCCTCTTCCTTCATCACGCGCTGCTCGACGCGCTTGGCCACCTCCTCGTTCGCGGCGAACGAGGTGCCTTCAGGGAACCAGATGTCCACCATGATCTCAGGCCGACTCGAATCGGGGAAGAACTGCTGCTGCACCTTGCCCATGCCGAAGATGCCGAGCGCGAAGATCAGCACGGTGGCGCCGATGGTCAGCCAGCGATGCTGGACGCACCAGTTCACTGCGCGGCGGAAGCTGTTGTAGAACGGCGTGTCGAACAGCTCGTGCGGCGGCGCGTCGGGGTCGTGCGGCTTCACCTTGAGCAGCAGCGTGCCCAGGTACGGCACGAAGTACACCGACACGATCCACGACAGCACCAGCGCAATCACCGTCACCGCGAAGATCGCGAAGGTGTATTCGCCCGTCACCGACTTGGCGATGCCGATGGGCAGGAAGCCGGCCGCCGTGATGAGCGTGCCGGTGAGCATCGGCTTGGCCGTGACGTCGTAGGCGAAAGTGGCGGCGCGGACCTTGTCGTAGCCCTCCTCCATCTTCCGCACCATCATCTCGACCGCGATGATGGCGTCGTCCACCAGCAGGCCCAGCGCGATGATGAGCGAGCCCAGCGATATCTTGTGCAGCCCGATGCCGAAGTAGTTCATCGCCAGGAAGGTCACGGCCAGCACCAGCGGGATGGTGATGGCCACCACCAGCCCCGGGCGCATGTCGATGTACCAGCCGAAGCGCCCGCCCTTGTGCAGGCCGAGCGCGATGATGCTCACGGCCAGCACGATGGCCACGGCCTCGATGAGCACGCCCACGAACTCGTTGACCGAGCTGGCCACCGACACCGGCTGGTCCTGCACCTGCGCCAGCTTCACGCCGGCCGGCAGGCGCTGGTCGATGGTGGCGGTGGTCGCCTTCAGCGCCTTGCCCAGCGCAATGATGTCGCCGCCCTTGGCCATCGAGACGCCCAGCGCGATCACTTCCTTGCCCTGGTGGTGCACCTTCACGGCCGGCGGGTCGACATAACCGCGGCGAATCTCCGCGATGTCGCCGAGCTTGATCTGGTTGCCCGAGCTGCCGCGAATCGGCATTTCGCGCAGCTGCTCGACGCTGGTGAACTGGCCGCCCACGCGCACCTGCACCACGTCGAGCGGCGACTGGATCGTGCCGGCGCTTTCGACCGCGTTCTGCGAGCCGAGCTGCTGCAGCACGGCGTTGAAGTCGAGCCCCAACTGGGCCAGGCGCTTCTGCGATATCTCGATGAAGACCTTCTCGTCCTGCACGCCGAACTGGTCGACTTTGGCCACGTCCTTCACGCGCAGCAGCTGCTGGCGCACGTCGTCGGCCAACGTCTTGAGTTCGGCGTAGCTGAAGCCCTCGCTCTCCAGCGCGTAGATCACGCCGTAGACGTCGCCGAAATCGTCATTGAAGAACGGCCCCTGCACGCCTGCGGGCAAGGTCGCGCGCATGTCGCCGATCTTCTTGCGCACCGTGTACCAGACGTTGGCCACCTCGGTGGCCTTCGACGAATCCTTGATCTGGAAAATGATCTGCGACTCGCCCGGCTTGGAATAGCTGCGGATCTTGTCGGCGTACGGCGCCTCCTGCAGCGTGCGCTCCAGCTTGTCGGTGACCTGCTCGGCCACCTGCTGTACGGTCGCGCCGGGCCAGTAGGTGCGCACCACCATCGCGCGGAAAGTGAACGGCGGGTCTTCGTCCTGGCCGAGCTGGAAGTACGCGAACGCGCCCAGCACCATCAGCACCACCATCAGGTAGCGCGTGAGCGGCGCATGGTCCAGCGCCCATTTGGAAAGATTGAAGCCGGCGGGTTTGTGCCCAGGGGTTTCAGGGTTCGCGGGAGTTGCGGGGCCTTCCGTCATTTGGCGGCACCCGTTGCGATCTCCTTCTTCGTCGCGGCCACGGCCTCGACGGCCTGCTGCGACTGCGCCTGTTGCCTGTCGTTCGCGGCGGCCGCCATGGCCTCCTTCGACTGGTAGATCGTGACCTTCTGCCCCGGCGACAGCACGTGCACGCCCGCGGCCACGACCATCACGCCGGGCGCCAGGCCCGAGCCGATCACCGCTTCATTGCCGTCGGCCGTGACCACCTGCACCGGCTGCGAACGCACGGTCATGGTGTCCTTGTCGAGCACCCAGACCGCCGAGCCCTTGCCTTCCTGGCGCAGCGCGCTGGTCGGCAGCTTGATCACCGCGACGTCGGTGCGCGCTAGGGCCTGTGGCCGGGCGTACACCGTGGCGCCGAGCGCCGGCGAGGTCGCAGCGTCGATCGACACCTTGACCGAATAGGTGCGCGTGACCGCGTCGGCACTGGCCGCCACCTCGCGCACCTTGCCCTGCAGCACCTCGCCGCCGGACCAGCCGCGCACCGCGACCGGCGAACCGGGCTTGATCAATGCAGCGCGGTCTTCAGGCACCGCGAACACCACGTCACGCGCGCCGTCCTGGGCGATGCGCACGACCGGCGTGCCGGCCTGCACCACCTGGCCCGGCTCGGCCTCGATGGCGGTGATGACGCCCGCCACGTCGGCCACCAGCGTCGTGTAGCTGGCCTGATTGCCTTGCGAGGCCAGCTGCGCCTGCGCCTGTTCGAGCTGCGCCTGCGCGGCTTTCCATGTGGTTTCGCGGCGTTCCAGTTCGGCGCCGCTGATGAAGTTCTGCGAACGCAGCTCGGTGTAGCGCTTCAGGTCGGCGGCCGCGAGGTCGCGGTTGGTCTGCGCGGCGGCCTGCTGGGCGCGGGCGGCCTCGGCGGCCAGGCGGTAGTCCTGCGGATCGAGCTGCGCCAGCACCTGGCCGGCCTGCACGTGCTGGCCGAGTTCGGCCTGGCGCCGGGTGATCTTGCCGCCCACCCGGAAGCCCAGGCGCGACTCGACGCGCGCGCGCACCTCGGCCGAGAACTCGGGCTGGGCGTCGTAGTCGCTGGTGCCGACGGTCACGAACTTGACCGCCCTCACGGGCTCCTGGGCGGGCGGTTTCGGCGAACAGCCGGCCAGGAAGATGGCGGGAAGCAGCAGCCAAGCGGCGCTGCGGGCACGGAGTGAGGCGGCGGAGGCGGTCATGAGACACCCAAGAAAAGAGGAATCGGGCCATTAATGACCCACCGGTTAGTAATCTAGGGTAAACGTTAAACAGTGTCAATGACCCGCCGGTCAGTTGACCCTGTCGACAGCAGTGTCAGCGCTAGGTTCTCTGCCCCATTTCGACCAGCCGGTTGTCGGGAAGCTCGAAGTAATCGGATGCCCGGCCCGCGTTGCGCTGCAGCCAGCCGAACAGCACCCGTCGCACCGGGTTCATGCCCGGCAGGTTCTCCTCGCCCACCGAGGCACGGGAGACGAAGTACGAGGTCTTCATCGAATCGATGGCCAGGGTCTTCTGGTAGGCCAGGATGCGGATGAACTCGGGCACATCGGGCCGCTCCATGAAGCCGTGGCGCGCGGTGACGACCCAGATGCCCGCCATCAGCTGCTCGGCCTCGATGCGCTCGCGGGCGTCCACGCGCGGCGTGTCGCACGACAGCACACGCAGCACGATCACCTGGTCGTGCAGCACCTGGTTGTGCTTCAGGTTGTGCAGCAGCGCGTGGGGCACCGCCGTCGCGTCGGGGTTGAGGAACACCGCCGTGCCGCTCACCCGGTGCGGCATGTGCAGCGCCAGCGACTCGACGAAGGGCCGCAGCGGCAAACTGTCGGCTGCCGCCGCTTCCAGGCCCAGACGCCGGCCCTTGGCCCAGGTGGTGAAGAGCACCATCACCCCGACCGCCACCGCCAGCGTGAGCCAGCCGCCCTCGGCCACCTTCAGGCTGTTGGACACCACGAAGGTCAGGTCGACCACCGCGAAGGCCAGCACGCCGACCACCACCGCCACCTTGTTCCAGCGCCAGAGACCCCAGGCCACGATGCCGGCCAGCAGGGTTGTGGTCACCATCGTGATCGACACGGCGATGCCATAGGCCGCCGACAGCGCCCCCGAACTGCGGAAGCCCAGCACCAGCAGCAGCACGCCCACCATCAAGAGCCAATTGACCGCCGGCACGTAGATCTGCCCGATGGCTGTGCCCGAGGTCTGCACGACACGCATGCGCGGCAGGTAGCCCATGCGCATCGCCTGCGCCGTGAGCGAAAACGCCCCCGAGATCACCGCCTGCGAGGCGATCACCGTCGCCATGGCCGCCAGCACCACCATCGGCAGCACGCCCCACGACGGGAAGAGCCGGAAGAACGGGTTGTCGATGGCCGCCGGGTTCGCCAGCACCAGCGCGCCCTGCCCGAAGTAGTTCAGCACCAGCCCCGGCAGCGCGATGAACAGCCATGCCAGCCGGATCGGTCTGGCGCCGAAGTGCCCCATGTCGGCATACAGCGCCTCGCCGCCCGTGAACGCCAGGAACACCGCGCCCAGCACCGCCAGCGACTGCGCCCGGTGCTCGATCAGGAAGCCCGCCGCCCGGCGCGGATCGAGCGCCGCCAGCACCTGCGGCTGCTGCAGCACTTGCCAGAGCCCGGCCACGCCCAGCACCAGGAACCACAGCAGCATCACCGGCCCGAAGATCTTGCCGACCACGCCCGTGCCCTTCTTCTGCACCATGAACAGCCCGATGAGGATCGCCACCGTGATCGGGATCACCGCGCGCTGCAGCACCGGCGCCTGCACCTCCAGGCCCTCGACCGCCGACAGCACCGAGATCGCCGGCGTGATCAGGCTGTCGCCGTAGAACATCGCCGCGCCCACGAGGCCCAGCGTGCCGATGGCGCTCCAGACCCAGGGCTTGGTCTTCGGCCCCGAGACCGCATTGCGCGCCAGCGCCTGCAGCGCCAGGATGCCGCCCTCACCGTCGTGGTCGGCGCGCAGCACGAACACCACGTACTTGAGCGTCACCACGAACATCAGGCCCCAGAAGATCAGCGACAGCAGTCCCAGCACCGCGTCCGGCGAGAACGGCACGCCGTGCTCGGGGTTCATCGTCTCCTTGAAGGCGTACAGCGGCGAAGTGCCGATGTCGCCGAAGACGACGCCCAGCGCCGCGATCATCAGACCCGGCCCGGCCGGATGCGCCGTGTCGCCCGAAGCGGGAAGCGGAGTCCCGGAAGCCGCGGCAGTTGCTTTCATCGTCATGGGCGAAAGAGATGGAAAGTGGCGACGCCACGAGCATAGTGCCCGGACATGACGTCGCGGACAATCGTGGCGTGTCCGCCACTCCCCACCTTGCCGCGCCGCCGGCCCACTACGAGAACTTCCCGGTCGCCTCGTGGCTGTGCCCGCCCCACCTGCGCCCGCCCATCGCCGCGATCTACCACTTCGCGCGCACCGCCGACGACATCGCCGACGAGGGCGATGCCTCGCCCGATGCGCGCCTGGCCGAGCTGCGCGCCTACCGTGAGGAACTGGCCGCCGCCGCGCGCAACGAAGTGCCGCCCGACTCGCGCTGGCCCCACGTGTTCGGCCCGCTGGCCTGGGCCATCGCCCAGCACCGCCTGCCCGAAGCCCTGCTCGCCGACCTGCTCAGCGCCTTCATGCAGGACATCGAGAAGACCCGCGACCGAAGCACCTATGCCGACCGCGCCGAACTGCTCGACTACTGCCGGCGCTCCGCCAATCCGGTCGGTCGGCTGCTGCTGCACCTGTACGGCGTGAACGACGAGGAAGCGCTGTCCCAGAGCGACGCCATCTGTAGCGCGCTGCAACTCATCAACTTCTGGCAGGACCCGAGCGTCGACCTGCCGCGCGGACGCTTCTACTTTCCGCGCACCGACTGCGCGCGGCGCGGCCTGACGTCGGAGCACTTCAAGGTCTTCGAGCCGTTGTCGTCTGCGCCACCGCCGCAGGAAGCTATCAATCTGATAGCGGTGGTGGCGTACTGGGCCCGCGAACTCATGACCGAGGGCGCCCCGCTCGTGCATCGCCTGCCGGGCCGCGTGGGCTGGGAGCTGCGCCTCGTCGTCCAGGGCGGCCTGCGCATCCTCGACAAGATCGAGGACCTGGGCTTCGACACCTTCTCGCAGCGCCCCACCGTCGGCAAGGCCGACGCGCCCGTGCTGCTCTGGAAAGCATGGCGGATGCGGAGACAATCACGGCCCATGAAAGCAGCGCCTCCCCGATGAATCCCGAGCAATACGTGCAAGACAAGGCCGCCGCTTCGGGCAGCAGTTTCTATTACGCCTTCCTGTTCCTGCCCAAGCCGCGCCGCGCAGCGATCACGGCTTTCTATGCCTTCTGCCGCGAGGTCGACGACGTGGTCGACGAGGTCTCCGACCCCGGCGTGGCCGCCACCAAGCTCGCCTGGTGGCGCACCGAGGTGGCCCAGGCATTCGCCGGCACGCCGCGCCACCCCGTCATGCAGGCGCTCATGCCGCATGCAGCCACCTACGGCATCGAGGCACGACAGCTCAACGAGATCATCGATGGCTGCCAGATGGACCTGGACCAGACCCGCTACCTCGACTTCACCGGCCTGGCGCGCTACTGCCACCTCGTGGCCGGCGTCGTCGGCGAAGTCGCGGCGCGCATCTTCGGCCAGACCGATCCGCAGACCACCGCCTATGCCCACAAGCTCGGCCTCGCGCTGCAGCTCACCAACATCCTGCGCGACGTCGGCGAAGACGCGCTGCGCGGACGCATCTACCTGCCGGTCAACGAGCTTCAGCAGTTCGACGTGAAGGCGCACGAGATCCTCAACCGCGTGCATTCCGATCGCTTTGTCGCGCTCATGAAATTCCAGGCCCAGCGCGCCCACGCCGCCTACGACGAAGCGCTGGCCCTGCTCCCGATGGCCGACCGCCGCGCCCAGAAGCCCGGCCTGATGATGGCCAGCATCTACCGCACGCTGCTGCGCGAGATCGAACGCGACGACTTCCAGGTGCTCAATCAGCGCATCAGCCTGACGCCGGTGCGTAAGCTGTGGCTCGCGTGGAAAGTCCAAGCCCTCGGCAGGATATGACTCCCCCCCAGGCTACGCGCACTTCGTGTCGCTTCGCCAACCCCCTACCGGGGGCAACACCTGAGGCCCGGCAAAGCTGGTTCCTCGGTGTTCCTGTACACGACGCCCTACAGCCGCGTCCGCGCAGCCCATGAGGCTCGCCGTCATCGGCGCCGGCTGGGCCGGCCTCGCCTGCGCCGTCGAGGCCACGCGCCTGGGCCACGCCGTCACCCTGTTCGAAGCTGCGCCGATGGCCGGCGGGCGGGCACGGCGGGTCGATCACATGCACGGCATGGCGCTCGACAACGGTCAGCACATCCTGATCGGCGCCTACACCGCCACGCTGGCCCTCATGCGCGACGTGGGCGTGGATGTCGAAACCGCCCTTCAGCGCCTGCCGCTCTCGCTACGCTTTGCCGACGGCGGCGGGCTGCAGCTGCCTGCGGGCAAGCCGCCGCCGCTGGATCTGCTGATCGGCATCTTCACCGCGCGCGGCTGGACCTGGCGCGACAAGACCTCGCTGCTGTCCACCGCCGTACGCTGGCGCCTCGCGGGTTTTCGCTGCGCGCCCGGCACCAGCGTCGCCACGCTGTGCGCCGGCCTCACGCCGCGCGTGATGCAGGAGCTGATCGAGCCGCTGTGCGTCTCGGCGCTCAACACGCCCGTGCCGCAGTCCAGCGGACAGGTGTTCCTGCGGGTGCTGCACGACGCGCTGTTCAGCGGTCGCGGCGGCGCCGACCTGCTGCTGCCGCGCGTCGACCTCGGCGCCCTGCTGCCCGACGCGGCGCTGGCGTGGCTCGCGCGGCACGGCGCCACCACACGCATCGGGCACCGCGTGCGCGCCATCGCACCCGAAGACGACAAGTGGCGCGTCGACGACGACCTGTTCGACCAGGCAGTGCTCGCCTGTGCCCCCTGGGATGCCGCGCGGCTCGTGCGCGCCACCGGTTTGCCGGCCGCCTCGCGCTGGTGCAACGTCACCGAAGCCCTGCGTTTCGAGGCGATCGCCACGGTCTACGTGCGCGGCGCGGCACCGCTGGCCGAGCCGATGCTCGCGCTGCGCAGCCAGCCGGGCAGCGCGCCGGCCCAGTTCGTGTTCGATCGCGGCCAGCTCGGTGGCCCGGCCGGCGTACTCGCCTTCGTCGTGAGCGCGAACGAGACGCCGCGCGAGACGCTCGAAAGGCAGGTGCTCGCGCAAGCCGGCATCCAGCTCGGCCAACCGGGCCTGACACCGATCCAGACCGTCGTCGAAAAGCGCGCCACCTTCGCCTGCACGCCCGGCCTCGCACGCCCGCCGGCCGCCATCGCGCCGGGACTGCAGGCCTGCGGCGACTACACCGAAGGCCCCTATCCCGCCACGCTCGAAGGCGCCATCCTCAACGGACTGGCCGTCGGGCGCTCGCTGGCCACGCCGTGATCCCTGACCCCATGTCCACGACCCTGCGCTACCTCGATTTCGACTACAGCGAAGACACCGAAGACCACGGCACCTTCGACGCCATGGCCTCGACCCCGCCCGAGCGCACGCCCGAGGTGGAAGCCGAGATCGCGCAGGTGCTCGCCTGGGCCGAGGCCACGTTCCCCGGCACGCGTGGCGCGCTCGACGATGGGGCGATGTGGGACTGCGACGTGCAGCGCACGCGGGAAGACAACCCGCGCCTGGACACCCTCACGCTCTCGCTCAGCGGCACCGCCGACTTCTGCGCGGCGCTGCGCGAGCGTTTCGGGCTCGACTGAAAAAGTCGGTGGCCTTCTCAAGCCGTCTTGTTGCGCAGGCGCAGCAAGCTCAGGCCCAGCAGCACGAAGGCGCCGCCCGACACGCGGTTGAAAAGCTGCGCGCGCTTCGGATTCGCGAACTGCTTCTTCAGCAGGCGCGCCAGCAGCACATACGACCCATGCGCCAGCACCGAGCCGGCCGCGAAGGTGGTCGTGAGCACGGCGAACTGCGTGAGGATCGGCGCGTCGTGCGTGAGGAACTGCGGGAACAGCGCCGAGAAGAACAGGATGCCCTTGGGGTTGGTCAGCGCCACCGTCACGCCGTGCCCGAACAGCCGGCGCGCGGAACGCGAAGGTGCCGGCGTGGCCGAGGGTTGCAGCTCGGCGAACACGCTCGTGCGGCTGCGCCATTGCCGGATGCCCAGGTACACGAGGTAGCCCGCGCCCGCCACCTTCAGCACCATGAAGGCCGTGGCCGAGGTGTTGAGCACCACGCCGAGTCCGCCCATCGCGGCGGCCGAGACCAGGAACAGGCCGCAGGCGTTGCCCAGCGAGCTGATCATCGCGCGGCGCGGGCCGACGGAGATCGCATTCGAGACCGCGAGCAGCACGGCCGGGCCGGGCGTGAAGGCGACGACCAGGGTCACGCCACAAAAGAGGAGCCAGGTGGAGAGATGCATGGGAGGAAATTCGCGTGGACGCGACGAAGAAAGCAGTGAAAGGAGGCGGCCGCAAAACTATAGTCCGGGCAGCCGCGCGCCGCTGAGGCCGCGCCGATAGTCCCTTGACGCTCCTCACCCATGATCACCTGCTACCTGCGCTACATCGTCGATCCGTTCAAGCTCAAGGAATTCGAGCACTACGACAAGCTCTGGATTCCGTTGGTCGAGAAGTTCGGCGGCCAGCACCACGGCTACTTCCTGCCGTCGGAAGGCGCGAACAACGTGGCGCTGGCGATGTTCAGCTTTCCCAGCCTGGCGACTTACGAGAAGTACCGCGCCGATTCCATGCTGGACGCCGACTGCCAGGCCGCATTCAAGTACGCAGAAGAAACCCGCTGCATCGTCAGCTACGAACGCAGCTTCTTCCGTCCGGTGTTCCGCTGACCTTCAGGCGCCCAACGCGATGCACAGCGCGTGCAGGTTGGGCACGATCAGCTGCGGCCGCGCGCCGTGCTCCCACGGGCGCTCGTCGCGCACCAGCCATGCGGCCTGCATGCCGGCATTGAGCGCGCCCACTACGTCGAGCGCCGCGTCGTCGCCCACGTGCAGCACGTCTTTCGGCAACAGGCCGACCGAGGCCGCGGCGGCGCGGAAGATCGGCGCATGCGGCTTGCCGCTGCCGAAGTCGCGCGCATTGAAGGCGGTGCGGAACCACCGGCCGACGCCGGTCTTGTGGATGCTGGCATTGCCGTTCGAGACCGCCACCAGCGGGTAGCGCTCGCTGAGCCACTTGAGCGCGGGCAAGGCGTCGTCGTACAGCGTGACGCGCTGGCGCTCTTCGAAGAAGGCATCGAAGGCCGGATCGGCCAGCGCCGGGTCTTCGCCCGCGCGTGTGAGGGCCGTGCGGATCGACTCGCGGCGCAGCGCGCTCAGGTCGTGCGCGAGGTCGGAGCGCTCCTTGGCGGTGGCTTCGCGCAGCTCGCGCAGCACGCCCGGCGTGAGCAATAGCGACGCGGTCTTGGGCGCCTCGCGCAGCAGCCATTCGTGCAGCACGCGCTCGGCGCGTTCGATGGTCGGCCAGATCGGCCACAGGGTGTCGTCAAGGTCGAGCGAGATCGCGGCGATGCGCGAGACGTCGAGCGGCGTGGCGCCGATGGGCGCGGGGGAAGCGGAAGCCATGCCCGAGAATATCGCATGCCTCTCGCCCCCAAGAACAGCAACAACGACCGCACCGCCGTGCTCTGGTGCAACCTCGGCTCGCCCGATGCGCCCACCGCCGCCGCGGTGCGCCCCTACCTCGCCGACTTCCTGGGCGACCCGCGCGTGGTCGAGATCCCGAAGGCGCTGTGGGCGCTGATCCTGCACGGCATCATCCTGCGCACGCGGCCCGCCAAGTCGGCCGCGAAGTACGCCAGCATCTGGATGCCCGAAGGCTCCCCGCTCAAGGTCTGGACGCAGAAACAGGCCACGCTGCTGGCCGGCTGGCTCGGCGAACGCGGCCACCGCGTGACGGTGCGCGATGCGATGCGCTACGCCAGCCCGTCGATCGCCTCGCGGCTCGACGCGCTGCAGGCCGAAGGCGCGACGCGCGTGCTGGTGCTGCAGGCCTACCCGCAGTACTCGGCGACCACCACGGCCAGCGTGATCGACGCGGTGAATGCATGGAGCCGCCGCCAGCGCCGCGTGCCCGAGTTCCGCTTCGTCAACGACTACCACGACAACCCGGCCTACATCGAAGCGCTGGCGCAGGGCATCGAGAAGCACTGGAAGACCGAGGGCCGCGGAGAGCTGCTGGTGATGAGCTTCCACGGCATCCCCGCGCGCAACATCGCGCTCGGCGACCCCTACGAAGCGCAGTGCCTCGAAACCGCGCGCCTGCTCGCGGCGCGGCTGGGCCTTGCATCCACGCAGTACCGCACGACCTTCCAGTCGCGCTTTGGCCGCGCGAAGTGGCTGGAGCCCTACACCGAGCCGACGCTGCGCGAACTCGGCGCCAGCGGCGTGAAGCACGTCGACGTGGTGTGCCCGGGTTTCCCGGCCGACTGCCTCGAGACGCTCGAAGAGATCGCCATGGAAGGCCGCGAAGCCTTCCTGCACGCGGGCGGCGAACGCTTCGGCTACATCCCCTGCCTCAACGACAGCCCGGCGTGGATCACCGCGCTCACGAACATTGCCGAACGCCACCTGGCGGGCTGGCCGACACGACAAGAAACGACGCCATGAAGAAAGAACTGCACGAGGCCAATCGCCACTCGTGGAACGCGGCCACGGTCGCGCACAACAGCCACAAGGGCGACCAGGCCGCCTTCTTCCGCGCAGGCGGCTCCACGCTGTTCCCCGAGGAGACCGCCCTGCTTGGCGACGTGAACGGCCTCTCGGTGCTGCACCTGCAGTGCAACGCGGGACAGGACAGCCTGAGCATCGCGCGCCGAGGCGCACGCGTGACCGGCGTCGACATCTCCGACGAGGCCATCGACTTCGCCACCCGGCTCTCGGCCGAATCGGGCGTGGCGGCACGCTTCGAACGTGCGGACGTCTACGACTACTTCGAGGCCGCCGCCGCGCGCGGTGAGCGCCACGACATCGTGTTCTGCTCGTACGGCACGCTGTGCTGGCTGTCCGACCTCGGCGCGTGGGCGCGCGGCGTGGCGCAGTTGCTGAAGCCGGGCGGACGCTTCGTGATCGTCGAGTTCCACCCGTTCGCGCTGGTGTTCGACCCGCAGTGGAAGTTCCACTACGACTACTTCAACGCCGCGCCCGTGCCCGAGGAAGGCGTGGGCGACTACGTGGCCGAATCGGGCGACGGGCTCATCGCCGCTGACAGCCCCATGCCCGGCGTGCAGGACTTCCGCAATCCGCACCCGAGCTTCGAGTTCACCTGGGGCGTGGGCCAGGTGACGACCGCGCTGGCACAGGCCGGCCTGACCATCGAGCGTTTCGACGAATACCCGTACACCAACGGCTGGAAGCCCTTCGAGGGCATGCGCGACCTCGGCGGCCGACGCATGGCGCCGCCCGAAGGCATGCCGCGCATTCCGCTGATGTACGCGCTGGCGGCATGCCGCGCCTGAAGCGCCCCGCCCCGGTCAGAAGCGACCGAGGTAGTCCATCTTGCCGACGGGCACGCCCTTGTGGCGCAGCACGTCGTAGGCGGTGGTCACGTGGAAGAAGAAGTTCGGCAGCGCGAACTGCAGCAGGTAGCGCTGCGCGGTGAAGTGCGCCTCGCCTTCGCGGGCCTTGATGGTCACGGGGCGTTCTTCCTGACCGTCGATGAGCGCGCGGTCCACGGTCGCCAGGAAATCCTGCGTCTTCACGATGCGCGCCAGCAGGTCGTCCCAGGTCTTTTCCTCGTCGGGAAAGCTCGGGGCCGTGATGCCCGCGATGCGCGCCGTGCCCAGCTTCGAAGCATCGCTCGCGCGCTGGATCTGACCGGCCAGCGTGAGCATGTCGGGCGCCAGCCGCGCATCGACCAGCGTCGCCGGATCGATGCCCTGGGCCTTCGCGTGCGCAAGGCCCTTGTCGAGCAGATGGGTGAGTTGCCCTAGTCCGCGGGTGAAAACCGGCACGGACAGGTCGTACATCGAGAGGGCCATGGCGAGGTGATCTTGGAGTTGAAGTCGGCCGGATTGTGATCCGGCCGCGCCCTCAGCGACCGGCCCCGCGGATAAACCCCTCGATCGGGTCCAGTTGTTCCGGCACGTTGAGCGCGGGCGCGTGGCCGCAGCCCGGCACCTCGATCACCTGCAGACGCCCCGCCGCGCCCGGCCCGCGCCGGTGCATCTCGTCGATCACCTCGGGCAGCACCAGGTCGGACTCGGCACCGCGCAGGCACAGCACCGGCGCCTCGATCACGTCGTAGTGCGGCCAGATCAGGTAGTCGTTGTCGTGTGCGCTGAACTGCTTGACCATCGCCGGGTCGTAGTGCGGCGTGACGCGGCCGTCGGCCAGGCGGCGTGTGGAACTTTCGGTCAGGCGGCGCCACTGCGCGTCGCTGAGCCAGCCGTAGGGCTTGTAGACCGTGCGGAAAAAGGCCTCCAGCTCGGCCACCGTATCGAAGGCCGGCGGGTCGCCGGCATAGGCGCGGATGCGCTCGATGGCGGCCTGCGCGAGCTGCGGCGCGTTGTCGTTCAGCGTGAGACTCGCGATGCGCGCCTTCATGCGCGGCTCGAACAGGCCTGATGCGCAGACCGTGCCGATCGCGCCGCCCATCGAGGTGCCGACCCAGTGCACGCGGCCCAACCGCAGTTCGTCGCACAGCGCGTTGGCGAGGCGCGCATAGAACGCGAGCGTGTATTCCTCGTCCGGCGCCGGGCTCCACTGGCTCAGGCCACGGCCCAGGGTGTCGGGGCAGATCACGCGGAAGCCGCGCGCGGCGAAGTGCTGCGCCAGCTCGTCCATGTCCCGGCTGGTGCGCGCCAGGCCGTGCCAGGCGATGACCACGGGGGCATTGGCGGCGCCCCATTCGAGCCAGTGGATTTCACGGCCCACGAGTTGGGCGTAGTGCGAAGTAGGAGTGCTCATGCTTGGAGGTCTCGCTCAGGCGTGCCACAGAACCGGCTTTGCCGGGCTGCGGGCACGGCCCCCTGCAAGGGGGTAGGAGAAGCGACACGAAGTGCGCGAAGCCTGGGGGTGTGCCTCATCTTGCTGCCCTCGCCCGCAGCTTGCCGACGATGCCGGTCGGGAAGTAGTAGACCGAGAGCACGAACAGCAGCCCCAGCCATAGCAGCCAGCGGTCGGGCGACAGCAGCGCCGCAAGCCACGGCAGGCCGCTGGCGGCCTCGTTGCCGATGCGCAGCAGGTCCTGCAGGTAACTCTGCGCGATCACGAACAGCACCGCACCGATGGCCGCGCCGTAGATCGTGCCCATGCCGCCGATCACCACGATGAGCAGCACGTCGATCATGATCTCGAAGCTCAGCGAGGTGTCGGGGCCGTTGTAGCGCAGCCAGATCGCCAGCATCGCGCCGGCCAGCGTGGCGAACAGCGCCGACAGCACGGCCGCCGTGGTGCGATACACCACCACGCGGTAGCCGATGGCCTCGGCACGGAACTCGTTCTCGCGGATCGCCTGCAGCACGCGGCCGAAGGGCGAGTTCACGATGCGCAGCATCGCCAGCACCAGCACCACCGCCGCCACGAACAGCAGGTAGTAGCACAGGAGGCGCCCGTCGAGCGAGACGCCGAGGAAGGGCTCTTCGGAGAACTCGAAGCTCGGCGAGATCAGCTCGGGCAGCTTGAAGGTCAGGCCGTCTTCGCCGCCGGTGAAGTCCGACAGCTGCGAGGCCAGCGTCTGGAAGGCCGAGGCCACGGCCAGCGTGATCATCGCGAAGAAGATCGCGCGCACCCGCAGCGAAAAGAGGCCGATGGCCAGCGAGAGCACCAGCGAGATCGCGAGCGATGCGCCCAGACCCAGCAGCACCGCGCCCCAGTCGGGCCCGATCCGCGAGGCCGAGATCGCGATGCCGTAGGCCCCGATGCCGAAGAACATCGTGTGCGCGAAGCTCACGATGCCGGTGTAGCCCAGCAGCAGGTCGAAGCTGGCCACCAGCACCACGAACACCAGGATCTTGGCCGCGACGCTGAGCGCCTTGACGCCCGGGAACAGGAACGGCGCGAACGCCAGCGCCAGGAACAGCGCCACCAGCAGCAGCGCCAGCAGGCGGCTCTTCGGCATGTCGTTGGAGAGAAGTCGTTTCAGGAACATGACGGCTTTCTCCTCAACGGTTCGCCACGGGGTACACGCCCTGCGGGCGCCACAGCAGCACGGCCACCATGAGGAAGATGCTCGCGAACTGCGTGAGCGTGGGCAGCAGGAAGCCGATGTAGTTGGTCATCAGCCCCACCAGCAGCGCGCCCAGCAGCGCCCCGCCGGTCGAGCCCAGCCCGCCGATGATGATCACGATGAAGATCAGCACGTTGACCTGCGCGCCCATCTGCGGCACCAGGTTCTGCTGGAACAGACCCCACATCACGCCGCCCAGGCCGGCCAGCGCGCTGCCCACCACGAACACGCCGACGAACAGGCGCCCGATGCGGTAGCCCAGCGACTCGACCATCTCGCGGTCCTGCACGCCGGCGCGAATGAGCAGGCCGATCTTGGTGCGGCCCAGCGTCCAGGCGAGCACGCCGAACACCACCACGCCCACGGCCACCGCGAGCAGGCGGTACTTGCTGATGGCCGCATCGCCCACCAGCAGCGAGCCGCGCAGCGCCTCGGGCAGCGGCAGCGGAATCTGCGCCGGGCCCCAGATCACCTTGATGAGCTCCTCGCCGATGATCATGCCGCCCATCGTGATGAGGATCTGCTTCAGGTGCTGGCCGTACACCGGTCGCACGATGAAGCGCTCGAACGCGAAGCCGATGGCGCCGGCCACCGCCATCGCGGCCAGCATGGCCGGGAACACGGCCACGAGGTTGCGCCACAGCTCGCCCGAGCCGGTCCAGTCGCCCATGAGGCCGAGCACGCTGCTGGCCACGAAGGCACCCAGGGCAATGAACACGCCGTGGCCGAAGTTCAGAACGTCCATCAGGCCGAACACCAGCGTGAGGCCCGAGGCGATGATGAAGATGATCATGCCCATCGCCAGGCCCGCCACCGTGAGCGTGAGCCAGGTCGAGACCGAGCCCGTGAGCGGCAGCGCGACGAGCGCGAGGATGGGAGCGAGAAGCAACGGCTTCCAGTCGAAGTCTGGTTTCATAGGGCGAGTCCGAGCAGCGATTGCTGCAGTTGCGCGTCGGCGGAAAACGCGGCCATCGAGCCGCTGTGCACCACGCGGCCGTTGTCCATCACCGCGACGGTGTCGCCCAGGCGCTGGGCGAAGTGGATGTTCTGTTCGACCAGCAGGATCGTGACCCCGCTGCGCTTGAGTTCGCCGAAGGCCTCGATCATGTTGTTGATCATCACGGGCGCCAGGCCCTTGCTGGGCTCGTCGATGAGCAGCAGCTGGCGCGGCTCGACGATGGCGCGCGACACGGCCAGCATCTGCTTCTGCCCGCCCGAGAGCTTGCCCGCCGGGTGGTTCCAGAATTTCTCGACCGCGGGGAAAAGCTTGAAGATCCACTTCAGGCGCGTGTCGTCGATGGCGTCGGCGTTCTTCGCGCCGCGCGCGGCCAGCACCATGTTCTCCTTGACCGTGAGGTCGGAAAAGATGCCCATGTTCTCGGGCACGTAGGCAATGCCCAGGCCGGCGATCTGCGGCGTGTTCAGCGCCGTGATGTCGGTGTCGCCGAAGCGCACCCTGCCCTGCGACGCATGCCACAGGCCCATGATCGTGCGCAGCGTGGTGGTCTTGCCCGCGCCGTTGCGGCCCAGCAGCATGGTGAGCTGGCCCTTGGGCACGGCGAGGTCGACGCCGTGCAGGATGTGGTAAGCCCCGATGTGCGTCTGCACGCCTTCGAGGGTCAAGAGGTTCTCGGCGCTCATGCGGCCTCCTTCGCGATGCCCAGGTAGGCCTCCTGCACCACGGGCGAGGCGATCACCTCGGCCGGGTCGCCGTCGGCGACGAGCGTGCCGTTGTGCAAGACGATGATGCGGTCCGCGAGTTCGCGCACCACGTCCATCTTGTGTTCAACCAGCAGGATGGTCTTGGTCTTGTCCTGCTTCAGCTTGCGGATCAAATCCAGGATGACGGGCGCCTCGGCCGCGTTCATGCCGGCCGTGGGCTCGTCGAACATGAAGACCTTGGGTTCGAGCGCCATCAGCAGGGCCACTTCGAGCTTGCGCTGGTCGCCGTGCGGCAGGCTGGCCACCGTGTCGTTCTCACGCGCCTTCAGCGCGACGTCGGCCAGGATCTGGTCCGCGCGCTCGGTCAGCGCCTTGTGGTCGCTCCAGATGCTCCACAGGTTGAGCCCGTGGCGGTGCGCGCCAGCGCGCGTGGCCTGCACGGCCAGGCGCACGTTCTCCAGCACCGTGAGGTTCGGAAACAGGTTGGTGAGCTGGAACGCGCGCCCCAGCCCGGCGTGCGTGCGCGCCGACGGCGACAGGTGCGACAACGGTTGCCCGTCGAGCGACACCGTGCCGGCCGTGGCCTTGAGCTGCCCGGAGATCAGATTGAAGTAAGTGGTCTTGCCCGCCCCGTTGGGGCCGACGATGGCCGTCAGCGTGCCCGGCGCGAATGCGCAGCTCACGCTGTTGACGGCCACGTGCCCTCCGAAGCGGATGGTCAGATCCCGGGTCTCAAGCATTGTGGATAGGTCCTTGCGAATCGAAAAAGTCGGTGGCGCACCCGCCTTCAGCAGGTGCCGACCACGTAGTAGTTGGTGCCGGTCTGCTTCAGCGTCGTCGTCACGTAGATGTTCCACAGGCCCATGGACTGGCCCGAGCCGTAGGCATAGGTCAAGCCATACAGCGCATAGGCGCGCCCCGCCATGGTGTGCGTGTAGTTGCTCGCCGTGAAGCAGGTGCCGCCCGTGCCGCCGCCGCCCGCGGTGGTGGTGCCGGTGGCGGCCGACGACATCGCGCCTTCGGCACTGGAGGCATCGAGCGCGGCCACGGTCCAGCTGTAGCTGGTGGAGGCCGCCAAGCCGGTGTCGGTGTAGCTCGTGCCGGTGACGGCCGAGGCGTTGACCTTGCTGCCGCCGCGGTACACGTTGTAGCCGGTGGCGCCGGTCACGCCGGCCCAGCCGATCACCATGCTGCTGGCGGTCGCGCCCGAGGTGCCCACGCCGGTCGGCGCCGGCAGCGTCGAGCCGCCGCCCCCGCCGCCGCTGGTCAGGCGGCTCATCATGGCCTTGAGCGCGGCCATCTGCGGGCCCGACTTCTTGGCGTAGTTGACGCTGCCGTAGCCCCACCAGTCCCAGCAGCTGTTGGTGGCCGCGGTGCTGGTCTGCGGGTAGACCAGGATGATGTTGTTGGTGTCGGCCCAGCGGTTGTAGCCGGTCTTCTTCACGTACTGGTCGCTGACGTCCGTGTAGTTCTGCTTGCAGCCGTGCAGCACCAGGTGCACGCGGCAGCTGTTGCCACTGCCGGCGGCGCAGGCCGCGGGCGTGTAGAGCCAGCCGGTGGCGGCCATGCCCGAGCCGCCGGCGAATTCGCCCTGGTTGAACTCGGTGAAGGTGCCGCCCAGCGTGCCGTTGTTGCGCGCGTTCAGCGGTCCGTACAGGTGCTGCAGGATGTCGCCCGCGAGGTCGAAGCCGCAGTTGTTGATGTACGGCGCGGCCGTGGTGCTGCAGGCGCCGCCGTAGTCGTCGGTGACCATCGCGTGGCCCGCGCCGATGTTGTTCTTGTAGACCGTGTTCGCGGTCGGCACGAAGCTCTGGTAGTAGGTCTTCAGGTCGTCCATCACCGCCTGCTTGACGGTGTTGTCGGAGGTGCCCGAGAACAGGTACACCTTCGAGCCCGTGAGGTTCGACACCGGATCGATCGCGCCGCTGGCCGCCCAGCTGTTGGTGGTGCTCACGAGCGTCGAGACCGGGATGCTGGTGCTGTGCGTCATGCAGCGCCCGGTCGCGTTGAGCACCGAGCCCTCCGCGCAGTAGTACGGGCCGCCGGCGACGACGCCCGCGCCGCGCTTGAAAGTGGCCGAGTACGCCACGTGCAGTTGCACCGCCATGAAACCGCCGGCCGACAGGCCCGACACGCTGACCTCCGCCGGATTGGCGCCGAGCGCCGGCAGCGGCACCGCCGCCATCGCGGACTGCGCCGCCCACGCCACGGCCGCCGCGGCGGCCCACCCCTTCCACATCACATTCCTTCGCATCGCTGGCATCGCTGTCTCCTTTTGGTTTGTGTATCGAACGCTTGCACTTGCTGATTGACGAATCGGCCTGGTCACATGGTCACGCCGCCTTGCCGAAAAAGGCGCAGGCTGGCGCTCGCCCGGTGGCCAGTCCGGGCGGAACGGGGGCGGCTCAGCGCCGCGCAGGTGGGGAACCGATCAGCGCTTGTTCTTGATCGGGATGTCCATTTCCTCGGGCTTGATCTCGTGCACCAGCTCCGGCACACCCCACGCGAACGCGGGGTCGGCCTTGATCTTGAAGTGGTACATCGACTGCATCGCCTGGTGGTCTTCCTTGCGGAAGGTCATCTTGCCCTTGGGCGTGTCGAAGCTCATGCCTTCCATCGTGTTGATGAGCTTGTTGGTGTTGGTGTCGCCGTTGGTCTTCTTCAGCGCCGTCACCACCGCCATCGCGGCCGAGAAACCGCCGGCCGTGAAGAAGTCCGGCGGCGTCTTGAATTCCTTGTAGTGGGCCGCGACCATCGCCTCGTTCACCGGGTTCTTCGGGATGCCGAAGTAGTAGTACGCCGCGCCTTCCATGCCCGGCAGCGACTTGTAGGCCGCCATGGCCGGCAGGATGTTGCCGCCGGTGGCGATCTCGATGCCGTAGCGCTTCAGGTCGAGATCGACGATCTTGAACGGGTTGCCCGCGCCGGCCCAGACGATCCAGATGATCTTGCGGCCCGGCTGGTCCTTCAGCTTGTCGATCAGGCGCTGCGCGCCGGCCGTGAAGTCGGTGGTCGTCGGCGGCAGGTATTCCTCGTGCGCGAGCTTGGCTTTCTTCAGCGCAGCGCCGAAGGCCTTCACGCCGTCACGGCCGAAGGCGTTGTCCTGCGCCAGCGTGGCGACGGTCACGCCGGCCTTGTCGATGGCCACGGCGTTGGAGATCGCGTCCTGGCTCGAGTTGCGGCCGGTGCGGAAGATGTACTTGTTCCACTTGTCGCCGGTGATCGAATCGGCCACGGCGGGCTCGACGATCAGGATCTTCTTGTATTCCTCGGCCACCGGCAGCATGGCCAGTGCCACGCCCGAAGCGGTCGGGCCGACCGCGAGCGCGGCCTTGTCGTCGGAGTACGCGGCGGCCAGCAGCGACTTGCCCAGGTCCGGCTTGCCCTGGTCGTCCTTCTCGAGGACCACGAGCTTCTTGCCGTTGATCATCATCGTGCCGCCGGTGGCGTAGTTCAGGCCCATCATCAGGCCGGTCTGCGTCTGCTTGCCGTAGGCTTCCAGCGCGCCGGTCTTGCTGTAGACGTGGGCGATGCGGATCTCGTTCGATTGGGCCCAGGCGGGTGCGGCGGCAACGGTGGCGCCGAGGGCGGCCAGGGCGATGAGGTGGCGACGGTGCATTTCTTGTCTCCTGAAAAAGGTGACTGAATATTGCACAGTTCGTGCCACCCAGCTAAGCCATTGATAACAAACGTTTCTTCATTCGGCAGCGCACGATTTCGACTGATTTCAGTGCATTCGAATTGTCTTAATTTCAGACAACTGTCTTTTGATCAGTCAGGGTTTCCCAGCAGAGGCGCGACGGGTTGCGAGCCATTCTTCGAACTCGCGTTCGGCCTTCAGCCGCAACTGGTTGCGCGTGTGGTTGCACACCGCGTGGGCAAGGCGCCGGTGCTTCGGCTGCCGCATGCCGCCCATCGTGGCGTCGAGCAGGTGCTCGATGGTGGCCGACTCGGGCCGGCCGTGCGGTTCGTCGAAGTCCATCGGCAGGCCGCACCAGTGGCAGTTTGGCCCGAATGTGGAACGCAGTGCCTTGACGCTCATGAGAGTCCCATCCCGGTCATGCGCTCGTACAGCGTGGCGCGCGAGATGCCGAGTAGCCGCGAGGTCGCGAGCTTGTTGCCGCCGGTGTTCTCCAGCGCGGCGGCGATCGCCTTGCGCTCCAGTTCGGCCACCTGCTGCGACAGCGGCCGCAGCAGCTCGGCTTCCTGGTCGACATCGCGCAGGCTGTGCGAGGTATCGGGCGCCTCGATCTGGTCCAGCCCCGCCTCGCGCAGGATGCGTTCAAGCTGCGCCGCGTCGATGCGTTGCGAGTCGCTGCGCATCGTTACCTGTTCCAGCACGTTGCGCAACTCGCGGATGTTGCCGCGCCAGTGCTGGCCGGCGAGCAGTGCGAGCGCGTCGGGCGTGAGTTCGGGCGGCGCCTCGCCGCTGCGCAGGGCCATGTCCTCGCCCAGCGCCTCGACCAGCGCCGGGATGTCGCTGCGCCGCTCACGCAGCGGCGGCACGCGCAGCGGCAGCACGTTGAGGCGGTAGTACAGGTCTTCGCGGAACAGGCCGCGCCGCACCAGCTCGGGCAGGTCGCGCGAGGTGGCGGCGATCACGCGCGCATCGAAGGGCACCAGCTTGTTCGAACCCAGCGGTTCGATCTCGCCTTCCTGCAACGCGCGCAGCAGCTTGGCCTGCAGGCCCAGCGGCATGTCGCCGATCTCGTCGAGGAAGAGGCTCCCGCCGTCGGCCAGCTTGAACTTGCCTTCGCGCCCCCGCTTGTCCGCACCGGTGAAGGCGCCGGGCGCGAAGCCGAAGAACTCGGCCTCGAGCAGCGTGTCGGGCACGGCCGCGATGTTGACGCTGACGAACTGGCCCTTGGCGCGCGTGGACGACGCATGGATCGCATGCGCCAGCAGTTCCTTGCCGGTGCCGGTCTCGCCGAGCAACAGCACCGGGCTGGTGGACTGCGCGGCGCGGCGCGCGTGGCGCTTCACTTCCACGGCCGCCGGGCTGCTGCCGATGAAGCTCGCGAAGGTGTATTTGGAGCGGCGCTGGCCGTCGGGCGCGTGCTGGTACAGCGGGTTGTTGCGCTGGCTGGCCAGCTCGCGCCGGGCGTCGTCGAGGTCGCGCTGCAGCAGCGCGAACTTGCTGATGAGCGGCTGCAGCGTGGTCTCGGGCTGGTCGAACAGCACGATGCCGATGGCGCCGATCACTTCGCCCAGGCCACGGTCCCCGTCTTCACGTTCTTCGCGCAGCGGGATGCGGCTGACCACGAAAGTGCCGGCCTTGTTGGTCAGCAGGTCGATGAGGATGGGTTCGCCGGTTTCCAGCACGCGACGCATCATGGTGTTGGGAATCACGTCCTCGACCATGTGGCCCATGAACTCGTCGATGGACGAGAAGCCCAGCGCCGGCAGGAAACGCCGGTAGCCCTCGTTCACCCAGACGATGCGCCCGCTGCGGTCGACCAGGAACATGCCCTGGCTGATGCTCGAGAACAGATGGAACATCGAGCGCGCGGCGAGCGCGAGGATGCCCTCGGCGTCGAGGGGCAAGGCGGGCGAGGCAGTGGGAGCGGCGGACATGGCGGGATCGTAGCGCGTGGGTCGCGCGCTCCCTTGTGAGGCCTCAACCGCCGGGCTTGCCTGCCGCCTCGTCGTCCACGGCCTTCTGCACCGCCTTGTAGAAATCTTCCCGCACCGCGCTGTCGGCGCGCCCCGTCGCCCCGCCGGCCCAGTTGCTGTTGGACGCGATGACCAGCTTGCGCTTCGGGTCGATGAAGATGCCCTGGCCGAAGATGCCGCGCGCCGCGAAGCTGCCGTCGTCGTAGGTCCACCACTGGTAGCCGTAGCCGCGACCCGGCTGCCCGATGTCCGCGCGCCGGGTGGTGGCGTCGGCCAGCCAGTCGTCCGGCACGATGGGCTGTCCGCCGACGCGTGCACCGTCGAGCACGAACTGGCCGAAGCGGGCGAAGTCGCGCGTCGCGGCCTGGATGCAGCAGCCGCTGATTTCCTGGCCGGTGCTGCTCAGGATCCACGTGGCCTGCTGTTCCATGCCGGCGGGCTTCCAGATCTTTTCCGAGAGGTAGGCGGCCAGCGGCTTGCCCGTTGCCCGCGCCACGAGCACGCCGACCAGGTTGGTCTCGCCGGTGCTGTAGTTCCAGCGCGTGCCCGCCGGTGCCGCCCGCGGCAGCTGGCGCAGGTAGCTCACCAGCGCATCGACGCCCTCCTCCGGCCGGTGGTTGTTGAAGCGCGCCACGTCCGATTGCGGGTCGGCATAGTCTTCGTTCCAGCGCACGCCGGAGGTCATCGTCAGCAGGTTCCGGATGCTGACGGCGTCGTAGGCCGAGCCTTTCATCTCCGGGATGTAGTCGCTGACCTTGTCGTCGAGGCTGTGGATGTGGCCGTCGCGCACGGCGGCGCCGAGCAGCGTGGAGGTGAGGGACTTGGCGACCGAGAAGCTCGTCCAGCGCCCCTCGGGGCCGAAGCCCAGGCCGTAGCGCTCCAGGCGCAGCTTGCCGTCCTGCAGGATCACCAGCGCGGCGCTGCGCTGCTGCGCCATGTAGGCGTCGATATCCACCGGCAGGGCCAGCGGCGCCCCCGGCGGCAGGGGCGACGGCGTGGCGGCGGCGGGGACCACCCGGGCCTTGGCCAGCACGGGCAGGCGGTCGAGCGCGCGGAATGCCGCATCGCGCTGCGGCTGGCTCCAGAACAGCACGTCGCGATTGGTCGGCAGCGTCGCGAGCAACCCGCGCGTTTCCTTGTCGAGGCTGAACCAGCCCGCCGTGCCTGCCACGGCCACGACGGCGAGCGCCCCGAGAACGATCTTGCCAAGCTTCATGCGGTGAATCCCCTGTTTGTGTATGGATGAAGAGTGAGAGACGCGGTACAGCGGATTGGACATCAGCCGGAAGCCAGCGCTCTGTCGCACCTGGAACTCGCTCCGGGGCTGCTTGAAAACCGAACACTTCAGCAAGCCTTAAGTAAATCAATCGTTTGATTTCGTGCGTGCTTTAATGCCGGCAATGCAAGCCACACCATCGACCACCCAGGCCCCGCGCCGCGCACCGCGCAGCGACGGCGCCGAGGCACGCCACCGGCTGCTGCACACCGCGCTGCGGCTGTTCGCGCAGAAGGGCTTCTCCAAGACCTCCACGCGCGAGATCGCCCGCGAGGCCGAGGTCAACATCTCGGCCATCAGCTACTACTTCGGCGACAAGGAAGGCCTGTACGCCGCCACCTTCAGCGAACCGATGGGCGGCGATTCGAGCGACCTGATCGCCATCTGCCGCGACACCGGCCTCCCCCTGGAAGCGGCGCTGCGCGCCTGCTTCGCGCTGATGGTCGAACCGCTCAAGCAGGGAGAAATCGTTCGCCAGTGCATCCAGCTGCACATGCGCGAGATGCTGGAACCCACCAGCCAATGGGCCGAGGAGCTGGAGCGCGACATCAAGGGCCCGCACCGGGCCATCGCCGAGCTGCTGTGCCGCCACCTGCAGGTGGCGCGCGCCGACGACGACATCCACCGCCTGACCTTCGCGATCACGGGGCTGTCGATGCAGCTGTACGTGAGCCAGGATTTCATCGAGGCCCTGCGCCCGTCGCTGTTGCGCACGCCGCGCGCCATCGACGCCTGGGCCGACCGGCTCACGGGCTATGCGATGGCGCTGGTCCAGGCCGAAACCGCACGCCGCCGCGAGGTGGCCGCCGAGCAACGAAAGAAGCCATGAGACGACTCCGACGAATTGCCCTTCTCTGCCTGCCGCTGAGCCTCGGTCTTGCGGGCTGCGGCCTGACGCGCCCGCCCGCCCGGGTCGAGGCGCCCTTCCCCGCGCAATGGCACGCGCCCCTGCCCCACGGCGGCTCGCTCACCGCGCTGGCCGACTGGTGGCGCCAGCTCGACGATCCATTGCTCGTCGAGCTGATCGCCGCCGCCGAGACTGCCAGCCCCAACCTCGCGAGCGCTGCCGCGCGCGTGGCCGAGGCGCGCTTCACGCGCGTGCAGGCGGGCGCGGCGCTGCTGCCCAACCTGGACGGCACGCTGTCGGCCAGCCGGGGCGTCTCGGGGTCGTCGTTCGGATCGGGCGGCACGGGTGGCAGCAGCAGCGGTGGCAGTGGCGGTCTCGCACCGGTGACCACGCTGCAGGCCGGTCTGCAATCGAAGTGGGAGATCGACCTGTTCGGCCGCCTGCGCGCCGACCGCGACGCCGCGCAGCAGAAGTTCGACAGCGCCACCGCCAAGTGGCACGACGCCCGCGTGGCCGTGGCGGCCGAGACGGCCAACGCCTATTTCGCCGAGCGCGCCTGTCAGCAGCAGCTGAGCGTGTCCGAGTCCGACGTGAAATCGCGCGGCGAAACCGCACGCCTGACCGACCTGTCGGCGCGTGCCGGTTTCACCGCGCCGGCCGACGCGGCGCTCGCGCGCGCCAGCGCCTCCGATGCCTCCGGCCGCCTGACCCAGCAGCGCGCCGTGTGCGCGGTGCAGCGCAAGGCGCTGGTGGCGCTCAGCGGGCTCGACGAGCCCACGTTGGCGCAGAAGCTCGCGGCTTCGCCCACGCAGCGCGCGCTGCCGGTGGTCGGCAGCATCACCAGCGTGCCTGCGCAGGCGCTCTCGCAGCGGCCCGACGTGTACGCGGCCGAACTCGGCGTGGCCTCGGCCAGCGCCGAGGTGGGCTCGGCCGAGGCCGAGCGCTACCCGAAGCTCACGCTCTCGGGATCGATCGGCCGCATGCAGATCCGCACGAGCGGCTTTCGCGAATCGCTCGACACCTGGACGGTCGGGCCGCTGTCGCTCACCGTGCCGCTGCTCGACGGCGGTGCCCGCGCGGCCAACTCCGAAGCCGCCAAGGCGCGCTACACCGAGGCCGTGTCGCTCTACCGCGCGAGCGTGCGCCAGGCCGTGCGCGAGGTCGAGGAAGCGCTGGTGAACCTCGACGCCACCACCGCGCGCAGCGCCGACGCCGACAGCGCGGTGAAGAACTACCAGGCCTCGTTCGACGCCACTCAGGCTCGCTACAGCAGCGGCCTGGCCAGCCTGTTCGAACTCGAGGACTCGCGCCGCACGCTGTTCGCCGCGCAGACCGCGCGCGTCTCGCTGCAGCGCGAGAGCACCGAAGCCTGGGTTTCGCTGTACCGCTCGATGGGCGGCGGCTGGAGCCGCCCCGCTGAAGCATCGTCCCCAATGACCACCACCCCGGCCGCCAAGGTCGCGACGTCGCCATGAAAACAATGAAGCGTTCCACCCTTGTCATCGCGCTGCTGGCGCTCGTCATCGTTGTCGCGGCGGGCCTGTGGCTCACGCGCAAGCCGGCCGAGCCGGGTGCGGCCGACAAGGCTGCCCCCGCCGCCAAGGGCCCGGCGCAGCGCCCCGCACTGACCGTCTCGGTCGCGAAGCCCGAAGCCACCGAACTCACCGTCACACTCGCGGCCAACGGCAACGTGGCGGCCTGGCAGGAAGCGGTGATCGGCTCCGAATCGAACGGCCTGAAGCTGGCCGAGGTGCGCGTCAATGTGGGCGACACCGTGAAGAAGGGCCAGGTGCTCGCGGTGTTCTCGCCCGAGACCGTGCAGGCCGACATTGCGCAGGCCCGCGCCTCGCTCGCCGAGGCCCGCGCCTCGGCCGCCGACGCCGCCGGTAACGCCGCGCGCGCCCGCACGCTGCAGGCCACGGGCGCACTGAGCCAGCAGCAGATCAACCAGTACCAGACCGCCGAGCAGACCGCGAAGGCGCGCGCCGAGGCGGCCGAGGCCGTGCTGGCCGCGCAGCAGGTGCGCGGGCGCAACACGCAGGTGCTGGCTTCGGACGACGGCGTGATCTCCGCGCGCACCGCCACGGTGGGCAGCGTGGTCGCCGCCGGCACCGAGCTGTTCCGCCTGATCCGCCAGGGCCGGCTCGAATGGCGTGCCGAAGTCACCTCGGCCGAACTGGGCCGCATCGCCGTGGGCACGCCGGCCTTCGTGGTCAGCGCCAGCGGCGCGCAGGTGAAGGGCAAGGTGCGCAGCATTGCGCCCACGGTCGATCCGCAGACGCGCGCGGCGCTGGTGTACGTCGACCTGCCGAACGTGCAGCAGAACACCGGCGTGAAGGCCGGCATGTTCGCGCGCGGCGATTTCGAGCTCGGCCGCAGCGCCGCGCCGACCGTGCCGCAAAGCGCGATCGTGCCGCGCGACGGTTTCAACAACGTCTTCACGCTGCTGCCCGACAACCGCGTGGCGCAGCTCAAGGTGCAGACCGGCCGCCGCCTGAAAGACCGCGTGGAAATCACCAGCGCACTGCCCGAAGGCGTGCAGATCGTGGTGCAGGGCGCGGGCTTCCTCAATGACGGCGACCTCGTGCGCGTAGTGGACGCCACGCCCACGGCGGCCACCCCGCCAGCGACTCCGGCAACGCCCGCGGCATCCGCCGCCGTCGCCAAGTAAGCCGACACGAGGAACACGCCATGAACGTTTCCGCCTGGTCCATACGCAACCCCATTCCGGCGGTGATGCTGTTCGTGCTGCTCACCTTCGGGGGGCTGCTGTCCTTCAACGCGATGAAGGTGCAGAACTTTCCGGACATCGACCTGCCGACCGTCACGGTCTCGGCCTCGCTGCCCGGTGCCGCACCTTCGCAGCTGGAGACCGACGTCGCGCGCAAGCTCGAGAACTCCATCGCCACCATCCAGGGCCTGAAGCACATCACGACCAAGGTGCAGGACGGCGCCGCCACGCTGATCGTCGAGTTCCGCCTCGAGAAACCCGTGCAGGAAGCCGTGGACGACGTGCGCTCGGCCGTGCAGAAGGTGCGCGCCGACCTGCCGGCCGACGTGCGCGACCCCGTCGTCACCAAGCTCGATTTCGCGGCCCAGCCGGTGCTGGCCTTCACCATCGCGTCCTCGCGTATGGACAACGAGGCGCTGAGCTGGTTCGTCGACAACGACATCACCAAGAAGCTGCTCGCGCTGCCTGGCGTGGGCGCGGTGAACCGCGTGGGCGGCGTCACGCGCCAGGTGCACATCGACCTCGACCCGGGCAAGCTGCAGGCGCTGGGTGCCTCGGCGGCCGACATCTCGCGCCAGCTGCGCCAGGTGCAGACCGAAAGCGCGGGCGGCCGCATCGACCTGGGCGGCAGCGAACAGCCCGTGCGCACCATGGCCACCGTGCAGTCGGCCGACCAGCTCGCCGACATGCAGATCGCGCTGAGCGACGGGCGCCGCATCCGCCTGGACCAGGTGGCGCGCATCAGCGACACCATCGCCGAGCCGCGCGCCGCCGCGCTGCTCAACGGCAAGCCCGTGGTGGGCTTCGAGGTGGCCCGCAGCCGCGGCGCCAGCGAGGTGGAAGTGGGCCGCGCCATCCAGAAGGCACTGGCCGATCTGCGCGTGCAGCGGCCCGACATCGAACTGACCGAGGCCTTCAACTTCGTCGACCCGGTGGAAGAAGAGTACGACGGCTCGCTGCACCTGCTGTACGAAGGCGCCATCCTCGCGGTGATCGTGGTGTGGCTCTTCCTGCGCGACTGGCGCGCCACCTTCGTCTCGGCCGTGGCACTGCCGATGTCGGTGATCCCGGCCTTCGTGGGCATGTACCTCTTGGGCTTCTCGGTCAACGTGATCTCGCTGCTCGCGCTCTCGCTGGTGGTCGGCATATTGGTCGACGACGCCATCGTGGAGGTCGAGAACATCGTGCGCCACCTGCGCATGGGCAAGTCGCCCTACCAGGCAGCCATGGAGGCGGCCGACGAAATCGGCCTGGCCGTGATCGCCACCACCTTCACGCTGATCGCCGTGTTCCTGCCCACCGCCTTCATGAGCGGCGTGGCCGGCAAGTTCTTCAAGCAGTTCGGCTGGACCGCGTCGCTCGCGGTGTTCGCCTCGTTGGTGGTGGCGCGCGTGCTCACGCCGATGATGGCGGCCTACATCCTCAAGCCCATCGTCGGCGCCGAGAAGGAGCCGGGCTGGCTGCGCTGGTACATGCGCGCCGTGGAGTGGAGCACCCACCACCGCTTCAAGACGATGGTGATGGCCACCCTCTTCTTCTTCGGCTCGCTGGCGATGATCCCGCTGCTCAAGACCGGCTTCATCCCGGCCGACGACAACTCGCAGACGCAGGTCTACCTGTCGCTGCCGCCGGGCTCCACGCTGGCACAGACCACGGCCGCGGCCGAGGAAACGCGCCGCCGCGTGATGAAGATCAACCACGTGAAGAGCGTCTACACCACGGTGGCGGGCGGCAGCGCGGGCGGCGACCCGTTCGCGAACTTCGGCACGCCCGAGACGCGCAAGGCCACGCTGACGATCCAGCTCGACCCGCGCGGCGACCGGCCGCGCAAGCAGGTGATCGAAAAAGAAATCCGCACTGCACTCGAAACCCTGCCCGGCGTGCGCAACACCGTGGGCCTGGGCGGCTCGGGCGAGAAGTACATCCTGGTGCTCACCGGCGAAGACCCGCTGGCGCTGTCGGCCGCCGCGAGCGCGGTCGAGAAGGACCTGCGCACCATTCCCGGCCTGGGCAACATCACCTCGACCGCGAGCCTGATCCGCCCCGAGATCGCCGTGCGCCCCGACTTCGCGCGCGCCGCCGACCTGGGCGTGACCAGCGCGGCCATCGCCGAGACGCTGCGTGTGGCCACGCTGGGCGACTACGACCAGGCGCTGGCCAAGCTCAACCTCGCGCAGCGGCAGGTGCCGATCGTGGTGAAGCTCGAAGACTCGGCGCGGCAGGACCTCGACCTGATCGGGCGCCTGTCGGTGCCCGGCGCGCGCGGGCCCGTCATGCTCAGCCAGGTGGCTTCGCTCACGATGGAAGGCGGCCCGGCCGTCATCGACCGCTACGACCGTTCACGCAACGTCAACTTCGAGATCGAGCTGTCGGGCGTGGGCCTGGGCGATGCCAAGACGGCGGTCGAAGGCCTGCCCTCGATCCAGAAGCTGCCGCCCGGCGTGCGCATCGCCGAGGTGGGCGACGCCGAGGTGATGACCGAGCTGTTCGCCAGCTTCGGCCTGGCGATGCTCACCGGCGTGCTGTGCATCTACATCGTGCTGGTGCTGCTGTTCAAGGACTTCCTGCATCCGGTGACGATCCTGTGCGCGCTGCCGCTCGCATTGGGCGGCGCGTTCGTGGGCCTGCTGATCGGGCAGAAAGCGTTGTCGATGCCTTCGCTGATCGGCCTGATCATGCTGATGGGCATTGCCACGAAGAACTCCATTCTTCTGGTGGAGTACGCCATCGTGGCGCGCCGCGACCACGGCATGAGCCGCTGGGACGCGCTGCGCGATGCCTGCCACAAGCGCGCGCGGCCCATCATCATGACCACGCTCGCCATGGGCGCCGGCATGCTGCCGATCGCCGTGGGCTTCGGCGCCGCCGACTCCAGCTTCCGCTCGCCGATGGCGATGGCGGTGATCGGCGGTCTGATCACCTCCACGGTGCTGAGCCTGCTGGTGGTGCCGGCCGTGTTCACCTACATCGACGACATCGAGCACTGGATCCGGCGCACCGTGCGCAAGGTGCGCGGGCAGCCGGCCGATCCGCACATCGACGACGACCTGGTAGAGGCGCCGCAGCGCTGAGCCTTGTGACTGAACGAGCGGGGGCGGCAGCGGAGAAGTCCGCCCGCTACCCCGCCTCGATGTTCAGCACCACCACGCCCGCGACGATGGTCATCAGGCCGATCACGCGCAGGGGCGTGACCGCATCCCCGAACCACACCATGCCGGCAACGGCGATCAACGCGGTGCCGGCACCGGCCCAGACCGCATAGCCCAGTCCCACATCCAGTACACGCACCGCGAGCGACATGAGCCAGATCGCGCCCGCATAGCAGGCGGCGGTGAGCAGCGATGGCAACAGGCGGGTGAAACCTTCGGCATGGCGAAGGGCGATCGTGCCGGCGACTTCCGCCGCCACGCTGGCCGCAAGCAGCAGCCAGGCAAACATCTGGGGACTCACAGGAATACCTCTCGGCATGCCATGCCGTACCGGGCACGGCATGCGAGGGACGAAAGAAGCGGTACCCCGAGCCAACGCGCGCATCTTAGGGGCTGTCGGCGGCAGGATTGTGACGCCGACAGCGCCCTCGCCCTCGCCCTCGCCCGCGCTCAGAAGTCGAAGCTGGCCTGCAGCTGCCAGGTGCGCGGCGGCGCCACGGAGATGAAGTTGCGCCCCGCGATGGTCCAGTAGGTATCGTCGAGCAGGTTCGAAATGCCCGCGCGCAGCGTCATGCCCACGCCGTTGACGCGCGTGGTGTAGCGCGCGCCAAGGTCGATGCGCTTCCAGGACGGCACGCGCTGCGTGTTCGCCAGGTCGACCCAGGCGCTGTCGGTGTAGATGTAGCGACCGGTCAGCGTGAGGCCGGGCACCGAGGGCACGTCGTACTCCAGCCCGAGGTTGGCGGTGAACTCGGGCACGCCGATGGCCTTCTTGCCGTCGCTCGCGCCCTTAGCCGTGCGGCTCATGCGCGCGTCGATCCAGGCCACGCCGCCCAGCAGGCGAACGCCCTTGGCCACTTCACCGAAGCTCTCGATCTCCACGCCCTTGTTGCGCTGCAGGCCCGCGGCGCGGAAGTAGTTGTCGCTGTCGACATAGGCCGTGGTCTTGCGAATGTCGAAGTACGCGGCCGTGAGGCCGTAGCTGCCGCGGTCCCACTTGAGGCCGAACTCGTGCTGGCGCGACAGGTACGGCGCCAGCTGCTCGCCGACATTGCGCGCACCGGCCGGCGCCACCGCGCCCTGCGCGAGCGACTCCGCGTAGTTGCCGTAGATGGAGATGCCGTTGTCGAACTTCCACAGCGCAGCCACCGTGGGCGTGAGCTTGGACTGGTTGTAGGGGAACTTCTTGATGCGTTGCTCGCGCGCGGCCAGCGTGACGAACAGGCGCTCGTCGAACGCCGAGATCGTGTCGGCCACGGCGATGCTGTCCAGGCTCAGTGCCGGGCTGTCGACACCCGGCACCTGGGGCACGCCGTATGCGAAGGGGTTCGGCACGAGGTTGGGCGTGTAGAGGCTGCCGACCACGCGCACCGGCAGTGCCAGCGACTGCGAGCGCAGGTCCTGCAGCTGCTGGCGCTGCGATACCGCGCTGATCGCCACCTTGTGGTGCGTCGGCCCGAGGGCGAAACTGCCGCGCACGCCGATGTCGGCAACCTGGTTCGACTGCGTCCACAACAGGCTGGAGGCACTGCTGTAGGTGACGCGGCCCAGGCCGTCGACGGTGGTCTGGTCGATGTACTGGCGCTCGGGCGTGTGCTCGCGCAGCTTGCCGAAGCGGGCATAGGCGGTCCAGCGGTCGGCGAAGTCCCATTCGGCGCTCAGCAGCGCGAAGGGCTGGCGAACGTCGAGCGTTTCCCACGAGGGCTTGGGATGCACCTTGGGGTCGGGCGGCGACGGCAGTGCCGCGCCGGCCTGCAGCAGCCAGTGGTTGAACAGCGGCGACGAACTGCGGCGCGTGTAACCCGCATCGAGCACGGCGCGGAACCTGTCGCCGCGGTAGTCGAGCGCGACCTGCGCGGCCGCAAGACTGCGCTTGGCGCCGTCGAAGAGCTTACCGTCTTCGGCGCTCAGGTTCAGGCGCGCGCCGAGGCGGTTGTCGGTGCCGAAGCGCTGGCCGATGTCGACGTGCGTGCCGATCAGCGAACGGTCGTTGGCCGACAGCGTGACCGAGCGCACCGGCGTGTCGGTGGCCCGCTTGGGCACGAGGTTGAAGCTGCCGCCCACCGTGCTGCCATAGCCCGAGGCGCCCACGAGCCCCGCGGCCGGGCCCTTGAGCACTTCGAGCCGCTCGTAGTGCTGGATCGGGATGTTGCTGTACGCAAAGAGCCCCTCGAGGCCGTCGAAGAGGTAGGCATCGCTGTTGGTGAGAAAACCGCGGATCGAGCTCTGGTCCAGCGGCGACGTGGCCGACAGGCTGGTGCGGATCGAGGGGTCGTTGGCGACCATGTCGTTGACGTTGCGCGCCCCCTGGTTGCGGACCAGTTCGGCCGTGTAGGCCTTGGTGCTGAATGGCGTCTCGAAGACGTCGGCGTTGCCCAGCATGCCGAGCCGGCCACCGCGCGCCACCTGCCCGCCGGCATAGGGCGCGGGCAGCGCGGCGGGGCCGGCTTCGGTCGACGCAGTGACGGTCACGGTGGGCAATGCGGCCCCAGCAGGAACGGCGGCGGCGCCCGCTGCGCCCGCAACCTTGCGCAGCGAGAAACCACCGCCGGGCTGTGGCACCGCTTCGAGGTCGCAGCCGGCCAGCAACGCGGCCAGCCCGCCCGCGACGCCATGGCGGCCTTCGAGCCCGCGCGTGGTGACGCCGGCCACCAGCGCCGGGTCGTAGCTGAGGTTGACGCCGGCCGTGCGCGCGAAGCGGTTCAGTGCCGCGTCGAGCGCACCGGCGGGCACGCTGAACACCCGGGTGTCCTGGGCCGGCGATGCGGTCTGTGCGCGTGCGGTGTCGGGCAGCACGGCGGCGCCCACTGTCAGGCCGGCAAGCGCGGCATGCAGCGCGAAGGTCGGTGCGCCGGCGGCGCGGATTCGTTGGAAGCTCATGGTTCTGGGCGGACTCGAGAGGTGGATGAAGCTCGTCGCCGAGCGGGTTCATCCAGGAGGCCGGACGAGAAACGAAATCCCCTCACCTTGGCCGCAAGAAATCTGCGGCACCTCAATCGCGCGGGCCGACCGACACCCAGAAGCGCGTGCGCAGCCGGATGCTCACGGGCTGCGTCTGCGCCAGGAAACGCAGCGCCTTGTCGCTGTCCTGCACATGGAACACACCCGACACACGCAGGTCGGCCACGCGCGGGTCGCAGGCGACCACGCCGTGCCGGTAGCGGCCCAGCTCGGCCAGCAGGTCGGCCATGCGGATGTCGCGCCCGGCGATGACGCCGTCGACCCAGCCGTCGTCGTCGAACCCGCGGCGCTCCGCGGGTGCGGTGCCGTCGTCGGACAGCCAGCGGCTCTCGCCGGGGCGCACCTCGGCCTGCGCGGGCCCGTTGCCGGGATGCAGCGCCACGGCGCCTTCCTGCACGCTCACGCGCGCGCGATGCTCGTCGATGCGCACGACGAAGCGTGTGCCCAACGCCTGCATCCTGCCGAACGGCGTGTAGACCCAGAACGGCCGCTTCGAGGCCGCGCCCGCGTCGTCGCCGGTGCTCACCATGATCTCCCCGCGCCGCAGCACGATGAGACGGCGCTCGCCGCTGAGGTCGGTGCTGACGGCGCTGTCGGTGTTGAGCACGATCCGCGTGCCGTCGGCCAGTTGCAGCGTGCGCTGTTCGCCCACGCCGGTGCTGGTGTCCGCCATGAGCCGCTGCCACGGCGCGTGCTCGCGCACCACCCAGCCCGCGGCCAGTGCCACGCCGGCCAGCGACAGCAGCTTGACCGCGCCGCGCCGGCCCTGCCCCATGCGTGCCTCACGCCGCAGTTGCGCGGCGTGCAACACGTCGCGTGCGGGCGCCGCAGGCACGTCGGCAAAACCGCGCCGGAGCGCACCGATGCGTCGCCAGGCCTGTGCATGGCGCGGATCGGCCTGCAGCCATTGCGCGTGGGCGCGCTGCATGCGGGGCGTGGCCTCGCCGTGCTCAAGCCGGACCGACCAGAGGATGGCCGCGTCCACCACGCTGTCGGGCAAGGCGCCCGGAGGATCGTCGTCGTCGAGCGGACCTGCGCCCAGTGCCTGACCGCTCATGCCGCGCCGCTCATGCGTCGAAGCGGTACGCGTAGCAGGCGCGCAGCGCCTTGGCCACGTAACGCTCGGCGGTGGCCAGCGACACGCCCAGCCGCTCGCCGATCTCGCGGCAGCTCAGGCCGTCGAACTGCGCGAGCAGGAACGCGGTGCGCACGGCAGGCTTGAGGGCATCGAGCATGCGATCGATCTCGATCAGCGTCTCGAGCACGAGCAGGCGGCTTTCGGGCGACGGGGCCGTCGCCTCGGGCATGAGCGCCACGGTGTCGAGCCAGGCCTGCTCGATCTCGCGACGACGCCAGTGGTCGATGACCAGTCCGCGCGCCATGGCTGACAGGTAGGCCCGCGGCTCGTTCATCTCGATCGGGTGGCGGCGCGCCAGCAGCCGCATGAACACGTCGTGCGCCAGGTCGGCCGCATCGCAGGCGCTGCCCAGCCTGCGCCGCAGCCAGCCTTGCAGCCAACCGTGATGGTCGCCGTACAAGACGCGCACTTCCTGATGCAAGACGGATTCGGCCGAAGCCATGGCACTTCTCCAGCGAGTGCCCGGCACTCATCGACAAATAAGAATAATTCTCATTTTATGAGAGTTGGCGTATTTGTGAACCCGAAAGTGCACAGGCGCCGCGCCGCACATGACGTGCGAGGCGGCGCCTGCGGGGCCGAAGAGAGTCGGTCGGAAGGGGTTGGGACGTTCAGGCGTCCAGCTGCGCCAGCCGCTTCAGCTTGCGTTCGCTCATGCGCTTGGCCAGGCGCGGCAGCACCAGCACGGCGACGATGGCGATGATGACGACGATCGACTCGGGGCGTTGGAAGAACACGACCGGGCTGCCCTGCCCCATGGCGATGGCGTTGCGCAGGTTGGCTTCGGCGAGCGGGCCGAGGATCATGCCGACCACCACGGGGGCTGTCGGGAAGTCGAAACGCCGCATCACCACGCCCAGCAGGCCGATGCCGAACAGCAGGAACAGGTCGAAGGTGTTCTGGCGCATGCCGTACGCACCCACAGTCGCGAAGATCAGGATGCCGGCGTACAGCTGCGGCTTCGGAATCTTCAGCAGCTTGACCCACAGGCCAACCATCGGCAGGTTCAGCACCAGCAGCATCAGGTTGCCGATGTACAGCGACGCGATCAGCGCCCAGACCAGCGCGGCCGAGGTGGTGAACAGCTGCGGGCCCGGCTGGATGCCGTAGTTCTGGAACGCGCCCAGCATGATGGCCGTGGTGTTCGACGTGGGAATGCCCAGCGTCAGCAGCGGGATCAGCGCGGCCGTCACCGTGGCGTTGTTGGCGGCTTCGGGGCCAGCCACGCCTTCGATGGCGCCGGTGGTGCCGAACTCGGCCTGGTTGGCGGGGTCCTTCGCAAGCTTCTTCTCGGTGGCGTAACTCAGGAAGGTCGGAATCTCCGTGCCACCGGCCGGGATGCAGCCGAAGGGCGTGCCGATGGCCGCGCCGCGCAGCCAGGCGGGAATCGAGCGCTTCCAGTCGCGGCCGGTCATGTGCACGCGGGTCAGCTTGTTCTGGCCCTCGACCACGCGGCCTTCGTACAGCACGGCGTACAGCACTTCGGCGACGGCGAACAGGCCCACCGCCACCAGCACGATCTCGATGCCGTCCAGCAACTCGGGCATGTTGCCGGTGTAGCGGCCCTGGCCGGTGATCTGGTCCAGGCCCACGCAGCCGATGGCCAGGCCGACGAACAGCGCCGTCATGCCGCGCAGCGTGCTCTTGCCCAGCACCGCGCTCACCGTGGTGAAGGCCAGCAGCATCAGCAGGAAGTACTCGGGCGCCGCGAGACGCACCGCATAGTCGGCCACGAAGGGCGCGAACAGCGTGACGACCACGGTGGCGATGGTGCCGGCCACGAAGGAGCCGATGGCCGCAGTGGCGAGGGCCGCGCCCGCGCGGCCGCTCTTGGCCATCTTGTTGCCCTCCATCGCCGTGACCATGCTCGCGGTTTCGCCGGGCGTGTTCAGCAGGATCGAGGTGGTCGAGCCGCCGTACATGGCGCCGTAGTAGATGCCCGAGAAAAAGATCATCGAGGCCGTGATGTCGACCTTGCCGGTGATCGGCAGCAGCATGGCCACCGCCACCGCGGGGCCGATGCCGGGCAGCACGCCCACAGCCGTGCCCAGGGCACAGCCGATCAGGCACCACAGCAGGTTGATCGGGGTGATGGCAGCCGCGAAACCGGCCAGCAGCGCATTGAAGATATCCATGACGGGGCTCCGCTCAGATCCAGCCGGTGCTGGTGAGACCCGGCAGGCTGATGGCCAGGAACTTGGTGAACATCCAGAAGACAGGGGCCGAGATCGCCAGGCCGGTCACGAAATCGGTGACCCAGGTGCCCGGCGCGTTGACCTTGGCCTGCCCGGCGGCGCGGCGCAGGCCCTGCACGGCCAGCAGGTAGCACAGCGCGCAGCTCAGGATGAAGCCGATGGTGGTGATGAGCGCCGCATTGAGCAGCAGGCCCGCCGCCACCCAGATGAAGCCGGGCCAGTACGCGGTGTCGGCACCCGAGGGCGCGTCGAGTTCACGGAAGCCGCCGCTGTGCGCCTCCCAGGTGATCCATGCGCCGCAGACCATCAGGACGATCGAGACCAGCCAGGGCAGGAAGTTGGGGCCGACGCCGCCGTAGCCGGCTTCGGAAGAAATGTCGATGGCGCCATAGGCCAGCGCGACGCCGGTCAGCAGCACGCCCAGCCCGACAAGGTATTGCGGCCAGCGGGTCGCGCCGGACGTGGCCTCAGCGGAACGAGAGACCGAGGATTCTGGAGTTGTCATTTTTTGCTCCCGCAGTCGTAGGGGAAAAGAACTGCCCCCTTTCCAGAAACACCGAGGAACCGGCTCTGCCGGGCCTCAGGTGTTGCCCCCGGAAGGGGGTTGGCGAAGCGACACGAAGTGCGCGCAGCCTGGGGGCGAACCAAATTCAGATCATTCCGGACTTGGCCATGATGGCGCGCAGGCTCGCGAAGTCGTCGTCGACGAACTTGGCGAAGGCGTCGCCCGACAGCACCGCCGGCGTCCAGTCGTTCTTCTTGAGCGACTCGGCCCACGAAGCGCTCTTGAGCGCGGCCAGCACCATGTCGGTCAGCGCCTTGCGCTGCTCGGCCGAGATGCCGGGCGCGCCGTACACGCCGCGCCAGTTGCCGATCTCGACGTCGATGCCCTGTTCCTTCAGGGTCGGCACGTTGATGCCCGGCAGGCGCTGGGCGGAGGTGACAGCAATGGGTTTCATCTTGCCGGCGGCGATGTACTCGGCGAACTCGCTGTAGCCGCTGCCGCCGATGGTGACGTTGCCACCCAGGATGGCGGCGGTGGCTTCACCGCCTCCGCGGAAGGCCACGTAGTTGATCTTCGACGGGTCGGCGCCGACCTTCTGGGCAATCATGGCCGCGGCGATGTGCTCGGTGGAGCCGCGCGAACCGCCGCCCCACTTGACGCTGCCCGGGTCCTTCTTGAGCTGGTCGACCACGTCCTTCATGCTCTTGAACGGCGAGTTGGACGGCAGCACGAACACGTTGTATTCGGTGGTCAGACGCGCGATGGGCGTGGCCTGCGACAGGTTGACCGGCGGCTTGCCGGTGATGATGCCGCCCAGCATGACCGAGCCCATGACCATCAGCGCGTTCGCGTCGCCCTTGGAGCCGTTGACGAACTGGGCCAGGCCCAGTGCACCGGCGGCGCCGCCCTTGTTGTCGTAGGCGACGGTGTCGGCCGCCTTGGCATCGGTCAGGGCCTTGCCCAGCGCGCGGCCCGTGGTGTCCCAGCCGCCGCCCGGGTTGGCGGGGATCATCATCTTGACGTTGGCGGCGGCACGCGCCGACAGCGGCAAGGCGCCGACAGCGGCCAGTGCGGCCAGGGACTTCAAAAAGGTATCGCGACGCATCGTTGGTGTCTCCTCAGAACTTGGGAACGGATGGAACCTGACTTGGACCTGAGCCGCTATCATGCGCCGCCCCGCTGTCAGTTGGCTGTCCACCAGACTGGGGAAAACACCGAAGAAGCCCTCCCCGATCCGCCCCTGATCCGCCCGTTCGCGCGCCCCGTATGAAGCTGCTGCTCGTCGAAGACGACCCCTCGATGCAAATCACCCTGCAGCGCACGCTCGGACGCCGGCGCATCGACGTGCGCATCTGCGGCGACGGTGCGCAGGCGCTGGCGCAGTGGCGCGCCGTCGAGCCCGATGTGGTCGCGCTCGACCTGAGCCTGCCCAACGTCGACGGCCTGCAGGTGCTGGCCCAGGCGCGCGCCGAGGGCCTGCGCACGCCGGTGCTGCTGCTGACCGCGCGCGGCACGGTCGGCGACCGCATCATGGGCCTGAACGCCGGCGCGGACGACTACCTGCCCAAGCCCTTCGACCTGGACGAACTCGAGGCCCGCATCCGCGCGCTGCGCCGGCGCAGCCAGAGCGCGGGGCCCGAGGCGGCACTGAATCCGTTGCAGGTCGGCGGCCTGCGCTTCGAGCCCGACAACGGTGCGATCTACCACCGCGCCGACCTGCTCGAGCTCACGCCGCGCGAACTCGCGCTGCTCAAGGGCCTGATGATGAAACCCGGCCACGCCGTCACCAAGGAGCGCCTGTTCGAGCTGGTGTTCCCCGGCGAGACCGACGTGCAGTACGAAGCCATCGAAGTGGTCGTGTACCGCCTGCGCAAGAAGCTGGTGGGCACGGGGACCGTGCTGATGACGATGCGTGGCCTGGGCTACCTGCTACGGGCCGAGGGTTGATCACGGGCATGCGGCGGATGATGTCGTCCCTGCGCGCACGGCTCCTGCTCGGCATCCTCGTGCCGGTGGCCGTGTTCGTGGTGATCAACAGCGTGAGCCTGTACCGCCAGAGCCTGGCGGCCGCCACCACGGCCTACGACCGCACGCTGCTGGCGTCGGCCAAGACCATCGGCGAACAGCTCGACGTGGAAGGCTATGACGACATGGCGCGGCTGCGCGCGATCGTGCCCTACTCCGCGCTCGAGGCCTTCGAAGCCGACAACCGCAGCAGGCTTTTCTACCGCGTCTCGGCGCTCGACGGCGAGATGGTCTCGGGCTTTGCCGAGCTGCCCTTCTGGCGCGGACGCATCCCGGATCGCGGCGCCTACTCGGCGCTGGTCGACTTCTACGACGCGGAGTTTCGCGACCAGCCGGTGCGCGTGGCCGTGCTGCTGCAGCCGGTGGCCAGCGCGCGCGGGCGCGGCATGGCCGTGGTGCAGGTCGCCGAGACGCTCGAGCTGCGCGAGACGCTCGTGCGCAAGCTGCTGCTCGACATGCTCTGGCGCCAGCTGCTGCTGATGGGCGTGATCGCGCTGGTCACCGTGGTCGTGGTGCAGCGCGCCACGCGGCCGGTGCGCGAACTCGGCGAGGCCATCGAGCAGCGCCCGGAAGACGATCTGTCGCCCATCGACGCCCCCGGCGCCCCTGCCGAACTGCGCCCGCTGATTGACGCCACCACCGAGGTCATGGGCCGGCTGCAACGCCTGCTCGACCACCAGAAGCGCTTCGTGCGCGACAGCGCCCACCAGCTGCGCACGCCACTGGCCGTACTGAAGGCGCAGGTGCAGTCGGCGCGCCGCGGCGACGTGGCGCCCGAAGAAGCGCTCGGCGAAATCAGCCAGACCGTCGAGCGCGCCACCACGCTGGCCAACCAGATGCTGTCGCTCGCGAAGGTGGAGCAGCTGCGCCAGCAGCCCGAGTCGGCGGTGCTCGACCTGGGCGACGCGGTGCGCCACATCGCGCTCGACCTGTCGCCGCTGGTGGCCGACAAGACGCTCGACTTCGAGCTGGCCACCGACGACGCCGTGACTGTGCGCGCGCACCAGTGGATGCTGCAGGAGCTTACGCGCAACCTGCTGCACAACGCCATCAAGCACAGCCCCGCCGGCGCCCCGCTCCTGGTGAGCGTGCGCGCCGAAGGCGACGAGGCGGTGCTCACCGTGCGCGACGACGGCCCGGGCATTTCCAACGAACTGCGCCAGCGCCTGTTCGCGCCGTTCGCGGCGGGCAACACCTCCAGCGGCTCGGGCCTGGGCCTGGCGATCTGCCGCGAGATCGTGGGGGCGCTGGGCGGACGCATCAGCCTGGACAACCGCACGGCGCTCGGCGCCGGCGGCACCGCCTACGTGACCGGGCTCGACGCCGTGGTGCGGCTGCCGCTGTCGCGCCACAATGCCTGACCTTTCCTTTCCGACCTTCATGGACCGTCTGCGCATCGACAAGTGGCTCTGGGCCGCCCGCTTCTTCAAGACCCGCTCGCTGGCCGCGGACGAAATCGGCAAGAACCGCATCCAGGTGAACGGCGAGGTCGCCAAGGCCTCGCGCGAGGTCAAGGCCGGCGACACCGTCGCCATGCGCATGGGCCCGCTCACGCGGACCGTGACCGTGCGCGGACTCAGCGGCCAGCGCGGGCCGGCGCCCGTGGCCCAGCAGCTGTACGAAGAAACACCCGAGAGCCTGGCAGCACAGGCCGCCTTCCGCGAGCAACGCCGCATGGGCAGCGAACCGGCGCTGGCCATCGAGCAGGGCCGCCCCACCAAGCGCGACCGGCGCGAGATCGACGGCGTGCGGCACCAAGCCGAATGGGACAACCGCTGGAGCGCGTCGATCGACGACAGCGGCGATGGCGACGACCCCCACCCGCCCACGCGCGGGCGCCCGCAGCGCTGATTCGCGTACCCTGCGGGCTTCGTTTCTTTTTTGACGGAGCGCTCGCAGATGTCCAAGTTCAAGAAGTACCGCGTCGGCGGCAAGTTCAAGCTCTCGCGCATCGACCCCGACGACACGCCCTTTCTCACGGGTGACGAGTCGGCCCAGCGCGCCGAGGTCGACAACCTGGCCGTCGAACTCGACGAGTTCCAGGACCTGCTGCATGCCGAAGGCCGGCGCAAGCTGCTGCTGGTGCTGCAAGGCATGGACACCAGCGGCAAGGACGGCACGGTGCGCTGGGTGTTCTCGCGCACATCGCCGCTGGGCGTGCGCGTGACGGCGTTCAAGGCGCCCAGCGAAGAAGAGCGCGCGCACGACTACCTCTGGCGCTGCCACGCCGCGGTGCCGCGCACCGGCGAGATCATGGTGTGGAACCGCAGCCACTATGAAGACGTGCTGGTGCCCGTGGTCGAGGGCTGGATCGACGAGGCCGAGACCCGCCGCCGCTACGCGCAGATCAACGATTTCGAGCGTCTGCTCACGGAAACCGGCACGGTCGTCGTGAAGTGCATGCTGCACATCGACAAGGACGAACAGCGCGAACGCCTGCAGGCCCGCATCGACACCCCCGGCAAGCAGTGGAAGTTCAGCATGGGCGACCTCGAGGTGCGCACCAAGTGGGCCGGCTACCAGAAGGCCTATCAGTACGCGCTCGCCGCCACGTCGACCGAGCATGCGCCGTGGCATGTGATTCCGGCCAACAGCAAGCGGCACCGCAACATGATGATCGCGCAGCTGCTCGTGAAGACGCTGCGCGACATGAAGCTGAAGGCGCCACCGCCCGACCCGGCGCTCAAGGGCATGGTCGTGACGTGACCTGATGTGAGCCGGCCCGCCTTGCAGGCGGCGCGAACTCAGGAGCGGCGCACGGGCGCCGTGGGGCGCATCGGCGTCTGCGCCTGCACGCGGCAGTTGCCGAACTCGCAGCGCACGGCCCAGGCCATGCCGCTCTCGCACGGCACGCTGTAGCTTTCGTAGCCCGGCCCCTTGGCCGTGAGTTCGGCGCGCGGCTGCACGTTGCAGCGGCCAGCCTTGGCCAGTCGCTCGACGTTGTAGGTGTCGACACCCGTGCGGCGCGGCTTGAGCGCGAGCACCGGGTTGAAGGTGTTGCCGTAGAACGTGTCCTGCACGTTGGGGTCGAGGTTGCGGTAGCCGCGCTTGGCCATGCAATGGACGATGGCGATCTGCTGGTGCTCGGCGAGCAGCGCGCTGCTGGGGCGGCTGTTCCAGTCGATGACGGCGGCGCTGATGCCGGTGTACGACGCCGCGGCGACGATGCCCTGCCCGTGCACCGTGATCAGGCCCAGGCCCAATGCAGCCCACATCGCGTCGCCGGATTCACTGCGCGCCGTGATGCGGGTGGCTGCCGTGCGGCAGTCGGCCACGTCGCTGTCGTAGCGCGCCTTGTCCACGCCTTCCATGGCGACCATCGGCATGTACGACATGCCGGTGCCCTTGCCGGGTCCGGTCGGCGCGCTGGCGCATCCGGCCAGGATCACGGTGGCCAACGCCATGCTGAGCGGCAGCTTCATAGGAATCCCTCGTCCTCTTCGCGGTAGTTGCGAGGGATTTAACCATACATATAGTTACTCTTGAATCGACTTGTCGCGCATGAGCGACGACGCCCGGGCGGGGCATTCGGGCTGCGATCTGGGGACTGCGACGGGGCAAGGTACAGTTTTCGCCTGTCCCGAGTTCCCCTGTCCATGCCCTGCACTTTCCGGCCTTCCGCTCCCCACCTTCGCCTGATCGCGCTTGCCGGCTTCCTGGCAACGGCCTCCTTCGGCGCCGCAGCTCAGCAGCCGCAACCCTCCCCCGTGGATCTCGCGCGCAAGAACGCCTGCATGGCCTGTCATGGGCTGGTCCACAAGCAGGTCGGGCCCGGCTTCGTGCAGATCGCGGAGCGCTACCGGAACGACGCCACCGCGCCGGCGCGGCTGGCCGACAAGATCCGCAACGGCAGCGTCGGCACCTGGGGCCGCGTGATCATGCCGCGCCAGTCGTTGGTCTCCGAGGCCGACGCGCAGGTCCTCGCACGCTGGGTGCTGGCGCAGCAGCCGCCAGCCCGCTGAATCTTCACGACGACAGCTGGGGCTGCGACGCCGACGCCATGCGGAAATCCGCCGGAAACGTCCAGGCGCTGGGCGCTTCGCGCTTGCCCAACTGGCTGAGCTGATAGCCCATGCCCCAGATGGCGTGCAGCGACAGGCCGTGCGGCTGATCGACATACAGCCCGAGCTTGCGGCGCAGCTTCGACACGTTGGCATCGAGCGTGCGGGAGCCGGCGGCGACACCGCTTTGCCAGCCGATCGTTTCCAGGTGCTGGCGACCCAGGGGCCGGTTCATCTGGCGGAAGAACTCGACGGCCAGGTCGAATTCGATGGGCGTCAGGCGGATTTCGGTACCTGCCACGTCCACCATGTCGAATGGCGACAACAGGGTGAATTCCTGCCATTCCAGGCTGCGCGGCACCACAGGCCGGTTGCGCTGGCGCAGGAAGAATTCGAGCATGCAGTACATCTCTTCGAAGGTGGAGGGCTCCGACAGCACCGCGTCGTCGGCCCCCGCATGCAACAGCGACAACCCGCGAATCTGGCGTTTGCGCGCGCTCATGATCAATGGCGTGCGGTAGCCCAGTGTTTCGCGGATCCGGGCCATGCGCTTTTGCGCATCTTCAGGTGCCGCTGGAATTGACAGCACCAATGCTTCGAAATTACCGACCAATTCGGCCTGCTCGGTCAATTCCTCGATAGTGGAGAATGCAAAAGGCGTATAACCCAGCATCTTGATGGCGCGGCTGGCGTGCCATCTCGTTCGGGGGGAAGCGTCCAACACGGCAATGTGCGGGGAGTTTTGCTCAAGCATTGAAATTACCTCGCACATCGCGGCGTTACAAACTTCTATTTTTGCCTCGATGGTCCAAAAAATTCTTTGCATCATTCAATCTCCTCGCAATAATTTGCTTTGAATTGTTGAAGCGAGACGCATTTTGTTACAAACACATCCGCATTCAGACCAATTTCCTGAGAGGCGAATTTATTCCCAAATAAAATTTACAGATATAAATAAGAAGAACAGAAATATGAGAATCGGGCACAACCGCAGGGCGGCGCCCGACAAGGCCGGCGAATCGCCAACCTGCCGGTCAATCAAGGAGCAGCGTGCCGCCTGCAACCTGCCCCCGTTGCAAGGCAAAGGCGCGCGGCGTGCAGCCGTATTTCTTGCGAAAGACGAGACCGAAATAGGCGGGGTCGGCAAAGCCACAGTCGTAGCCGATCTGGGCAACGAACTTGCGCGCGCCCTCCGGGCTGCGCAGCATCCGGGCTGCCGCGTCCAGCCGGTCGGCTTGCAGGGTCTGCAGGAAGGTCATGCCGCGGCCGGCGTTGGCGAACACCTTGTGGACGTATCGGACCGACACGTTGAAGCTGGCGGCCAGCTTCTGGGCATCCACCTCCGCGTCGGCATGGTGGTCGCGAATCCAGCGGCGCATGCGGGCGTGCAGTTCACCGTCGCGCGGCGACACGCGCTCGCCCAGCGCGCCCGGCCGCGCTGTCAGCCCGCACTGCTCCAGCGTGAACGACAGCATCGAGAGCAGGTGCTCGCCGAGCTGCTGCTGCTGGGCGGGGCTCCGGATACTGCACAGGTGGGCAACATCCAGCGCACGCAGGTACCCCGACAGCATGCCGGCCCAGCCCTTGCCGCCCGCCAGCCGCAGATCGATGGCCTGGTCCGCATGCGGCAGCCAGCGGCTCACCGCCTCCTCCGACAAACCGAGCGACCAGGAGTCGGTGGCCTGCGTCGACCTCAGGCGCATCCGCTGCCAGGAGTCGAGCAGCACCATGTCGCCGGACCCGAGCTCGACGCGCCGGTGCTGGTCGCTGATGGCGAAGCCGCCGTCAAGTTTGAGCAGCAGGTGAAAGGGATAGACCTCGGCCCCCATCAGCCGGCTCGGGCCCTCGCGCTCGACGCTCGCACCGGTGCCCTGCGCCCGCATGAAGGCCAGCCCGCCCGTCTCAACGATCGTGAGTTCCTGGTGGAAATCCGTGCGCTCCGTGCTGTCCAGCCGCCCCACATGAGGGCCGATCGCGTCGGCCCAGAAGGCAAACCCGTCCTTGCGCGGCACCATGCCGGTGTGAAAACGCTGGACGCGACTGTCGGTCTCGGACATGCGACACACCCCTCCTCCATGCGGCCGGCGCCATGCCAAACCGCAAGTCACCCAAGAGGACTCCCTGTGATTTCTCTCTGACAGATCCGCCCGGACCTCAGATAATTTTTACAAACCATAACAGAGATTACGGAGCCGGCGCTCGGGGGAGAACCAGTGCGTGCAGCGAGGGGAAGCGATGCGTTCCCCGGCCCGGTCTCACTGCGGGCAACTGCCTCTGAATGTGACTCGCGCCACATCCGCGCCGCGAAAGCGAATGCCAAGAAAGCGCGCGATTCGTAGCATTCCTGCGAATCGAACGTCAACCGGAACTTTCTCTACTGGGGATGAAATGGCTGCTCTGTTTTTCACGGAATTCGAACCTTTCGGTGTGCGATGGCGTGCGGTGCTGGCGTCATGCCTGCCGCCGCGGCGCCGCGACACCGCCGAGCAGGTGCGGCCTTCCCCTGTCCCGCCGACCAGCCGGATGTGCGCACTGGTCTTCATCGCCAACCTCGCGCAACTGGCCGAAACCGACGGTCCGGAGATGGCGGCGGGCGTGAGCCGTGAAATCCGGCGCCGGCTCTTCGCGGCCTTTCCACCATCGCCGTCGACCGACACCGACCTGACCTGCCTGCGCGACGACTGCTTCCTGCTTCGAACCCGCCACCCTGTCCGCACAGGTGCGCCGCAGCCCCAGAGCGACGCGCAACTCGACGAACTGCTGGCGCCGCTCAGGCGCGAGCCGATCCTCGTGAAGGGCATCGCGGCGCTGCCGCAGTTGCACGCCGACTGGATCGCGCTGCGCGCCAGCGGCCCGATGAGTCCGGCCGAGATCGAACTGGCGCTGTGGGCTGCGCAGCCGCATCCCCAGCCCTCGCCCCCTGCGCGGCACGGAACGCATGCGGCGCATGTCGTGGTCGACGACATCGGGCACGTGTACGACCTGGGCATCGCACGCCGCGGAGATGCCCTGTGGCTGCGCGAGCGCTGTCTGCGAGGCGCCGAGGAACGGGCCCGAATCGACACGCTGTTCGCACAGCTCCAGCCCGGCTGAGGTGACCTTGCCGCCTGCAGCCCGTCGCAGCCCGGTCCGGCGAAGGGGCACCCGATGGCGAGCCGCCCCGGGGGCGCCGAACCGTCCTGTTCCTGACCGCCGACCGTGGGTTCGCACATGAACACGAACCGCCGATGGTCTCGCAATCCCCTTGGCCATGTATCTCCATCCCCTGATCGCCAGCGTACCGCCCGCCGAACGTGCGGCCCTGATCCGCAACAGCGCGCTTCACTCGTACCGGCGCAACGAGATCGTGCTGCAGGCGGAGACGCATACCGACCGCATCTACTGCGTGGCCACGGGCCTGTTGCGCGCGGTCGACCGGGACGTCACGACCGACTTCATCCGCCGGGGCGATTTCTTCCTCGGCCCCTCGCTCGGCGAGAACAGCTACCGGGCCACCTCGACGCTGGTGGCCGCACTGCCCTCCTCGGTCTACCACCTGCCGGTGGCCGCGATTCGCCGGCTGTGCGCGCTGTACCCGCAGGTGACCATGGGCCTGCTGGAGATCGCGATGAAGCGCGTCGGCGTGGTGCGCGGGCAGCTGCGCCGCATTTCGTCGCTGTCGTCCGAGAACCTCGTGAGCCGCGTGCTGCACGAACTCACGCAACTGGCGCCGGCCGCCACCGGCGGCTACGACAAGCGCATCACCCAGGCCGTGATCGCGTCGTACTCGGGGCTCTCGCGCGAGGTCGTCAACAAGACCATGCGCGACATGGAAAGCCGCGGCCTGGTTCGCCGCGACGACCAGGGCGTGCACGTGCCGCCGACCTTCGCCTCGACGGATTTCGGCAGCCTGCTGCCGCAGGCGCACGAACTGTCCGACGAGCTCTGCGGCTGGGATGGAGAAAACCCCGACATGCCATGAAGCGCCGGCGCCCCACACACCCGTCCTAGAAGAAAAGCGCAGCACCCACGATGCCCAAAGGTATTCCGAACCCCGCCGACATGTACGGCATCTCCGCGCGCCCCTGGGGCTACGAGGTGTCGCTCGTGCGAAACGGCGTGCGCTACGCATGCCTCTTCGGCTACGCCAGCTACGGCGGCCCCCGGCAGGCCCTGCGACGAGCCCAGGCCTGGCGCGACATCATCGTGAAAGAGCACCCGCCCGTCACGCGCAAGGAACGCGCGCAGACCCTGCGCAGCAACAACCGGACGGGCGAACCCGGCGTCTCCAGCCGGCTCTCCGCACAAGGCAAGCCCGTGGCCTGGCTGGCCAAGACCTACCTCGGAAACGAGGAAACCTTGCGCACCGAATTCGACCTCGCCGACTGGGGCCATGCGGCCCGAACGCTGGCCATCGGCGAGCGGCAACGGCAACTCGCCCGCATGGTCGGCCTCGCGCGGCTGCATCCCGCCGAGGAAGCCATCCGCACGCGCCTGTCGCCCGACGACGAAGCGGCGCTGCCGCCCAAACGTTCGAAGTCGGAGATCGTGCGGCGCAACAACACGAGCGGCGTCAGCGGCGTGCAGTTCAAGACGCCGCGCGCGGGACATCCCGGGTACTGGGTGGCGATCACCTACACGGCGGGCCAAGGCAGCGTGAGCCGGTCCTTCTCGGTGCGCACGCTGGGCTACGACGTGGCGCGCGACATGGCCATCGCCGAACGCCAGCAGCAGCTGCAGGAGAAGACGACGGGCGACGGCGCCTCGAAGTAGCGCGAAGGCCGCGCCGCCCCGTCAGAACCGCACCGCGTACTGCACGCCGATGCTTTGCTGACGCGTGGCCAGGCTCTCCCTGCCCCAGGGGTTCGACACACCGTTCAGCTGTGCGCCCACCGCGCCGGCAAGCGCCGAAGGCCCACTCGTCCGGTGCGCTGGCGCCAGCGAATAGAAAACCGACCATTCGGTGCGATCCGACGTCGCATAGCCCAGCCCCAGCGTGAAGTGCCGACGGAACGTGGAAGGCGAATTGAGGTTGTCGCTCGTGGCCGCATCCGCATAAGCGGCCGTGTTCGCCGACACGCCCGCGGACAGGCGCAACGCCGGCGTCGCCTGGTAGCGCACACCGAGCTTGACGACGTTCATGTCCTTCCAGCCATTGCCGGGGCCGCCGACCGCGCCGCGCAGCACCGAACCGTCGAAAAGCCGGTTGCCCAGCGCGGACACGCCGGAATAGCCGATGCGCTGATAGTCCAGCAGCACAGACAGCGCCTCGGTCGGCGACCACTGCAGGCCGACAAGCAGATTCATCGGCACATCGAGCCGGCCGTGGTCTGCCAGCAAACCTTCATAGGCCTTGATGCGGCCCATGCGCGTGCGCGGCGACCACGCGGCACCCAGGCTCAGCGTGTCGGAGGCGCGCCAGTAGGCCCCGATGCGCACACCCACGCCGAACGACGACGCCACGCCCTGGTTGCTCAAGTGATGCGGCGCCGCCGACTGGGGCGCCAGCGGCTGCACGCCTTCGGCCTTGAACTGCTGCGCCGTGAGCAGCAGCGAGGCGCCGATGGACACACGCTCGCCCAGCTTCTTCGACACCCCGGGCGCCATCGTCAGTTGCTTGATCGTCGTGATGCTGCGCCCGGTGCCGCAGGCGGCATTCGCCATCTGCACCGCGCCGCTGGGCGACGGGCACGGCGTGCTGCCGGCGGGAAAGTAGGTGCCGGCGCCGTTGCTGTAGGCGACGAGGCTGGCCGACAGCCCCGGCGCGATCACGCGGCTGAGCGCCAACTCGGCCAATGGCTCCCAGCGGCCGATGCTGTCGGTCCGCGTATCGAGCAGGCCTGTCGCCGGCGGCGGCATGTTCGCCACGCGCGCCATCCGCGTATCGCCACGGGTCGCGATGAAGTTGCCCTCCATCCGGTCGCCGACCCAGGCCGTGGTGGCTGGATTGCTCGCGCCGCCGAAAGCATCCCGGGTCGAAGCGGCGGCCGCGCCGGCAAGACCACGCGCCTCGGCGCCGTAGCCGATCTGGAAGTAGCCGTTGTCGGCGGTGGCCAGCGCCGGGCACAGCGCAGCTGCGGACACCCAGGTCCGCCATGTCGTTGTCATCGTTGTCTCCGTCTTTTTTTCTTTGGGGGATGAAGGAAGCGACCGTCGAAGGCAGGCGATCAGGTCGCGACGACGGTGTTCTCCAGCACCCCGAGCCCCGCGATCTCGACCTCCACGCGGTCTCCATCTTCCAGGAAGCACCACTGTTCGATGCCCGCGCAGTCAGGCACGCAGCCCGTGGCCAGCAGTTCGCCCGGATGCAGCGTCTCGTTCTGCGAGGCAAAACTCACGATGCGGTCGACGCGGTGCGTCATGCCCGACGTGCTGCCCTGCCCGCGCACCTGCCCGTTCACCCGCACCGTCACATCGAGCGCATGCGGATCGGGGATTTCGTCGGCGGTGACGATCCAGGGCCCGAGGCTGTTGCTGCCGTCGAAGTCCTTGCCCTTCGCGGGCCCGGTGCCCACGCCGCTGCGCAGTTCCTTCATGAGCTGTGCGCGTTCCGAGAAATCGTTGAAGACGACGTAGCCGAAGACATGGCCCATCGCCGCAGATGCGGCGATGTTCTTGCCGCCGCGCCCGATCACCACCGCCAGCTCGGCCTCGTAGTCGAGCTTCGTGCCCGGCTCGGGCCGCCGTACCGACGCACCAGGACCGGACAGGTTGAGCCGCACGCCCTTGTAGTAGACGGGTGTCTCGTAGAAGGCCGGGGGAATCTGCATCGCGCCCGCCGCTGCACCCGCCACCGGTGCGACGTTGGCCGCAACCTGCCGGAAGGCATTCTTCAGGTGCTGCTCGTACACGCTGAAGCAGCGGATCTGCGGCGGTTGGTAGGGCAGCCCGATCCGCACGTCCTTCAGGTCATGCAGGCAACCCGGCGGCGTCTGCGCCGAAGCGAGCAGCCCCCGCAGCATCGGCAGCGTTTCGTCCTCGTGCTGGATCACGCCCAGCAGCGAGGCAAAGCGCGGGTCGCCGGGCCACGCGGCGCTCACATCGAGCAACCGCTGCCCAGGCAAGGCCAGGCCGACATGCTGCGGGAACGCATCGGTCGAGAAAGTGCACAAGCGCATGGTGTGGTTCTCCGGGCCTGCAACTCAGCCCGCGCGATGCGAGGCGAGCAGTTCCTCGGGGTCGAACTCCACGCCGATGGGGTTCGTCGCGAAATCGCCGGCACGAAACCAGGCGTCCAGCTCTGAGGCGCTCTCGAAGTTGTCGACCTGCAGCTCGACCTTCACGCCTTCGGGATCGAGGTAATACAGCGAGGTGGTCGGCCCGTGGTTGATGCTCCATACGGGCTGCATGCCGTGGCTCTTGAGCCGTGCGTAGGTGTGCAGCAAGTCGTCGAGCGTGCCGTAGGTGAAGGCGACGTGATCCACCCCCGCGGTTTCGGCTTTCCCGGGGCTGTGCGTGGGCGCATTGATCAGTGCCACGCGGTGGTGCTCTTCGTCGTAGCTCAGGAAGCACAGCATCTCGTTGCGGAACATCGTGCGCGCACCGAGCACCACGCTCCACCAACGGATCGACGCCTCGAACTGCCGTGTCGCCAGCACGACGTGCGCAAGCTTGCGCGGGGATCGGGCCTGCGGATCGGGCGAAGGGAGCGGGAACATGTCCATGGGGTTCGTCATTGCATTTCCTTGGGATCGAGGGGTGGGTTGAAAAGGGGTGACCTGCAGGAGGGCGCGCAGCACGGCCGAGACCTCGTTCAGGTCCGGCACCTTTGCGGTGCTGCGCCAGGCCACATGGCCGTCGGGCCGCACCAGGACCATGGCGTCGGCATGGCCGTCATTCCATGCGACCACTTGCGCCAGCGCCTTGTGCGAGGCGGCCAGGTCGAGGTTGACGCCCACCACGGCCGTGCCCAGCGACGCGGCCAGCGGTTCGCACACCGCGCCATGACGGCCCGTGCCCGCCAGGAGAAAGTGCCCCGGCCTCAGGAGCGCGTGCGAGCTGGTGCGGTACGCAACACCCGTGTCGGGCGCGAGGTGAAAGTGCGGCCAGCGGGCACCGGGCGTCAGGGACTGGCATACCTCCCGCACGGGGTCCGGCGCGACGGGCGCGGTCGTGCCGTCGTCGCACACGGCCGCTCCCCGGTAGGCGTGGCCCAGGTCGAGGCCCACGGTGCTGAAGTGCGCCATCTGATCTTCGGCGGCGCGTTGCACCCGCTGCCGGATGGCCGCGCAGCGCGTGGACGCCGCCTTCGCGATGCGACGCGTTCGCCATTCGACGGGCGCCACGAACACCCCGCCGATCGCCGCGCGCACGTGGTCCGGCAACGCCCGAGCCAGCGCACTCGAGCGGATGCGGCCCAGCATCGGCAAGCGGCGGTCGTCGATGCCCATGGCCGCGGTGACCTCGCGCATCTTGTGAAAGTTCTTCACGCTGGCCTCGCAGTTCGCCAGGGCGACCGGGCGACGCTCCGCGCCATAGGTGTCGATCAGGCCCTCGCCCGCGCGGCCCTGCATGACCAGCGCCAGCTTCCATGCCAGGTTGTGCGCGTCCGCAATGCCTGTGTTGAGCCCCAGCCCGCCCGTGGGCGGAAAGCGGTGTGCCGCGTCTCCGACCAGCAGGGTGCGCCCTTGCCGGTAGCGGTCGGCCACGTGGGCCTGCATCGTCCAGTGCGACAGCGAGCTGATGCGAAACGGCACATCCGCGCTGCCCAGCGCCGCCCGCAGCATGCGCTCGCAACGCGCGACCGGAAAATCGCCCGGTTGCTCGTGCGGAGGGAAGTACGGTGTCATGAACACCGCGTAGCGCGCGGCATCGTGAACGATGAAGGTGCCCGGCGCCTTCGCGGACAAGGTCCAGAACAGGATCGACGGACTGTCCTTCACCAGCGGACGCAGGTCGGCCTCGAAGTTCATCGTGATCATGTGGGCCAAGTTCGTGTCGCCGGCCATCGCGATGCCTGCCCCCCGCCGCACGGAACTGCTTGCACCGTCCGCCGCGAGGAGCCATTGGCTGCGCACGCGGTAGACCTCGCCGCTGGCGGAGTCCTCGACACGCGAGACCGCGCCATCGCCTTCTTCTTCCGCGTCCAGCCAGGTCTGGCCGAAGCGCGTCTCGCAACGCGTGCGCCCCGACAGCGCCTCGAACAACAGGCGTTCGAGATGGTGCTGCGGCACATTCGCGCTGCGCTTTGCGCTGACCGCATCCAGCTGCACGAAGCGCGCCTCGCCACCGATCTCGATGCGCGCGATGTCCTCCTCGGCAAGGTTGCGCCGCCACGTCACATAGCGCGCGTCGGCCGGCGGCGTGGTCACGCGCGCCAGCACGTCGTCCGCAATGCCCAGGCTGGCCAGGATTTCACGCGTCCTTGCGCTGATGACATGCGCCTGCGGCGCCTGGTGCAGACCGTCGCGCTGCTCGATGAGCAGCGACGCAATGCCCTGGTCGGCCAGCAAGGCGGCCATCGTGAGCCCGACCGGCCCGGCGCCAACGATCAAGACGGGAACATCCAACTCGTGCATCTGTGACTCTCTCGAACAAAGACAGCGCCAACGGCTGTCATGCATGAGAATTTATACAAATATAAGTCAATGCGATCCGAGTATTTATACCTATATAAGTCAAAAGCACCCGCAGATCCTTCGATGCGTGCGACTGTTGGACAATGCGGCCATCGTCAACCCGCCACGACCTGCCAGCGCATGCCATCCACGAAGACGCCCACGGGCAAGACCACGCCAAAGCGCATGCCAACCCTCTCCGCCACCGAGGCGCCGGTCTCGCAACCGATCGCCGATACCTCGGGGCGGCAGCGCCTGATGGACGCGGCCATCGTCGAGTTCTCCGAAAAGGGTTTCGAGGGCACCTCGGTGCTGGCCATCGCACGACGCGCGGACGTGAAGCAGCCGCTGCTCAACTATCACTTCGGCGGCAAGGAAGGGCTGTGGCGCGCCGTGGTCGAGAGCACGTACACGGAGGCGCTGGCCTCCATCGATGCCATGCAGGTCGACGAGGACACCGCCGACCCGCTCACGAAGTTGCGCAGCGCGTTGCGGGTGTTCGCCATCATCAACGTGCTGCACCCCGCAGCGCATTCGCTGGTGCTGCGCGAGGTGGCGCAGGCCGGCCCGCGGCTCGACTGGATCATCGAGCACTACATGCGGCCGTTCCACGAACTGCTCGACGCACTGCTCGCCGAATGCGAGGCGGAAGGATTGATCAAGCCTTACCCGCGCGCCTATGCGAGCGTCATGATGACGAGCCTGCTGACCTCGGTGCAGTCATCCATCCACCTGATCAAGCGGCTCTACAACGTCGACCCGATGACCGCCGAGCAGGCCGAGCGGCACACCGAGCAGACCATCGACCTGCTGCTGCACGGGATGCTGGTGCAACAGCCGCAGAAGAGGAGCCCCAGCTCCACCGGCTAACGCTGGTACTGGTGGCTCCTGCGCGCAATGACTGCTTCGCGCACCGCGCGCTTCGACGCCAGCTGCGGCTTGCCGCAACTGCTGCAGCGATAGAAGCGCAGGCCGGGCAGGAACTTCATCCACGACCGCCGGTGGATGCGCTCCAGGCTCGCCAATCCGCATCGGCAGCGAATGAACGGATTGACGAAGGCCGGGGCCGACGCGGCATCGCGGTGTCGGCGTGTCGTTGCGTACACAGGGGCATCGGTGTCCATGCGGGTCATCGTGCCGAGCCGCGCACCCAACGCGCGCCTGACTGTGATTCACCTCACTTGGTCTTCACAACAAATCTGCGCGCCGCTGCAAAGGCAAGCGGACCTCGAAGCCACGTCAGACGCCGCAACCAGCCCACGCCCGCACCGAAGCCGACAGCCATCAGGCCGGTCGCTGCAAGCATCGCCACGGCATGAACCATGACAGCTGCGAAGGCGACCATCAGCGAGTCGCCCATCGCCCCCTTCGATGCATCGCCCATGCACAGCGGGATCAGTGCCGGCACCAGCATCAGGCCGGCGCCGTGCGCGGTGGACATCATGAAGGACCACAGCGCCAGCCCGGCGTGCCCAGCCGGTGCACGCGCCATCGCGGGCAAGTGGCCTGACAGGTGAACAAGTACCACCACGACAAGCAACCCACCCGCCAGCCACTGCACCAGGCTGCGGTCCATCGAGAGGCCGAACGCCACCGCGACGATCACGAGGGCGATCGAGCCAACATGCCCCACCGCGATCGGCCACAAGGCCCGCAGCACCTGGGCCCGATCGTGCGAGCGCAGGCCCCAGGCGGCTGCGAACATCCAGCCGGTGGCAGGGTTCAGGCCGTGCAGGGCGCCCATCCCCGCCACCACCAGCCAGGGCCAGAGGCTTGCCATGATGCGGACCGTTCAACGAGCTGGGCCGTGCGCCTTGTCGTCACGACTGCGCGTGGCAGCAACCACCCACCGCAGTGGCAGGCGCGGGCTCGTAGCGGTCGTGGTGACGGACCCAGTCCATCGCGTAGTCCGGGTTGTGTTCGTCGCGGCCCTTGGGCACGAGGTCGAGCATGTTGTATGTGCCCATCATCACTTCCACGCCGCGACCGTAGGTCGAGTAGGTGTGGAACACGTCGCCGGCGTCGTCCTTGAAGAACACGCTGACGCCGGGCGCTTCTTCGCTCGGGAACGGCTGCTTCACGTAGTTGTAGGCGACGGCGCCGCTGGCCATTTCCTCCGGCGTGAAGCTCACGCCGAAGTCGTGGTTGAAGTCGTTGCCGTGCGACGAGACCCAGGGAAACTGCCAGCCCATGCGGCGGCGGAAGGCCTCGATGCGGGCGAGCGGCGCGCGCGACACGGCCACCAGCGTGACGTCACGATGCGCCAGGTGCACGCGCATGCTGTCGGAGTGGTCGGCCATGAAGGAACAGCTCTGGCAGCCCTGCTCCCAGTCGGGTCCGAACATGAAATGCTGCACCAGCAGTTGGCTGCGGCCCTCGAACAGGTCGGCGAGTGGACGGCGGCCCTCGGGCGTGTCGAAGATGTAGGCCTTCTCAAGTCGCGTCCACGGCAGTGCGCGGCGCTCTTGTGCGATGCGGTCGCGCAGCCGGGTCAGCTCCTTCTCGCGTGCCAGCAGCGACTGGCGTGCGGCGATCCAGCGGTCGGGGGTCACGACGGGGTGGTTCACGGTGGTGTTCATGATCTGTGCTCCTTGGGGTTCGTTCACACCGTCTCAGGCCGTGGCCGCCTTCGGGCGCCGCACCGCGCGAACCTTGCTCGCCCGCCCGTCACCGGCGTAGAAAAGCCCCGCGCCATCGGACTCCAGCCCGCTCACGCCCACGCCGCTGGGCATCTCCAGCCGGGCGATCACGTCGCCACTCGCGGGGTCGATGCGTCGGATGTCGCTCTGGTCGCCTTCCCAGGTGCCGTGCCAGAGTTCGCCGTCGACCCAGGTCACGCCGGTGACGAAGCGGTTCGACTCGATGGTGCGCCGGATCGCGCCGGTCGCCGGATCGATCTGGTGGATCTTGCGGTCGCGGTACTCGCCCACCCACAGGCTGCCTTCGGCCCAGGTGAGGCCCGAATCGGAGCCATTGCCAGGCGCAGGAATCGACGCCAGCACCTTGCCGGTGACGGCGTCGATCTTGTCGATGCGCGCTTCTGCGATCTGATAGAAGCAGGTGCCGTCGAAGGCAGTGCCGGCGTCGCATGCCACGTCGATCCGTCGCGTGGGTTTTCCGTCTGCGGGATCGAACGCGAGCAATTGCCCGCCAGTGGCGGCCCACACCTGGTGGCCGTCGTGCGTCACGCCGTGGATGCGCTCCACGCCTTCGAACGGGCCGTATTCGCGCACGATCTCGGCGGCCTGCGCCGCGCCTTCGAACCGGTCCTTGCCTGTCTTCCTGCTCTGACTGCTGCTCATGATGGGCTCCTGTAGGTGCGCCTCGGGGTAGCGCATGAGCCCGACTCTATTCAATAGGCAGCGCAGCGGGGAGTAACAAGATCGTCGTGAATCCCGCCAGCGGCGGGGCCAGCCAGCGGCGCGCCCTCGCCTGCCCGATGGCCCGCACGCGCTGTTCGGCCTCGAGGTCGGCCAGCGCGCGTTGCACGGTGCGCTGGCTCGCGCCCAGGGCCAGCGCCAGCGCCGAGGTCGACCAGGCCGCGCCGTCGGACAGCAGCGCCACCAGCGAAGCCTGGTCGCCGTCGATGGGCGGGGCCAGCACCACGACCGGGCGCGCATCGAGCGGCGTGAGGATGAAGCCCCGCGGCGTGGCCTCGATGCGCGCCATCGGCTTGACGAGCACGCGCAGCCGGCCGATCTCGACGCGCAGGCGTGCACGGTGCGTTTCGTCGGGGTCTCGCGTGCGGAACGCGTCGGCAATCAGCGCGTCGCGATCGACATCGCCGGGCCATGCCGCAGCCAGCGCGCGCGCCAGCGAAAACAGCACGGGCCGCCGCGCAAGCGAGCGCCAGGTGTCACCGCCTCCGATGCCGCGACGGCAGGCATCGACCACCAGCGCATCGGACGCGAGCAGCGCCTCGACCTCGTCCATGCGCAGGGCCTGCTCACCGCCTGCGGCGATGCGTCGTGCAGCGGGACGCTCCAGCGCGGCCCGTGCCTCGGCCACCTCGGCCAGCAATGCCGGCACGCGCGCACGCACGGCCGCTTCATGCGCACGAGCGAGTGCCGCCCGCGCCGTGCCGGTGCGCAGTGAACGCAACGCAAGTTCCGCCGACGCCAGCTCGGCCACCGCCGCCAGCGACGGCGGCAGGCTGTGCCCATCGAGCAGCGACAGTGCGGCTGCAGCCTCGTCGAGCCGGCCGATCAGCAACAGCCGGCGCGCCGCGATGAGCCGCGCCTGCAGTGCATTGGCCAGGTCGGCGCGTGCTTCGAGCGTGGCGGCTGCCGCGATCAACGCACGCGGCGAACCGCCCAGGTCGCGCATCGCCAGCGCCACCTCGGCCTCCGCGACGACGCAGCGCGCACGCGCCGCTTCTTCGTGCGCCCCGAAACCGCTCGCGGCCCGCCGCAGCAGCTCGCGTGCGCGCGGATGCTCTCCGAGCTGGGCCATGGCGATGCCGCGCAGCGCGAGGGCCGGCGGGTCGTCGCGCAAGGCCACGCGCTTGAGGGCACCCAGCGCGTCGCCGGCAGCGAGCGCACGCGCGGAAGCGGCGATGAGGGAATCCATGGGGCGACAGGCTACAACACCGCCGGTGCGCCCCGGCTCGCCTCATCGCGAGGCGGCGTCTTCAGTCCAGCGAGATGCCGCGTTCACGGATCAACGCGTGCCACTTCTTCGTCTCCGCGAAGGCATAGGTCTTCATCAGCGCGCTGTCGCTCGGCACCGGCTCCCAGCCGCCTTCCTGCAGCTTCTTGCGCACGCCTTCGTTGCCGACCGCTGCCTGCATCTCCTTGGAAAGACGGTCCTGGATGGCCTGCGGCGTGTTCGCGGGCACAACCAGCCCTTGCCATGCGTAGGCCTCCGAATCCTTGAAGCCTTGCTCGCCCACCGTGGGAACGGCGGGAAGAATCGGCAGGCGCTTGGCGCTGAACACCATCAGCGGAACGACCTTCCCCGCCTGGATGGCGCTGAGCCCCGACGAGGTGTCGACGACCATCAGCGGCACCTGTCCGCCCATCACGTCCTGCAGCGCGGGCGCGGCGCCGCGGTACGGCACGTGCATCGTCGACAGGCCACTGCGGCTCAGGAACAGTTCCATCGCGAGGTGGTGTGGGCTGCCGTTGCCCGGCGAGGCGTACGACAAGGTGCCCGGCTTGCTCTTCAGCGTCTCCATCAGGGCACCGATCGTCTTGATGTTGGTCGAGGGTGCCGCCACCAGCACGAGCGGCGTGCGCGCCATCAGGCCGAGCATCGCGAAGTCGCGATCGACGGCGTAGGGCAGCTTCTTGTAGAGCGCAGGGTTGTACACGAGCACGCCGTTGTCGGCGGTGAAGACGGTGTAGCCGTCGCCCGGGGACCGGGCCGTGACCTCGGCGCCGATGATGGCGCCGGCGCCGGCCCGGTTGTCGACGATGACCGGCTGGCCGGCCTGGATCGACATCTGGGCGCCGATGGTGCGGGCCAGGAAGTCGCTTCCGCCGCCGGCGGGGTAGCCGACGATCCACTTGATCGGCTTGGACGGGAAGGCTGGTGCCTGCGCCTGGGCGTGGCCTCCTGCGAAAGCAAGCACGGCGGCAGCCAGCGAAAGGAAGCCGCGACGTGCAAGACGATGAAAAACGGGCATGAACGATGTCTCCTGGGCAGTGGTTGTTGTGACAGCGCTGCGATTGGATGCGAGCTTCATTCATGGTTCAATCAGATATTTCTTTTCCATTTATTGGATAAACCGATGAATGTCACGCTGCGTCAATTGCGCGCCTTCATTGCGGTCGCCCGCGCCGGCAGCGTGACCGAGGCGGCGTTGCGGCTGCACATCACGCAGTCGGCACTGAGCGGCCTCATCAAGGACCTGGAGTCCAACCTGGGCGTGCAGATGCTTCACCGCACGACGCGCAAGCTGCAGCTGTCCGGCGCGGGCGAGGTGTTCCTGCCGATGGCCGAGCGCATCCTCCAGGACCTGGGCATGGCGCTCGACGCGGTGTCCGACCTGCGGGAGCTGCGCACCGGCACCGTGCGCATCGCGGTGCCGCAGGTGATGGCGTGCACGGTCATGCCGGAAATCATGGCCGCCTTTGCCCGGAAGTACCCCGGCATCCGCGTGCGCCTGCAGGACTCGATGGTGGAAAGCGTGCTGGGCCGCCTCACCAGCGGCGACGTGGACCTGGCCATCGGCCCCGAACGCGACGCATCGGCCCATGTGGTGGCGCGCGCGCTGTTCACCCTGCCCTTCCTGGCGGTGCTGCCTCCGGGGCATCCGCTGACCCAGAAGCAACGGGTCGCGTGGAGCGACCTGGTCCGCTACCCCGTGATCTCGCTGCAGGGCGAGTACACGCAGTTGCTCAGCGCCGAGCTGTACGCGTCGCCTGGCCGGATCGAGTTCAGCCCGACGCATGAAGTCGCCTTCCTCACGACCGCCCTGAGCATGGTCGAGCACGGCCTGGGCGTGACCACCTGCCTGCCGTACGCGGGCGTGCTGCTGCAGCGCCAGAAACTCGAATTTCGCCCGCTCGTCACGCCCGTGCTCAGCCGCAGGTTCCAGGTGTGGCTCAACAAGGACCGCGGGCTCTCGCCTTCGGCGCAGGAGTTCCTGGACTTCCTGATGCAGTATGTCGAGGACAACCCGGCGCCCGAAGTTCGCGCGTTCCGAAAGGCTGGGTGATCACCGCGCGCAGCGCGCGCCTCAGCCGTTGCCAGGGCCTGCCACGGGTGCCTGCACCCTCGCCTCCAGCCTTGTGCCTCCTGCGCCGGCATCGATCTGCAGCGTGCCGCCGATGCGCGTCATGCGCGCCTGCATGCTGCGCAGGCCCAGTCCACCGATCGACGAGGCAACAGCCACCGCATCGAAGCCCACGCCGTCGTCTTCGACGCTCAGCAGCACGCCAGCCTCGCCATCGGCCAGCAGTTGCACGCGCAGGGTCTGCGCGCGGCTGTGCTTCACGACGTTGGCCAATGCCTCTTCGAGCAGGCGCGTGAGGCCCAGCACCTGGCGCGCGGATAGCCCACAAGGCCAGGCCACGGGCGTCTGCCAATGGCTGCGCATGCCCATCTCCTCGAACAGCCGGCCGAAGCGATGGCGCATCGGCGCCAGCCATTGCGTGGGCGTGGCGGCCACCGGGGCCGCGCCGCCGCTGTGGGTGTCGATGATTTGGCGCAGGTCGTCGCGCAGCGACTTGAACATCGACAGGTACTGCGGCCGCTGCAGCGCTTCGCCCGACTGTTCCACCAGCGCGATCGAACGCACCAGCGAACTGCCCAGGCCGTCGTGCAGGTCGTGCGCCACGCTCAGGCGCTCGTTCAGCCGCACGTTGTCGAGCTCCAAGCGGTGTTCGCGACTGAGCGTGTCGGCCAGTTCGGTGCGCGCACCACGCACCTCGCGCTCCAGGTCGTCGTTGAAACTTTCGACACGACGCAGGCTGCGCGTGAAGCCGCCCGCCAGGATCAACGACATGCCGATCATGATCAGCGGCGCCGTGACCACCGTGTAGCCGAAGCGGTCGTCGATGACGCGCAGGATCATCAACGCGTCGTGCACGGCCGCCACCAGGAAGCCGAAGGCGCACAGGGCCAACAGCAGGTGCTCGGCCTTCTTCGTGTCGAGCGCCCGCAGGATGAACTGCACGCAGACGGCCATGAAGAGCAGCGAGTACGTGATGAACACTGCCAGCGTCGCCAGAGACAGCGCAGGCTGCGGCAACAGCGCGATCGCCGCCACGGCCAGCACCGCCACCGCCCAGAGCACGCGGGCCAGCCGGGGAAAGCGCTGATCGCCGAAATGCCACATGAACATGCAGAAGCAACTTACGTACAGGACCATCCAGGCCGTGATCCAGCGCGACCAGGCCTCGGTCGAAGCGAACGGCCACGGCACGGTGGTGATCACCGTGTTGCTCGCGAACACCAGCCAGGCAATGGCGCTGAGCGCGTACCAGCCGTAGGCCGTCTCCTGCCGGCGCATGAGCCACAGCACCACGAAGAAGCAACCCAGCGTGATCGAGATGACGATGTTCACCGCGGGCAGCACACGCCCGAACAGGCGGCGCTCGTCGTAGTACGCCACCGCCTCGTCCGCCGGAGCGAGCATCACGCGTCCCAGCCCCGAGCCGTGCATGCTGCCGCCCACCACCTGCACCCACAGCGTGTTGGTGCTGGCGTTCAAGGCAGCACCCGGCAGGAAGAACACGCGCGGCGTGTTCCAGCTGCGGCTCAACGGCTCCACGAGGCTGGCGTCGCGCCACAGCAGGTTGTCGTTCAGCGAGATCGCACCGGCCATGCTCAGGTAGTCGAAGGCCACGCCCAATTGCGGCTCGTCGTCGCGGCCCGCGCACGGGCGCTGCCAATCGATGCGGTACCACACGGTGCCTTCGAAGCCGGGCCAGTGCTCGTTCCAATGGTGAGGCAGCGTCACCGGCTGCCAGCCGTCGATGGGAGGCGGCGCTTCAGGCCCGCTGCCGGCTGCGGCGCGCACAGCCCGCACGCTGTCGATGCGCGGCGCGCATCCTTCGGCCGCCCAGGCCGCGTGCGCGAACAACCACCACAGGCTCAGGCCAGCAAGCCACGCGAACGCGCTTCGAAAACGGCGCGCGTGCGCGAGGAAACGGTGAGCTTGCGGTAGATGTTCTTGATGTGGCATTCGACGGTGTGCCGCGACAGGAAGATCTGCTCGGCAATCTCGCGGTTGGTCAGACCTTCGGCAACCAGTTGAAGAATCTGCAGTTCGCGCGCGGTCAGCACATCTTCGCCGACGCGCCCCGGCGTGGCCGGCGGCGCCTGCGTCAGGTCGAGGATGCGGCGCGCAATGAACGGATCGATCGGCGCCCCGCCGCGCAGCACGCTGCGGATCGACAACAGCAGCTCCAGGTCGTCACGCTCCTTGAGCACATAGCCGGTGGCGCCGGCGCGCAGCGCGTTCAGGATGAGGTCGTCGGTGCTCCAGGCGGAAATCACGAGGATGCCGGGGCCCTCGTCCGCGTTCACCGATGCGTTCACCGATGCGTTCAGCGATGCATTCGTCGATGCGCTCATCTGCGCGATCAGCTCCACGCCGTTGCCGTCGGGCAGGCCCAGGTCGACCAGCACCAGCGCGAACGATTTCATCGCGAGCTGGATGCGTGCCTCGGTCAGCGTGCCCGCCAGCACCAGCGCTTCGTTGCCATAGCCCAACTGGCCCAGGATGCCGACGATGCGCCGCTGCATCAAGGCGTCGTCCTCGACGATCAGCACGGGCATCGGCAGGTCGGGGCTGGGCAACGGCGCCATCGCCGGACCTTCGGGCATGGAAGACAGGACGGACATCGACATCGGTTCGAACAAGGGGCGCGGCATGCCCGAATCATCGCTCAGGCCCCGCGAGCGGCAGCGCAGTGTCCCCCAGCGAACGGCCGTCGGCCATCACCATATCTGGGGGTTCTGGCGGCGCGGCCCGGGATCGGTCGGCCTTCGCCTACAGACAGGTGCAGTCCGAGCGGACATGGTGAGGCCATGACGCATCCGATCGAACTCATCATCGACGAGCCGGCTCCCGGATCCTTTGTCTGGCGGCTGCTCGAAACCGACACGGACGGGGCTCACCCCACCGTCCTTCGCAGCGCCTTCGACCCGGTCGAGAGCTACGAACTTGCACTGGCTTCGGGCCAGCGCGCCCTGCGCAGCGAGATACGCGCGCACGCTACAACGGAAGACCACTGAGCGTCAGCATGCGCTGACGGCGGCTGCGCGAGGCGTCCTACCGCTTCGGTGCGCTCGCCTCCTAGGATGGTTCCGGGCGCCGGATCTCTTGCGCTTCCTGCCATGAGGCAAACGCCGGCGTCGTCAAGGAGATGACCATGCAAAGAAAGCTCATGTGGATGTGCGCCGCTGCCGTGTCCTGTCTCACGGCAGTGACGGCGCAAGCGCAAATGAACACGCCACCCACGGCCACCGTCGATCCGATGGTCGCCGAATACAAGGCAGCCCGCGACAAGATCTCGGCCGACTACAAGACCGACCGGTCGGCATGCGATGCCATGAAGGACAACGCCAAGGACGTCTGCGTGGAAGAAGCCAAGGGCAAGGAAAAACTCGCCAAGGCCGAACTCGACCAGAAGATGAAGCCCAGCGACGGCAACGCGCGCAAGGTGGCCGAAGCCAAGGTGGACGTTGCCTACAGCATCGCCAAGGAGAAATGCGACGACCAGAAGGGCGAAGCCAAGGCGACGTGCGTGAAGCAGGCCAAGGCCGAAGAAAGCAAGGGCATGGCTGAAGTCAAGGCAATGAAGAAGTAGCCGACCTGTTCACCGCCCTTCCCGTTGGCTCTTCGCGGGAGGCGGTCGCATACTCGACCGATGCCCTCCTCTTCCTCACGTCCGCGGGTCTATCTCGCCGGCCCCGACGTGTTCCGGCCCGACGCCGCGCAGTACTTTGCCGCGCTGGCGCTGGCCTGCGACGCGCTCGGCATGACGGCGGTGCCGCCGTTCGACGGCAAGGATGCCGGCACCGACCCCGCACGCCGGATCTACGAGGAGAACATGAAGCTGCTGCGGTCGGCGGATGGCGTCATCGCCAACCTCGCGCCGTTTCGCGGGCTGGAGCCGGACTCGGGCACGGTGTTCGAGGTCGGCGCCGCCATTGCCCTGGGCCTTCCAGTGGCCGCCTACGGCGTTCCGCCAGGCACCTACGCGCAGCGCGCCGGTACGGCCGGCCTCGTGGGTCGCGATCCGGACGGCACCCTGCGAGACCCGGACGGCACGCTGATCGAAGATTTCGGGCTGCCTTTGAACCTCATGCTGGCCTGCTCGGTGCACTTTTCAGACCTCGCGACCGACGCGTTGCGGGTGCTGGCCGGAATCCTGGGATCGGCTCCCGAGAAACGCCGATAGCCAAAATTCGTGAAATAAATCACAAATAAAAGGCGCAACTTCACCGATTTCGGGGATGGAGTCGGCCAATGTAATCCTTTAAGCCTCTTTCGCGTTGGACATTCCAACGCCCCAGAAAGGAGGTCCGAATGCCCCCCACAGATCAACAAGCAGTTTTCGAAGCGGCGGGCCGCCTGGGTTCCATGGAGGTCTTGACCACCCAGACCAGTGTCGTCGTCTCGATGTTGCGCGCCATGTACGCCGCGCACCCTGAGCCAGCCAAGGTCCGCTACCACTTCGACCGGCTGATGAGCCAACTGCTGACCAGTCCCTACCTCAGCCACGACCCGGATCACGCGCTGATCCTTCAGGACACGGCCGCGACCCTGGTCCGGCCGCCGCTCGAACCCGACACGGTGCGTTGAGCATCGGATGCACACCAGGAGACAACGAAAAATGAGCTTCGAACAGATCAGGCTTCGCTTCGGTCGATCCTTCCGCCGAGGGGATCGTGTCCTCTGCGAGGGCCGGCTCGGCACCATCACCGGAACGACCTTTCCGCATGTGCGGGTGAGGTTCGACGGGCGACAGATTTCGGTGCCTTGCGATCCATGCGAACTGGCATTGGGCGGGGTCGTGAATGCGGCGCCCATCACGCTTGAACCGCAGAGGGCCTGAAGGTCATCACGCCTTCTCGACGAAGCTGTCACACGTCGCACCCGGACGCAAAAAAGCCCCGACGGGCGGGGCTTTTAAGGGCTGTTTGATCACCGTGAAGTGATCAGGAAGCCAATCCTGGCGGAACCGGAGGGATTCGAACCCTCGATGAGGCTCTACACCCCATACTCCCTTAGCAGGGGAGCACCTTCGGCCACTCGGTCACAGTTCCTGAAAGAAGCGTCGATTATGCCATTACTTAGGCGCTCGGTTGGTCGAGATCGAACGCTTTATGCAGCGCGCGCACAGCCAATTCCATATATTTTTCGTCAATCACGACCGAGGTCTTGATTTCGCTGGTCGAGATCATCTGGATGTTGATGCCCTCTTCGCTCAACACACGGAACATCTTGCTCGCCACACCCACGTGGCTGCGCATGCCGATGCCGACGATGCTGACCTTGCAGATCTTGGTGTCGCCCACGATTTCGGTCGCCCCCAGCGAAGGCATCACCTTCGACTCCAGCAGTTCGACCGTGCGCGCGAACTCGTTGCGATGCACGGTGAAGCTGAAGTCGGTCTTGCCGTCCTTGCTGAGGTTCTGGATGATCACATCGACCTCGATGTTGGCGTCCGCCACGGCACCGAGGATGTGATACGCGATGCCGGGCTTGTCGGGCACACCGAGCACCGAGATCTTGGCTTCGTCGCGGTTGAATGCGATGCCGGATACGACGGCTTGTTCCATGTTTTCGTCTTCCTCGAAAGTGATCAGCGTGCCGGACTTGGCCTCTTCATTGATGTCGATGTCCCATGCGGTGAAGCTCGAAAGCACACGCAACGGCACCTTGTACTTGCCGGCGAATTCCACCGAGCGGATCTGCAGGATCTTGGAGCCCAGGCTGGCCATCTCGAGCATCTCTTCGAAGCTCACGGTGCTCAGGCGGCGCGCATCGGGCTCGACGCGCGGGTCGGTGGTGTAGACGCCGTCGACGTCGGTGTAGATCAGGCACTCGCTGGCCTTCATGGCCGCCGCAATGGCCACGGCCGAGGTGTCGCTGCCACCGCGCCCCAGCGTGGTGATGTTGCCCTCGTCGTCCACGCCCTGGAAGCCGGTGATGACCACGACACGGCCAGCCTCGAGGTCGGCGCGCACCTTGGCGTCGTCGATGCTCTCGATGCGGGCCTTGGTGTACGAGTTGTCGGTATGCACCGACACCTGCCAGCCCGCGTAGCTCACGGACTCCATGCCTTCGGCCTGCAGCGCCATCGCCAGCAGCGCCGACGATGCCTGCTCGCCGGTGGCGGCGAGCATGTCGAGTTCGCGCTGATAGGCCACGCCGGGTTTGCTCGGAGTGAGCTCCTTGGCAAGACCGAGCAGGCGGTTGGTCTCGCCGCTCATGGCGCTGGGCACCACGACCATCTGGTGGCCCGCACGCGCCCATTTCGCGACGCGCTTGGCGACATTGCGGATGCGCTCGGTCGAGCCCATCGACGTGCCGCCGTATTTGTGAACGATCAATGCCATGGATGCAATCAGAGAAAGATAAAGGGCCGCTTGAAAGGCGGCGCCCTGCAAGCCGTCAGAGCAAAGTCTTCAGCGAGGGCGGGGCATTGTACCAATGCAGCCGCTCTCCCCTGCGCTCGGCGAAGCCCGCGCCCACCTTGAGGCGGATGCGGTGGCCGCGCGTGGTGCAGGCGCGGACCTGGTCCAGCAGCTGATCGAGCTGCGCCGCGCTCGGCGCGCAGCCGTGCGCCTGCATCAGCCACTGGCGCAGGACATTGGCCTGGCGAGCGCGGGACAGCGCCTGCAATGGCCGGATCTGCGGCGGCTCCCCCACCACGGCGAGGTCCTGCGCCGCCAACTCACCCAGCAACTGCTGGGCCTGCGCTGCATGGCCGATGCTGCGGGCGAAAGTGGCGCGGAACTGTGGGAAAGCGTCTGCCAGCGCCGGCAGCAGCACGGCGCGAATGCGATTGCGGGTGTAGCGCGCGTCGGCGTTGCTCGGGTCCTCGATCCATGGCAGTTGCTGTTGCGCGAGCCAGTCGCGGATATCGGCTGCGGGCACAGCGAGCAACGGTCGATGGACGTTCAAGCCGTTGCGCACGGCATGCGCAGGCATCGCGGCCAAACCCGGCATGCCGGCGCCGCGGGACAACGCCAGCAGCAGCGTTTCAATCTGGTCGTCGGCGTGGTGCCCGAGCGCGATGGACGACACCGCGGGCCGCGCGCCATCAGCCTGTGCCATGGCCGCATACGCGTCATAGCGCGCGCGCCGCGCGGCATCCTCAGGGCTGTCACCAGGCGCATGTCGGGCATCGACCCGATGCGTCACCAGCGGCACGCCGAGCCGTTCGCAGACTTGCGCGCATTGCCGCTCGAAGTCGTCAGCCGCCGCCTGCAGGCCGTGGTGCACGTGGAAAGCGATCACCTGCCCCGGCCAACGCGCCGCGCAGGCCGCGAGCAAGGCCGTCGAATCGGCGCCGCCACTGAAGCCCACGGCCAGCGGCAGGCAAGCCGGCTCGAACGCGGCCATGGCGCGTTCGAAGGCTTCGCTCATGATCGAAAAGGGACGGGCCGCTCAGCGGCCGTTGTCGGCCTTGGTGTCGTTGAACCGGCCGTAGCTCTGCACGCGCTCATAGCGGCGCTCCAGCAGTTCCTTCGGCTTCAGGTCGCTGACCTGGCGGAAGGCGTCGTTGAGCGCGCGCTTGAGGAAGGCAGCCATCTGGCGATGGTCGCGGTGCGCGCCGCCGACGGGTTCGTTGACGATCTTGTCGACCAGGCCCAGCGCCTTCAGGCGGTGCGCCGTGATGCCCAGCGCATCGGCGGCTTCCTGCGCCTTGTCGCTGGTCTTCCAGAGAATCGACGCACAACCTTCAGGGCTGATCACCGAGTAGATCGAGTACTGCAGCATCACGAGCTGGTCGCCAACCGAAATGGCCAGCGCGCCACCCGAACCGCCTTCACCGATGATCGTGACGATGATCGGCACTTCGAGCTGCGCCATCTCGAAGATGTTGCGGCCGATGGCTTCCGACTGGCCGCGCTCTTCGGCGTCGATGCCGGGATAGGCACCCGGCGTATCCACGAAGGTGAACACCGGCAGTTTGAACTTCTCGGCCGTCTTCATGAGGCGCAAGGCCTTGCGGTAACCCTCGGGCTTGCTCATGCCGAAGTTGCGCGCGGTGCGCTCCTTCGTGTCGCGGCCCTTCTGGTGGCCGATGACCATGCAGGGCACGCCGTTGAAGCGCGCAAGGCCGCCGACGATCGACAGGTCGTCGGAGAAATGACGGTCCCCATGCAACTCGACGAAGTCGGTGAAGATTTCGTTGACGTAGTCAAGCGTGTAGGGGCGCTCCGGATGCCGCGCGATCTTGGTGATCTGCCAGGGCGTCAGGTCGCTGTAGATGTCTTTGGTGAGCTGCTGGCTTTTCTTGCCCAGCTGATCGATTTCTTCCGAGATGTCGACCGCCGATTCGGTCTGTACATAGCGCAGTTCTTCGATCTTGGTTTCGAGTTCAGCAATGGGCTGCTCGAAGTCGAGGAAGGTTCGTTTTGCCAACGTCTTCTCCTGTTGATTTCAATTGACCGGCCATCAGTCCGTCGCATCCATTCAAGGAACACCACGGAACCGGCTTTGCCGGGCCGCTGGTGTTGCCCCCTCGAGGGGGTTGGCGGAAGCGACACGAAGTGCGCGCAGCCTGGGGGTGTTCCTAATACGCGACTGGGACGGGGTCCAGCGATCGCCAAATATACCAAGTCGCCACGCTGCAATACGGCGCCCAGGCCACGGCGACATCGCGGGCATCGCTGCGGCTGACCGGATCGCCTGAAAAATAGTTCACGCTGATGCCGTTGAGCAGGCCCTGGTCATCGACCGGCAGCACGTTCGGGCGCATCAGGTGGAAGATGAGGAACATCTCGGCGGTCCAGCGGCTGATGCCGCGGATCGCCACGAGCTCTTCGATGATGAGCTCGTCCGACATGTCCTTCCAGCCGTCGACGTGCACGGTGCGCGAGTCGAAATGCAGGGCCAGGTCGACCAGATACTCGATCTTGCGCGCCGACAGCCCAGCGCCGCGCATGTCGTCAACCTTGAGCTTGAGTACGCTGGCCGGGGTCAGCTTGCGCGGCAGCGCAGCGAACTTGTCCCAGGTCGACTGCGCCGCTTTCACCGAGATCTGCTGGCCCACGATGCTGCGTGCCAGCGTGGTGAAGGCGTCGCCACGCGATTCGAGGCACGCTTCGCCGAACTTCGGAATGAGCCGCTTCATCACGCGGTCCTTCTTGGCGAGGTGCTTGCAGGCTTCCTCCCAATAGTCCGGCGTGTAGATGCGCACGCTGGTCTGCTGGGTTGCGGGTACGGGGTTCGTCGTTCCGTTCACTGTGCGGCCGCCCAGGTCGTTCCCGTGGGCGAATCCTTGAGCACGATGCCCTGCTCGAGGAGTTCCTGGCGAATGCGATCGGCCTCGGCGAAATTCTTCGCCGCCTTGGCCGCCGCGCGTGCGTCGATCTTCGACTGGATGGTGGCGTCGTCGAGCGTGGTGCCCGCCTGCAGAAATGCCTCCGGGTCGCCTTGCAGCAACCCCAGCGTACCCGCCAGCGCCTTCAGCAGGCCTGCGGTCTCCGCAGACTTCGTGCGATTGACTTCGCCTGCCAGCTCGAACAGCACGGCAATGGCTTCGGGCGTGCCGAAGTCCTCGTCCATCGCCGCCTTGAAGCGTGCCGCGTGGGGCTGCGTCCAGTCGATGGACACGACCGCGGGCGCCACCAGGTCGAGCGCGGTGTACAGGCGCTTGAGAGAGTTGCGCGCGTCGTCCAGGTGCGCATCGCTGTAGTTGAGTGCGCTGCGGTAGTGCGTGCGCACGAGGAAGAAACGCAGGCTCTCGGCGTCGTACTTCTGAAGCACTTCGCGGATCGTGAAGAAGTTGCCCAGGCTCTTGGACATCTTCTCGTTGTCCACCCGAACGAAGCCGTTGTGCACCCAGAAGCGCGCGAGCGGCTTGTCGTTGGCGCCCTCGCTCTGTGCGATCTCGTTCTCGTGGTGCGGGAACTGCAGGTCCGCGCCGCCGCCGTGAATGTCGAAGGTCTCGCCGAGCGTGGCGCAGCTCATGGCCGAGCACTCGATGTGCCAACCCGGGCGGCCGGTGCCGAAGGGGCCTTCCCACTTGGCGTCGTCGGGCTCGGTCGGCTTGGCGGATTTCCAGAGCACGAAGTCGAGTGGGTCCTGCTTGCCGTCGAGCACCGCGACGCGTTCGCCCGCGTGCAACTCGTCGAGCGACTTGCCCGAAAGCTTGCCGTAGCCGGGGAACTTGCGCACCGCGTAGTTCACGTCGCCGTTGTCCGAGCGGTAGGCCAGGCCCTTGCGCTCCAGCGTCTCGATGATGCCGAGCATCTGCGGCACGTATTCGGTGGCGCGCGGCTCGATGGTGGGCGGTTCGATGCGCAGCGCCCCGATGTCCTCGTGCATGGCCGCGATCACCTCGTCGGTCAGTGCGCGGATGGTGATGCCGCGCTGGACCGCACGGGCGATGATCTTGTCGTCGATGTCGGTGATGTTGCGCACGTAGGTCACGGCATAGCCGCTGGCGCACAACCAGCGCTGCACCACGTCGAACGCCATCATCATGCGGGCGTGACCGATATGGCACAGGTCGTAGACCGTCATGCCGCACACGTACATGCGCACCTGTCCAGGTTGCAGGGGGGAGAAATCCTCCAATTCACGCGACAGCGTGTTGTAGATGCGCAGACTCATGGGACTCGGAAAGCGTTGATTCGCGCACGTGCGGCACGGGCGAACAACGGTGTATTTCAGGGGTGACGGGAGGTGTGGCGACGAGGGGTTGGACATGGCCCCTCGGCTACAATGCGACGCAGTATAAACGGCTGCCGCCGCGCAGCATCCGGGTGTTCTCCAGGCCCGCTCCCCCCAATCCTGCCGAGGCTTCATGAAGCACGCCGCGTTCTCCAGACTCTCCATCGCCTTTGCATTGCTGTTCGGTCTGTGGGGCTCTGCCGCGCACGCCAACGACTACGACGACGTCAACCTCCTGCTACGCCAGGGCAAGGCCACCGAGGCGCTCGCCAAGGCCGACACCTACATCGCCGGCAAGCCGCGTGACCCGCAGATGCGCTTCCTGCGCGGTGTGATCCTCACCGAGCAGAACAAGACCGCCGAGGCCATCACCGCGTTCACGCAGCTCACGCAGGACTTCCCTGAACTGCCCGAGCCCTACAACAACCTCGCGGCGCTCTACGCCTCGCAGAGCAAGTTCGACCAGGCGCGCGCCGCCCTCGAAACCGCGCTCAAGCTCAGCCCCAACTACGCCACCGCGCACGAAAACCTCGGCGACGTGTATGCACGCCTGGCAGCCCAGGAATACATGCGCGCCCAGCAGTTCGCCACCACCAACGCGAGCGTCGCACCCAAGCTCTCGTTGATCCGCCAGATCTTCACGCCCAAGGCCGCGGCCGATGCGGCCGTGCTGCCGGCTGCGCCCGCCGAAGTGCGCAAGCCCGTGGGCCGTTCGACCAAGTAACAGCCCCTTGCAATCCGGCGGTGCGCACACAGTTGCCTCCCAGCCTGCGCCATCGCAGGCCCATCGCCCTCCCCTCCACCCGCACACGGAGCCTCATTTGACGACCCCTGCACTTTCCCGTTTCAGCCGCCGCGGCGCCCTTGCACTGGCTGCGGCCCTGGCCTTCGGTGCCGCCGCCGGCGCGCACGCCCAGCAGGCCGCGCCGCGCGTGAAGCTCGCCACCTCGGCGGGCGACATCGTGGTCGAGCTCGATGCGGCCAAGGCCCCCAAGACGGTCGAGAACTTCCTGCAGTACGTCAAGGACAAGCACTACGACGGCACGGTGTTCCATCGCGTCATCGGCAACTTCATGATCCAGGGTGGCGGCTTCACGGCCGACCTGCAGCAAAAGCCCACGCGCCCGCCGATCCCGCTCGAGGCCAACAACGGCCTGAAGAACGACAAGTACACGATCGCGATGGCCCGCACGGGCAACCCGAACTCGGCCACCTCGCAGTTCTTCATCAACGTGAAGAACAACGACGCGCTCAACGCACCCAGCCCCGACGGCTACGGCTACACCGTGTTCGGCAAGGTCGTCGCCGGCACCGACGTGGTCGAAAAGATCCGCGCCGTGCCAACCGGCAACAAGAACGGCATGCAGGACGTGCCCGTCGAAACCATCACCATCAAGTCCGCCTCTGTGGCGAAGTAATCCCGTTTCCGAAGAAGGAGCTATCTCATGAGCAACCCCCAAGTCGAACTGCACATCAAGAACCTCGGCGTCATCACGCTCGAACTCGACGGCGTGAAGGCACCGAAGTCGACCGCCAACTTCATCGAGTACGTGAAGAAGGGCCACTACGACAACACCGTGTTCCACCGCGTGATCCCCGGCTTCATGGTGCAAGGCGGCGGCTTCGAGCCCGGCATGAAGCAAAAGCCGACCGGCGCCGAGATCGAGAACGAAGCCAACAACGGCCTCAAGAACGCCAACTACACCGTGGCCATGGCCCGCACGAGCGCACCGCACTCGGCCACCGCCCAGTTCTTCATCAACGTGGCCGACAACGGCTTCCTGAACCACACCGCACCCTCGGCCCAGGGCTGGGGCTACGCGGTCTTCGGCAAGGTCACGGGCGGCACCGATGTCGTCGACAAGATCAAGGCCGTGAAGACGGGCCGCAAGGGTTTCCATGACGACGTGCCCCTCGAGGACGTCGTGATCGAAAAGGCTGTCGTCACCGCTGAATGACGCCTTTCAGGAGCGACGGCGCGGCATGACCCACGTGGCAAACCCGGCTTTCTCCGAGCTGGTGGCGCCGCCCGCGTGGCGCACCGTCGACCTGATTTCCGACCTGCATCTGCACCCCAGCGAGCCGGCCACCTTCGAGGCCTGGCAAGGCTATCTCCAGACCACGCCAGCAGATGCATTGGTGATCCTCGGCGACCTGTTCGAGGTGTGGGTGGGCGACGATGCCGCACGCCAACCCGGTTTCGAAGCGCAGTGTGCCGAACTGCTGCAGCACACCGCGCAACGCATGCAGGTGTTCTTCATGCACGGCAACCGCGACTTCCTCGTCGGCGAGGCCTTTGCGGCGCAATGCGGTCTCACGTTGCTCGACGACCCCACGGTGCTGGTGCTGCACGGCGAACGATGGCTGTTGAGCCATGGCGACGCCCTCTGTCTTGAAGACACCGAATACCTCCAGTTTCGCGCCCAGGTGCGCGCGCCCGAATGGCAGGCCGCGTTTCTTGCGCGTCCGCTGGAAGAGCGCCGCGCCCTCGCCCGAGCCATCCGCACACAGAGCGAAGACCGCAAGCGCGATCCCTCGACACTCTGGGCAGACGTGGATGCCGACGCTGCCCGCCAATGGCTGCAGCAGGCTGGCGCGAGCGCGCTGATCCACGGCCACACCCACCGCCCGGCCATCCATGACCTGGGCCACGGCCTGCGTCGCATCGTGCTGAGTGACTGGGATGCTGCCGCCCATCCACCGCGCGCGCAGCTGCTGTGCCTGACAGCGGCCGGCGCGCAGCGCGTCGATCTGCGCTAGACGCAACGCCCACCGATGTTCAAGTGGCTGCGCCGGCTGCGCACCCTGCCCCCGATTCCCGACGCCGCCTGGCGTGCCACGCTCACGCGCTACGCCTTCCTGGGCGAACTGCCGTCCACGGGACAGCAGCGGCTGCGCACGCTGGCGGCCGAGTTCCTGCGCGACAAGGAGTTCCACGGCACGCAAGGCTTCGTCATCACCGACGAGGTGGCGCTGGCCATCGCGGCGCAGGCCGTGTTGCCGGTGCTGCATCTGAAGGACGGGCTGGACTGGTACGACGATTTCGTCGGCATCGTGGTGCATCCCTCCGAAGTGGTGGCGCAGCGCAAGATCGTCGATGAGGCACTGGTCGTGCACGAGTACGAGGAAGTCGTGGCCGGCGAGGCGATGGACCAGGGCCCCGTGATGCTCAGCTGGCAGGACGTGCTCGCAAGCAGCGTCACCAGCGAGGGCGGCTACAACGTCGTGATCCACGAATTCGCCCACAAGATCGACATGCGCAACGGCATCGCCGACGGCTGCCCGCCGCTGCCGTCCGGCTTCATGGGCCGGCGCAGTGCGCGCGAGGCCCGCGCGCACTGGATGGCGGTGCTGCAACCGGCCTACGACGACTTTCGGGAAAAGACCATCCTCGCCGAGCGCTTCGGTGCCGAGCCGCCCTGGCTCGACGACTACGGCGCGACCTCGATCAGCGAGTTCTTCGCGGTGGCCTGCGAGGCCTACTTCGTGAACCGACCGAATTTCGCGCGCGACTTTCCACAGGTCCTGGCGCTTTTCGACGCCTTTTTTCTTCCCGCGAAACCCTGAGCCGCGTCAGACCAGGGCAAAGAAAGAGGCGCCTCGTGAGGCGCCTCTTTCATGCATGCGGCTGCTTCGCCGCGATGCCATTGCTTACTTGCGCAGCAGCGCCTTCAGCGCGTTCTGCAGACGGCGCGCAGTGGCAGCGTCGTGTGCGGCAGCCAGCACCTTGCCGGCGTCCTGGCCCCAGGTCTGGGCCGGCGTCGGATCACCGCGCTTCGTCAGCAGCTTGAGCTGCAGCGCGCGGCGCGCGTCGAGCTGCTCGGCGGGCGTCGGCACTTCGGCGGCCATCTCCAGGCGCAGCAGCGCTTCGGCGGCATCGCTCGCGGCGGCCGTCGGTGCGGCGCCCACGGCCTGCGACCAGTTCGTGCGCACGGCAGGCGTCACGGCACGGCCCAGCTCCTGCACGCTCGGCAGACGGGCCGCGTCGCGTTGCTCCCAGGCGCCGAGCACCTGCGTGAGCGCCTCGCCATGGGCCTGTGCGGCCAGCTTGCGCAACGCCATGTCGGCACGCTCGAGGGCTTCACGCTGGGCGCGGAAGGCGGCATCACCCAGGCGCGGGCCACGGTCTTCGCGCGGCGGACGGTCACCGAAACGACCACCACCTGCTGCACCACGATCGCCGCGATCACCGCCACGGGCATCGGAGCGCGGACCGCCACGGTCGTTCGAACGTCCGGGGCCGCCGGCACCGGGGCGGCCGCCGTCACGGCGATCACCGAATCGGCCGGTCCCGCGCGCAGCGGGTGCGGCTTCAGCCTTCTTGCTGCTCGGACGGTCGTCGCCACGCATGGCCACCACGGGCTTGGGCGCAGCCTTCGGCGGCGCGGCCGGTGCGGGGGCCGGGCTCTCGACGTTGGCAGCCTCGCCGGCTTCGTGCGCGGCGCTGTCGCTGCGGGCGGACGCATCGGCACCGTCTGCGGGCGCGACCAGATCGGGCGCGTCGGCTGCAGCCGCCACGGGTGCGGACGGCGAAGCTTCGGCATCGCTCGAACCTGGCGTCTGCTCGGCGCTCTCACCGAATTCGGCAGCGGCCTGGCCGGGGGCTTCGACACCGGTTGCGCCGACCGAGGGGCCGTCGCTCGTGGTGGCGGGGGCCGGTGCAGCAGCGGGCACCTCACCGCGCAGCGCGGCTTCGAGGCCGGCGATGGCGGCGCGAATCTTCTGTGCGTCGCCGCCGGCATTGGCCGCGTCGAGCGCCTTGGAGGCGTCGAGCACATGGCGGTCGTGTGCGCTCATGGCGGCCGATGCCTTTTCGCGCTCGACCGTCTTGCGGTTGAAGGCTTCGTCGATGGGCGCGCGGAACGCGTCCCACAGCTTCTGTTCGTGGCGGCGGTCGAGCGGCACGCTCTGCGCCTCGGCCTGCCAGCGCTGCTGCAGGGCCTTCACGGCGTCGATGCGCAGCATCGGCTGGGCGCCCAGTTCGGTGGCTTCGGCAATCATGGCCTGGCGGCGTTCGACGCTGGCCTTCTGCGCCGTTTCGAACGGGGCACGGGCGGCACCGAAGGCCTCGTTCCACAGCGGTTGCAGCTCGGCAAACACCTTCTCGCCCACGTGGCCAGCGTCGCGCCAGCGGTCCGCGAACTGGTGCAGCGCGCGGTTGTGCGCCTTCAGGTCGGTCGCGCCGGCATGGGCGGCTGCCCAGCCCTTGACCTCTTCGATCAGCGCGACGCGCAGGCCGCGGTGCTCGGCGGCATCGGCACGCACCTTCTCGAGCCAGGCCTCGACGACCTTGTGGGCCTCGTTGCAGGCTTCGTCGAAACGCTTCCAGAGCGCATGGTTCGGCACGCCGCCCTGGTCGGACTGCTTCCACTGATCGCGCAAGGCGCGCAGGGTTTCCTGCATCTTGCGACCGCCGAGGGCCTGGCCTTCGGGACGCTTGAGCAGGCCTTCGGCCTTGGCGACGAGGTCTTCGCGTACCTTGTCGGCGCTCCAGCGCTGCCAGCCCTCGAGTTCGCCGGCGGCAACCAGTGCGGCATGCACGCGGGCTTCGAGCGGCGCGTCGACCAGCTTGCCGTGCTCCTTGAGCACGGCGCGCAACGCAGCGGCGGCGCCGGCGCTGGCCTTGCCGTGGCCTTCGGCGGTTTCCTGCTCGAGCTTGGCGAGAGCGGCCTGCACGGTCTCCTGTGCCGCGGCACGCACGGCCGGGTCGACCTTGGGTGCGGCGGGGCGTGCGGGCGCGGCAGCCTTGGGGGCCACCACTTCGCCACGCGCGGCGCGCAATTCGTCGGCCCAGACGGGCACGGGCGGCAGCGGTGCGGCGGCATCGGCAGCGGCAGCAATGGCTTGTGCCAGCGCGCCGTGGAACGCGTCGGACACCACGAGCAGTTGCGACTTGGAGGCTTCGAGCTGGGGCGCGAACTTAGCGTCGAGGCTCGTCCAGTTGGCATCGGCCACGATGTCGGCGGCCTGCTGTTGCCAGTGGCCCACGTCGGCGCGCAGCGATTCCTCGGCGGCCTGGGCGTCCTTCCAACCCTTGGTGGACAGCACTTCAAAACGTTGCGCCAGCAAGACGGCGGCTTCGCGGTGGACCTGTGCGCGGTGCTGCAGGTCTTCGATGCCTTTCACGCGCTCGGCCAGCTGGGCCTTCAGGCCGGCCAGCGGTTCGCGCGACAGCGGCGCGCCGGCCTTGGCGGCGTCACGCTGCCAGGCGAGTGCATCGGCGATGTTGAGCTTGGACTGCGCCAGCAGCGCCTCGGCCTTCTGCGCCCATTCGGCTGCGATGGCTTCCTGGCCCTTGGCGCGCTTGATTTCGTCGAGCTTCTCGCGCAGCAGGCGCGCGGCGCCCTTGTCGCGGCCGCTCAACTCCTTGAAGACCTCTTGCATCTGCTCGGGCGTGGGGTTGCCCGCGAGCCAGTCGCGGATGCGCGCGGCGCGCTCGCCGGACGTCGGCGCGGTGAAGGCGCCGCCGGTGAGCGTGTCGAGGGCCTGGAGGTCGTGTGGCTTGGAAGAAGTAGAGGTCACTGCGCGAAATCGTTGTCTTGGTAGAGAAAGCGAAGGCGCCGGCAAAGGCCGGCGCACATCGACATTTTCACCCAGTTGGCGAGCGGCCCGCCGAATTCCATGTCGGAACTGCGGCGCGCACCGGTCGGCGGGCTGGAGAAGCCCACTAGATATATAGCAAGGCGAGGCGAAAAGCCAAGCCCTACTGGCTATTTCATGGTCAGGCTCAGCTCGGCGCCGGGCTTCCAGTCGGCGCCGCTGGCCGAGGTGCGCACGGCCCCCAGGAACAGACGCTCGCTCGGCAGCTTCTGCGCCAGCAGGTAGTCGCGCACCACGGCACCGCGTTCGACGGCCAGCTGACGCATCGACTCCTCGTCGACCGGCACGCTGGCCAGCAACAGGTTTTCCATTTCCTTCACAGGCAGGTCCTTGGCCAGGCCGACCATGTTGCGCGGCTTGGTGATGTCCGAGCGCTTGTAGACGGCGGTCAGCAGTGCCGGGTACTCGGCATCGGTCACGGGCGGCACGTCGGTGCCGGCCTCGCCGCCGCGCACCGCGACGCGCCGCTTCTCGGCCTGGGTCAGCTGGCGCAGACGCTGGCGCTGGTAGGCGTCGCGTTCCTTCTCGAGGCTGGAAGTACCCACCACCGTCATCTGCAGGGTCGGGCGCTCGGTCAGTGCCTTCACGACCTTGTCCAGGCTTTCCTTGGCGCCGGCGCTGAGCGTCGAGCTGCCGGGCTCGAAGGTGATCGCGCTCGAATCGCCGCTGCCGCCACCGCCGAGCCCGCCCGTGAGCAGGCTGAACGGCGCAGTCACAGCCTTGACGATCAGGTTGACCACGGCCTTCCAGATCAGCGGGCCGATGCTGAACTGCGGGTCGTTGAGCGAGCCGCTGAGCGGCAGGTCGACGTCGATCACGCCGTTGCGGTCGGCCAGCAGGGTCACGGCCAGGCGCACGGGCAGGCTGTTCGGCGCGCCGGCCACCTCGTCGCCGAACCGCAGCTGGTTGAGCACCAGCTTGTTGGTGGCGGTGAGCTGGCCGTCGGGCGCGATCTTGTAGTTGACGTCCATGCTCATCTTGCCGCGCTCGATGCCGTGGCCCGCATAGCGCACCGAATACGGCGACAGCGGCGCGAGGTCGAGGTCGCGCATCTTGGCGGTGATGTCGAGTTCCAGCGGCTTGGCCAGCGGATTGAGCTTGCCGGTGATTTCCAGCGCTGCGGTCTGCTGCGCCTTGCCGCGCAATTCGAGGTCGGCCAGCGCCGGCCGGCCGCCCTGCCCGTTCGGCGGGTTCGACGAGAACGAACTGAGCTTGCCGGTCAGCTCGCTCAGGTCGGCCGAGTAGTTGGGCTTGACGAACAGGTCGGTGAAGTCGATCTTGCCGTTGACCAGGCTCATCGGGCCGAAGTTGATGACCGGCGCCAGGCCGCTGTCGGCCGCAGGCGCGGCGGCCACCGCCGGAGCGGACGCGGCCGGCGCGGGGTCGGGAGCGCCGCCGACCATGGCTTCGGCCGACACCGGCGCACCGCCCGAAGCCCGCTGCGGCGCCGAAGCCGGCGCGCGGGTCGTGGTGGTGGTGCCGCCCGGGCCCTTCTTTGTGCTGGCTTCGGTGGCGGCAGCGGCGGCCTTCGAGGCTTCCTCGCCCTTCTTGGTCAGGCTCAGCAGGTTGAGACGACCCGTGGGATCGACGATCACGCGGGCGAAGAAGTCGGTCAGCGTGGTCTCGCGCACGTCCACCGTCGGGGCCGCATTGGGTGCCAGGCTGACCTGCAGGCCGCGCAGGCTCAGGGTCTTCCAGCTCAGCAGTTGGCTGTTGCCGCGATCGAAGCCCGGCGACTGGGTCAGCGAGACGCTGTTGGCGCGGAAATCGTCCAGCGCGGTGTCGCCAGCCAGCTTGACGCTCATGCCGGCCGGCGCGGTCGCGTAGCGCACGGTACCGCGGTAGCTCGCGAACGCGCGGCGGATGTCCACATTGAGCGCATCGGCGTAGTAGGCCTTGAAGGCATGCGCCGGGAACGACGCCACCTCGAGCCTGCCCTCGACCGCGAGCGGCTTGAGCACGACGTTGCCCTTGTAGTCGAAGCGCCCCGGGTCTGCACGGCGGCCCGCCCCGATGCGGCCCGACACCTGCAGTGGCGACACGGTATTGGTGTCGGGCGCGATCTTCTGGGCGTGGAGCTTGAAGGCCGTGACCTCGATCGCCACCGGCGTCGAGCCGGCCTTGTCCGCATAGGACAGGCTGCCGTTGTCCACCGCCAGCGTGCCCAGCGTCAGCGCCCAGGGCTTGGTGTTGGCGTTGCTGGGACGCGCCGCGCCGGCGTCGACCGGCTTGGGCGCCGCCACCTTGGCGCCGCCGGCGGGGGTCTTGAGCCAGCGCTCGAACATCCAGCGCTTCTCGTTGTCGCGCTCGACGCTCACCTTGGGGTTGGTCGCGGTGAACGACGCGATGTTCAAGGTGTGCTTGGTCATGTCGACCTCGGCGTCGACCAGCTCGAAGCGGCCGACGCTGGCCAGCGCGGTCTTGGCCTGTGTGAGCGCCAGGCCGTCGGCGGCCAGGCGGCGCGCCTTGAATTTCAGGTCGGGCTGGGCCCAGGACACGTCGATCTGCCCGCTGAGCTTGCCGTCGAGCGTGGGCTCCAGGCTCTGCGCCAGGTACGGCGCAGCCAGCGACAGCGGCAGCGCCTCGACTTCGGTCTGCACGTCGGCGACCTTGTCGGTCGCGCTGCCCTTGAATTTCAGCGCGGCACCTGCCACGGCGGTGCTGCCGTCGAACTGCGCGGGCTTCTCCATGGGCCAGGTGACGGCCGTGACATTGATCCCGAGGTCGGTGAGATCGATGGCCGCCGCGGGCTTGACGGTCTCGTCGCGCCAGCCGATGCGTCCGCCGTCGAGCGCCACCTTGTCGACCTGCACCTTGAGCTTCGGCTTCTCGGCCGCCGGCTTGCCGGCCGGGGCGCTGGCCGCGGGCGCCGGCAGCGGCGCCACCTTTTCGGTTGCGCCGGTCGCGGGGTCGGTGGCCATCAGGTTGAGCTGACCGGCAGCGTCGCGCGCCACCACCAGTTGCGGCTTGGCCAGTGCGACCTCGCTCAGGTGGAACACGGATTCCAGCGGTCGCACGTCGGCCAGCGCCAGCTTGAGCGAATCGAAGCCCAGCAGATCACGGCCCCGTGCATCGGCCAGCTTGGCGCCGTGGGCCTCCACCGTGCCGGTGATCTTCAGGCCGATGGAATTGGTCTGCTGGAAATCGATCTTCAGGTCGGCGTCGAGGCTGCCGGCCTGCAGCTTCACCGGCAGGCCGCCGGGGATGTAGCCCAGGTACGGCACGAGGTCGAGCCCCTTGAACTGCACGTGGGCGTCGGTCTTGCGGCTTTGCGCGAACGGGGTCGTGAAGGCAGCCGAATCGAACTGGCTGCCGTTGAGCGCGAAGGCCAGCTTGGGCTCGGTCTTGATTTCTCGCTTGGACGCGAGGTTGCTCAGGAACGGCACGTTCAGCATGAAGCCGCGCAACTCGTGCCGGCGCTTGACGGTCTGGTCGTCGAAATCGACCGCGCCATCCTTGATCGAGATGTTGTAGATCGCGAAACGCGCGGGCTCGGCGTTCGGATCGGGCGGCGGGCCCGAGGCCAGCTTGGCGAGAATGTCGTCGATGTCGTACTTGCCGTCGGCCTGGTGCGTAAGCAGCACCGCGGGCGCCTCGACCGTCACCGCGTCGATCACCGGCGCCAGGCGGAACAGCGATTGCAGTTCGGCGTCGGCATAGATGCGCTTGATGGCCACCTGCGGCTGCTTGCCGTCGGCGGTGGCGATGCGCAGGTCATTCAGCGCGAGTTCGAGCGTCCAGGGCTTGAAATCGATCTTGCCGACCGTGACCTGCCGGCCCAGCTTCTCGCTCGCGATCTTCTGGAGTTGGCTCTTGGCAATCGGCGGCACCGCCAGCCAGGTGATCAGCCACAGGGCCAGCAGCACGAGCAACGCGACAACCCCACGCCGCACCCATTTGTTCTGTTTGATCGAAGCAGCATCCATCCGCAGAAGTGTGCCGCAAACAGATGCCAACAAAGTTGGCTGAAACGTGAATGCGTTCCCTTTTGGCGAGGCAATGCGATGCCCGGGCGCCCCTCGACAGGAGCGGTAGGCCGAAAGTGTGAACGCCACAAACGAGAAAGCCCGGTGAGTCGACGAAATGTCTTGTCACCGGGCTTGATGGCGGGCTCAAAACCCATGCCATCGATTCGCGCGACCGGAAGTCAATTTGTTCCCGCCGTGCTGGCAGCAAGAGATTGCCGCCGTGGAGTCCTCCATCGTTCGAGTCCTTGACTTGCACCTCGGACTGCCTGATTTCGGAAAAACGCCTGAAACCTCAGGCCCGTCCAGATTAGGCGTCTCTCCCTTCCTTTTCAAATCTCTTTTTCCAAGGGATTTCCCGTAGGCGCGCCCCCTGTGACGGTCGCTTTGGAACGGCATTTCTTCAAGCAATTATTAACATATCAAATCAAAACCTTATGCTTGACCGTGTATTTAGCCACGCTAGAATCCGCCTGCCCTCGCCGCCGGACGCGGCAGGGTCTCCCTGAATCCGCTGCCGAATTCCAACGGCGTGATCAGGCCGCCGCGCTCCCTACCCCCTACACCTCCATGCGCGGAGCCTGATTCGTACATACCAATCCAAGCGCCGCTGCCTTCATCCACCGCCCTTTCCGGCGCTGCATGTCAGGTGCCGCACAGAAAGGAAAAAAAGCGATGAGCAAGGCGTTTGATGCCACAGCCCGCGGGCTACGGACCTTCGTGTCCGATGTGGCAGACGGCTTTTTTGAAATCACCCACAACGGGTTTGCACTGGTCGGCCTGGCCATCGTGTTCGCGGCCCTCGCCCTCGTGGCGCGCCCCGACCTGCGCAAGACCGGCGAGGAACAACTGATGGGCTGGCTGCAGTCGCGCAAGCCCGCGCCCGAAGCCACCGACCTCGAGCCGACCGCCATCGAGCGCACCACGGCCGCGAGTCCCGACGATCTGCCCAAGCAGCAGGCGGCGGTGGCCTACTGGCTCAGCAAGAAGTACCGCGTCGCGGCAGAGCCGCTGAGCGTGCTGGTCGCCGAGGCCTATCAGATCGGCAAGCGCACCAAGATCGACCCGACACTGATCCTGGCCATCATGGCCATCGAGTCCAGCTTCAACCCCTTTGCCCAGAGCCACGTCGGCGCCCAGGGTCTGATGCAGGTCATGACCCGCGTGCACGGCGACAAGTACGAAAGCGCGGGCGGCACGCTCACCGCCTTCGACCCCGTGACCAACATGCGCGTCGGCGTGAAGGTGCTGCAGGAATGCATCGCCCGTGCCGGCTCGCTTGAAGGCGGCCTGCGCTATTACGTGGGCGCCGCCAACCTCGACGACGACGGCGGCTATGCCGCCAAGGTGCTGGCCGAGCACGAGCGCCTGCGCCAGGTCGCCGGCGGCCGCCCGCCGTCGACGATGGTCGTGCCGCCGCCGACCACGGCGCGCGCGCAGCCGATTCCGGTGGTTGCACCGGCCAAGCCGGCAGGTGAAGAGCCCGCCAACGGCAGCGAGCCGGCCAAGGTCGCCCTGCTCTCCGCGGTTTCCTGAGGCCTTGCCGGCCCTGCATGCCCGGATGCGTCCGGGCCTGCGCTACACTCGGCCTGTACGCGACTGGCGATAGGCGCAGCACTCTGAAAAAGGTGCCACGCGCTGACGTGGAATACCACTTGGAAGCGTGCCGCCTGACCACAACAGGCGTTCAGCCGTTCGCCTGGGCAGCCCTTGTTTGGTTGAACAAGGACCTCGTCTTCAAAGGACTGCCATGTACCACCGCAACATCCTGGTCGAACAGACCGATCCCGAAATCTGGGCCGCCATTCAAGCCGAAAACGCGCGCCAGGAACACCACATCGAGCTGATCGCCAGCGAGAACTACGCCTCGCCGGCCGTCATGGCCGCTCAGGGCTCGCAGCTCACCAACAAGTACGCCGAAGGCTACCCGGGCAAGCGCTACTACGGCGGCTGCGAGCACGTCGACGTGGCCGAGCAACTGGCCATCGACCGCGTCAAGCAGATCTTCGGCGCCGACGCCGCGAACGTGCAGCCGCATTGCGGCGCCTCGGCCAACGAAGCCGTGATGCTCGCCTTCCTGAAGCCCGGCGACACCATCATGGGCATGAGCCTGGCCGAAGGCGGCCACCTGACCCACGGCATGCCGCTGAACATGAGCGGCAAGTGGTTCAACGTCGTGAGCTACGGCCTGGACGCCAACGAAGCCATCGACTACGACGCCATGGAACGCAAGGCGCATGAACACATGCCCAAGCTGATCATCGCGGGCGCCTCGGCCTACTCGCTGCACATCGACTTCGAGCGCTTCGCCAAGGTGGCCAAGGACGTCGGCGCGATCTTCATGGTCGACATCGCCCACTACGCCGGCCTCGTGGCCGCGGGCGTGTACCCCAACCCGGTGCCGCACGCCGACATCGTCACCTCGACCACGCACAAGAGCCTGCGCGGCCCGCGCGGCGGCATCATCCTGATGAAGTCGCAGCACGAGAAGGCGATCAACAGCGCCATCTTCCCCGGCCTGCAAGGCGGCCCGCTGATGCACGTGATTGCCGCCAAGGCCGTCGCCTTCAAGGAAGCCCTGACGCCCGAGTTCAAGGCCTATCAGCAACAGGTGGTCAAGAACGCCCAGATCGTGGCCGAAACCCTCACCGCGCGCGGTCTGCGCATCGTGAGCGGACGCACCGAAAGCCACGTCATGCTGGTCGACCTGCGCGCCAAGGGCATCACCGGCAAGGAAGCCGAAGCCGTGCTGGGCGCTGCCCACATGACGATCAACAAGAACGCGATCCCCAACGACCCGGAAAAGCCGATGGTCACCAGCGGCGTGCGCATCGGCACCCCCGCCATGACCACGCGCGGCTTCAAGGACGAAGAGGCCCGCATCACGGCGAACCTGGTGGCCGACGTGCTCGAGAACCCGCGCGACGCGGCGAACATCGACGCGGTGCGCGCCAAGGTCCACGCCCTGACGAGCCGCTTCCCCGTCTACCGTTGATTGCGTAGAAGAAGAGAAGCACCGGCCGCATGAAATGCCCTTTTTGCGGTCATCTCGAAACGCAGGTCGTCGAGACCCGCGTTTCGGAAGACGCCGATTTCGTCCGCAGGCGCCGCCAGTGCAGCGCCTGCGACAAGCGCTTCACCACCTATGAGCGCCCCGACGTCAATTTCCCCGTCGTGGTCAAGAAGGACGGCAGCCGCGCCGACTTCGACTCGACCAAGGTGCGCGCGTCGATGATGCTGGCGTTGCGCAAGCGCCCCGTGAGCATCGAGCAGATCGACAACGCATTGCTGCGCATCGAGCAGAAGCTGCTGGCCAGCGGCCTGCGCGAAATCGATTCGACCAAGGTCGGCGAACTCGTGATGCGCGAACTCAAGAAACTCGACAAGGTCGCCTACGTGCGCTTTGCCTCGGTGTACCGCAGCTTCGAGGACGTGGACGAGTTCCGGCAGCTGCTGCGCGACATCTGATGCCTTCCTCCGAACACGACGCGCCACACATCGCGACCGCCCTGCGCCTGGCCGCATCGGCGATCCGACTGACCGACCCGAACCCCCGCGTAGGCTGCGTCCTGTGCGACGCCGAAGGCCGCGTGATCGGCCAAGGCCACACACAACAAGCCGGCGGTCCGCATGCCGAGGTGATGGCGCTGCGCGACGCACAGGCCCAGGGCCACTCGGTCGCGGGTGCCACCGCCTACGTCACGCTCGAACCCTGCTCGCACCACGGCCGCACCGGCCCCTGCTGCGACGCGCTGATCGCTGCCGGCGTGCGCCGGGTGGTGGCATCGCTGGCCGATCCGAATCCACTCGTGGCGGGACAGGGCTTTGCGCGCCTGCGCGCAGCGGGCGTCGAGGTCGAGGTCGGCCCGGGCGCAGACGAATCCCGCGAACTCAACATCGGCTTTTTCAGCCGCATGATCCGCAAGCAGCCTTGGGTTCGGATGAAGGTGGCTGCCTCGCTCGACGGCCGGACCGGCCTGCAGAACGGCGTGAGCCAATGGATCACCGGTGAAGCCGCGCGCGCCGACGGCCATGCCTGGCGGGCACGCACGGGCGCGGTGCTGACCGGCGTCGGCACGCTGCTCGAAGACAACCCGCGCCTGGACGTGCGGCTGGTCGACACACCGCGCCAGCCCCACCTCGTGGTGGTCGACAGCCATCTCCAGACCTCGCCTGACGCTCACATTTTCATAGCTGGCCGCGCTGTCTGGATCTACGCAGCCAGCCGGCACAACGAAGAAAAGGCGGCCGCGCTCGAAGCCCGGGGTGCCACCATCACCTGTCTGCCCAACCTGCACGGCAAGGTCGACCTGCCCGCGATGCTCCAGGACCTCGCGGCACGCGGCATCAACGAGCTGCATGTCGAATCGGGCCACAAGCTCAACGGCTCGCTGCTGCGCGAAGGCTGCGTGGACGAGCTGCTGGTCTACCTGGCGCCCAAGCTGATCGGCAGCGGGCTCGACATTGCCAGCCACCTGCACGCCGACGGTCCGCTCACCTCGCTGACAGGTGCGCTGCCCCTCGAATTCAAGTCGGTGGACATGCTGGGGCCCGACCTGCGCATCGTGGCGCGCGTCGCCGGCCGCGACCACTTCTGAGCTCCCGCCGCCGCGGCGCGGCACATTCGCAGCCGCAAACCGCCCCTCCGGGCCGAAGACCCCTCGATGTCTGCGAAAATGTGCGAATGTTCACCGGAATCATCACCGGCGTGGGGCGCATCGCCGCCATCCACGACCTCGGCACCTCCTCCTTCTACGGCAAGCGACTCAGCATCGAGGTGCCCGACGGCTACCTCGACGACGTCGGGCTCGGCGACAGCATCGCGCTCAACGGCGCCTGCATGACGGTCACCACGCTCGCACCCGAGCGCCGGCAATTCACCATCGACATTTCTGCGGAGTCCCTCGACAAGACGGCCGGCCTGACCGACGAAGGCAGCCGCATCAACCTCGAGAAGGCCCTGCGCGCCAGCGACCGCCTCGGCGGCCACATCGTCTCGGGCCACGTGGACGGCATCGGCCGCGTGAGCTTCTTCGCGCCCGTCGGCGAAAGCTGGGAACTGCGCGTGGTGGCACCGCCCGCGCTCGCGCGCTTCCTGGCCTACAAGGGCTCGATCACCATCAACGGCGTGAGCCTCACGGTCAACAGCGTGAGCGATATCGAAGGCGGCGCCGAGGTCAGCATCAACCTGATCCCGCACACCGTGGAAAACACCTCCCTCGGCGGCCTGTCGGCCGGCTCGAAGGTCAACCTCGAAATCGACACCGTGGCGCGCTACGTGGAGCGCATGCTTCAGGCCGGCATGCTCCCCCCCTCTTCCACGTCTCCCAAGGACACTTCGAAATGAACGCCTCCGTCACGCCGATCGGCGCCTCCCGCGCCGACCGTGCACCCGCACCGATCTCTCCGGTCGAAGACATCGTGGCCGAGCTGGCCGCCGGCCGCATGGTCATCCTCGTGGACGAGGAAGACCGCGAGAACGAAGGCGACATCGTCATCGCCGCCGACCACATCACGGCCGAGTCCATCAACTTCATGGCACGCCATGCGCGCGGCCTGATCTGCCTGACGCTCTCGCGCGAGATGTGCGAGCGGCTGCAGCTGCCGCCCATGGTCCAGCGCAACGGCGCCAAGCACTCCACCGCCTTCACCGTTTCCATCGAGGCGGCCGAAGGCGTGACCACCGGCATCTCGGCCGCCGACCGCGCACGCACCGTGCAGGCCGCCGTGGCGCGCAATGCCGTGGCCGCCGACCTGGTGCAGCCCGGCCACATCTTCCCGCTGCAGGCGGTGGACGGCGGCGTGCTGATGCGCGCCGGCCACACCGAAGCCGGCAGCGACCTCGCTGCCATGGCCGGCTGCTCGCCCGCCTCAGTGATCTGCGAGGTGATGAACGAAGACGGCACGATGGCCCGCCTGCCCGACCTGCAGATCTTCGCAGCCGAGCACGGCATCAAGATCGGCACCATCGCCGCGCTGATCGAGCACCGCAGCCGCGTCGAGTCGCTGGTCGAAAAGGTCGGCTGCCGCGAGATCCAGACCAACTGGGGCGCCTTCACCGCCCACGCCTTCGTCGACAAGCCGAGCCGCGGCGTGCACCTGGCGCTGGTGCGCGGCAAGTGGGCACCTGAAGACACGGTGTCGGTGCGCGTGCACGAGCCGCTGTCGGTGCTCGACGCGCTCGAAGTCAACCGCTCGCTGCACTCCTGGAGCCTGGACGCCAGCCTCGCGCACATCGCCAAGGAAGACAAGGGCGTGGCCGTGCTGCTGAACTGCGGCGAGACCGCCGCCGAGCTGCTCGCGCAGTTCGACGGCACCGCGCGCCCCGCGCAAGCCCCCGAGCGCGGCCGCATGGACCTGCGCAACTACGGCATCGGCGCACAGATCCTGCGCGAATGCGGCGTGCACAAGATGAACCTGCTCGGCGCGCCGCGTCGCATGCCGAGCATGGCCGCCGGCTTCGGCCTCGAAATCGCCGGCTACCTCACGAAAGAATAAAAGACCATGCAAGGTGCAAATCAGGGCGCGGCCAGCGCGCCCCTCAACGGAAAAGGCCTGCGCATCGGCATCGTGCAGGCGCGCTTCAACGCCGACATCACCGACGCGCTGGCGACCGCCTGCCTGTCGGAGCTCGAGGCGCTCGGCGTGGCCGCTGCCGACATCCATCACGTGAAGGTGCCCGGCGCACTCGAAGTGCCCGTGGCGCTGCAGGCGCTCGCCGAACGCGGCGGCTACCACGCGCTCGTGGCGCTGGGCTGCATCATCCGCGGCGAGACCTACCACTTCGAGCTGGTGGCCAACGAATCGGGCGCGAGCGTGAGCCGTGTCGCGCTCGACTATCGCCTGCCCATCGCCAACGCGATCCTCACGACCGAAAACCTCGAACAGGCCGTCGCCCGCCAGACCGACAAGGGCCGCGACGCCGCCCAGGTGGCGGTCGAGATGGCACAACTGCTGGCCACCCTTTCATGACCGAAGACACCTCCAAGCCCGCCAAACCCCGCCAGTCGCGCACCGGCCTCACGAGCACGGGCGCGCGCAAGGCCGCAGCCAAGTCGAACCGCAGCCGCGCGCGCGAGTTCGCGCTGCAGGCGCTCTACCAGCACCTGGTGGGCCGCAACGACCCGACCGACATCGACCACTTCACGCGCGACCTCGCGGGCTTTCACAAGGCCGACGCGCTGCACTACGACGCGCTGCTGCACGGCTCGATCGAAGGTGCCGAACAACTCGACGCGCTGATCCGACCGCTGCTGGACCGCAAGTTCGAGGAAATCTCGCCCATCGAGCACGCCGTGATGTGGATCGGCGTGTACGAATTCCAGAACTGCCCCGACGTGCCCTGGCGCGTGGTGCTCAACGAGTGCATCGAGCTCGCCAAGGAATTCGGCGGCACCGACGGCCACAAATACGTGAACGCTGTGCTCAACGGCCTCGCGCCGCAGCTGCGTCCGCTCGAAGTGGAAGCCGACCGGGCGTCAGGCAAGGCGCGTCCATGAGGAGCGCCGCCCGGCCGCCCGAAGGCGCTCGCCCCCTCGCTTGCGAGGGGGGTGGCGAAGGCGCGCAGCGCCGTAGCCTGGGGGTGCGATGAGAATTTCCACGCGCGCGCAGCGCATCGAACCTTTTTACGTGATGGAGGTGGCGAAGGCTGCGGGCAAGCTGGCCCGCGAAGTCGCCCACACCGACCGCCCGATGATCTTCCTGAACATCGGCGAGCCTGACTTCACCGCCCCGCCCCTCGTGCAGGAAGCTGCCGCACGTGCCGTGCGCGCCGGCGCCACGCAGTACACGCAGGCCACCGGCCTCGATCACCTGCGCGAGCGCATCAGCGGCTGGTACAAGCAGCGCTTCAACGTCGATGTGCCGGCCCGCCGGATCGTCGTCACGGCCGGCGCCTCGGCCGCGTTGCAGCTGGCCTGCCTCGCGCTGATCGAATCGGGCGACGAGATCCTGATGCCCGACCCGAGCTACCCCTGCAACCGCCACTTCGTGAGCGCAGCGGAAGGCAAGGCCGTGCTGGTGCCGACCACGGCCGAAGAGCGCTTCCAGCTCACTGCCACCAAGGTCGAGGCCGCCTGGACCGACAAGACGCGCGGCGTGCTGCTGGCCTCGCCCTCGAACCCGACCGGCACCTCGATCGCGCCCGACGAGCTGCGCCGCATCCACGAGGTGGTGTCGCAGCGCGGCGGCATCACGCTGATCGACGAGATCTACCTCGGCCTCTCGTACGACGACGCGTTCGGGCAGACGGCACTGGCCATCGACGACAACGTCATCAGCATCAACAGCTTCAGCAAGTACTTCAACATGACCGGCTGGCGCCTCGGCTGGCTGGTGGTGCCCGAAGTGCTGGTGCCGGTGGTCGAGCGGCTGGCGCAGAACCTCTTCATCTGCGCGAGCACGGTGTCGCAGTACGCGGCGCTGGCCTGCTTCGAGGCCGAGAGCATCGCCGAGTACGAACGCCGCCGCGCCGAGTTCAAGGCGCGCCGCGATTGGTTCATTCCGCAGCTGAACGCGCTCGGCCTGAACGTGCCCGTGGTACCCGACGGCGCCTTCTACGCCTGGGCCGACTGCACCCAGGTGGCCGACAAGCTCGGCATCTCGGGCAGCTGGGACTTCGCCTTCGAGACCATGAAGCGCGCCCACCTCGCCGTGACACCGGGCCGCGATTTCGGCACGGCGGAAACCGCGAAGTTCGTGCGTTTCTCCACCGCCAGCTCGATGGCGCACCTGCAGGAATCGGTCGAACGCCTGCGGGCCATGATCGCGCAATGAGTTTCGAGTTTCCCATCCGCGTCTACTGGGAAGACACCGACGCCGGCGGCATCGTGTTCTACGCCAACTACCTGAAGTTCATGGAGCGTGGTCGCACCGAGTGGCTGCGCTCCCTGGGCGTCGAGCAGCGCAAGCTCAAGGAAGCCACCGGCGGCCAGTTCGTGGTCAGCGAAACGCAGCTCAAATACCATCGGCCCTCGCGGCTGGACGACGAACTGCTGGTTACAGCCGAGCTCCGACAATTGGGCACTGCGTCGTTGATAATCGGTCAACGCGTGCTATCAAAAACAGAGCAAAAGCGAACCGGCGCCGCGGCACCGGTCTTGCTGTGCGAAGGCACGATCCGCATCGGCTGGGTGGACGCCGCGACCTTGCGTCCCGCACGCATTCCGGCTCAGGTTTCGGGAACCCTCGAGCACTCCATCGGCTCCATGACTCAACCTTTCAAGCCATGAACCAAGATCTCTCCATCATCAATCTCCTGCTCCACGCCAGCTTCGTGGTGCAAATGGTCGTGCTGCTGCTGGTGATCGTGTCGGTCGCCAGCTGGGCCGCCATCATCCGCAAGTACTTCGCCCTCAAGCGCATCCGTGTGCTCAACGACGACTTCGAGCGCGAGTTCTGGTCGGGCACCAGCCTGAACGAACTGTTCGCCTCGGCGGCGCAGAACGCCAAGTTCGCCGGCCCCATGGAGCGCATCTTCGCGTCCGGCATGCGCGAGTACCAGAAGCTGCGCGAGCGCCACGTGACCGACGCGGCCACTTTGCTCGACGGCGCCCGTCGCGCCATGCGCGCGAGCTTCCAGCGCGAGCTCGACGCGGCCGAGCAGAACCTGTCGTTCCTCGCCACCGTCGGCTCGGTGTCGCCGTACGTGGGCCTGTTCGGCACGGTCTGGGGGATCATGCATGCCTTCACCGGCCTGGCTGCCCTGACGCAGGTCACGCTGGCCACCGTGGCGCCCGGCATTGCCGAAGCGCTGGTGGCCACAGCCATCGGCCTGTTCGCCGCCATTCCCGCGGTGGTCGGCTACAACCGCTTCGCGCGCGAGATCGACAAGATCGCCATCGCCCTGGAGACCTACATCGAAGAGTTCTCCAACATCCTGCAGCGCAACCTCTCGGCCAACCCCGGCGCCGTGACGCCCGCCGCCTCGGTCACCGCCGCGAACCGCTGAGCCGCGGCGCGCACAAGACAAAGGACGCGACGACATGCCCGCCGTTTCATCCCGGGGCCGCGGCCGCCGCACGATCAACGAGATCAACATGGTCCCGTTCATCGACGTGATGCTGGTGCTGCTGATCATCTTCATGGTCACGGCCCCGCTCATCACGCCGAGCGTGATCAACCTGCCCTCGGTGGATCGCGCCAACAAGCAGCCCGACAAGCCCATCGAGATCGTCATCAAGAGCGACGACGAAGTGCAGATCAAGAAAGACCCGTCCACCGGCACCGGCGGCGCGTCGATTCCCATGACGCAGATCGGCTCGGCGGCCAAGGCCGCGCAAGGCGGCGACGCCCAGCGCCCCGTGGTCATCAGCGCCGACAAGTCGGCGAAGTACGAAACCGTCGTGAAGGCGATGAACCAGCTCAAGCGCAGCGGCATCGAACGCGTGGGCCTGTCGGTCACGACCACGGGCGGCAAATAAGGCATGTCGCTCGCCCTGGATCGCCCCGAGTTCGCGCCGCCGCCGCAGCGCGGCACGCCGCGCGCGGTTGTGCTCGCCCTCATTGCCCACGCGCTGCTGATCGCCGCCCTGACCTGGGGTGTGCGCTGGCGCAGCGAAACCGACGACGGCGCGGTCGATGCCGAGCTGTGGTCGACCACGGTGATGCAGGCCGCCCCGCGCCTGTCGGTGCCGGAGCCGCCGGCCCCCGTGCCCGCACCGCCGCCGCCTGCGCCCGCGCCACCACCGCCGCCTCCCCCGGCCGTCAAGCCCGAGCCGGCGCCCGCTCCCGCGCCCGACATCGCGCTGGAGCGCGAGAAGAAGCTCAAGGAACAGAAGGCGCAGAAGGAGCGCGAACTCGAGCAGCAGCGCCAGCAGCAGCAAAAGAAGAAAGAGCTCGAAGCCAAGGAGCGCGCCGAGGAAGAAGCCGAGCGCAAGAAGGAACAGCAGAAGAAGCTGGCTGAGCAGAAGAAGCAGCAGGAAGCCGAGGCCAAGCAGGCCGAAGCGAAGAAGGCTGAAGCCGCCGCCAAGCAGGCGGCCGCCGACCGCGCCGCGACGCTCAAGCGCATGCAGGGCCTGGCGGGCGCCAGCGGCAGCGACGATGCGAAGGGCAACGCCCAGCGCTCGTCCGGTCCGTCGAGCGGCTATGCCGGCCGCATCGCCGCCGCGGTGCGCCCGAACATCACCTTCCCCGATGCCGACAGCGTGAACGGCAACCCGGAAGCCGAGTTCGAAGTCAGGCTGGCTCCCGACGGCACCATCGTCGGCGTCAAGCTCGCCAAGTCCAGCGGCCTGCCGGCCTGGGACGAGGCGGCCGAGCGCGGCCTGCGCAAGACCGACAAGCTGCCACGCGACACGGACGGGCGCATCTTCCCGTCGCTCATCGTCACGCTCAAGCCCAAGCGCTGACCCCGGCACTGACGCTGCAATCCCCCGATCGTGGGTGATTGCAAGCGACGCCACTCGCTCGTTTAGGATCGTCGGCAACTCATTGTTGCCGGCGCTCCTGACATGGTCGATTCTTTCCCCGCCGTTCGCCTCCAAGACCTGACGCCCCTGCCCTACCAGCAGGCGTTGGCCGCCCACCTCCAGGCGAACGAACCCGAGGCCTGGCGCTGGGCCGCGTCCACCGAAGCCCGCGAGGAGCACACCGCCGCCATGCGCGCGGAACTGCTGCGCAGCGCCTACCGCCTCGACGCGGACGCCCACCCCGACCTGCACGCCGACGCCAACCTCGCGGCACAACGCCTGGGCGTCACCGCGCGCATCACGCTCTACCAGGCGCCGTCCGGAGATGGGGCGGCCATGAACGCCGCGATCTACGTCGTGCCGGGCGAGGCGCACATCGTGCTCTCGGGCCCACTGCTCGAACGGCTGCAGGGCCCGGAGCGGCAGGCCGTGCTCGGCCACGAGCTGGCGCACTACCTGCTGTGGGAGCGCGACGGCGGCAAGCACCACGTGGTCGACCGGCTGCTGCACGCCACCTCGTCCGACCCGCGCGCCGACGCGAGCCACCTGCAGGCCGCACGGCGCCATGCGCTGTACACCGAGGCCTTTGCCGACCGCGGCGGCTGCGTGGCCTGCGGTGCGCTCGAACCCGCCGTGAGCGCGCTCATCAAGATCGAGACCGGCCTCACGCAGGTCAACGTAGCGAGCTACCTGGCGCAGGCCGAGGAAATCTGCGCCGATCCCCACAACAAGGCGCTGCAGACGCGTGGCGTGAGCCATCCCGAGGTGTTCGTGCGCGCCCGTGCGCTGCGCCTGTGGACCGGCCGCGAGCACGATGCCGACGAGTGGCTGGCCGCCGCGCTCGAAGGCCCGCTCGACCTGGGCACGCTCGACATGCTCGGCCAGCAGCGCGTGAGCGCGCTCACGCGCGGCACCATCGCGCAGCTGTTGCAGCGGCCGGTGCTGCAATCGGAATCGCTGCTCGGGCATGCGCGCCGCTTCTTCCCCGACTTCGTGGCGCCCACCGCGTCGATGCCGCCGCCCGAACCCGTGCCCGCCGGCCTGCACGACTACCTGGCCAGCGTGCTGGTCGACTTCGTCGCCGTCGACCCCGAGATGGACGACGTCACCCTCGCCGCCGCGCTGGGCCTGGCCGATGCGCTCGATTGCGCCGGGTCGTTCGAACAGCGCGTGCTGAAGGACCTGGGCCTTTCCAAGCGCAACTTCACCCGCGTCAAACGTGATGCTGCGGCCTTGCTCGACAAGGCCGCAGCCACCCCGTCACCCTCTTCTTCGCAGGCCGCCGCCGCATGACCCTCGCTCCCGCTCCGCTCCTGCAATTGCTGGCCACCGCCGGCGCCCACGGCGGCCTGCAGACCGACGATGTGCTCAAGCTCGTGCTACCGCTGCTGCGCGAAGTCTCGGCCCTGCATGAACACGGCAAGGTCGCCGCGCTCGGCAGCGCTTTCGCCTACCGCGTGACCGACGCGCCCGCCGAACCCGCGCTGGCGCTGGTCCAGCCCGAAGGCACCGAGCCGCGCCGCTTTCCCGAAGCCATTGCACCGCTCGAACAACCCGCCGCCTCGGTGCTGCGCGTGGTCGGCGAAACGCGCCTGACCGTCGATGTCGATGCGGGCGTCTCGCTGGAAAACCTCGCGGTCATGGCCGATGCCGGGCCCGACACGGTGCCGACGCGCCCGGTCTACCTGCCCGGCTATACCGCGTGGGAGCTGCGCGTGGGCCACTACGATGCGCTCGGCGACATCCTGTGCCTGGGCCAGGTGCTGGCCAGCCTGTCGTGCGGACTCGACTTCACCGACGGCGACGACCTGACCCGCTTCGCCACACACCGCGGCAACCTCTTCGAGCTGAACCGCCGCCTGCACCCGGTGGTGGCCGCCGTGATCTTCGAGATGACCGCGCTCGACCGCCACGAGCGTGCGCGCGACCTGCCCTCGGTCATCCGCCGTCTCGAGACCTACCGCGACCAGCCGCTGGACCTCGGGCTGGACCGCATCGCCCCGGCCCGCGATGGCGCGGGCCAGCGTCGCCAGGCGATCCAGCTGCACCTGCGCGACCGGCTGTTCGACCTCTCGCGACGCAACCGCCTGCTGTACTTCAAGCCGACGCAGGCGCATGTGAATCTCACCATCGCCAGCGTGCCGCTGGTGGTGGACCTGAACAGCATCCGCGCCGACCAGCTGTGCGTGTGGGACGGCCGCTTCGCCACCGACATCGCCAGCTGCAACCCCGTGCCCCTGGCGCGCTGGCTGCGCTTCGAGGACCAGCCCTACCTGCCCGGCGCGCTCGACCGCATCCTGCAGGAGGCTCGGCGCGATCGGGCCGAATACGGCTTCTCACAGCTGTCGCTGGTGGTGGCCTTCCTGCGCTGGCACAACCTCAAGGAAGGCGAGACCGAACGCGCCGAGCGCATCGCCTCGCCGCTCCTGATGCTGCCGGTCGAGCTGTCGCGCAAGAAAGGCGTGCGCGACCAGTACCTGCTCGAAGCCTCGGCCAGCGAAGCGCAGGTGAACCCCACGCTGCGCCATCACCTGCGCCAGCTCTACGGCATCGCGCTGCCCGAGACGGTCGACCTGCGCGAGACCTCGCTCGAGCAGTTCCACGCGCAGCTGTCGGCGCAGATCGCGCAGAGCGAGCCGGGCGTGCAGCTGCGGCTCGTGAAGCAACCCGAGATCGCCGTGATGCACCAGCGCGCGCGCCAGCGACTCGAACAGTTCAAGCGCCGAACCCGCGTGCGCTCGCCCTCGGCAGTGCCGGTGGCTTCGCAGGACTTCAGCTACGCGCAGGACGACTTCCGCCCGCGCGGGCTGCAGCTGTTCCATTCGCGCGTGCACCCCGTGCCGCTGCCGCTGCGCGAGGCCGTCGGCGCCGCGCCGCAGCCGCGCGCGCCGCAGATGGCGGCCACTGCCGCCGCCAGCGATGCCGAGCGCAAGACCTTCGCGCTGCGCGAGAGCAGCGGCAACCCCTACCAGTGGGACATCGACCTCACGGCCGTGACGCTGGGCAACTTCAACCACCGCAAGATGTCGCTGGTGCGCGACTACTCGGGGCTCGCCGAATCCGACCTGGCCAGCGAGGCTTTCGACCGCGTGTTCTCGCTGCAGCCGCGCCGCGTCGATGCCGAGGCACCACCCGCCCTGCCGCTGGCCGACCAGTGGCCCGTGGTGCAGGCCGACGCCACACAGACGGCCGCGGTGGCGCTGGCGCGCACCGGCACCAGCTACATCATCCAGGGCCCGCCGGGCACGGGAAAGTCGCAGACCATCACCAACCTCATCGCCGACTACGTGGGGCGCGGCCAGCGCGTACTGTTCGTCTGCGAAAAGCGTGCCGCCATCGATGTGGTGTTCCACCGCCTGCGCCAGCAGGGGCTGGACGAGCTGTGCTGCATGATCCACGACTCGCAGGGCGACAAGAAGGCCTTCGTGCAGAACCTGCGCAAGACCTACGAACTGTGGCTCGAAGCGCCCGGGACGCTGACGCAGGAAAGCGCCGAGCGCACGCAGGTGCTCGACGCGATGGACCTGGACCTGCGCGCGCTCGAACGTTTCGACGCCGCCATGCACGCCGTGCCCGAACACATCGCGGTGACGCTGCGTGAGCTGTTGTCGCGGCTCGTGACACTCAAGACCCACGACCCGTCGCTCACACCGCTGCAGGCCGAGGCGCTGCCCGCCTTCGCGGCCTGGCGCAAGCATGCGGAGCTGGTGTCGCGCCTGCACCTGGCCGTGACCGAAAGCCTGGGCGCGCCCAGCTTCGCGCAGCATGTGTTCGCGCAGCTCGCACCGTCGCTGCTGGCGCAGGACAAGCCCCTGGCCCGGCTGGTCGAATGCAGCGACCGCGCCATCGACCTGAGCGCGCCCTGCCGCGATGCGCTGGTCGATGCCTGGCCACCGCTGGCCGCAGCCGAGGTGCTGTGGCGCGATGCACTGGCCGTGGTGGCCGATGCGCGCGCCGTGGCGTCGCTGGCCGCGCGCGGCCAGCTGGCGCTGCTAGACGCCGCGCACCCGAGCAGCCAGGCCCTCGGCGCCGCCTTGAACGAAAAGCGCACGCTGCAGCAGGCGCTCGATGCGCAGCTGCAACGCACCGCCCACTGGCACGACAAGCTCTCGCCCGGCGACACCGAAGCTGCCCTGACGCAGGCCCGCGCGCAACAAGGTTCGCTGCTGCGATGGCTGCAGCCGTCGTGGTGGCGCCTGTCGGGCGAACTCAAGCGCCGCTACGACTTCGCCGCCCATGCCGTGCGCCCGCAACCCAGCCAGATCCTCGAAGACCTGCGCGCCGAACAGGCCGCGCATGCCGCGCTGAAACAGCAGTCGGCACGCATCGAAGCCGACTACGGCTGCACCGATGCCGACGCCTTCGCCCAGCAACTGCAGTCCCTGCGCGTCATCGACGCCGGCGCCGGCCTGCGCGCGGCGTTCCAGGCCCATCTGCGCACCGACGCGGCCCGCAGCAGCGTCGAGCAACTCGTTGCCGCCGCGCCGCGCGTCGACACACTCGACGCCGTCTGGCGCGACCTGCTGCACGATGCCGGTGCCCAGCCGCTCAGCGCGCTCGACGCACTGGCCCGCACGCTGCGCGACCAGGCCGACGCGCTGCCGTCGGTGCTCCAGCCGCTGCAGGAACTGGCCGATGCCGATCCGGCCGTGGCCGCCGCGCTGCGTACCTTGCCATTGCCACCCGAAGCCATCGAGTACGCCGTCGCACGTGAAGGGCTGGAGCGCGTCTACCGCACCGAGCGCTGGCTGCCGCGCTTCGATGGCGCCACGCTCGCGCGCCATGCGCAGCGCCTGGGCGAAGGCGAACGCAAGCTGCTCGACCGCAACGCACGCACGCTCGCCGCCGCCGTGCGCCAGCGCTTTCGCGACCACGTGCAAAAGAGCGCCCTGCCCGCCAGCCAGCTCGACGCCGACGGCAAGGTCTTCAAGAAGAGCTACAACGCGGGCCGCCGTGAACTCGAGCACGAGTTCGGCAAGACCATGCGCTACAAGGCGATCCGCGAACTGGCCAGCGGCGACACCGGCCGCGTCGTGCGCGACATGAAGCCGATCTGGCTCATGAGCCCGCTGTCGGTGTCCGACACGCTGCCGCTCGCGGCCGACCTGTTCGACGTGGTGATCTTCGACGAGGCCAGCCAGATTCCGGTGGAAGAAGCCGTGCCCGCGCTGTACCGCGCGCCGCAGATCATCGTGGTGGGCGACGAGATGCAGCTGCCGCCGACCAGTTTCTTCTCGTCGGGTCGCGACGCCGAGGAAGACACCGTCTCCGTCGCAGGCGACGACGCGGAAAACGGCGAAGAAGGCGAACGCATCGCCGTCGTGCTCGACGCCGACAGCCTGCTGAACCAGGGCGCGCGCAACCTGCCGGCCACGCTGCTGGCCTGGCACTACCGCAGCCGCTACGAGTCGCTCATCGGCTTCTCGAACGCGGCTTTCTACGCGGGCAACCTGTACACCATTCCGGACCGCAGCCTGCCCGCGCCCGAGCGCGGCGAGATCGTGGTGCAGTCGCGCAGCCCGACCGACGAATCGGTGAGAGCGCAGGTCGACGCCCTGCTCTCCCGTGCCATCAGCTTCCACCGCGTGGCCGACGCGGTGTACGAGAACCGCATCAACGATGGCGAGGCACGCCACATCGCGCAGCTGGTGCGCGAGCTGCTCCAGCGCGAGACCGGGCGCAGCCTGGGCATCGTGGCGTTCTCCGAAGCGCAGCAAGGCGAGATCGAGGACGAGCTGAACGCACTCGGCGCGGTCGATGCCGACTTTGCGGCGCGGCTCGAAGCCGAGTACGTGCGCGAGGAGAACGACCAGTTCTGCGGCCTGTTCATCAAGAACCTGGAGAACGTGCAGGGCGACGAACGCGACATCATCATCCTCAGCATCTGCTACGGCCCCAACCCCGAGGGCCGCATGCTGATGAACTTCGGCCCGATCAACCAGCGCGGCGGCGAGAAGCGCCTGAACGTGATCTTCAGCCGTGCCAAGCACCACATGGCGGTGGTCTCGACCATCCGCCACGAGGCGATCACCAACGATCACAACGAGGGCGCGGCGGCGCTCAAGAATTTCCTGCGCTATGCCGAGTGCCTGTCACGCGGCGACGAGGACACGGCGCGGCGCGTGCTCGAAGGCATGAACCCGCTCGCGCGCGGCCACGTGGCGCGGCAGGCGCGCATGGACGACGTCACGGCGCAGATCGCGCAGGCGCTGCGCGCGCGCGGCCATGCGGTGGACGAACAGGTGGGGCAGTCGCGTTTTCGCTGCGACCTCGCGGTGCGCGCATCGGGCCAGAGGCACTATGCGCTGGGCATCCTGGTGGACGGCGCGGCGCAGGGTGAGAGCCGCAGCCACGTGCTGGAGCGCTATGTCTCGCGTCCGCGCATCCTCGATGCCTTCGGCTGGCAGGTGATGCAGGTGCTGGCCAAGGACTGGCTGCACGCCCCCGAGGCCGTGCTCGACCAGGTCGAGCAGGCGCTCGGAAAACTCGAAAAGGCCGGAGTCAGCGCAGGACGGTGATGACGCGCTTGACGTCGAGTTCGGTCTTGCCGGTGAGGCGGTCCTTGTCGAACTCGCCGCTGAGCTCGACGCGCACCTTGTCGTCGATCTTCACGCCCGGCGGGAAGTACTTGGCGTCGATCTCGACCTTCAGGCGCCCCGTGTCGTCCGCGAAGGTGTAGTGCTCGCCGCCGTCGTGCGAGACGATGAAGCCCCGCAGCGTGGCGTGCTGGTCGTCCTGGCCGGTTTCGAGCAGCTGCTTGACCGTGAGATTCGGCACCGACGTCGGGCCCGCGTACTGTGCCCAAGTGGCGGCCACGGGCAGCGCCAGGCCGAACATCAACGCGCTGGTCTTGAGAATCTTCTTGAAAGGCATGCGGTCATTCCTCCTGTGAGTGGCCCAGGGCCAGGTTGCAACAGACTGATGGACCGCGCGAAAGCCTCAGGGTTCCCCACGCCCGCGCGGTCAGATCAATCGTAGACCACCAGTGCCTTGCCGGCCTCCGCCTGCGCGGTCCAGCTCGCGAGCGCGGCATCGGTCGGGAAGAACTTCGCGCGCTCGCCCAGCTGCAGCTCGACCTGCGCACCGCCCCGCGCCATCGACAGGCGCACGGGCAGGCCGTGCACCAGGTCGCCCACTTCGGTCTGCTCGGTGCGCGGCGGGAAGTCCTTCAAAAGCCGCGCAATCTCGGGCACCTTGCCGTTCACCGCCACACGCAGGAACTTGCCGAAGCGGCAGCGCGCCGAGGCCAGGTCCCACACCTGCTGCACCTGGAAGCGCGCCTCGAAGCCGCCGCGCGCGGGCTGCAGCTTGCCGCTCACGATGACGAGCTCGTCGTCCTTCAGCGTGTTGCGGTTGGCGTTGATGAGTGCTTCGTCGGCCGTCGCGTCGATGGACTCCGACTTGTCGTCGAGCTTGAAGATCGCCAGCCGGCCGCGCTGGCCGTTGATGACGCGGAAGTCGCTCACGATGCCTGCAATGACCTGCGGGTCGCGGCTGTCGAGCAGGTCACCGATCTCGCGCTTGCAGAAGCGCCGCACCTCGTGCGAGACCTCATCGAACAGGTGGCCCGACAGGTAGAAGCCGACGGCGGTCTTCTCGAAGGTCAGGCGCTCCTTCACGCCCCAGGGCGTGGCGTCGACCAGGTCGGGCTCCTGCGTGGCCGAGCCGTGCTCGCAGTCGCCGAAGATGTCGGCCTGCGAAGCATTGGCCGCCGTGGCAATGGCGAACTCGAAGGCGCGGTCGACCGAGGCGATCAGCGATGCGCGGTTCTGCTGGATGGCATCGAACGCACCGGCCTTGATGAGCGCTTCGACCGTGCGCTTGTTGATGCGCTGGCGATCGATGCGCACGCAGAAGTCGTACAGGCTCTTGAACGGGCCGCCCTCTTCGCGCGCCCGCACCACGGCCTCGACCGCGAGCTGGCCCGTGCCCTTCACGGCGCCCAGGCCGTAGCGGATCACCTTGTTGGTGACGGGCTCGAAGCGGTAGTTGCCGCGGTTCACGTCCGGCGGCTCGAAGGTGATGTTGAAGTTCTTCTGGGCGTCTTCGAACAAGAGCTTGAGCTTGTCCGTGTCGTCCATTTCCACGGTCATGTTGGCGCAGAAGAACTCGGCCGTGAAGTGAACCTTGAGCCAGCCTGTGTGGTACGCCAGCAGCGAGTAGGCGGCGGCGTGCGACTTGTTGAAGCCGTAGCCCGCGAACTTCTCCATCAAGTCGAAGATCTCGTCGGCCTTGTCCTGCGGGATGCCGTGCGTGGAGAGTGCGCCCGCGCGGAATTTCTCGCGGTGCTCGGCCATCTCCTCGAGCTTCTTCTTGCCCATCGCGCGACGCAGCAAGTCGGCGCCCCCGAGCGAGTAGCCGCCCAGGATCTGCGCGGTCTGCATCACCTGCTCCTGGTAGACCATGATCCCGTAGGTCTCGGAGAGCATCTCGGCCACGGCCGGGTGCGGGTACTCGACCTCTTCGCGGCCGTGCTTGCGCGCCACGAAGCTGGGGATCAGGTCCATCGGGCCCGGACGGTACAGCGCGTTCAGCGCGATCAGGTCTTCCAGGCGCGTGGGCCGCGCGTCCTTCAGCATGCCCTGCATGCCGCGGGATTCAAACTGGAACACGGCTTCGGTCGTACCCGCCGAGAACAGCCGGTAGGTCGCCGCGTCGTTCAGCGGAATGTTCTCGAACGCGAAGTTCTCCTGGCCCTTGTGGCGCTTCATGATGAACTCGCGCGCGATCTCCAGGATCGTGAGCGTGGCCAGGCCCAAGAAGTCGAACTTCACAAGGCCGATGGCTTCGACGTCGTCCTTGTCGTACTGGCTCACCGCCGATTCGCTGCCGGGCTGCTGGTAGAGCGGGCAGAAGTCGGTGAGCTTGCCCGGCGCGATGAGCACGCCGCCGGCGTGCATGCCGATGTTGCGGGTCATGCCTTCGAGCTTCTGCGCGAGCTCGACCAGCATCTTGACTTCTTCTTCCTTCTCGATGCGCTCCGCCAGCTGCGGCTCCATCTCGATGGCGTAGTTGTTCTTGTCGCCTTCGATCTTGGTCGCGGGCGGGTACTGCAGCGTGACCGACATTCCCGGCTTGTTCGGGATCAGCTTGCTGATGCCGTCGCAGAACATGTAGCTCATGTCGAGCACGCGGCCCACGTCGCGGATGGCCGCGCGCGCGGCCATGGTGCCGAAGGTGGCGATCTGGCTCACGGCGTTGCGGCCGTACTTGTCCTTCACGTAGTCGATCACGCGGTCCCGGTTGCCCTGGCAGAAGTCGATGTCGAAGTCGGGCATCGACACGCGTTCGGGGTTCAGGAAACGTTCGAACAGCAGCTTGTATTCGAGCGGATCGAGGTCGGTGATCTTCAGCGCGTAGGCCACGAGCGAGCCGGCACCCGAGCCCCGGCCCGGGCCCACGGGGCAGCCGTTGTTCTTGGCCCACTGGATGAAGTCACCCACGATCAGGAAGTAGCCGGGGAAGCCCATGTTCAGGATCGTCTTGATCTCGAACTCCAGGCGCTCCACGTAGCGTGGACGCTCCGCGTCGCGCTTGGCCTCGTCGGGATACAGGTGCTTCAGCCGCAGCTCGAGCCCTTCGAAGGACTCCTGGCGGAAGAAGTCGTCGATCGGCATGCGCACGCCTTCGCTGATGAAGGGCGTGGGAAAGTCCGGCAGCTGCGGCTTGCCGAGCACCAGCGTGAGGTTGCAGCGCTTGGCGATCTCGACCGTGTTGGCCAGCGCGCTGGGCACGTCGGCGAACAGCGCCTGCATCTCGGCGCTCGACTTGAAGTACTGCTCCTCGGTGAACTTGCGCACGCGGCGCGGGTTGCCAAGAATTTCGCCTTCGGAAATGCACACGCGCGCCTCGTGCGCCTCGTAGTCCTGGCGCTCGGCAAATTGCACGGGGTGCGTGGCGACCACCGGCAGCTTCAGGCGGGCCGCGAGCTTCACGGCGGCGATCACGTGCGGCTCGTCTTCGGGACGGCCGGCGCGTTGCAGTTCGATGTAGAAGCGGTGCGGGAAGATGCCCGCGAGCCGCAGCGCCAGTTCGGTCGCGCGTTCGTCCTGCCCCTGCAGCAGCGGCTGGCCCAGCGGCCCGGCCTGCGCGCCCGACAGCGCGATCAGTCCGCCCTGCAGTTCCTCGAGCCATTCGAGCTTGCAGGCGGCCTGCGACTGGCCGCGGCCCACGTTCTGCGTCCAGGCCCGCGCCAGCAGCTCGGAGAGGTTGAGATAGCCCTCCATGCTCTGCACCAGCAGAATCAGGCGGGTCAGCGCGCCGGGCTCCTTGCCCAGCCCGTCGATGAAGATTTCAGCGCCGATGACGGGCTTGACGCCCTTGCCCCGGCCCTGCTTGTAGAACTTGACCGCCCCGAACAGGTTGTTCAGGTCGGTGATGGCCAGTGCGGGCTGCTTGTCGGCAGCGGCGGCCTTGATGACATCGTCGATTCGATTGGTGCCATCGACGACGGAAAACTCGGTGTGCAGACGCAGGTGAACAAACATCCGTCGATTGTAGGAAGCGCCACCCCACGATGTGGTGCGGTGATCCCTACAATCCCGCCCCGTGCAAGAGATTTTGAATATCGCCGCCTACAAGTTCGTAGGCATCAACGACAGCCCCGTGCTGCGTGAGACCCTGCGCGACCGCGCGCAGGCCCTGGGCCTCATGGGCACCATCCTGCTGGCGCCCGAAGGTATCAACCTGTTTCTGGCGGGGACGGCGCAGGCCATCCACGCCTTCGTGGCCGAGCTGCGCACCGATGCGCGCTTTGCCGACCTCGAAACCAAGGAAAGCTGGTCCGCCACGCAGCCCTTCCGGCGCATGCTGGTGAAGCTCAAGCGCGAGATCATCCGCATGGACCACCCGGCCATCCAGCCCGCGGCCGGCCGCGCGCCCGGCGTGGACGCGCGCACGCTCAAGCGCTGGCTCGACCAGGGCCACGACGACGAAGGCCGCGAGATCGCGCTGCTGGACACGCGCAACGACTTCGAGGTCGACGAAGGCACCTTCGACGGCGCGATCGACTGGCGCATCACCAAGTTCACCGAGTTCCCTCCCGCGCTGAAGGCGCACCGCGCCGACTTCGAGGGCAAGACCGTGGTGAGCTTCTGTACCGGCGGCATCCGCTGCGAGAAGGCGGCCATCCTCATGCGCGAGGAAGGCGTGGACCACGTGCTGCAGCTCGAGGGCGGCATCCTCAAGTACTTCGAGGAAGTCGGCGGTGCGCACTACCACGGCGACTGCTTCGTGTTCGACGGGCGCAGGGCCCTGGCCCCCGACCTCAGCGCACGCGCCTCGGACGCCAGCGCCCGGGCCTCGGAAGACCCGGACATCGGCATCAAGCAATAAACGAAACGCGCAGGCTCAGACCGGCGTCGTGCCGGTGTCGGGCTCGCGCACGCCGAAGGGCTTGCCCGGCAGCGGAATGAATTCGGTCTCGCCGGGCACGTGGCCCATGCGCTGCGCGGCCCAGTCGGCGCCGGCTTCGAGAATGCGCTCGCGACGGCTCGAGACGAAGTTCCAGGTGATGTAGCGCGGGCCGTCCAGCGGCTCGCCGCCGATCACCATCAGGCGCACCGCCGTGTCGGCACTCAGCACCCCGCCCTGCCCGTTGGGCAGCACCGCCATGGTGTGGGCCGGCGCCGGCTCGCCGTTCACCTGCGCATCGCCGTCCACCATGTAGACCGCCAGTTCGGGCGCCAGCGCGGGCAGCTCGAAACGACCGCCGGCGGGCAACGCGATGTCGAGATAGACCGTCTGCGCCAGCGTCTTCACCGGCGAGCGCACGCCGAAGGCCTCGCCCACCAGCACGCGCACCGGCACGCCCTGCACCGCCAGTTCGGGAATGGCTTCGGCCGGCGTGTGCTCGAAGCTGGGTTCGACCTCTTCGTGGGCCTGCGGCAGCGCGGCCCACAGCTGCAGGCCGTGGTTCACGTAGGTGTCGGCCAGCAGGCGCTCGGGCTTGCGCTCGGAGTGCACGATGCCGCGCCCCGCGGTCATCCAGTTGATCGCGCCAGGCTGGATCTCCTGCACGCTGCCGAGGCTGTCGCGGTGCATCATTGCGCCCTCGAAAAGATAGGTGACCGTCGACAGGCCGATGTGCGGGTGCGGCCGCACGTCGTGCGCGTTGCCGGGCTGCTCGGTGGCCGGTCCGAAATGGTCGAAGAACACGAAGGGCCCGACCGAGCGGCGCTGCGCCGCCGGCAGCACGCGTCGCACGTTGAAGCCGCCGCCCAGGTCCTTGTCGTGGGGCCGGAGCAGCTGGATTTCGGGGATGGTGTCGGTCATCGTGTTCTCCTGGAGGGCGAGGTTCGGTGGGGCGTTATGCGCGCGATCTTGCCACCGTGCCGATGCGCTCGCCGAAGGCTCGCGCGGTATCGAGATCGCCCTTCGGAATCTCAGCGGAGCTGGCGTCCGAAGGCGATTGCGTGAGCAGGCCGCCGTAGCCGCCGACATAGTTCATCGAATCGCGCGTGGCCGCCTTGTTGTTGGTGGGCAGGATGCCCATGCTGACCCAGATGCCGCTGTGCTGCATGGCCAGTGTCCACAGGTAGGTCATGGTCGTGACCTTGTCGCCGTTCATCGTGGCGCTGTTGGTGAAGCCGGCGAAGAGCTTGTCTTTCCAGCCCTGCGTGTACCAGACCTTCGACGACGCGTCGGCGAATTTCTTGAACTGCCAACTCACACCGCCCATGTAGGTCGGCGAGCCGAAGATGATCGCGTCGGCCGCGGCCAACGTCTCCCAGCCACCGGCCGGCAGGTTGCCGTCGGCATCGATGGCGAGCAGCTGCGCGCCCGCCCCGTCGGCGACGGCCTGGGCCACGCGCTGGGTGTGGCCGTAGCCGGAATGGAAGACAACGACGATGTCTGTCATGAAACGGATTTCCTCAAGGATGCAATGAAGTCGGAAGGCCGCGCACATGAGATGCACGCGGCCTTGGGGGAACAAGCTTACTTTTTATCGATACTGAAACGGCCGGCGCCAAAGGCGGCGAAGGCGAGCAGGCCACCGGCGATCGCGATGTTCTTGAAGAACATCAGCTGGTTCACGAAGGCCTTCTCGGCGGGCATGCCCCAGTAGTTGTGGAACATCACGGCCGCGGCCACGGTGAAGATCGCCAGCACGATGGCCGACAGGCGCGTCTTGAAGCCGACCAGCAGCAGCAAGCCGAGCCCCAGCTCCACGACGATCGCGATCACCGCCGCCACCTGTGGCAGCGGCGCGCCCACCGAGGAGATGTACCCCACAGTGCCGGCAAAGCCCATGAGCTTGCCGAAGCCGGCAGGCACGAACAGTACTGCAAGCAGCACGCGGCCGATGAGCGCCAGCGTGTCCTGGGCGGCGTTGGGGGTGGTGGTTGTGGTGGCAATGGCCATGGTGAAACTCCTCGTTGGTTGTTGAAGCAAAGGGACAGGGAAAAAAGACGCCGTCTCAGGCGGTCAGGTCGAACACCAGCACTTCGGCATCCTTGCCGGCGCCGAGCGTGAGTTGCGATTCGCCTTCGAGCATCGCGGCGTCGCCGCCTGCGAGCTTCTGGCCGTTGACTTCGAGCTCGCCGCGCACCAGGTGCACGTAGCTCTTGCGTTGCGGATCGAGCGCCAGGCTCGCGGTCTCGTCGCCGTCGAACAGGCCGGCGAACAGGCGCGCATCGGCATTCACCGTCACCGAGCCGTCGCGGCCGTCGGGCGATGCCACCAGGCGCAGGGTGCCGCGCTTTTCGGCGTCGCTGAACTGCTTCTGCTCGTAGCCGGGGGCGATGCCACGTTCCTTGGGCTCGATCCAGATCTGCAGGAAGTGCGTGGTCTGGTCGGCCTTGTGGTTGAACTCGCTGTGCATCACACCACGGCCGGCGCTCATGCGCTGCACGTCGCCCGGTGGAATGGATTCGATGTTGCCCATGCTGTCCTTGTGCGCGAGTTCGCCCGAGAGCACGTAGCTGATGATCTCCATGTCCCGGTGGCCGTGGGTGCCGAAGCCGGCGCCCGCCGCCACGCGGTCTTCGTTGATCACCCGCAGGTTGCCGAAGCCCATGAAGGCCGGATCGTAGTACCCCGCGAAGGAAAAGCTGTGGAACGAGCGCAGCCAGCCATGGTCGGCATAACCGCGTTCCTGTGATTTGCGGACTTGCAACATATCGAACTCCTTGCTGCCCCACCCGGTTCGGGCGCCGGGGCTTTCGTCGTGGGCCGCGCCGGATGCGCGGCGGATGTGAAGAATTTTGAGCCTCCATCTCCCTCTGAAAGACGCTCGGTTTTGATGGCATCATTCAAATTATTTGAACGATGGAGCCACCCCATGCCCAGCCTGCCCAGCGCCCGAGACGTGCTGACCCCCGACGCGCTGGCCATGCTGCAGACCGTGGCGGGCGCCGGCAGCTTTGCCGCCGCCGCGCGCGCACTGGGCCTCGTGCCCAGCGCCCTGAGCTACCGCGTGCGGCAGATCGAGGACGCACTCGATGTGCTGCTGTTCGACCGCAGCGCGCGCCAGGCCCGCATCACCGAGGCCGGCGCCGAACTGCTGCGCGAGGCCTCGCGCCTGCTCGGCGAGATCGATGCCGTGGCCAACCGCGTGAAGCGCGTGGCCACCGGCTGGGAGCCGATGCTGACCATCGCGGTCGACAGCGTGATCGCACGCGACCCGCTGCTCGACCTGTGCACCGCCTTCTTCGCGCTCGAACCGCCCACGCGCCTGAAGCTGCGCGACGAGACGCTGCTCGGCACCATCGAGGCGCTGACCAGCGGCGAGGCCGACCTCGCCATCGGCGCGGTGCTCGATGCCGCGAGCCTGGCCTTCACCGCCACGGGCATCCGCAGCCGCCTCATCGGCGAGCTGCGCTTCGTATTCGCCGTGGCGCCCCACCATCCGCTCGCGCGACTGCCCCAGCCGCTGAGCGACGCGGTGCTGCGCCAGCACCGCGCGGTGGCCGCCGCCGACTCGGTGCGCAGCGGGCCGAGCATGACGGTCAATCTCGTCGGCGGACAGGACGTGCTCACCGTGCCCAGCATGCAGGCCAAGATCGCCGCGCAGCTGCACGGCCTGGGCGGCGGCTTCCTGCCCGAGCCGATGGCGCGGCCCTACATCGAGGCCGGCCACCTCGTCGAGCTGCAGACCGAACGCCAGCCGCCGCTGGGCACCATGCACTGCGCGTGGCGCGTGCGCAGCGCGGGCAAGCCGGGGCGCGCGCTCGAATGGTGGCTCGCGCAGTTCGAGCACGAGGGCACGCGCAAGGCGCTGCTCGAACGGCACCGGGGTCGCTGAACCACCTGACGCAGCGCAACCGCGGCGCGTCCTAAGGGTCGCCCCCAGCCCGGCGACGTGCGCAGACCGGGTTAGAGTCTGTACGGCCTCCTCCGTCATCACCCTGTCAAAAGAAAAGAGTCCGCCATGCCCAAAGCCAAAGCCCGTGCCACCGCCGACCGCCACCGAACTCCCGCCGCCGCCCGCCACTACGCCGTCATCGGCGCCGGCATTGCCGGCGTGGCCTGTGCCCGCACGCTGATGCAGGCCGGGCACCGCGTCACGGTGTTTGAACGCGAGGCCACGCCGGGCGGGCGGATGGCGAGCATCGACACTGCCTTCGGCCGCTTCGACAGCGGCGCGCAGTACTTCACCGTGCGCGATCCACGCTTCGCGCAGGTGCTGGCCACCACGCCCTCGCTGTGCCGCCCCTGGAGCGCCAACCTCGTGCGCGTGCTCGACGCCCACGGCCGCGTGGCCGAGGCGGCGCTGCCCTCGCTGGAGCCGCACTGGGTCGCCCAGCCCGGCATGGACGCCCTGGTGGCCCACTGGGCCGCGCCGCTCGGCGAGCAGCTCGTCACCGGCACCCAAGTCACCCGCATCGAGCCCGACGCGCTCGACGCCACCCGCTGGCAACTGCGCACCGCAGGCGCCGACGACTCCCAGCACGTGTACTCGGGCTTCGACGCCGTGCTGCTGGCCGTGCCGCCCGCGCGCACCCGCGAACTGCTCGCCGGCAGCGAACGCGCGGCCACGCTGAGCCGCAAGATCGAACCCGTGCGCATCGCGCCCTGCTGGACGCTGATGATCGCCTTCCCCCAGGCCAACCAGGCCAACATGTCGCACCTCGGCCCGCAATGGAACGTGGCGCGCAGCACCCATCACCGCGTGGCCTGGCTGGCGCGCGAATCGTCCAAGCCCGGCCGCGAGCGCGTCGAGCGCTGGACCCTGCAGGCCAGCGCCACGTGGTCGGAAGAACACCTGCGCGACACGCCCGCCCGCATCGAGGCCAAGCTGCTGCGTGCCTTCTCGGAAATCACCGGCATCCACGCCACGCCCAGCCATGCGCAGGCACGCTGCTGGCCCGAAGCCCAGACGAAGGTGCCGGTCGGCCAGACCCACCTGTGGGACGCCAAGGCCCGCATCGGCGTCGCCGGTGACTGGTGCATCGGCCATCGCGTGGAAGACGGCTTCGTGTCCGGTCTCTCGCTGGCCCTGGCAGTCCTCTAGGTTTTCAAGGAAAGGATGCGCGCCACCGGCCGCTTCGCGCCCTCGCCCACCGGCCCGCTGCACGCGGGCTCGTTGGTGGCGGCGCTCGCGAGCTGGCTCGACGTGCGCGCGCGCGGCGACCGGGCGCGCTGGCTGATCCGCATCGAGGACGCCGACACCGAACGCTGCCTGCCCGGCATGGGCGCGCACATCCTGCAGCAGCTCGCCGACTGCGCCCTGCTCCCCGACGAACCGCCCGAGTGGCAGACGCAGCGCACCGCGCGCTATGAGGCGGCGCTGGCAACGCTGCAGGCGCGCGGCCTCGCCTACCCCTGCGGCTGCTCGCGCAAGGACATCGACCTCGCCCTGGCCCGGCTCGGCCACACGCACGAACGCCACGGCGAGCGCGTCTATCCCGGCACCTGCCGCGACGGCCTGCACGGCAAGCCCGCGCGCGCCTGGCGCTTCGCGACGCACCGCATGCCGGGCGGCGAACTGCAATGGACCGATCGCCGCCTCGGCCCGCAGCAGCAGGACGTGCAACGCGAGGTCGGCGACTTCGTGCTGCGCCGTGCCGACGGCCCCTGGGCCTACCAGCTCGCCGTGGTGGTCGACGATGCCGAACAAGGCGTGACCGACGTGGTGCGCGGCGAAGACCTGGCCGACAACACCGCACGCCAGATCCTGCTGCAGCAGGCGCTCGGCCTGCCCACGCCCAGCTACCTGCACACGCCGCTGGTGCGCGGCGCCGACGGCGACAAGCTCTCCAAGCAGAACGGCGCCACGGCCATCGACACCGCTACGCCGGCCGCCGCGCTGGCCGCGCTCGACACCGCCGCGCGCGCACTCGGCTTGCGCCCCGCGACCGCCGGCGACTGCGCCGCCGCACTGGCCGGCTGGGTGCCCGAATGGCGCGATCTCTACAATTCGCGGCCCTCATGAACATTCCCGACACCGTGTCCAACGACCTCCCGCCCGGCGACGACGCGCCCGCATCCCCCGAAGACGACGCGAACGGCGCCACCGACAGCAAGCCGCATCCGCTGCACCGCCGCCTCAAGAGCTTCGTGAAGCGCGCCGGCCGCACCACCGATGGCCAGGCCCGCGCCTTCGCCGAACTGGGCCCGCTGTTCCTCATTCCGTACACGCCCGAACCGCTCGACCTGACGGCAGCTTTCGGCGGTCGCGCCGGCCCGACGGTGCTGGAGATCGGCTTCGGCATGGGCGAGGCCACGGCGCACATCGCCACGGTGCTGCCCGAGACCAACTTCCTGTGCTGCGAGGTGCACGAGCCCGGCGTGGGCGCGCTGCTCAAGCGCATCGGCGAGCAGCAGCTGTCGAACATCCGCATCTGCGCACACGACGCGGTCGACGTGCTCGACCACATGCTGCAGCCCGGCACGCTGGCCGGCGTGCATGTGTTCTTTCCCGACCCGTGGCACAAGAAGCGCCACAACAAGCGCCGGCTGATCCAGCCCGAATTCGTGACCAAGCTGGCGCAGCACCTGCGCCCCGGCGGCTACATCCACTGCGCCACCGACTGGCAGCCCTACGCCGAGCAGATGCTCGAAGTGCTGGCCGCCGAGCCGCTGCTGCGCAACACGGCCGAAGGCTATGCGCCCAAGCCGGAATACCGCCCGCTCACCAAGTTCGAGAACCGCGGCATCAAGCTGGGCCACGGCGTGTGGGACCTGGTGTTCGAAAAACGCGCCTGAGCGCGCGTCAGGGCCTGTTTATTCAAGCTGGAAGCGGAACGGCAACCGCATGCGGGCCCGCACCGCACGCCCGTCCGCCGTACGCGCCGGGTCGAAGCGCCACTCCTTGAGCGAATCGGTCGCGGCCTGCGACAGCAGCGGGTGCGACGACCGTACGACGGTGATCTCTTCGGGTCGACCGTCCACGCCAACGAAGAAGGACGTGACCACCAGCCCTGCGATGCCCTGCTCCACCAGCGCGGACGGATAGGTGGGGTAGCGACGCTGCCGGATCACCGGCTCCTTCACAACGGCATCCGCCGTGCTCCGCGGCTCGGCGCGCGGGGCCTGAAGCAGCGGCGCGCGCGGCAATGCCTGCGGCGGCCCCGCAGGCGGCAGCGGCGATGGCCAGGCCGGCAGCTCTGGCGGCACGGCGACAGGCACATGCGCCTCGGGCGCGAGCTCCGGCTTGGGCTCCCGCTCGGGCGCCGCGACTTCCACCACATTCGATGCGGGTACGGTGCAACCAGCGAGCACCGCGCACAAGACCCCCACCCCCCAAGAACTCCAGGACACAGTCAATTTCATAAGGGCAATTCTGGAGCACCCGCGCCTTCCTCCCTGGCCCCGAAATTGCTACACTTTTTTACTATTGTTAGCAAAAGGTAGCTAATGAACGCATCTCGCAGGACATGGCTGGGCAAGGCCTCGGCAACGCTGCTTCTGGGAAGCGGTCTCGGCATCACCCGCCCCTTGCTGGCGCAGACGCCACGCGCTGCCGGTGCGGGTGCCAGCGCCCGCGTCGTCCTGCTCGGCCAGTCGGTGCCGCTCACGGGCAGTGCCAACGAGATCGGCAACGCCTTCGCGGCGGGCAGCCGGCTCGCCGTGAGCGACTTCAACACGCGCAACGCCGCCACCGGCCTGCAGCTGAAACTGCTGCAGCTGGACGACGGCTACGACGCCGCCCGCGCCGCCACCAATGCCCGCACCCTGCTCGGCGCGAACAAGGCCGACATGCTGTTCGGCTTTGTCGGCACCGCCAGCAGCGAGGCCGGAGCGAAGGTCGCCACGCAGCAGGGCAGCCTGCTCTTCGCGCCCTTTGCCGCGTCCGACGCGCTGCGCGGCCCCGAGCACCCCAATGTGTTCCATGTGCGCCCCGGCATGATCGACGAGGCCCTCAAGATCGTGCGCCAGTGCGCCACCGTGGGGCAAGAGCGCATCGCGCTGGTGGGCGACGACGACGCCATGGGCCGCGCTGGCCTGGCCGCCGTGCAGCAGGCCGCCGCCGAACTCAAGCTGCCGCCGCTGGTCGCGAGCGCGCTGGTGCCCGCGGGCGCCGACAAGCTCGACGCCGCGCTGAAGACCGTGCAGCAGCAGACGCCCCAGGCCATCGTGCTGGTGTCGCTCTCGGGCACCACGGCCAGCGCCATCCGCAAGCTGCGCAAGAGCGGCTACACGGGCAGCTTCATGGCCTTCTCGATCGTCGGCATCGACCCGCTGTATGCCGAGCTGGGCAAGGACATCGGCGGCATCGTGATCTCTCAGGTCGTGCCCTCGCCTCGGCCGTCGGCCATTCCGATCGTCAAGGAATACCTGGCGGCGGTCGACAACTCCGATCAGACGGCGTCGTACGAAGGGCTCGAAGGCTTCATCGCCGCCAAGGCCGCGGGCGAAGCGGTACGCCGCGCGGGCCGCGGCTTCAACACGGCGACCCTGCAACGCACGATGACGGCGATGACCGACTACGACGTGGGCGGTTTCCGCATCAACCTGCGCCCTGGTCTGCGCGACAACGTGCGCAGCATCGACCTCATCAGCATTTCCGCCGACGGCCGGGTGCTCCGCTGAAACGCCTCACACCGGGCTGTCGCGCAGCAGCTCGGTGAAGCGCTGCTGCACGTACAGCGCCGTGGCACCCAGCGGCCGCCCCTGCAGCCACAGCATGCGCACGGACAGCCGCGGCAAGGCCAGCGAAGGACAAGGCACTTCCTTCAAGGCCTTGCTGAAGCCTTCGTAGCGCGCGATGTTGATGGGCAGCACGGCCCAGCCGAGGTTGTCGGCCACCATTTCGGCGGTGCTGTAGAAGCTGTCGGAGCGCCACACGCGCGGGCTGTAGGCCACCTCGTGCACGTCGTCCGCATGCATGAGCAGTTGCCGTTGCCGCGCCAGGTCCTGGCGTCGCACCGTGCGGCCGTCGGCCAGCGGGTGGTCGCTGGCCACGAACACGCCCTGGCGCACGCTGCCGATGTGACGCTGGTCGAAGCTGGCGCGCACCGGGCCGCGGTCGAAATGAAAGGCCACGCTCGCGCGTTCCAGTTCGACGTACTCGGCCACCTCGGTCGCGGTGCCGTTGAGCAGCGTGAGTTCGAGACTCGGAAACTTCACCGAGATTTCGCGCATCAGCGTGCCGATGGCCGTGTACGGCAAGGCCTCATCGAGCGCCAGCGACAGCGCGGCCTCGCTGCCCTCGTGCAGCGAGCGGGCACGCTGGTCGAGCTGCTCGGCCTGTCGCAGCAGTTCGCGGGCCTCGAGCAGCAGCACCCTCCCCGCGTCGGACAGCTGCGCGTTGCGGCGCGAGCGATCGAACAGCGCCACGCCCAGGTCGACCTCGAGCAGCCCGATGGCGGTGCTCACGGCCGACTGGGCCTTGCCCAGATGGCGCGCCGCCGCCGAGAACGATCCGCACTCGGCGGTCGTCACGAACTGGCGCAACTGATCGACGGTCCATTCCATGTCGGCGCCTTATTCATCTATTTATCAGATCGATTTCATCTTTATCGATTCATTTTAATGACGCAACATGGCGCCATGACGAATGCACACGACAAGAAGACACCAGCGTTCGAACTGAGCTGGTGCAACGATCCTTCCCAGGCAGAGGCCTTCGCGGCCCTGTTCCTGCAGCAACTTTCGCCTTCCTATATCTCGCACGCCGAATTGCAGGAGCAGCGCGCCATCGCGATGGGCGAATGGCGTCCCGACCTGCCCGCCATCTTCGAGACGCAGCTGCGCGAAACGCTGGCACTCGACCCGGCCACGGCCCCCGCACGCGTGGCCGTCGCGCGCACAGTCGGCGCACTGGCCGGCTTCGCACTGGTGTCGATCGACGAAGCCCGTCGCGCCGCGCGCAGCTTCGCGACGCTCGACGACCTCGTCGTCGATGCGCGCTTCCAGGGCATGGGCCTGGGCGGACAGCTGTTCGACTGGGTCTGCGCCGAGCTGCAGCGCCTCGGCATCCAGAGCCTCTTTCTCGAAAGCGGCATCGGCAACGCCCGCGCGCACGACTTCTTCCACGCACGCGGCTGCACGACGGTCTCCGTCACGATGCTCAAGGAACTGGACGGCACCGTTTCACAGGCACTCGACCGGAGGGCCACGCCATGATCGCGATGAACCCGACCGTGAAGAAGTGGGTCACGCTGCTCGTCGTCTCGATGGCGCTGCTGCTGATCGTGGTCGACATGACCGTGCTCTACACCGCGCTGCCCACGCTCACGCACGACCTGGCCGCCTCGGCCACCGAGAAGCTCTGGATCCTCAACGCGTACACCGTGGTCGTCTCCGGCTTCCTGCTGGGCATGGGCGCGCTGGGTGACCGCGTGGGCTACCGGCGCATGTTCGTCGCGGGGCTGGCCGTGTTCGGCATCGCCTCGCTGTGCGCGGCCTACGCGCCCAACCCGGCCGCACTGATCGCCGCGCGGGCCGTGCTCGGCGTGGGCGCGTCGATGATGATGCCGGCCACGCTGGCGATCCTGCGGCTGGTGTTCACCGACGAGCGAGAACGCGCGGTGGCGATCGGCGTGTGGGCCTCGGTGGCCTCGGGCGGCGCGGCGCTCGGGCCGGTCGTGGGCGGCGTGCTGCTCGAGTACTTCTGGTGGGGCTCGGTCTTTCTCATCAACGTGCCCGTGGTGGTGCTCGCGCTGGTGCTGGCCCTGTGGCTGCTGCCGCAGCAGCGCCATACCGGCACACGCCCGTGGGACTTCATCGGCTCGATGCAGGTGCTGGTGGGGCTGGTCTTCCTCGTGCTGACCATCAAGGAACTCACGAAGTTCGCGCCCTCGGCCACGACGGCCGTCATCACCGGCGCGCTGGCCGTGGCGGCCATGACGCTCTTCGTGCGGCGCCAGCGGCGCAGCAGCGCGCCGCTGATCGACTTCCGCCTGTTCCGCAACGCCTATTTCTCGGGCGGCGTGATCGCGGCCATCGTGGCCTCGGTGGCGCTGATCGGTGTCGAGCTGGTCTTCAGCCAGCGGCTGCAGTTGGTCGTCGGCCTGACGCCGCTGCAGGCTGGCCTCACCCTCCTGCCGCTGCCGCTGGCCGCCTTCGTGTCGGGGCCGCTCGCGGGCCTGCTGCTGGCACGCATCGGCTCGCGCCCCGTGATCCTGGCCGGCCTCGTCACCACGGCGCTGGCGTTGTGCGCGCTGGCACTGGCCGTCGATGCCTCGGGCCTGCTCAAGGCGGCCGTCCTGGTGTTGCTGGGGCTGGGCGTGGGCGCGACCATCACGGCGGCGTCCAACGCGATCATGAACAACGCGCCCGTGGAACATGCCGGCATGGCGGCGTCGATCGAAGAGGTGTCGTACGAACTCGGCGGCGTGCTGGGCATCGCCCTGCTCGGCAGCGTGCTCTCGGCGAGCTACACGGCCGCGCTGGCGATTCCCGAAGGCCTGGCCGTGCCGGCCTCGGCCAGCGACGGCATCGATGCCGCGCTGCTGGCCGCCGAGACGCTGCCGGCACCGGTCGCTTCACAACTCGTGGCGCTCGCGCACGCAGCCTTCGACCACGCCTTCTTCTCGGTGATGGGCGTGGCCGTGCTGATCGTGATCGCGGCGGCCTGCGCGGTGGCGTTCCTCGGATGGCGGGCCCGCCCAACGGGTGCGCAGCGCACGGAGCGCTGCGCGTAGCCGGCCTCAGGCGCTCGCGGCCTCGTCGATGAGCGCCGCCACTTCCTTCGGCATCGACGCCAGCGAGGCATGGCTGGCCGCCAGCGTGATGACCTTCTTCGCACCGAGCCGCGCCGACATGCGCTCCTGGTTGACCGGCGAGATCATGCGGTCCTCGCTCGAGATCTGGTACCACGAGGGCTTCTTCTTCCAGGCCGGTGCCGTGATGGTGTCGCCGAAGGTGCTGGCCAGCGGTGCCTTCTGCACCAGCCCCATGATCAGGCCTTCTTCGGGGCTCAGGTCCTGGCAGAAGCTTTCGTGGTACTTCTCGGGCTTGACCCACAGGTAGCCATCGCTGTCCGGCGCCAGGTTCGGCACGGCCACGGGCGGGTGCTCCTGCGTGATGCCGCCGGGGCTTTCGCCCGCATCGGGCGCAAAGGCGGCGATGTAGACCAGCCCGACCACGTTGGGCATGTCGCCGGCCTGCGTGATCACCGCGCCGCCGTACGAGTGGCCGACCAGCAGGACCGGCCCTTGCACCTGCGCCACCATCTTTCGCGTGCGCTCGGCATCGTCGGCCAGCGAGGTCAGCGGCAACTCGACCGCGCGGATGGCCGTGTGGCCCTTGCGCAGGAGTTCGACGATGACGTTGTGCCAATGCGCCGCGCCGCCCCAGAAGCCATGAACCAGAACGACTGTCGGTTTGTTGCTCATGATGTGCCACCCTTCAAAGGAGGAAGTGAAGAAGAATCACCGAACCACCGGGATGGTGGCCGGCCGATCCTTATACGCCCGCGCCCCGCCGACGTTATGACAAGGCCCTACCCTGTGCGAACCAGCACCTGCAGTGCCTCGAGCGACAGCAGCTGGATGCGCCCGTACCCCAGCGACACCACGCCTTCGGCCGCCAGTGCGTTGAGCTCCTTCGACAGCGTCTGGCGCGTCACGCCGAGCATCATGGCCAGTGCCTCCTGCGGCAGCATCAGTTCGTGCCGCAGATGCACCGACTGCGTGGCATCGCCGCGCGCCAGCACCAGCAGCCGGTGCGCCACGCGCGCACGCAGGCTGCGCAAGGTGGCGTCTTCCGCCAGGCCGTAGAGCATGCGCACGCGCGCCGCCAGCATCGCGGCGATGGCGTTGGAGAAGGTCACGTCGCGCATCTGCCGCACGAAGGCTTCGGGCGGTACCACCAGCAGGTCGAGCGCTTCGAGCGCGGTGGCGTCGTGCGTGCGCGGCGAGCCATCGATCAGCGTGATCTCGCCGAACCAGTTGCCCGGCTCCAGCACCGCGAGGATGGCCTCGCGCCCGTCCTGGCGCAGCGAAGAGATCTTGATCGTGCCCGCCACCAGTCCGTAGAAGCCGCCGCCCGCCGCATGGATCGGGTCGCCCTGGCGGAACACCATCGTGCCGCGCCGCACGTGCAGCAGCTCGGCCGCGCCCACCAGTGCGTCGCGCTGCGAGCGCGGCATGCTGGTGAACCACGGGTTGCTGTCGAGCGCGCTGCGGTGGGCGGCCGAAAGGCGCGGCTTGGTCGAGGTGGCCATGGGCAGAAAGGGGAAGAGCGGGCGCCCGGAGGCGGGTTTACCAGAACCCCGCATTGTCAAATTCTTGACAGTTGAAGGTCAAGCGCAGGTCTACAGTGACCGCCATCCCCCAAAGAACGGAGACCCCACACGATGAACGCACGGGCAAGTTTCAAGAGCATGCAGGAGAGCACGCGCGAAGACTGGCAACTGATCGGCGGCGAGTTCATGCAGTTCGCGGGCGGCCTGCCCGCGCGCGTGATCAAGCACCTGCAGATTCTCGAAGGCGACTACGGCGGCTTTCCGGTCGACCGCTACACCCATTCGCTGCAGACGGCCACGCGCGCCCTGCGCGACGGCCGCGACGAGGAGTACGTGGTGTGCGCGCTGCTGCACGACATCGGCGACACGCTCGGCAGCTTCAACCACCCCGACATCGCCGCCGCGATCCTCAAGCCCTTCGTGAGCGAAGCCAACCACTGGATGGTGCAGAACCACGGCATCTTCCAGGGCCACTACTTCTTCCACCACATCGGGCTGGACCGCGACATGCGCGACAACTTCAAGGCCCACCCGCACTACGAGCGCACAGCCGAGTTCTGCGCGCTCTACGACAACCCGGCCTTCGACCCCAAGGCCGAGACGCTGCCGATCAGCGAGTTCGAACCCATGCTGCGCCGCCTGATGGCGCAGCCCAAGCAGAGCATCTACAAGACGGTGCTGCAAGAGCCGGCCACCGCCTGACTTCGCCAAAGGACACATCCCATGAACGCCAACTCCACCTCCGAAATCCAGAAGCTCGTCTCCGCCGAAGAGTGGCAGCTGCGCGTCGACCTCGCCGCCTGCTACCGCCTCGTGGCGCTGTACGGCTGGAGCGACCTGGTCTTCACGCACATCAGCGCGCGCGTGCCCGGCCCCGAGCACCACTTCCTGATCAACCCCTACGGCCTGATGTTCGACGAGATCACCGCGTCGAGCCTGGTCAAGGTCGACCAGCAGTGCAACAAGATCATCGACTCGCCCTACCCCGTGAACCCGGCGGGCTTCGTGATCCACAGCGCCGTGCATGCCGCGCGCGAAGACATCCAGTGCGTGTTGCACACCCACACGCGGGCCGGCATTGCCGTGAGTGCGCAGAAGAACGGCGTGCTGCCCATCAGCCAGCAGTCGACCTTCGTGCTGGCCTCGCTGGCCTATCACGACTACGAGGGCGTGGCCTTCCGCGACGACGAGAAGCCGCGCCTGCAGGCCGACATGGGCAATGCCAACTTCCTCATGCTGCGCAACCATGGCCTGCTGACCTGCGGCAAGACCATTGCCGACGCCTTCCTTTCGATGTACACCTTCGAGAACACCTGCCAGATCCAGATCGCCGCGCAGGCCGGCGGTGGCGAACTCACGCACGTGGACCCGCGAATCATCGACGGCGTGGGCCAGGCAATGAAGGTGCAAAGCGGCGGCCTCGGCGGCATGTTCGTCTGGCCTTCGCTGATCCGCAAGCTCGACCGCATCGACGACAGCTACAAACAATAAGACACGTCGATCCCGGTTTTGTACGGCTGCCAGCGCCCGCGCGACGGGTGCCGGCAGCCATTTTTTTAAGTGGAACGACCAAGCAGAACGAAAGAGGAGACAACACCCCATGGACACCACGCTCATCGTGACCCGGTTCCTGTTCGGCGCACTCGCGCTCGTGATGTTCGGGCTGGGGCTGTCGCTCTCGCTCGAGGACTTCCGGCGCCTGTTCAAGCACCCGAAGGCCGTGACCATCGCGCTCGTGCTGCAGGTCATCGGCCTGCCGCTGGCCTGCTACGCGATCATCGTGGGCTTCGGCCTGTCGCCGGTGTTCGCCATCGGGCTCATGCTGCTGGCGGCTTCGCCGGGCGGCATCTCGGCCAACCTGTTCTCGCACCTGTTCGGCGGCAACGTGGCGATGAACATCTCGCTCACCGCCGTGAACACGCTGCTGTCGATCGTCACGCTGCCGCTCATCGCCAACTGGGCCATCAACCACTTCGCGCAGAGCGGCCAGGTGGTGCCGCTGCAGACGCGCAAGCTGGTCGAGGTGATCGCCATCGTGCTGGTGCCGGTGGCCATCGGCATGGTCGTGGCCTCGCGCCAACCCGGCTTCGCGGCGCGCATGGAAAAGCCGACCAAGATCTTCAGCGCCGTGGTGCTCGCGGTGGTCACGGTGCTCGCCATTGCCAACGAGTGGAAGAACATCACCACCACCTTCGCCGAGATCGGCGTGCCGGTGCTGCTGTTCAACCTCGTGAGCCTGCTGGCGGGCTACTACCTGAGCCGTGCGGCGGGCCTGGACAAGCCGCTGGCCACCGCCATCAGCTACGAGATCGGCATTCACAACTCCACGCTCGCCATCTTCATCGCGGTGAGCGTGCTGGGCAGCTTTCCGCTGGCGCTGCCGGCCGCCATCTACTCCGTGGTGATGTACATCACGGCCCCTCTGTTCGGATGGCTGTTGCTGCGCAGAGGCCAGCCCGCGGTCGCGCCTGCGCCATGATGCGCGGATGGAACTGAGACAACTGCGCTACTTCGTCAAGGTCTGCGAGCTGCGCAGCATGGGCCGCGCGGCCGTGGAGCTGGGGGTGGTCACCTCGGCGCTGAGCCAGCAGATCAGCCGCCTCGAAAGCGAACTCTCGACGCGGCTGCTGCGCCGCCATTCGACCGGCGTCATGCCCACCGATGCAGGCCTGGCCTTCCTGCACCAGGCGCAGCTCACGTTGCGCCACGCCGACGACGCGGTGCGCGCGGCGCAGCAGGCGCGCCTGTCGGGCCATGTGAGCGTGGGCCTCGCGCCCACCACCGCCACCGTGCTGGGCGTGCCGCTGATGCAGGCCATGCAGGCGCGCTACCCCGAGGTGCGGCTGCACATGGTCGAGGCGCTGTCGGGCCACCTCACGACCATGCTGCACGCGCGCCAGCTCGACCTGGCCGTGCTGTTCCAGACCGACACGCCGCGGCGCTGGAGCGTGGCACCGCTGCTGGCCGAAAAGCTCTTCGTGATCGCCTCGCCCGCGCTGTCGCCACGCCCCACGGGCGCGAAGGTGCGGCTGTCGCAACTGGCCGAGGTGCCGCTCATCCTGCCCAGCGGCAGCCACGGCCTGCGCGCCACGCTGATGGCCGCCTTTGCGCGGGCGCGCGTGGCGCCGCGCATCGTGGCCGAGGTCGACGGCCTCGCGCTGCTGATGGACGCGGTGCGCGCCGGCCACGGCGCCACCATCCAGCCCGGTGCCGCCACGGCGCGGCACGACCGCGACGACCTCGTGCTCACGCAGATTTCCGATGCGCACGTCGGCCGTCGCAACCTGCTCGTGAGCCTGTCGGACGACGAGCTCTCGCCCGCCGCGCTGGCCGCGCGCGTGGTGGTGGCCGAGACCGCGCGCACGCTGGTGAGCGAAGGCCGCTGGGCCGGTGCAAGTCTTCTCGACAACTGAACACCTGTTGCCTGAATCGGCCTTTCGCGTGAAGGCCGCGCTGCCTAAAGTCTCCTGCATTCCAAGGAGACCCACGAGTGATCGACGTACTGGTTGTCGGAGGCGGCAATGCCGCGCTGTGCGCCGCGCTGATGGCGCGCGAGGCCGGCGCTTCGGTGCTGCTGCTGGAGGCCTCGCCGAAAGAATGGCGCGGCGGCAATTCGCAGCACACCCGCAACCTGCGCTGCATGCACGATGCGCCGCAGGACGTGCTGGTCGAGGCCTACCCTGAAGAGGAGTACTGGCAAGACCTCTTGAAGGTCACCGGCGGCCTCACCGACGAGCACCTGGCGCGGCTGGTGATCCGCGCCTCGTCGAACTGCCGCGACTGGATGCGCCGCCACGGCGTGCACTTTCAGCCGCCGCTGTCGGGCGCGCTGCACGTGGCGCGCACCAATGCCTTCTTCATGGGCGGCGGCAAGGCGCTCGTCAACGCCTACTACCGCAGCGCCGAAACGCTGGGCGTGCAGGTCCGCTACGACACGCCCGTGGTCTCTGTCGAGCTCGACGGCGACCGCTTCGTAGCCGTGCGCACCGAAGCCGACGAGCGCATCGCGGCGAAGAGCTGCGTGCTGGCCTCGGGCGGTTTCGAGTCGAACCGCGAATGGCTGCGCGAAGCCTGGGGCCGGAACGAGCGCGGCGAATGGCCGGCCGACAATTTCCTGATCCGCGGCACGCGCTTCAACCAGGGCGTGCTGCTCAGGCACATGATCGATGCGGGCGCGGACAGCATCGGCGATCCGTCGCAGGGCCACATGGTGGCCATCGACGCGCGCGCGCCGCTGTACGACGGCGGCATCTGCACGCGCATCGACTGCGTGTCGCTCGGCGTCGTGGTCAACCGCGACGCGCAGCGCTTCTACGACGAGGGCGAAGACTTCTGGCCCAAGCGCTACGCGATCTGGGGCCGGCTCGTGGCGCAGCAGCCGGGGCAGATCGCCTGGTCGGTCATCGACCAGCAGGCGGTCGGTCGCTTCATGCCGCCCGTGTTCTCCGGCACGCAGGCGAACACGCTCGGCGAACTGGCGCGCAAGCTCGGCCTGGACGAAGCCACCTTCGTTCGCACCGTGCAGGACTACAACGCCGCCTGCCGCGTCGGCCGCTTCGACCACACCGCGCTGGACGACTGCCACACCGAAGGCCTCGCGCCCGCCAAGACGCACTGGGCACGGCCGATCGACACCGCGCCCTTCCACGCCTACCCGCTGCGCCCCGGCATCACCTTCACCTACCTGGGCTTGAAAGTGGACGAAACCGCCGCCGTGCGCTTCGGCGGCCGGCCGAGCCCCAACCTCTTCGTGGCCGGCGAAATGATGGCCGGCAATGTACTGGGCAAGGGCTACACGGCCGGCGTCGGCATGAGCATCGGCACGGCCTTCGGGCGGATCGCCGGCACGCAGGCTGCGAACGCGGCAAGGAACACTTTCAAGAAATCCCCGGAGGCCGCCCTTGCAGCAGCTCACTGATCTCGTCGCACGTGCCCGTTCGGAGGCCGACGGCATCGGCAGCACGTCGCGTGTCATCCCGATCCAGCCCGCCCTGCCCCTGACCGCGCCCGAAGGCGAGGTCGCGCGCATCCTGCAGATCTGCAACGCCTGCCGCTACTGCGAAGGCTTCTGCGCAGTGTTCCCCGCGATGACGCGGCGCCTGGAGTTCGGCAAGGCCGACACGCACTACGTCGCGAACCTCTGCCACAACTGCGGTGCGTGCCTGCATGCCTGCCAGTACGCGCCGCCGCACGAGTTCGCGGTGAACGTGCCGCAGGCGATGGCGCAGGTGCGCCTGCAGACCTACCACGACTACGCCTGGCCGCCCGTGATGGGCGCGCTCTACAAGAAGGCAGGGCTCACCGTCGCGCTTGCACTGGCAGGTGGTCTGGCGCTGTTCCTTGTGCTGGCCGTGGCGATGTCGGGTGCGCTCCTGCACGAACCGCTCGCGGGCAACTTCTACGCGATCTTTCCGCACAACTTCCTCGCCCTGATATTCGGCACGGTGTTCCTGTTCGTGATGTTCGCGCTGGCGATGGGCACGCGCCGCTTCTGGCGCGAGGTCTCGCCCGCGAACGATCCCGGCAACGCCCCCGACCTGCCGGGCGTGCGCCGCGCGGCCAGCGCCGAAGCCGCACGCGACGCGCTGCGCCTGAAGTACCTCGATGGCGGCCACGGCGAGGGCTGCAACAACGACGACGACCGCTTCACGCTGTGGCGCCGGCGCTTCCATCACTTCACCTTCTATGGCTTCATGCTGTGCTTCGCCTCGACCTGCGTGGCGACGCTCTACCACTACCTGTTCGACCTGCACGCGCCCTATGCGCTCACGAGCCTGCCGGTGCTGCTGGGCACGGCCGGCGGCATCGGCCTCGTGATCGGCCCCGTCGGCCTGCTGTGGCTCAACCTGCGGCGCCACGCCGCGCACGGCGATGCGGCGCAGCGGCCGATGGACCGCGGCTTCATCGCGCTGCTGCTGCTCACCAGCCTCACGGGCTTGGCGCTGCTGGCCTGGCGCGACACGCGCTTCATGGCGCTGCTGCTGGCGGTGCACCTGGGCGTGGTGATGGCGCTGTTCCTCACGCTGCCCTACGGCAAGTTCGCGCACGGCATCTTCCGCTGCGCGGCGCTCCTGAAGTTCGCCATCGAGAAGCGCCTGCCGAGCCGGCTGCGGCTGGGCGCGGAATGAATGCGGTCAGGTCGGACAAGGCCCTACGGCCAGGGCGGAAAACCGCTGGCCGGGGCCATCGTGGGTTGTCTGCAGAATAGACGGCCATGCATGTTCGAAAAGCCGCCGTTCTCGCCCTCGTCCTCTCCGCGCTCTCCCTCCCCGCCCTCCTTCCTCCCGCCACCGCTGCCTCCGTTCCGAAGGACCCGAAACCCTCCGACACCGCCGAGGCTCGCATCGAAGCGCTGATCGCGCGCATGACGCCGCAGGAAAAAGCCGGCCAGCTCAGCCTCTACGGCCCGGCCGACATCAACACACCGAACAACCCGCAGGCCGGCTGGCGCAACGGGCAGCAGGAGACCGAGGACGTGCGCACTGGCCGCATCACCGGCCTCTTCAACAACGCGGGCCTCGAAGGCAAGCGGCGGCTGCAGGGCATCGCGGTGCGCGAATCGCGCCTGGGCATTCCGCTGATCTTCGGCGCCGACGTGATCCACGGCTTTCGCACCATCTTCCCGATCCCGCTGGCCGAGGCCTCGAGCTGGGAACCGGCGCTGGCCGAACGCACCGCGCGCGCGGCGGCGGTCGAGGCCACGGCCGACGGCTTTCGCTGGACCTTCGCGCCGATGGTCGACATCGCGCGCGATGCGCGCTGGGGCCGTGGCCTCGAAGGCGTGGGTGAAGACCCGTACCTCGCGCGCCAGTTCGCGGCGGCGCGCGTGCGCGGCTTCCAGGGCAGCAACCTCGCGAACGCCGATTCGATGCTGGCCACGCCCAAGCACTTCGCGGCCTACGGCGCGGCCGAGGGTGGGCTCGACTACAACACGAGCGAGATCTCCGAGCGCACACTGCGCGAGGTGTACCTGCCGCCGTTTCGCGCCGCGATCGACGCGGGCGCGCTCTCGGTGATGAGCGCCTTCAACGAGATCGGCGGTGTTCCTTCGACCGCCAACCCCGCGCTGCTCACCGGCGTGCTGCGCGACGAATGGAAGTTCAAGGGCTTCGTGGTGTCCGACTACACGGCCGACGAAGAACTCATCGAGCACGGCCACGCCGCCAACGGCCGCGAGGCGGCCAAGCTCGCCTTCATGGCCGGCACCGACGTAAGCATGCAAAGCGGCCTGTACATGCGCCACCTGCCCGACCTCGTGGCCTCGGGCGAAGTGCCGATGGCGCGGCTCGATGAAGCCGTGCGCCGCGTGCTGCGGGTCAAGCACAAGCTCGGCCTCTTCGACGATCCGATGCGCGGCCTCGACGGCCCGCCGCCCGAACAGCGCATGGAAAACCCCGCGTTCATCGCGCTGGCTCGCGAGAGCGCGCGCCGCTCGGTCGTGATGCTGAAGAACGAGGGCCAGCTGCTGCCGCTGGCCAAGGCCGGCCCGCAGAAGATCGCGCTGATCGGCCCCTTCTCCGAAGGCACGAAGGACCTGATGGGTTCCTGGAGCCTGTTCCCGGGCCAGTCCGCGCCGGTCGGCATCGACGAAGGCCTGCGCGCCGCCCTGGGCACCGAGGCCTCGCGGCTGACCGTCACGCGCGGTACGAACGTCGAATCGCCATTGCCCGGCGGCATCGACGCCGCCGTGGCTGCCGCGCGCGAAGCCGACGTGGTGGTGCTGGCCATCGGCGAGAGCCAGAAGATGTCGGGCGAGTCGCGCTCGCGCAGCGACATCGGCCTGCCGCAGGCGCAGCAGGACCTCGCCGAAGCCGTGGCCGCCACCGGCAAGCCGATGGTCGTGCTGCTGAGCAACGGCCGCGCGATGGCACTCAAGGGCGCGGTGCGCAACGCACGCGCCATCCTCGTCACCTGGTTCCTCGGCGTGCAGACGGGCCACGCCATCGCCGATGTGGTGTTCGGCGACTTCAACCCCTCGGGCCGCCTGCCAGTGAGCTTTCCGCAGACGGCCGGCCAGGTGCCCTACTACTACGCCCACAAGCGCACCGGCCGTCCTTCGCCCGAAAGCGCGCCGGGCACGTCGTTCAAGACCCGCTACCTCGATGCGACGAACGAGGCGCTGTATCCCTTCGGCTTCGGCATCGGCTACGCACCGGTGCGCTACGACCAGGTCGAGCTGAGCAGCGACCGCCTCGCCATCGGCAACACGCTGCGCGTGCGCGCCACCGTCACCAACACGGGCACGCGTGAGGCGGAGGAAGTGGTGCAGCTGTACCTGGCTCAGCGCGCTGCGAGCGTGACCCGGCCGGTGCGCGAACTCAAGAACTTCCGCAAGGTGCGGATCGCGCCCGGTGCATCGGAAGTGGTCGAGTTCACGGTCGGCAACGACGACCTGCAGTTTCTAGGGCGCGACATGAAGCCCGTCGTCGAACCCGGCGAGTTCGATCTCTGGGTGGCACCTTCGGCTGCCGGCGGGATTCGCAAGCGCTTCGTGCTGACGCGGGAGTGATTCAGGGCGCGCTGCGGGAGCGTCACCCTGAACCAGCCCCGCCGGACCGCATCAGTCGAACACCCCCGTGAACGCCACCCGGCTCACCACGCCCGAGCTGCTCGCGCCCACGCCCAGCGTCACGCTGTAGCGCCCGTCCTGCGAGGTGCGGCGAATCGATCCGCCCATCGCGCTTTCGCTGCGAAAGTTGCCCAGGCCCACGGCATAGCTGATCTTCCCCGGCACATGCGGCGCGGCTTCCATCGCCGCCACGCCCGCGATGCCGGCGTAGGCGCGCCGCGCGTTCTCGTCCATCTGGTTCTGCAGACGCGCCGCCGTGAGGTCGGTGTAGGCCTTGCCCAACGGCAGGCCCTGCGCCGCGACAGTGTCGGTGTACGCATTGGCCGCGCTCACGCCCTCCTGCACCATGCCCTGCACCTGGCCGACATTGGTCGCATCGTCGGGCGCACTGCCGGGTGCCACGCCGGTGAGCTGGCGGTTGCCGATCGCCACTTCGCCGGCCGACGACTGCAGTCCGCTCATGCCCGCAGCCACATAGCCCGACTGCGCACCGCGCGTGGTCACGCTGCCTGCACCGAGCGCCACGCTGTTGGCGTGCGAGGCCGAGGCGTTGCTGCCCATCGCGATGGCGTTGTCGGCGCTCGCGCGTGCAGCGGTGCCCAGCGAGATCGCCTGGTTCGCATTGACGTACACGCCGGCGTCGGCGCCGATCGCGATGTTGCCGCTGCCCATGACGTTCCGGCCCGCGCCGCTGCCTTGCGCGATGTTCTGGCTGCCCACCACGCCCTGGCCCGAGGCCGTGCCCAGCGCCAGGTTCTGGTTGCCCTGCACGCCCCCGCCTGCGGCTTGCCCCATGGCCACGTTGTTGCTGCCCGCCACCTGCGCGCCGGCCATCTGTCCGGAGGCCTGATTGCCCGAGCCCGTCACGCCGCTGCCCGCGCCCTGCCCGGTGGCGAGGTTGTTGCTGCCGCTCACGTTGCGGCCCGCATCGCCGCCGTAGGCCTGGTTGTTGTTGCCGACCACGTCGCGTCCGGCGTTGCTGCCGTGCGCTTCGTTGCCGCTGCCGGTGACGTTGGTGCCGGCCCAGAAGCCGACGGCGTTGTTGTAGTCGCCGGTCACGTTCTGGCCCGCGCTGCGGCCCATCGACTGGTTCCAGCCGCCGACCACGTTGGTGCCCGCGTAGTAGCCGATGGCCTGGTTGGCGTTCTTGCCCGACACGCCGGTGCCCGCGCCTTCGCCGATGGCGAGGTTCCAGTTGGTGCTGACGTTGTTGCCCGCGCCCTTGCCGATGGCCACGTCGTTGCTGCCCGTGACGCCGGTGGTGCCGGCCTTGTCGCCGATGCCGAGGTTGCCCTTGGCCGGGTCCCAGGTGATCGGCTGGGCCGACGCGATGCCCATGCCGGCGGTCGAGCCGATGGCCACGGCCAGGCCGAGCAGCATCTTGCCGCGGGTCGTGCCTTGGTTGTTTCTGTGCTTCATGACGATCAGGCCTTCAGGTGCAGGGCCATGGCCGGATCGCTCACGCCGGGCTTGCCGGTCTCGACGCGGCCCGCGAAGCGGCGCTCGGTGTGCTCGGCGGCGACGGTGAAGTCGTACCAGTAGCCGCTCTTGTCCAGGCTCCAGTGCAGCATGCCGGTCGCGCCCGCCGCGACCTCGAGCGTCCACGGGCCGTCGTTGCGGTAGGCGTTGGCCGTGACGGTGACCTTGCCGGCCGCCTTGCCGGTGTTGTGCACCTTCAGGTAGACCTGCCCATCGACAGGCTCGTAGCAGACCTGCACCTCGGGCTTGAAGGCCGCGGTATCGAGGGCCAGTGCGTCACCCTGGAAGCTGCGCACGTAGCCGTTGGTGCTGTAGACCCACAGGTCGTACTTGCCGCTGTCGGTGGCGCCGGTGTTCCAGTAGTCGGTGAGCTGCTTGCCGGCCTCGACGGTGTAGCGGCGCGGAATGCGGTCCAGGTGCAGCTTGTCGTACACATGGAACACGGCGCCCTGCGTGCCGGAGTTCGCGAACACCAGCTGCACGAGGCCGCGCGGCTCGACGCGCGCGCTGGTGTGCAGTTCGTAGGGCAGCGCGCGCGAGAAACGCGTGCCGGTTTCCTGGTACAGCGGCTGCGGCGTGGCGGGGGCCTTGGTGATGGCACCCGTGTTGCCCAGCGCTATCTGCGCTGCATTGATCGCCGGATAGTTGCTCGTGTCGGGCAACATGGGAACGACGGGATCGTTCGGGTGCACGAAGTCGAAGCAGGTGGTCAGGTCGCCGCAGACGGCGCGGTGCCACGGGCTGATCGCGTCCACCGTGATGCCGAAACGCTTCTCGAGGAAACGGCCCACCGAGGTGTGGTCGAACACCTGCGAATTGACCCAACCGCCCTTGCTCCACGGCGACACCACGTACATCGGCACGCGCGAGCTCAGGCCCCAGGGGCGGATCTTGCCGCTGGTGGTGTCGGCGGCGTTCAGGTAGCTGCCCACCGAGGCGTCGAAGTAGTGGCCGTCCAGCAGCACGGTCGACTTGCCCATGAGGTTGCCGCCGGCGTCGTACGAGGGCACGGCCGGCATCGCCAGGTGGTCGAAGAAGCCGTCGTTCTCGTCGAAGGTCACGAACAGCGCCGTCTTGCTCCACACCGCGGGGTTGGAGGTCAACGCGGCCAGCACGTCGGAGATGAAGTCGGCCGCGCCGGCCACGCCTTCGCTGCTGCCCGGATGCTCGGCCAGCGCCTGCGTGGGCAGCACCCACGAGACCTGCGGCAAGGTGCCGTTCATCACGTCCTGCTTGAGCTGGGCGAGGAAGTTGGTGGCGCCGTCGGCCGTGTCGGGGCCGCCCGTGAGGCCGTGCTCATAGATGGGCGAGCCCGGCTGCGCGGTGCGGAAGCTCTCGAAGGCCAGGCAGCCATGCATGGCACCCGTCCAGTTGTTGTTCATGTTCTGGTAGATGTGCCAGGTCACGCCCTTCTTCTGCAGCAGGTCGGGCAGCGTGTCCCACTTGAAGGCGTTGTTGACGTACTTGTAGTTGTAGTCGCCCTTGATCGGGTCTTTCTGGCCGGAGCCGTCAGCTTCCTGCGGACGATTCGCCACCCAGTTGGATGGCTTGGGCCAGCAGCGCGAGTTCACCGGTTCGGAATCGGTGTCGGTGCTGTTGATGCCCTTCTTGCGCAGCTCCGGGTTGAAGTTGGAACCCGACCAGAACACGATGCGGTTCGGGTCGGTGCCGGTGAGGATCGAGCAGTGATAGCCGTCGCAGACCGTGAAGGCGTCGGCCAGCGCGAACTGAAACGGGATGTCCTCGCGCAGGTAGTAGCCCATCGTCGCCTGGTTCTTGAACTGGATCCAGCGGTCCATCTTTCCCTGGTTCCATGCGGCTTGCTGGTCGGGAAAGTTGTGCGGCGTGCCGGAGCCGATCAGCGCATTGGCGATCGTCGAATCGCGGCGGAAAGGCGGAATCTCCGCGCCGCCGGCGGGGTTCGACTGGAAGAAGACCGGCTTGCCGTTGGCCAGCGGGATCGGAAAGCGGTCGCCGAAGCCGCGCACGCCGCGCAGGGTGCCGAAGTAGTGGTCGAAGCTGCGGTTCTCCTGCATCAGGATCACGATGTGCTTGACGTCGTCGATGGTGCCGGTGTCGACCGCGGCCTCGACGGCGAGCGCCTTGCGGATCGTGGGCGGCAGCATCGTGAGGGCCGAGGCCGCGCCGACGGCGCCGGCCGACTTGCGGAAGAAATCGCGACGGTTGGAGTGGTTCATGGGGAGTCTTTCAACGCGAGGACAGAACGGAAGAAATGAAAGCGTGTCGATGAAGGCCGCATGCGGCTCAGGGCGCGCACTTCAGCGCCGGGGTCGCCGGCCCCGGGCCTTCCGGGGTGGTGGTCGGGGGCGTGGG